>JBCBRH010000036.1:0-42078 GCA_039819785.1 Pseudomonadota bacterium | reverse complement strand
TCGCAGCACGCTCCAGGCACACCAGCCGTCAAGCAGTGCTTCCGCAAGAACGGTTCGAACCTCTCACACACATGCGTTAAGGCACTCGTCAAAGCCGGCCTCACAAACTCCAAAGCCGCCCGCCAGATCGCAGGAAAGTAAGAGATTTCAATACTCTGCCTGTTTCCGGCGAGATTATCTGGAACGCTGGACGCCCCACGTCCAGCAACGGGTCCGAACGAAGGGCCCGTCACACCTCTCCCCAAATCGAACGCGATGAGAACGGGGAGAAAAAGCCTCAGCCGGCATAGCAGGGCTTGGCCTGAGAATGGTCTTGAAGACCCTGGCTCATCAAACCCGACGCCCGCAGCGCCAGCCCGGCGGATTATTCATTCAAATGAAAACGAGTTGCAGATTCACGTGAAACATTTGCGTGAAACATTCTGCGTTTTGAGGCGTTTACTATTGCATCTGGATGCGCAGGGCGGCGGCGGCGGCGATCGGGCCCAGCACCATTGACCCCAACGAGACGGCCGTCAGGATCGACAGGGCGGATGAAAAACCGCCATCGACGTTGACCGTGACTGAGGTGATCGCCGTGATCCCGTAAATCAGCGTCGGTATGAAGAGTGGCAGAACAAGGAGCGCCAGCAGCAGACCCCCACGGCGCGCCCGCAACGTCAGCGCAGCCCCCACGGCGCCGAGGAAGCTGATTGCTGGGGTGCCCGCAAGCATCGTCAGGACCAGCGGGCCATAGGCTTGGAACTCCAGGTTCAGCAAAATCCCCAACAGAGGTGCCAGGAGCGCCAATGGAATACCTGTCGTAATCCAATGGGCCAAAGCCTTTGCGGCGGCAACCAACTCGAGTGGTAAACCACCCAGCGCCATTACCTCTAAAGAGCCGTCGTCGTTGTCGGTCTCGAAAATGCGCCCCAGCGACAGCAATGCCGCAAGCAGTAGAGCAATCCAGAGCAGGCCGGGGGCGATCCGAGACAGTAATTTGAGGTCCGGGCCGAGACCGAGCGGCAACAGCGCGACGACAAGCAGGTAGAACCCCAGCGCAGTCCCAAGTGCCCCGCCTTCGCGCAGAGCCAGTTGGATGTCGCGCATCAACAGTTGCCGGAACGCCCCCATCACCACGCCTCCGCATCGGCTTCAGCGCCAGTCGAATCTAGGTTCAAGTTTGGGACCAGTTCGAGTGTACGGGCCGTCTCAAGGCCTAAAGGGATGTGCGTGGCGGCGATGGCCAACCCGCCAGACGCCACATGCGATTTCACGGCCTCGGCCAGGATTGCAACGGAAGCGGTGTCCAAAGACACCGTTGGTTCGTCCAAAAGCCAGAGCGGACGGTCGGCCAGCTTCAGTCTCGCAAGGCCAACCCGACGCTTCTGACCAGCCGACAGGTAGCCCGCCGGAATGTCTTCCAGCGCCAAGAGATCAAAGGTTTCGAGTGCAGTTTCAAGCCTATCCTGCTGAGCGGCCCGGTCGGCGTCAGGCTCCAGATAGCGGCCCCAAAAACCGAGGTTTTCGCTGACCGTCATGTTTGCCTTCACGCCATTTAAGTGGCCAATGTAGTGGCACTGTTCGGCGAGCGTCATCTCCTCGTGCCCACCTTCGAGCGTCAGCTTTCCAGACGTCGGCGCCAAAAACCCGGCGATGGCGCGGATGAGTGTCGTCTTGCCGGCACCATTTCTGCCGCGCAGGAGTAGTGCTTCACTGCTTCTGACCTGGAATGACAGATCGCGGATAATGCGACGCTCCCCGCGGTCAATCATCAGGCTTTCGACGTTCAGCAGCAAAAAATGAAGTTCCTTGAAACGCGCGTAGGCGGGACGAGCGACAAACGGATGAGCAAATCGGCGAACGGTGACGTCGCCGGTGGGGTTGGCGGGCGTGAATTGGTGCGCTGAACGCACCAGAAGTCGACTATCGGAAAGGCCGCTTGCAGCCTATATACGGGCCTCAGGACACACGACGCCAGCGCAAAAACACAGCCGCAGAACATAAACGCTTTGATCACTGGCACCCAATGATCGGGCGATTTCATGCACCAGACGCGGCTTTGACTGTCGGCACTCCGATGGCGCGGCACAACCCATCGTTGGAGCCAGAGTGGCTTTGCCATCATGGCGGCGTCCATGGGATGCGGGATGGATAGACCGGGAATTCATGATCTTCCGGCTGTCGCACACATCTCGACCATTGCGCGCCGCTTTGTATATTGGGGCTGCTCTCAGATAAGGACCTTTACAGCGTGACATCTCAATCCCTGGACAGCTTCAATTGCCGACGCACCCTGGATGCCGGCGGCAAGACCTACGTCTATTACTCACTCATCGAAGCCGAGAAAAACGGGCTGGAAGGCATTTCCAAGCTGCCCTACTCGATGAAGGTCCTTTTGGAAAACCTGCTGCGCTTTGAAGATGGGCGCACGGTGAAGAAAGCTGACATCGAGGCGGCTGCGGCCTGGTTGAACGACAAGGGCTCAGCGGGTGCGGAAATCGGGTTCCGTCCGGCCCGCGTGCTCATGCAGGATTTCACGGGTGTTCCAGCGGTCGTTGACCTTGCCGCCATGCGCGATGGGATGAACCGCCTTGAAGGGGATGCTGAGAAGATCAATCCGCTAGTTCCTGTCGATCTGGTGATCGACCACTCCGTCATCGTCGATGAATTCGGGACGCCACAGGCGCTCCATAACAACGTCGAAAAAGAGTATGAGCGCAACGGAGAGCGCTACAAGTTCCTCAAGTGGGGTCAGGGTGCGTTCGATAATTTCCGCGTGGTTCCGCCAGGGACCGGCATTTGTCACCAGGTGAACCTGGAGTATCTGGCGCAGACGGTTTGGACGAAAGAGACCGACGACGGTGTTCTTGCTTATCCGGATTCACTCGTTGGCACAGACAGCCACACGACGATGGTCAACGGGCTTTCGGTTCTAGGCTGGGGTGTCGGCGGTATTGAAGCTGAAGCCGCCATGTTGGGCCAGCCCCTGTCGATGCTGATCCCTGAAGTGATCGGGTTCAAGCTGACGGGTAAACTGAAAGAAGGCATCACAGCCACCGACCTCGTACTCACCGTCACACAGATGCTGCGCAAGCATGGTGTGGTAAGCAAGTTCGTTGAGTTTTACGGGCCTGGCCTTGACAACATGACCTTGGCCGACAGAGCGACAATCGCCAACATGGCGCCCGAATACGGCGCGACCTGCGGCTTCTTCCCAATCGATGGCGAGACGGTCAATTACCTCAATATGACGGGGCGCGAGGACGATCGGATTGCGCTCGTGGAGGCCTACGCAAAGGCGCAGGGGCTCTACCGCACATCAGAAAGCGCTGATCCCGTGTTCACCGACATGCTCGAGCTTGATCTTGGCTCGGTCGTCGCATCGATGGCGGGACCAAAGCGGCCTGAAGGCCGCCAGGCTCTAACCGACATCAAGACCGGCTTTTCGAAATCACTTGAGGTTGAATTCAACAAACCCGGCGAATTAAAAAAACGGGTCAAAGTTGATGGCGAAAACTTCGATATCGGGCATGGAGACGTGGTGATTGCTGCCATCACCTCATGCACCAACACATCCAACCCGAGCGTGCTGATCGCTGCCGGGCTTCTCGCTCGCAACGCGGTCGAAAAGGGTTTGGACAGCCAGCCTTGGGTCAAGACATCATTGGCGCCGGGCAGCCAAGTCGTGGCTGCGTATCTCGAAAAGGCCGGGCTGCAAACCTACCTCGACAAGATCGGGTTCAACCTCGTCGGGTTCGGTTGCACGACCTGCATCGGGAACTCCGGCCCTCTGCCACCAGCGATTTCGAAAGCCGTCAATGACAACGGCATAGTGGCTGCCAGTGTACTTTCCGGCAACCGCAATTTCGAAGGTCGCGTCAGCCCCGACGTGCAAGCCAACTATCTGGCTTCTCCGCCGCTGGTCGTGGCCTATGCGCTCGCTGGGACCGTACAGAAAGATCTAACGACGGAACCCCTGGGCCAGGACCGCGACGGCAACGATGTCTACTTGAAAGATATCTGGCCGACGTCGAAGGAAATCCAGGAATTCATCATTGAAAACGTCACGCGCGAAATGTTTACCGCGCGCTATGCTGATGTCTTCAAGGGCGATGAGAACTGGCAGGCGATCGCCACCAGCGCCGGACAGACGTACGATTGGGACAACGACAGTACGTATGTTCAAAACCCGCCTTACTTCAAGACGCTGGAAGCCACGCCAAAACCTGTCGAAGATATTGTTGGCGCACGCATTCTTGGGTTGTTCGGCGACAAGATCACGACGGACCACATCTCACCTGCTGGCGCGATCAAAAAAGAAAGCCCGGCTGGCGACTATCTTCTGGGCCACCAGATTCGTCCTGAAGACTTCAACCAGTATGGGACCCGGCGCGGCAACCACGAGGTTATGATGCGCGGCACCTTTGCCAACATTCGCATCAAGAACGAAATGGTTCGCGATGAAAACGGTAAGGTGAAGGAAGGCGGTTGGACCAAGCATTGGCCTGACGGCACCGTTATGCCGATCTATGACGCCGCAATGAAATACGAAGCCGAAGGTGTTCCGCTGGTTGTGATGGCGGGCATTGAATACGGCAACGGCTCATCACGAGACTGGGCTGCCAAAGGCACCAACCTGCTCGGCGTCAAGGCTGTGATCGCCCAGTCGTTTGAGCGCATCCACCGTTCCAACCTCGTGGGGATGGGCGTGGTGCCGTTTGTGTTCGATGAAAGCCATTCCTGGCAGTCGCTCGGCTTGAAGGGTGATGAAATCGTCTCGATCCTGGGCCTGAGCGATGTCTCGCCGCGCAAGAAAATGACGGCCGAGATCACGTCGTCCGACGGCACCACGTTCACCGTCCCGCTGATTTGCCGGATCGATACGCTTGATGAAATCGATTACGTCAACAATGGCGGCATTCTGCATTACGTACTCAGGGGCCTTGCCGCTGCCGCGTAAAGCGTGTTCTGGACGCAAAGCCGTCGACATCATTGGGGTCCGCCAGTTGCATCGCGCAAATTGGCGGACCCCTTTTTGTGTTGTGACGCCTGTTTCGCTGTCATCTGATGGCGTTTCACCGCGTTAGAGCCTGTTTACTTTTTGTGGATCAGCAAAGCAGGCTCTAAGCTCTTGATTTGAAGCATGTTCCGGGCGGAAAACCGCGTACACTTTTCCTGAACATGCTCTAAAGGTCTTACGTCGCGCGCTGCGATCACGTCGTGGTGACGTTGTGCCGGTGCTCACCCGCCTTAGGGCGCAAATCAGCCTGATCAGGTTTTTTGAAGTTGCTGATTGTTCTGCCTTTCTTGAGATTGGCAGGTGATCGTGTTTGATCATGGTCCACTGCTCGTTTTTCACTACGACGTGACTTTCAGTTCATCGTCGCCTCGCCGATACATAGCTCACCGCTCTCTGCCCGCACCGGCGGGCCGGACCGGGGTGCCTCATCACCACGACCTTTCACAACACGAAGACCTGGAAAATCAATTGTATCAATTAAGCCGCCTGTGTGCTGGACGCCTTGCGCTTTGCCTCACCCTGATCGGGGCAGGTCTCGCGCAACCTGCGTTTGCGCAGGCAAAATCGAAGGCTGGATCATCATTAGGCCCTGTTGCGGTGCTGGAACTCTTTACCAGCCAGGGCTGCTCGTCTTGCCCGCCGGCTGATCGATTATTTGAGCTGTATGCCAAGCGGACGGACGTGGTCGCGTTGACCATGCCGGTAGACTACTGGGACTATCTGGGTTGGAAGGACACGCTTGCCAGCCCCCGCTATTCACAACGCCAACGGCAGTATGCGAAATCTCGCGGAGATGGCGCCGTTTATACGCCGCAGATCGTCGTCAACGGCAAAGTCCATACCGTCGGCTCAAAGCAATCAGAGATCGACAAAACGATACAGAGTCTTTCCAAAACGGCGATGATTGTTAAGCCGGTTTTGCGGAAGGTCGGTGATCACCTCGAAATCCGGATACCAGACGGGCCGACGTCGATGGGGCAGGGCGAATTCACCGTTTGGTTTGCATCGGTCCAGACTAAGGCCGACGTGGGCGTTCGACGCGGGGAAAACCGCGGTGAGGTGCTGAGCTACTTCAACGTCGTCAGGAATATCTCGGCGATCGGGATGTGGACGGGTACGGCCAAGACCTATCAGGTGCCGTTGCACTCTGTTCAGCATGCATCTGCCGAAAAATGTGCCGTCTTGCTGCAGCGCGGCAAAGGCGGGCCGATCGTCGGCGCCGCGTGGTACGGGCATTAGAACCTGAAATCACATTGTCGGTCGAGACACCGACTCAGACTGCCGTTGCAAGCATCTTGCGCGATTGCCCTGAGACCGACGCTTGCCAGATATCATTTCAGGCTCATCACAAAACGGCTGTGATTTCACTTCAGGGTCCGCGCCTGAAGCATAATAAGCCCATCTCATCGTCAGAACGACTGCCTGGGCCAAAAAACGCATGGAAACCCCTGATATGACACATGATTTGAGACGCACCCCGACACCGATACCGAGCCGATCATCGATTGCCGCTCTCGGCCTTATCTTCTCGATTGCACTGGCAACGGGCGCGGTCCGGCCCGCGCACGCCGAACCAGATTTCGGACTGGACACTTATTCCGACGCGGGTTGGTTGCTGGCACAGGCTGAACCGCCAGAAGGTTCGGACCCACCCGAGGGCGCCACTCCTGGTGCTACTCCTGAGGGAGAGCCTGGTTCGGCTGATGGTGGAGAGGCCGATGATACCGCCGCTGCCACCCCTGAAGCGGGGCGCAGACCTGGGGCACGGCGTGTGCTCCAAATGGCCCGCCGGTTGAGCGCAGCTGAAACCTACGTCGGTATTCGGTCAAACCAGCTTGATGCGTGGCGCGATTTTACGGATGCGATGCTGGCCATTGCACCGCGCGGGGGACGAGGCATGCGCGATGGTCCGCGGGGTGGTCCGCGGGGCGGTCCTGGTGAAGAGGGTCGTCGGGGCCGTCGTCCTGAGGGCGGTAAAGGTCCAGATCGGGCTATGAACCCAATGGACCGCGTCACGCGGATGGCCGAACGGGCTGTTCAGCGCGGCAATGACGGCGAAAAACTTCTGGCTGCGATTGGAGCCTTGAAAGCTGCTCTGACGCCTGAGCAGATTGCGCGCTTTGGTGAAGCTGAGCGCATGCTGATGCGTCGCCCAGGTCGTGGCAGCAAACGTGGCGGCCACCGTGGCTACGGCGGCCATGGAAAAATGGGTGGCCATCACGGGTATGGTCATCACGGTTATAGCTATGGCGGAAAGCACGGTGGCGGACACGGTCACTCGAAAGGGCACCACTGTCCACACCACGGAAAATGCCGCCACCACGGTGGGAAAGGCTACCACGGCGGCAAGGGGCATCACGGTGGTAAGGGTCACCATGGCGGGAAAGGCCATCATGGTGGCAAAGGTTACCACCACGGCAAGGGGCATCACGGCAAAGGTGGGCATTCCAAGCCTGGCCATCATGGCCGACATCATGGTCCCGGTAGCCGCGGGCGGCATGCTGAAGGTGCACGGGTGAAACCCCCAGAAGCTGCACCTGCTCAACCCGATGCGGCAAGCCCGGCAACGCCTAAAACAAACGAGCCGGGGCCGAAAGCCGAAGGCGACAGCACCGACCTGTGATCGAACGCATGGTGTTGGGCAAGAGCAGGGGTCAGCGTCCAGCGGCTGCGCGAGATGCCGGAAACGTTTCGCGTGACTGCGGGGGAGAGCTGGTTTGCCCGGTATGTAGGTCCGACCGTGTTCACCCGTTCCTCACGGTTTCAGCGCTTGATTATTGGGCGTGTCCCGTGTGTGAGGCGCGGTTCCTTGATCCAAGCCAGCGGCTGTCCCTGAAGGATGAACGTGCTCACTACGCTCATCATCAAAACGACGTCGACGACCCCGGCTACAGGGCATTCCTTTCAAAGCTTTTTGATCCCTTGAACGCGAAGCTGACGGCGGGGTCGTATGGGCTGGACTTTGGGTGTGGCCCAGGCCCGGCACTTGCGGACATGTTTGGAAAAGCCGGTCACACGGTTGATCTCTATGACCCTATGTTTGCGCCCGATATGCCCGCCGAGGGCTGCAAATACGACTTCATCTCCTGTTCCGAGGTGATCGAGCATGTATATGACCCATACTCACTGTTTGCTGAGCTTGCGGACCTGCTGAAACCTGGCGGTTTGCTGGGCGTCATGACGTGTTTTCAGACCGACGATGCGCGATTTGCAAATTGGCATTACCGGATGGACCCGACGCATGTGATATTTTTTCGCGAACGGACGATGCGCGAGGTTGCGCTCCGGTTTGGCTGGACATGTGACATTCCGCGTAAGGATGTTGCCGTATTTGAGGTGCCTTAAAGTGGGCCGCTGCCAAATTTTCGCCTTTGAATGATTGAAAAGACTGTGTTCATTAATTGAGATAAATAGAAAGTATATTGCAGGTCTGTCATGTTACGGCAGACCGGGAGGGTTTAAGGCGATGGATTATATCGACGACAACCGTATGGGACCCCAACCTTTTGATGCCCTCAAACTGGACCAGCAAGTCTGTTTTGCACTTTATGCTGCCAGTCGAGCCATCACCAAAACCTATCGGGAGCGCCTGAGTGAAGTCGGGCTGACCTATCCTCAATATCTGGTTCTTCTCGTTTTATGGGAGAAGGACGGTCAGGCCGTGTCTGAATTGGGCACGCAATTGATGCTCGATACCGGGACGCTCACGCCACTTTTGAAACGGCTTGAAGCCATGGGGTTGGTGCGCCGCGTCCGCAGTATGGCGGATGAGCGTCAGGTTCATATCCACCTGACGCGCTCCGGCCTGGACCACAAAGCCAAAGCATTGGATGCCCGAAAGCACGTCGTATCGCGGTTGCAGATGAGCGAAGATGAAATCAAGGCGATGCGCGGTGAACTGATGCAGATGGTGGACCAGCTTTCTCGAAGCTGAGCCCTTTGGTGCGCCGACTTGCCTGATCCATTCGCGGCCTAACTCGCGAACCCCCGCTTTTTGAGTAGCCCTTCAATGGATGGCGGGCGCCCTCGGAAGGCGAGGTAGGCCTGCTCGGGATCGCGGGCGTTCCCGCTGGAATAGATGTTCGAACGGAGGCGCTCAGCGGTTTCTGGATCGAAGATGTTCTTGGCTTCCTTGAACGCTGCGAAGGCATCAGCGTCCATTACTTCAGACCACATGTAACTGTAATAGCCTGCTGCGTAGCCGCCCATAATGTGCATGAAATGCGGCAGCCGGTGACGCATCACGATCTCTTCGGGCATGCCCAGCGCCTTCAGTGTTTTCTTTTCGAATGCACCGGGTTTGATTGGTTTGCCATTACCGCTGGCATGTAGCTCCATATCAACCAGAGCGCAGGCTGTGTATTCGACCGTTGCGAAGCCCTGGTCGAAGTTTTCGGCGGCCTTCAGACGCTTCAATAGCGCGTGCGGCATCGGCTTACCGGTTTTGTAGTGTTTGGCGAATTCCCGCAGCACTTCTGGTTCCCCCAACCAGTGCTCATAGAGCTGCGAGGGGAGCTCGACGAAGTCGCGCGAAACAGCGGTTCCCGACAGCGATGGGTATGTTACGTCCGACAGCATTCCGTGGAGCGCATGGCCAAATTCATGAAACAAAGTGCGCGCGTCATCGAAGGACAGCAACGTCGGCTCATTCTCGCCGCCACGTGCGAAGTTCATCACATTCACAATGATGGGGCGTGTCTGCTTTCCCCCGAGATTATGCTGCGCGCGAAAGCGTGACATCCACGCGCCGGACCGCTTCGAGGGCCTTGCGAAGTAGTCGCCATAAAACAGCGCCAGATGCGCGCCGTCCTTGTCGGTGACTTCAAAGACGCGCACATCGGGGTTGTAACGTTCAGCGTCCTTTAGCTCGGTGAAAGTCAGACCGAACAGCCGGTTGGCGACATGGAAAGCCGCGTTGATCATATTCTCAAGTTCAAGGTAGGGGCGGATTTCGCCCTCATCGATGTCGAACCTGGATTTGCGTTCTTTTTCCGCATAGTAGCGCCAGTCCCATGCTTCCAGCGGTTCGATCTGGCCAGCGCTTTTCGCACGCGCCTGCAGGGCATCTCGTTCTTCGGCGGCGCGATCCTTGGCCGCCTCCCACACGGGTGTGAGTAGACCAGCCACGGCATCCGGCGTTTTTGCCATGGTTTCTGACAGGGCGTAATCGGCATAGCTGTCGAAGCCCAACAGGTTGGCCAATTCTGTGCGCAGCGCGATTGCTTCCGAAAGGATCGCGGGGTTCCCGTCAGGTCCGGATTTTTCGGCGCGTTTCACCCAAGCCTTGAAGGCTTTCTCCCGCAAATCCCGGCGGTCTGAAAAGGTGAGGAAGCTTTCAACACTGGAGCGGGCGAGGGTAATTGCATAAGCGTCATCACCTTTCAGGCCCAGGTCGATCGCCGCGCGGCGGGCAGCGTCTTTCACTCCATCGGGCAATCCAGCAAGGTCGGCGGCCTTCAGGGCCATATGCCAGGATTGTTCGGCGATGAGCACGTTCTGGTTGAAGGCGGTGGCCAGTTCAGCGAGGCGTGCGTTGATTTTGGAGACGCGTGATTTGTCGGCTTTCTTCAGGCGGGCGCCTGCGTTGACGAACCACGTGTGCGTGCGTTCAAGCATGCGGTCTTGTTCCGGCGACAGTTTGAGCGCGTCGCGCTTTGCGAACACAGCTTCAATGCGCTGAAACAGCGGCTTGTTCAGGTAGATGGCGCTGGAGTGCTTCGACAGCTTGCCAGCAATTTCGCGCTCGATCTTGCGCAGGTCTTCAGATGATTCCGTTCCCGCCAAGTTGAAGAAGACCGAGGCCACCCGGCTGAGCAGGATCGAGGACTTTTCCAGCGCCTCGATCGTGTTGGAAAATGTTGGGGCGGCGGTGGTGTCGGTGATCTTGGCGATCGCTGCATTGTGCTCATTCATAGCGTGACCGAATGCGGCAGAGAAATGCGCAGGTTCGATCTTTGCGAACGGCGGCGCTTGAAAGGTTGTGCGCCACGGTTTCAAAAGCGGATTGGCCGCTGTCCCGCTTGCTGCTGAAGTGCCCTTCTTGGACGGCTTTCGGCTGCTTTTGGCTGGCGGTGGTTTTGCGGATTTGGTCTTTGCAGCCATGTTGGGACAACTTTCAGTTTTGGCGTTTGGTTCGCGTCTGGGTCAGGCGCTAGAATGGGTGATAGGTCCATTACGTGCGTCAACGCGAGTGGATGTCGTTTAGCGTCTTTGCCGCTTGAATTTTCATTCAGATTTTGCTGCTGCGTCCGAGAGGTATGCCCATTACCCCATTGGGACGTAATCAGGCCTGCCCAGTCGAGCGGCCGAAATTTGTGCCGAGAACGCAAAAAGGACCGGCCTTGGGGCACCGGTCCTTTTCGGGAGACATCACACAGGAGACAAGACCGTGGATGGCATAAACTTTTGAAACTGCGGTTCGCCGTTCGAAAGACTGCGATGGCGATCAACGCGGGCTTTTTGGATTTCTGACGTGCCAGGCTGTGGCTGGCGGGAAGGCTGTTTGACTGACGAGGAAGGGGTGGGCGGATCAATTGCAGAGGAATTAAGATCGCTGTCCGGTCTCATTCCCGAAAGCTGGCCCCGGGGGCTGGGGGGCTGAGAGTCCAGAGCCTCATCTCAAAAACTGACCGGACAGCGACGATTTCATTAGTGCCGATGATTTGCGGCCACACAAGGGCGAATCAGAATTCTTCTCAAAACATAGTTTTTGGAGCGCCGTGGCGTCGGACCTGCAGTCGGATTTTGCGTGTCCGCGGGGCATGAAAACGGCTGGCAACTGTTCAGGATAGACGAAAAAGGATCTTAAGAGGTCGGCTCTTGCATCATGGTCTCCTTCAAGTGATCATGACGGTGGTGCGACAGCCATTGCCGGGGTCGCAACCACTCTACTCCACAGGTTCATCAACCCAAGGCAGGAGGCGTGTGTGACCGATACCGACCCAATAGTTGAGCTGCGTCCGCGTCATCGAGCGGCGCAGGCGGACCACACGGCTTCACACTCCCACGACCGATCACGACCACCTCCAGTCACACGTTTCAACCGTCAGGAGCTTGCCTCGCTGCTGGATGTCTATGGCCGCCAGGTGGCTGCTGGCGAATGGCGGGATTACGCCATAGACATGGGCGCTGACGTCGCGACGTTCTCCATTTTTCGAAGAACCAGCGAGTGCGCGCTTTACCGGGTCGAAAAGGTGCCGAAGCTGGCCCGCAAACAGGGCGCTTATCGCGTCGTGTCCGCAAGCGGGTTGATTGTGAAGCGGGGTCACGACTTGCGACTGGTGCTGAAGGCGATCGACAAGCCTATGCGGCTGGTGCGGTGAGGCTAACGTTGATTGACGTGGCTTGATCTTGTTGGTCGCTTCTTGGCGTTGCCGGTCACCGACATTGCCTGTTACTGACGTCGCCGCATATCGGTCGGCACGCCGAAATCATATGTCAGATAGACGACATCCAACCATTGGCCGTCCTTAAAGCCTGTGTTCGGCAGCACCCCACATTCGACGAAGCCCATCGCCTTATGGAAGGCCAGGGAGGCCTCCGCGCCGGGTCGGCTTACCCCTGCGATGAGCGTTCGAAAGCCTTTGTGCCTGAGCTCATCCATGAGCGCGGCCAGCAGCGTTCGGCCAATCCCCTGACCATGCTGGTCTTGCGAAACATAAATCGAATGCTCGGCTGTGTAGCGCCACCCGGATTGGTGATGAAAGGGACCAGCGTAGGCGAACCCAACGATATCTGCCGGTGCTTTTGTCGTCAGCGTCTCGGTGAAGTTCTGTTCTCCCGAACCCGGCGCTGACTGCCCCTGAGCGACCAGATATGGGTAACCAGCCGAGTTCAGCTGTTGAAACTTTTTTCGAACGGCATCGAGAGACGGGACGGTTTCGTCCCACGTGGCGGCGGACGATTTCACAGCATTCGCATAGATCGCTTGAACGACTGGCAGGTCGTTGAGCGTTGCTGGCCTCACGATGGTTGGATCAAACATGTTGACAGCCTGGGGTTGTCTTTCGGGTGGCAGATTGAGATGCCGAGGTCTGACACCGCTTCATCCATCAGACAATTCAAGACCAAGAAAAAAGGGGCCCTGAAATCAGGACCCCTCATCGCGTATACGCTACGCCTACTTGCTTTGCTTACGACCACGTCTACTCGCGATCGCCGAACAACTGAAGTGCGGCCATGAACATGTTGATGAAGTTGATGTAGAGGCTCAACGCACCCATGATCGACGACTTTGCAACTGCTGCCGCATCATTGCGGATCATCAGGTACTCGTCCTTCAAACGCTGGTTGTCGTAGGCTGTCAGGCCGGCAAACACCAGAAGCGTGATAACGGAGATTGCCCACTGCAGCGCGCTCGAACCGAGGAAGATGTTGACGATCGAGGCGACGATCAAACCGATCACACCCATGATCAGGAACGAACCCCAGCCGGATAGATCTTTCTTCGTGACGTAACCCCACGCCGACAAACCCGCGAAGGCTGCTGCGGTGACGAAGAAGATCTGTGCGATGGACGAACTTGTGAACACAAGGAACACCGACGAGATCGACACACCCATGACTGCAGCAAAGGCCCAGAAGACGCCTTGCGTTGCGGCAGGGCTGAGCTTGTTAATGCCAAAGCTGATGATCAGGACGAATGCGAGCGGCGCCAGCATCAGAACCCACTTCAGCGGCGATGTATAAAGCAACTGGCCGAGCTGCGTCAGCTGACCATCCTGAACGGCCATGCTTGAAACGGCGTAAGCCATCACGCCTGTGAGCGCGACACCCATCGCCATGTAGTTGTAGACGCCGAGCATATAAGAGCGAAGGCCTTCATCGACGGCCGCCGCGGAGCCCGTTACGCCGCCCTGACGGGCAAGATTGTCTTCATATTGAGCCATCTGCGTTTCCTTTGTGACCGCTACTTGGTGTGACTTCGAGCCCCGGTTGAGCCCAACCGTCGGTTCACGTAGTCGAATATGTTCAGCGCAGGCCTGGTTTTCAAGCATGCCGCTGCCACTTTATATTTAGGGTGTCTTAGGCCGAAAACAATCCCCCAAACTTCGTGCGCAGACTGTCGCAGGGGCCCATTTTGCGGGGTTTTCGCGCCATGGCAAAAACTATTCCGATCTCAAATAGGGGACGGGACGGGCGCGCAACGCCTGCCAAGTGCCCAAACCGCCGAAAAGAAGCACCAGACCAGAGGCCAATCCGATCGCCTGCCCGACCGCCAACCATGAGAACGTAAATCGAACATCCATGATGTAAGTCAGCGTGGCCCAGGCCGCAAGGCCGCCGAGCAAAATCGCGAAGCCCGCCGTGACGAGCGCCAGTAATGCATACTCTATGGCGTGTGCTGATAGTATCCGCCGCTGGGTTGCGCCGAGGGCTTTCAAGATCACGGCTTCCTGGACGCGGCGGCGTTGAGCGGTTGCCAAAGCGCCTGCGAGGACGAGAGCACCTGCGATCAGCGTAACCCCACCAGCTACCCGAACAGCCATCATGACTTTCCCAAAGATTTCACCGAACGCGGCAATGGCATCGCGGACCCGCAACACCGTGGTGGTGGGGAAGTCTTTGGTGATCGCGCGGGAGACGTCAGCCTCGTCGGATAGTGCCGATCCTTCCGGAAGCGTCACAGTTGCAAGGATGTTCGTGGGTGCGCCACGCAGCGTGTTTGAAGAAAACACCATGACGAAATTGATCGTCAGGCTTTCCCATTCAACTTTGCGGAAGTTGGCGATCTTGGCTGTAATGTTCCGACCGAGCACGTTGACGGTAATCTTGTCGCCAATCTTGAGGCCGAGGCCTTTCGCGATCCCATCCTCGAATGAAACCAGCGGTTCGCCATCATAGTCGGCTGGCCACCACTCACCTTCCGTCAGATTGGACCCGGCGGGTGGTTCGTCCGCATAGGTGATACCCCGGTCACCGTTGAGGACCCATCGGGATTCGGGCCGCGCTTTGACCTCTTCGGCGGGGGTATCGCCGATGGCCACGATCCGGCCGCGCAGCATGGGCGCATCGAATATCTTCGTTTCAGGTTTCGCCTTCAGGACGGTTTGGCGGAAAGCACCAATTTCTTCGCGCGGGATGTCGAGCACGAAGTAATCCGGCGAGTTCTCCGGTAAGCGATCTTTCAATTCCGCAACGATTGAGGAGTCCGCCAGGGCAACTGCCATCAGAAGTGACAGACCCGAGCCCAACGACAACACGACCGACCGCGTGAGGCCACCGGGCGCGCCGAGGTTGCCCACCGCAAGAGCCAACTCCGGGATCTTAGAACGCGGCATGCGTCTCGCGCCCCAGCTGACCAGCCAGCCGAGTGCGAAAAACACCGAAAAGATTGCAATGATCGCGAACGAAAAAGCAAATGCGACGCGCCGGGAATCTGATGCCAGGATCGAAATCGCGAACAGCGCGGCTGCGACGAGGATCGTTGCCAGAACGATGTGGCGGCGCGGGAGCGTCTGGTCGCCCGAGACGTCATCCCTGAACAGCACCGCCGACGGCACAAGTTCGGCGCGACCCAAGGGCCAGAGTGAAAACAGCAGCGCCACCAGCAGTCCGTATGCGACCGCCAGACCGATGCTGGCGAATGACACTGTAACAGTTGCAGGAACCGGCAGAACATCGCCGAAAAACGTGTTGACGATTACTGGCACAATCAGGCCGCCCGCCAGACCAATGGCGATGCCGATCAACGTCACACACAAGATCTGGGTCAGGAAGATCGAAAAAATCTGCCCGCTCGCCGCACCGATGCTTTTGAGCGTCGCAATGGACTTGCGGCGTTTGTCGATAAAGCTTGCCACCGCGTTCGCGACACCGACACCGCCCACCATCAGCGCGGTCAATCCGATGAGGGTTAGAAATTCGCGCAAGCGGTCCAAGGTTCGGGTGACGTCGGGCGAGGGTGCGCGCCGGTCGACGACGGTGAAACCTTTGTCCTTGAAGGTGGCTGCGAGGTCTTCCCGGGCTTCAACAAGCCCTGGATCATTGTCGATGGCGTCTGGAATGGCGAGGGCATAGCGCCAGCGGACGAGCGCCCCTGGTTTTAACAATCCCGTTGCATCGAATGTGGGGATTTTGACGAGGACACGGGGGCCGAACGTCAACCGGTCGCCCAGGGCATCTGGCTCCTTCTCGATCAAGGCTGTGGCCGTCAGCTGGGTCGCGCCTACTGTGAATTGGTCGCCAACCTTTATGCCGAGGCGTTCCAGAAGTATCGGATCCACGGCTGCGGCCAACGGATCAGAAAAAGCAGTTTTGAGGGTTTGGCCGTCTCTCAGCTCTAAGTTGCCGACCAGTGGGTAAGCATCACCGACGGCCTTGAGCTCAATCAGGGCTTGATCATCATCCGAGAGACTTCGCGCCATGGTGCGCATGGTCGAAGTTTCCGAGACTGCACCGATTTCAGCGAGCTGATTGCGCTCGGGTTCCGTTAAGCGCGTGTGCATGCGGGCAATCGAGATATCGCCACCGATCAGGAGGCGGCCTTGATCCTGCAGGCCGCTTCTCAGCGTGTCCGTCAACGCGCCAACGCCGGTGATGACCATCACGCCCAGTGCGATACACGCGATGAAGATTCCAAAGCCTCCAAGTCCTGCGCGCATCTCGCGGATGGCGAGGCGGATCGACAGGGGCAGCCGTGAAAACCACCCGGACTTGAGCTTGAATGCGGATGCAGGTGACGTTTCTGAAATGCTCATGCGGCGGCTGCTGCTTCCTCTGACTGGATAACCCCGTCGGCCATGCGGATGATCCGCTCGCACTTCGCGGCCAGGCGCTCGTCGTGGGTGATCAGGACCAGGGTTGTGTCGGTCTGCTTGCGAAGTCCGAACAGGAGATCAACAACCTGCCGGCCGGTTTCTCCGTCAAGGTTTCCCGTCGGCTCATCGGCCAGGATCAAGCGAGGGCCGATCGCGACGGCGCGCGCCAGGGCGACACGTTGTTGCTCGCCACCTGAAAGCTCCGCGGGGTAGTGCGTGCCGCGTTTTGACAGGCCCACTTTCGTGAGCAGATCGGCTGCCTGATCGAAGGCATCAGCCCGACCCTGGAATTCCAAAGGGAGCGCAATGTTTTCGATGGCCGTCATGGTTGGCACCAGATGGAACGACTGGAAGACGATACCGATTTCCGCACCACGTGCCTGCGCCAGCCGGTCTTCTGACAGCTTCGTGAAATCATGGCCCGCGACGACCACCTGACCCGACGTGGCGGGTTCCAAACCAGCCATGATCATCATCAAAGATGTCTTGCCTGATCCGGATGGCCCGACAATGGCCACTGATTGGCCGGCATCAACCGTCAGTGTGACACCGCGCAGAATGTCGACTGCACCAGCGCGGCTGGTGAGTGTGAGGCGGACATCTCGAAGATCAACGATGGGTGGGTTCGGCAAAATGTCGGCTCCAAGTGATAGGACGTGTCTGATGCTGATCGTTGACCGTATAGAAGTGTGCGATAGGTGTTTGCTGTTCGGTTTACGCGTTTCGCGCAGCTTGGATGTCTCGTTTGGTCGTCTGATCACTCGGTCGTGAGCGTAAGCGCATTGGCGCTATGGCCTCCGATCAACCTGTGACTGTCTTTAAGCTGCGCGGACGGATTTTTTTGAATTGGAGTAACACATCAATGGCTAGCTTATTGTTAAGGCGGGACGCGTACCGGCAGGTCGAGCGCAGGCGTTTTCGGCTGCTGTGGGCAAACCGCCTCGTTTGCCTCGCCGCCCTAGTTGCGGCATTTGGTGTGACGTCGTTTCAGGTCAGTGCGGAGGAAAAACCGCTGGTTGTCGTTGCCTTTGGGGACAGCCTGACGGCCGGCTACCGGTTGCGGCCCTCGCAATCCCTCCCATCCCAATTGGAGGCCGCTCTCAAGGCCGCTGGACGTAATGTCCGTGTGATCAATGCCGGTGTCTCAGGCGATACGACGGGAGCCGGGCTGAGCCGGTTTGACTGGGCGGTTCCCAGCAATGCGGATGCCGTCATACTCGGACTTGGTGCCAACGATGCGTTGCGGGGCCTTCCAGTTGCTGACGCAAATCGCAATTTGACGGCCATATTGGATCGGTTGAAAGAGAAAGGTCTGCCTGTCCTGCTGGCCGGTTTTCCGTCGCCTTCCAACTGGGGTGATGATTACCAAGTCGCTTTCGCGGACATGTTTCCGGCGTTGGCTTCCAAGTATGGCACGGTCTACTATCCCAATTTACTGCATGGTGTGGCGATGGATCCGAAGCTGAACCTGGATGATGGTCTGCATCCAAACGCTGACGGGATTGCCGTGATTGTTGAACGCATTATGCCTAGTGTGTTGAAATTGCTGGATCGGACTGCGGATTCAAAATCGGGTTGAATGGAGTGGCACCACTTTCGGAGAACTGCTGAGCGTTTTCACTTTCGCTTCGTCGCTGCTCCCGGTATCTCAATACCGATGTTGGACTGCATTTGCTGGGTGGTTGGATATGCCAAGGCTGTTTACAGGCTTAGAGCTGCCAGATGACATTCGCGATGACCTGTCCGGCCTCGACCTCCCGATTGGTGGCGCGCGTTGGGTCTCGTGGGATGACTATCATCTCACCTTGCGGTTTGCCGGTGACATCGACCCACAGCCCGCTGCCGAGTGGCATCGATACCTCGAAGACATTGATGTCGATGCTTTCCAAATGAAAATCAAAGGGGTGGGCGTTTTCACGGAAAAGGAACCGCGAACCCTGTGGGCCGGGGTCGAAGCGGGTCCAGAGCTCGACGTTCTGGCACGCGCGCACGAGCGGGCGGCGCGAAACGCAGGGCTTGGTGCCTCGCGGCAGCAATCGAAAGGGCGCGCGTTTCGTCCTCACATCACGTTGGCGCGGCTTCGTAACCCGCCCATCGAGCGGGTCGTCAGGATTTTGAAAAAGTTCGCCAATTTCGAAAGCGAACCTTTCATGGTGACGCATTTTTCGTTGTTCTCAGCGAGACCCGGTGGCGGCGGTGGCCCCTACGTTGTCGAGGATACGTTCCCGTTGCTCGGGGCCCTGTCACGCGCGGGGTACGCTGGTGAGCATCGCGAAGATTCAGCTGAAGCCGACAACTGACCAGACTTCTCTCGGAACTGGGCCTTTGAACCCACCGGTGCTAGCGATCGCCTGGCCAGGCGTATTTCTGGTTGCCGCCGCCGAACAGTCCGCCAAGGCCCATTGAGCCTGCGGGCTTTTTCTGTCTCGTTGATTTGCCGCTGGCTGTTTTCCGAGGACGCGGTCGGTCGCTGCTGAATCTCCTGGTCCGGTAGATGCGCCTTTGCTTCGTGACGTTTCGCTGTGGCTTCACCACTCCTAGTGGTGCATTCATCTCCCCGATGGCGTCTTGGAGAATGTGTTCCAAGGCGCGGTCAGGCAGGCCTGTCTGGTCGGATGTCTGGTCGACGCCACCATCTATGATTGCGCCTTTGAACGGCATCACGTCTGGGTTTTGATCCTGGCGTTGCCGACTGCGTTTTTCAGCCAAGGCTGCGATTTTTTGCTCGGCCCGTTGCTCGGCCTCAGCGTCACGCTTTGCTTGGATCTTCATGTACGCATCGAAGATCTCGTAGCGCTTATGGCGTGCCATTTCCACGGCAGACCAGGGCATTGGGCGGCAGGTGCATCCATCCTGGAGCTTATTGCGGTAGGCGAATGCGTTTTTTGTGTCCTCATACGCGTTGCCGTCCAAGTCGCGCATGTTGGCGATGTCACCGGAGTTCTTGGGCAGGTAGAAAAGCCGTGCACCGCCGCCGCACCGGGTGGCGCATACTTGATCATCCTTGCGAAACCGGCTGGACGGCACGCCTTGCGAGATGGGGAAATAATACCCGTCGCATGACCTCACACACATGGTGCGGTAGTTTCCGCTTTTTGGAATCGGTGAGAGATTTTTGCGGGACCGTCGAACCTCCTCGACATCCTCCTTCGACCCAACCCATGGAATTTTTTTGGGCTGAGGGGACTGTTTGGAAGGCTGTTTTGGAGCAGGCTTGTTGGGCGCAAAGATGCCGAAAATCGCCTGAAAGAACGACTGCGCCTGGGCAGGCGAAGGACCGACAAACAGCGATGAGACAGCCATTAGACCGGCGAACATCCCCGCAAGCAGCCCACGCCTATTGGGTTTGAGACCCACCATACGCCTAAAACTCACACACATACTCATACGCATACGCATACGCAGAATTGGGCTCGTCAAAAGCCAGCCGGGTGGTGGCCCTTATGCGGACAGATACCGGGCTTTTCACGTGCACTTACTCAGACAACAGACCGCCTATTTCAGCAGCCTGCCGCAACAAGGGTAATTTTTGCTGAACGCGCAGGTGAATTTGCGAAACAGGTTTCAGGGGTGCCCGCCGAGAGGTCGGTGCCCGGCTGTCTTGGCAACGATAGTATTGCTGCCTAACGGCTGTGCCTCCGGTTATCGGGACCGGCGGTGAGCGACCTTTTGATCAGCGGCTGACTGGCTGTATCGCTTCGACCGCACAAGCGCCTTCCTCAGGCCCAGCTTTTGCTCACCGGGAGTCATATCCGTGTCAGACTTGGCATCATTGTCTATCCGCGGACCATCCTGAGACCATGTCTCGAGACTGCCGGTTCTGTATGCAATCTGGCCGGTTTTGCAGGCATTAATGCAAATGATTGTGCCTGAACGTCCTACGACTTTGGCCCCGTCGGTTGCACCGGATGACCGATAGGCCGCGTGATAGGACGGCCGGTCATGGGGCAGCGTTGGAACGTAGGACATCATCGTTGGTAAGTCCGGCTTGGCTGTATGACCAGCCAGGACAGGAGCAATGTCCCCATCTTCGGTGCTTTGAGCAGGCTCAATGGTCCAACGCTCAGGCTTTTTCTCCGCAAACATCGAACCGGCGCCAGGGTTGATCACCTTAAATGCGACAGGGGGACGGTTCGCTTCAGCTTCCATGCGGTCGGCCAAAGGTGGGGATCGCGTTGGGAGTGGGATTTCAACCGTGTAATAGCTCGTTGTTAGCGCGGTCAGCCAGATGGCCAACAGCACAGATGGAATGACTGTCAGAATTGAAGCATTGAGTTGGAATGGGCGTCGGAGCGATCGATGATATGCGATCGCGGGCCGGTCCGCCGTATTCTGTAAAATCCGCACTACCATCAAAATTTACGCCCGTTCGATACCCATCAGCCGGAATACAACGCCTTGACCCCCATGACCAGCCGGTTCAACCGAACTTCTTGCCAGATTGGCTAACAGACCGGTTTTATTGAAAATTGTTGGTCGCGGTGAATTGCCCCAGCCTGGGCAGCAGACCTCATTAACCGTGATTGGGACGCAGGACGATCTTGCCTGTCGCACTTCGCTTGGTCAGCAAACGCAAACCATCGTGAACCTGTTCCAAAGGCAGTGTCGCATCGATGCGGGGTTTCAGCTTGCCTTCGGCGATCCATGCCATGAGCTGGGCCATGTTTTCGCGATAGCGCTGCGGATCTTCATCCACGAAGCGGCCCCAAAAGACGCCCAATGCTGCGCAGCCTTTCAGCAGGAGAAGGTTGAGCGGTAGTTTCGGTATCTCGCCAGACGCAAACCCGACAACGAGAAACCGCCCCTGCCAAGCGGTCGCGCGGATGGCGGCCTCGGCGTGGTCACCGCCGACACAATCGTAGACGACATCAACGCCTCGGCCAGATGTCAGTGCTTTCAACTCCGTCTTCAGGTCAGTTGTCTTGTAGTTCAACGTCATTTCGGCGCCGTGATCGCGGCAGACGGCCAGCTTTTCCTCAGATGAGGCAACGGCAATGACCTGCGCGCCCATCAAATGGCCGAGTTCGACGGCGGCAAGGCCGGCGCCACCTGATGCTCCGAGTACGGCCAGTGTTTCTCCAGGTGCCAGGGCGGCACGATCGCGAAGCCCATGTATCGCGGTGCCGTAGGTGATGGACAGACCAGCGGCAATCGAATCATCAACGCCGTCTGGGACTTTTACGAGCAGGTCTTCGTCGACGGTTGCATAGGCGCGCGCGCCGCCCCAGCCGATGTAACCCATGACACGATCACCCGGCTTGATCCTTTCGACGCCCACGCCGCAAGCTTCTGCAATGCCGCAGAGTTCTCCAGACGGAGAGAAGGGCAAATCTGGTGCGTACTGATATTTTCCGCGCGTTATCAGCGTATCCATGAAGTTCAGCGCACATGCGGTGACCTTCACCAGCACCTCACCATCGGCCGGCTGTGGGATTGGAATATCGGTGACTTCAAGGGCATCTGGCCCGTCTAGCGATTTGCATAGAACAGCTTGCATCTGCTTTCTTGCCCCTGGTTACCCTGCTTAAACTTGGCTGCGGAATTCCCGGCGTGTTTATCTTTCGCGTCGTTGTATTTCTAGGGTCCGGGGAAGGCTTATGGCTGCGGCTTATATGCTTTTGCCTGCATGGTCTTGGTTCACACCCCATCCCCGTCATTCGACGGCACAGCAACTTTTCGGACGCATCGGTTCACGTCACCTCATGGCACGCAATTCACCACCTTCACAGTCATGGCCTCCGCCCACACGGGGATACTTCGCCATTGGCGCAGAACGGATCTCAAAGGCCTTGAATGTCGGCAACCTTATGCGATCAGCCCATGGGTTTGGCGCCAGCTTCACGTTCACGATCGGCGCACGATATGGTGGGCTTGAAGCACAGGCTGATACGTCCAAAAGCCGCAATCATGTCCCGCACTACGACTGGGACGCTCTCGGTTCCATGGTCCTGCCGGAGGGCTGTGCGCTTGTCGGCGTTGAGCTGATGGATGACGCCGTCGATCTCCCGTCTTTCAGACATCCCCTAAAGGCAGCCTACGTCCTTGGTCCTGAGAAAGGGTCTCTTTCGCCGGAGTTGCTTGATCAATGTCAGTATGTCGTGCGGATACCCACCCGGTTTTGTGTGAACGTCGCCATGGCCGGGGCAATCCTCATGTATGATCGGACGATAAGTCTTTCGCGATTTCCCGAAAGACCTGTCCGACCGGGTGGCCCTGTTGTCACGCAAAAAGGCTAACCACCGGCATATCTGCGGTGTTCCGTCGTAATATCGGCGTGAGCTAGTGACATCCTGGGCTCAAGTTTCATATATATACCCAGCAACACCAAGTTTTTTCACAACGAATAGGGACAATGCTCGTCGGTATGTCACTTCGCAAATCGCGCTTGATCTTCGCCGCAGCAGGGTCAACCCTGTTGCTCTTCAGCTTTTCCAGCGTCGCCAACGCGGCCAATCTGGTGAAATCCTATCGGGATTGGAGCTTATTCTCCCACGAGGAAGCCCAGAAGAAGATTTGCTTCGCCGCTTCCCAGCCAAAGGAGAGCGCACCAGCCTCTGCAAAGCGTGACGCTGTGTTCTTTTATGTCTCCGCCTGGCCAAAGGACGGCGTGAAATCGGAAGTCAGTGTTCGGATGGGTTATCCCATCAAGCCTGGCAGCACGGTCGACGTGATCGTGGGCAGGACCAAATTCGAGTTGTTCGCCAAGGACGACAAGGCCTTCGTCGCCAACCCGCAAGATGAGCTTAAGCTGATCGATGCAATGAAACGTGGGTCGCTCATGAAAGTTGCTGCGACATCGGCCCAAGGCACAACGACCACGGACAATTATTCCCTGATGGGGATCTCAGCGGCTCTGTCCGGCTTGCAGTCTAGCTGCAACTGACCCCCGTCGGGCGTGGGCGATAGTGATTGCCCTAAGATCGACGCGTCGACCCGGGCGAGCTTGAGATAGAGTTTGGAGGATCAGTCCGCGACTGGTCCTCTTTTCGTTTCTGCTCTGTGCGTCATCAGTTTCGCATACCGGACCTTGACGCGTTATCCGCTCCTCGTAGGCGCCTTCAACTGGACGTAGATGGCACCTTCACCGCCATGCTGCGGGGCTGCCTGAGAAAACCCGACAACAATATTTCGCACGTCAGGCTCAGAGAGCCACATCGGCACACGCTCCCGAAGAATCCCAGGCTTTGAGCGGCCAGCAAATTCGTCTGACCAATGCGTGTGTGTGTCAGGCTCTTCGTTCGCGGACATAAATGATGCGCGGCGCACACCCTTTCCCGTGATCACCAGAGCCCAGCGCAAGCCCTTCGCATGACAGCGAAACAAGAACGCGCGCAATTCGCTGTGGGCCTCGTGTTGGCGAAGCCCGTGTAGATCGAGACGCGCTTCGATCGCGTGTCGTCCAGACCTGACCCGCCGCAAAGTCTTTGGGTTCAAGGCGGCGTTTTTGGCCTGTGTGACCGGCTTTTTCGGCGGCTGAATGGGGAGAGCTGCGCGTGTCGGCGTTGTTGGGATGCTTTGCGCGACGTCCTGATGTCTTCCAGGAGGCCTCGCCGTGTTTTCAGGATGCGGCGGGTGGCGGCCCCGCCCGTCTGTCGGTGTTTGTGATGCCGCCGAAGCCGTGTCGGGCTCTTCCCCAAGGGCCTGCTGCATCGCGCTGAAGTCGACACCTTGCATGAGTGCTGACTTAGACCGTTTCTCGGGAGACACCGTATCCGCTACGCGATCCCATAGCTGTCGTTCTTCGCTTGATAAACCACGCGCGACGCGGCGGCCGCCGTGTGGCGTCGATTGACCGGTTTTTTTGGTCGGTTTGGTCATCTTTAGCCGACGGCCTCACTGATCCCAGCGCCATCAAGGCCGACGGGCAGCAGCAGTGTCAAAGTCGCTTGATGCTTTGTTGCGCCCGCTCGCTGTCCAGCAGCCCGGCCAGAACCGAAATAAATGTCCCCACGGTGCCGTCCTTTGATGGCCGAGCCGACATCGTGGGCAAACATCAGCCGGTGGAAACCCGTCGGCTTCAGCTTGCCCGGGGTGCCGGGAGGGCCGTCATCTGTATCGACATTGGAGGGCCCCAGCCTGGCGGCGTCAGCGAGGCGTGGTGCTGACACGTAGACCGGCAGGCCGAGCGGATGGAATTGTGTGTCCACGGCAAGGCTGCGGAACGGGTGTAACGGTGTGTCCAGCACACCATGCGCGGTGTCAGTTGCGTCGGGGTCCAACAGCTTGAAGAACACGAACGAGCGGTTGCGCTGCATCAGTTCGTGGGCCTGGTCTGGATGAGCGCGGAGCCAACTGCCTAAGATTTCCAGCGTCATGTCATCGGCCGCGATATCTCCCTGACGGATGAGTTCTGCACCGATGGACGTATAGGGATGGCCGTTCTTGCCGTCATAGGTAACGCGGGCTGTTTGGCCGTTTGGAAACAGGAGCTTGCCTGACCCTTGGACGTGCAGGAAAAAGGCGTCAACGGCGTCTGAGAGGTAGGCCAACTCGAGGCCGTTGCCCTGCAATGCGCCAGCCTCAATTTCTGCACGCGTCGCATATGGCTCTGGTCCAATTAATTCTGGGGCGTTTGCTGTTTGGCGAGCGTGAGTGAGGTTTTGCGGGCCAGATGCGCGCTCATCCTCGCCGACGAGATTGATGAGGTCGGCCGGGCGTTGGTACAGGGGGATTTTGAAAGTCTCGGACGGCTGCCAACGCGCATCAAGGGCTGGATCAAAGTAGCCGGTGACCAATCCCGACGTTGGACCGTCACCGACCGAATTATCAAGCGATGAAAGCCTGAAATTCTCATCAAAAAACTGGCGAACCGCTTGCGGGTCATCGATGGCCAGACGGGCTGCTTTTTCGTGGAGGCTCTGGGCGGTTTGGAAGATCGTGTCCTGGCCGGCGGCCGCAAACCGGGGATGCTTGGCCCAGCTCTCACCCAGCTGATGGACAGAGAATGAGGTAAACGCTGCGATGGCACCATCCAGCGCGTCGGCCTGCCAACCTGGAAGGCTTGAGATTGAAGCTGCTTCCATGCTGCGTCCAAGGCTCTTTCGTCAGGTCTTCTCGTTCGTCGGATCTTCTGACGGTTTATCCAACTACAATCCTAGAAGGCCCTGCCGCGGGCCGGCAACGCCAAAGGGCGCCCGTTTGCGTGATTCACGTGAAAACAAGCGCCGGGCCGGCCTTTAACAGCAGATTTGCCGCGCTTCCGGCACCGGTCAGGGCGGTTCGTCGTCACGAGGTGTTTGATAACGAGCAAGACTGCCTCGCGCCGCTCAACGGCGATTGCGAACTCAAACCGTCAGCTTATCAGCTGCCTAGTTGGCAGCCTGTGTTGCCGCCAGGCGCCAATTCGGATTGGCGACTGCGCGTGCCGAGGAGACATCACGAACGAACGTCCAAATGTCCGTTACATCCATGATCCGCTGGGGATCACCGGAAATAACCGCGCCTGAGTGGTCGCGTGTCGCCGAAATGAGCTGGCTCATGAACTTAACCGTCACATGTGCCATGCCATCTTTCACGTCGGCTTCCAGGATGTCGGCTTTTTCTATGCCGACAAAACTTTGGTCGATCTGTTCGTTGCGTTGTTCGCGCTCGGAAATCGCGGCCTCGAAGCCATCGAACACGTCCTTGCTCAGCAGGTCGCTCAAGAGCTTGCGATTGCCCTCGGCGAAAGATGTGACGATCATCTCATAGGCTTGTTTCGCGCCTGTCAGGAAGTGTTGCGGCTCAAAATTCGGGTCACGTCCGAGGATTGCCATTAGACCAGATTGCAACCGCTCGTCGTCGCCAGCGAAGGTTTTAATCTGTTCGATCGACTGATCGGTCGTTGGCTCCGCCGGTCCTTGAAGGCCGGTCGCCACATCCTCGTGCTCTTTGCGCGGGAGCGTCACAACGTTATCCGCGGGAGCGGTCGCTTTGCGCTGACTCGCCTCGGTGCGATAACGTTCGATCCGTCCCTCTTCGTCACCCGTGCGCTTGCCGAGCACGCTGCGCAACTTGAAAATCGCAAACACAGCGACGACGAGGGAAATAATGGTGATGAGATCCAGACTGCCGTCCATGTGATGCTTTCCAGCCGGTCGATTTCAAGAACAGATGCACCTGTGAGATCACGGCGCTCGAATACGGGATAAGAGACTACGGGGCGACCGGGCAACCAGACCGTTTCTCACGGCGAAGTACCGGGCGGCAACGTCTTTAACTTAGGCCAGTCTTTCGTTGAAGCCAACCGCACCGCACAATCTTTCATGAAACGCGCTAAACCTATTGCTGAGGCTGGTCATCAGCACCCATGTTAGCAAGTGGTGCGCACACAAGGAGTTGCAACCCGTTGCTGTTTAATCCGGTCGTTATCTTAGGATTGTTCATTGCCGTCCCGCTTATCGAGATTGTGATCCTTATTCAGCTCGGCTCGGTCGTTGGCGTATTCACTACGATCGGTATCGTTATTGCCACCGCTGTCATCGGCACAACCTTGCTGCGGCAACAAGGTTTTGGCGTCCTCGCCCGTGCAACCGAGACCATGCAAAGCGGGGAAGCGCCTATTGAACCTGTCGTTGAGGGGGTCTTGCTGCTCATTGCCGGCGCGTTTTTGCTCACGCCGGGGCTCCTTACAGATGCTGTCGGTTTCACGCTCTTGGTTCCCGTTGCACGGCGGGGTGCTGCACGCTGGCTCATCCAACGTGTGCTGAATGCCGGAAATGTGACATTTACCACGTTTGGCCGTGGTGAAGACGCGGATGGCTTCGGATCGAATGAGGATGGTTTTGGTGGTGGCCCAGTGCCGGGAGAACAGGATCGGCCAAGGCAGCGCAGCGGACGACCGCCGGACGTCATCGATGGAGAATTTGAACGGCTTGATGAAAAGACGCACAGGCCGCGAGGTGACAATGGCAAAAAGCACTGACTAGGCCGTGGCTGATCGTCTTCGCTGAACGAGGGCGCTTTTATCCTCCACTCACGAACGGCCATTTGTCCTGCCGCGACGTCTTTTGGTCATGCAGACGGTGACAACGCCGCTGGAGTGATTGCCCGCGGGGCGACCACATGCTACCGCCCGTGTTTAATTCAATGACAGTGCAAGCTCAAAAAACAAAATCGGTGAACGAACGATGGCTGAGACGACAAACGGGACCAAGCCGGCACCTGAGGCTGGGGCAGGCGAAACGCAACAACAGGTGCAGGCTCAGGTCGTCGCCCAATACATCAAGGACTTGTCCTTCGAGAACCCGAACATTGAGAAGCTTTTGAATGGCCCGGGCGAAAGCCCAAACATGAAGATGGAAGTCAACGTCAACGCCAAACGTGTCGGCGATGATTTATTTGAAAGTGCGATCGACTTTAAGGGTCACGCCACAAACAAAGACGGCACGATTTACGTGCTCGAACTTGTTTATGCCGGCCTATTCCGGATCAAAAACATTCCCGACGACGCGATGGAGCCGTTTTTGCTCATCAACTGTCCAGCGTTGATCTTCCCGTTCCTTCGCCGCCTTGTGGCGGATCTTTCGCGGGAAGGCGGGTTCCCGCCGCTGCTTTTGGACCCGATCGACTTCGCAGGACTTTATGTACGCCGCAAGCAGCAGGCCGCTGAAGCGAAATCAACCGATGAAGCCAAGGCTTAAGTTTCTCAACCTAATCGTTGGTATCTGACCTTGCCGGTCCCGCCGGAGAAACGTGGCCAACCTGGAATGGGGCTGCGTTACTCCGCTGGTGGTTTTTCGATATAGCGCCACCACATCGCGTCCTCGCCAAGTGTTGTCACAAAGGCTGCGTGAGCTGAGCGGTCTTCCTCGCTGACCCGGTCTGGTAAGGCCTTTGGGCGTTGTCGCGCGGCTGGCCTTGAGACGGACCGACCGGCGCGTGCGGCGGCCGCTTTGTCGGATGACGCAGACAAGAAGTCCGTTTGCCGTTCACCCAGAAGTTCCAGATAGACTTCCGCCAACAGCAAGCTGTCGATCAGGGCTCCGTGCTTATCGCGTTTTGAATTGTCTACGCCGTACCGCTTGCACAAGGCATCCAGCGTGTTTGATCCACCAGGGTGTTTTCGGCGGGCCATTACCAGGGTATCGACGACGCGGTCATTCATCAGTCCCATGCGGCCAGACCTAGTCAATTCGGCGTTGAGGAAGCCGATGTCGAACGGCGCATTGTGAATGACCAGAGGATCGTCGGCGATGAATGCCAGGAAGTCATCGGCAACGGCATCAAAAAGCGGTTTGTCCAGCAGGAACTCTGTCGAAATGCCGTGGACGTTTTGTGCCGCCTCAGGCACGTTGCGTTCTGGATTGATGAAGCAGTGATACTCGTTGCCTGTCGGGACCCGGTTGAAAATCTCCACGCAACCGATCTCGATCAAGCGATCCCCCTTCAAGGGATCAAATCCTGTCGTCTCAGTGTCCATTACGATTTCGCGCATTGTGTCTCTCACGGTCCTGCTTCAGCGATTTGAAGCCTAAGCGCCAGACCAGTGCCGATGATAAGCTTGTGCCTGATCGCACTGGTTGGCGGCATCTTTCAGCTGCATGAGAATGTCATCGACTTGGGCTGCGCTGTCCGTGACCGGGCCGGAGCTATCCACTAAAAAATCAGCTTTGGCGCGCTTTTGATCGTCGGGTTGTTGGCGCGCAATGATGCTCTCCAGCTTTTCGACCGTCATGCCTGGCCGTTCCAGCACGCGGCGGCTTTGTTCGTCGGGCCCCGCGCTGACGACAACCGTCTTGTCCACCAATGCATCGGCGCCCGTTTCGAAGAGCAGGGGGATTTCCAGGACTGCGATTTGGTGACCAGCAGTTTGAGCGTCTTGGAGAAACTTGCGTTCTGCTTCGCGGACCAGGGGATGAACGATGGCCTCCAGTGTTTTGAAACCGCCGGGGTCCTTCAAAAGCTCGGCGCCGAGTTTCTGCCGGTCCACGACGCCATCCACTGTCGTTCCGGGGAAAGCCTCCTCGATGAGAGGTGCAGCCTTGCCCGCGTAGAGCTTATGGACCTCGGCATCGGCGTCACACACCGGAATGCCATGGTGGCGAAAACGCGTAGCCGCCGTCGACTTGCCCATGCCGATCGACCCTGTCAGGCCGACGATGATCATGCCGCCCTCGCCAAGTCTGCAATGATGATCTGGCGCAGCTCATCTGTGACGTCGGGGCGAATGCCGAACCATTTCTCAAACCCAGGAACCGCCTGGTGCAACAGCATGCCCAAACCGTCGACCGTGCGCAGGCCGGAGGCTTTCGCCGCGCTTAATAGGCCGGTCTCCAAGGGGACATAGACGATGTCGGCCACGACGCAGTCGTTTGGCGCTGCGGACAGATCCAGCCCCAAGTCGCCGTTGTCGTTCATGCCCATGGTTGTGGTGTTGATGATCAGGCCGGCGCGAACGACCTCGGCTTGGCGGGTCGACCAATCGGCGGTCTTGATCGTTGCATGTTGCCCGAAGTCGCGAGCTACAGTCTGCGCGCGTTCCAACGTGCGATTACAGAGCACGATCTGTGAAATGCCAGCCTCGATCAGCCCGTAAACGATTGCACGTGCGGCCCCGCCTGCTCCGAGAACCAAAGCTGTTTGATCTTTTCCCACCAAGGCGCTTTTCCAGTCCGGTACGGTGACTGTCAGGTGCGCCATGAAGCCATAGGTGTCTGTGTTGGCCCCGCAGATCAGGTCACCTTCCATCCAGATGGTATTGGCTGCCGAGACAGCTTTTGCCGAGGGATCGGCTCGATCAAGCAATCCGAATGCCGCTTCCTTGTGCGGAACAGTGACGTTGCAGCCGACATAACCATTTTGCCGGAGGGTCTTGAGGAAGTGACACAACGCGTCAGCCTCAGGTTTGACGGCGACCTTGTCGTAGCGGCCGTCGATGCCATGACGACCAAGCCAATGGGTGTGGATGATCGGCGAGCGGGAATGTTCGATGGGCCATCCTATGACACAAGCTTTTCGCTTCATGATGTCAGCGCGCCCAGCTCGCGCAGCTTAGCTAGTAGCGGCAACAGCGGCAGGCCAAGAATGGTGAAGTAATCCCCGTCGATGGCGTCGAACAGTTGGATACCCATTCCTTCAAGTTTGTATGCGCCGACACTGTCGCAGACGGATGAGCCTGTCCGCAGCGTGTATTCCGCAATGAAGGTTGCGGAGAACTTCCGCATTGTCAGGTTGGCGGTTTCGACTTGCGACCAGACGACTTCACCATCGCGCGCAATAACGACGGCGCTGTGGAGCTGATGGGTTTTGCCGCGCAGTTTCATCAACGTTTCGCGGGCTGCTGTTTCATCCGATGGCTTGGTGAAAATCTCATCGTCGCAAACCAGAATTTGGTCGGCAGCGATGATCAGGCTGCCAGGATTGACGGCTGAGACGCTGGTGCCTTTGGCTTGCGCCAGAACTTCTGCAAGGTCGGCAGGGTCAATGGGCTGGTCCGTTCCCAGCAGGCTGGTGCGGACCGCGTCTTCGTCGATGTCTGCTGGCATCACGGTGAAGGCGACGCTGGCGTTTTTTAAAATCGCGTGTCGTGCACTGCTGCCTGAAGCCAGGATCAACCGGGGAATCCCGGACATGTTTTCATCAGATGGAGGCATCGCCTTAACAGTCCTTTGCGGGCGCTTTTGTTTTTAATGCGATCATTGAAACATCAGGAACCAGGCGCGGAGGGTTTCTTCGTGGATGCGATTGTGGCCGAGGCGTCAGGAGCAGCAGCTTCCGCGCTGTCTTCGCTCAAGACTTCGGCTGCACGAGTGGCTGCCTTTTTGTACTGGTACAGTTTGATGATCGTCGCGGCGGTCTCTTCAACCGAGCGCCTCGTGACGTCGATAATCGGCCAGTTGTTGCGCGCACAGATGCGTCTTGAATGTTGAAGTTCAGCCAGGATCACATCCCGGTCCACATATTCGCCCAAGTCCCGATCAGACAGGATCATCGCGCGATTTCGGCGGACTTCGGCAATGCGGTCCACGTTCGCCACCAGGCAGACCACGAAGGCTGAATGATCACTTTCGACACTTGGCGGCAATGGGACGCTCGGCACGATCGGAATGTTTGTGGTCTTGTACCCGCGTTGTGCCAGATAAATGCTCGTCGGCGTTTTGGATGTCCGCGAGATACCCAGGATGACGATGTCAGCCTGGTTGAGATCTTCGGGGATTTGGCCGTCGTCGTGCGCCATCGTGAAGTTCAGCGCATCGATCCGGGAGAAATATTCCGCGTCCAGGACATGCTGCCCCGCGACTGTCGGCGTCTGGGGTGCACCCAGGTAGCTTTCAAACACGCGCATGACCGGGTTCAGGACGGCAAGTGCTGGGACGCCGATGTCATTGCAGCGTTTTTCAATGTCGGCTGAGAGTTCCTGGTTGACCACCGTGTACAGAACAATCCCTGGCGTCTGCTCGATTTCCTGAAGCACACGCTCCAACTGTCTCGGTGTCCGGACAAGCGGATGGACGTGCTCGATCGGCCTGGCGAGTGCGTACTGGACCGACGCGGCCTTGGCGATCGTTGTTAGCGTTTCACCGGTTGCATCTGAAACGAGATGCAGGTGGTAATAGCTTGGAAGGGGGTTGGCCATGTGTGGATGAATGTTGGAGTTATCCCAGCGCGGTGGTGGTGGCGGAGGGTTGTGCAGGACAAACGGGGAGTTGTCCCCTTTGATACGCACATTTAGGCTCGGAAGAATGCTTTTTTTCACAAATCGGGCATTCACAGTCTCTCTTGTGGGTTGCACATGGAGGTCCACGGGTTGTCCACATGAACACCACGCGCCAGCACCTCCAACAAAGGTCTCAAGTCGTTGACAATGAAATGAGAATGGGAGCCTTGTGGTGGTGCTCTGGGTCTGACACAACATGTAGGCTGGCGGTTTTCATGGCTTGCATAACGGCTTGATAAGGTGTGTGCGAGACTTCAATTACCGCTATCCCGTCCGGTAAGAGTCAAAAAAAGAACCTTAAGACTCTCCTCTTTTCAATTAGATAGTGGGGGCCAGTGCTGTGGACGCACTTGCGGATCGCGCTGCGCGACGTCGATTTTTGAAGCCGTTTCTTGGCGAGGCGATCTCTCCGCCGCCGATGTGGCTGATGCGGCAGGCTGGACGGTATTTACCGGAGTATCGGGAGACCCGAAAAACGGCGGGGAGCTTTTTGCAGCTTTGCTATGCGCCCGACCTTGCAGCTGAGGTGACGTTTCAACCGATCCGCCGCTATGGGTTCGATGCATCGATTTTGTTTTCGGATATCCTGGTCGTGCCAGATGCTCTGGGCCAGGAGGTTCGCTTCGTTGAAGGCGAGGGTCCAAGACTGGACCCGATTGATGACGAAGCCGGACTTGCGACGTTGGATCCCTCCGCAACGGGCAAGGTGTTCGGGACGGTTTGCGAAACCGTCAAGCTGCTGCGTGCAGGACTTCCCGATGAGACTGCGCTGATTGGTTTTTGTGGTGCGCCGTGGACGGTTGCGACCTACGTGGTTGGTGGGCGCGGTTCACCGGATCAGGCGGCAGCACGGGGTTGGGCATACCGGGACCCCGCGGCTTTTCAGAAGCTTATCGATATTTTGACGGATGCATCGATCGATTATCTTTCGCAGCAGGTCGAAGCCGGTGCGGACGTTCTGCAGATTTTCGACAGCTGGGCTGGCAGTTTGGCAGATGACCAATTCGACCGTTGGGTTGTTGACCCGACTCGGCGTATGGTCGAAGCGTTGAAGGCGAAGCACCCCGAAACTCCGATTTTGGGCTTTCCAAGAGCTGCCAACGCTCAAACTGTGCGGTTTGTACGCGAAACGAAGGTGGACGGGGTTAGCTGCGATACATCGATGCCGGTGGAACTGATGGCCGAGATCGCGCAATCGGAAAACGTGGTCGTGCAGGGAAATCTTGATCCGCTGTTGCTCGTGGCGGGAGGCGATGCGCTGGATGCCCGGGTTCGTCACATCGTCCAAACAATGAAGGGCAAACGGTTTATCTTCAATCTGGGCCACGGTATTGTTCCGCAAACACCGCCCGAGAATGTCGAGCGGTTGGTTCAGGTGGTGCGAGAGAAGTGCTGAGGGTTGCGGGTAAGCGGGCCGTCGAGAGCTCGTTCGCCTGAGTTGAGGCGATCGTCGATTGTAGCTTTGCGGAGATTTTGATTGGCCCAGGCTGACGATATCAAGCGGACCATTCAGGAGGACCCGACGTTTCGGGCAGCTTTTGCGCTGGCATTTACTGCCGCAGCAACAGCGTTCGTCATTTTGGTCTTAGGCGATGGCGCTTATCTCTGGGTCAAGGCGGTTCATGTCGTAGCGATCATTGCGTGGATGGCCGGGCTTCTCTATCTGCCGCGCTTGTTTATCTACCATTGCGATGCGCCTCGGGGCTCACAGCAGTCCGAGACATTCAAGGTCATGGAGCGGCGGCTCTTACGCTTGATTACCAATCCAGCAATGGTCATTGCATGGGTGCTTGGGATCTGGCTTGGGTGGAACGGCGGTTGGTTTTCCGAAGGGTGGTTTCATGCGAAGCTTGTGCTGTTGATCGCGCTGTCGGCAACTCACGGATACTTCTCGATCGCGGTGCGGCATTTTGCACAGGACAGCAATGCGAGAACGCCAAGGCACTGGCGCATTATGAACGAGGTGCCGACTGTTTTGATGATCGGCATTGTGATGCTGGTCATCGTGAAGCCGTTTTAAAGGCCTGTGCAGGTGAGGCATCGGCCACGTTTTGCTGACCATAGCCCTTTGCCATGATCGGTTTTTGTCGCGCTTATAAACTGCCTGTCACTGCAAGCTTCCGCTTTTCTTGGTCGTGCTTGTCTGATATATATATTTTCCACCCTATTCGGTTGGACCGCCTGGTCCAGACTTACCCGATCTCATCCGGCATTGCGCTCTTACGTTCACGCGTGTCGGTGATTGATCCCGTTGTGACCTCCACTCAGACATCACACATACCTTCCTGGCACGTGGCGCGGCTTTCCACTCGTCGACTTTCCCTCCCCCTTTTTGCCTGCGCCCATCGGAGCAATATTTATGGACGAAATGAAACTTGAGGACCTAAAGCTCAAGTCGCCCAAAGATCTGATCAGTTTTGCAGAAGAAGTTGGCGTTGAAAACGCAAGTACGCTGCGCAAACAGGAGCTGCTCTTTGCAACATTGAAGCAGTTGGCCGCGCAGGATATCGACATTGTCGGAACCGGCGTTGTTGAGGTGTTGCAGGATGGGTTCGGCTTTTTGCGGTCACCGGAAGCGAATTATCTTCCCGGGCCGGATGACATCTATGTGTCGCCGTCTCAGATTAGACGCTTTGCGTTGCGCACGGGCGATACGGTTGAAGGTCAAATCCGAAGCCCCAAAGAGGGCGAACGCTATTTTGCCCTGCTGAAGGTCGGCAAGATCAACTTCGAAGATCCCGAGCAGACAAAACATAAAATCCACTTTGACAACCTGACGCCGCTCTACCCGACATCGTGGCTGAAGCTGGAAGTTGAGGATCCGACAATCAAGGATCTGTCGCCGCGGGTGATCGACATTGTTGCGCCGATGGGCCGAGGCCAACGTGGATTGATTGTTGCGCCACCACGCACCGGTAAAACGGTCCTGCTGCAAAACATTGCACACTCAATCTCGGTCAATCATCCCGAGTGCTATCTCATCGTCCTACTCATCGACGAGCGGCCCGAAGAAGTCACCGACATGCAGCGGTCCGTGAACGGTGAGGTGATTGCCTCGACGTTTGACGAGCCGCCATCGCGACACGTTCAAGTGTCTGAAATGGTTATTGAAAAGGCTAAACGTCTTGTTGAGCATAAGCGTGATGTCATTATTCTGTTGGACTCGATTACGCGGCTGGGCCGGGCGTACAACACGGTTGTACCGTCATCTGGTAAGGTCCTGACGGGTGGTGTCGATTCCAACGCGCTGCAGAGGCCCAAGCGGTTCTTCGGTGCGGCCCGGAATATCGAAGAAGGCGGGTCGCTCACCATCATTGCGACAGCTCTGATCGAAACCGGAAGCCGGATGGACGAAGTCATTTTCGAAGAGTTTAAGGGCACCGGTAACTCGGAAATCATCCTCGACCGGAAAGTGTCCGACAAGCGCGTTTATCCTGCCATCGACGTGGCGCGGTCAGGCACGCGTAAGGAAGACCTGCTTATTGCGAAAGAGAACCTGAAGAAGATCTATGTGCTCCGCCGGATTTTGAACCCGATGGGCACGATGGATTCCATCGAGTTCCTGATCGACAAGCTGAAGTCGACGAAGACCAACTCTGAGTTCTTCGACTCCATGAACACCTAAGGGGCGGATGTCCCGTACAAAAAGCTTCAGCGGATTTGGGTCTACGCCGGCAGGGGCGGTTTAGTCTTCGACGGTGGCCAAAACGCTCGATCGATCGACAATCTTGTTTTTAAACGCTGTCCGTGCTGAACGCTTGGTTCAAGGACTGCCATTTTCTCCTACACGCAGGTGCCAAGCACTCACGCCGCAACATATCTGGCTTTAGCGCCAGGGCTCAGGTCACTTGCTCTACCCTTTACCCTCTAGCGGATTGCGCTGAGTGCTGGGCGATGGCATCGCGGTCTTGGATTTCAGCATCTTCCGTCACGTCCTCATCGACGTAAGCCCGTTCGCCGGTTGGCGTATAATTTGGGCCCAGGATGTCGATGATCGTGGGGTTACCGCTGGGTGCATGAGCTGCCCAATTCTCAACGATACGACCCTTTTCGGCATACTCCGGATTGCGTCCCATCAGTTCGTGCAGGTCCTTCAGCTTATAGTGCGGGACGGATGCAAACAGGTGATGCGGGAGGTGGTACTCCATCCCCAGCGGGAAGACGGCATATCTCGAAAGTGGATCAACCAAGAAGACGCGCGTGTTCGTCATGCGTCCGCGATCTGCGTTGCCATGCTGGCACCACTCCCGGAAGATCATAAACACCGGGAACGTCGTGAAGAGTGGTAACACCCACAGCAGCGCGAAGTAGCCCCACGCTGGTGCGCCGGTTGCAGCTTCGGCCCAGGTCAAACTGGCGTAGAGTGCTGCGCCATATGTCATCCGTCCGATTGTTGTCCAGCGCTGCGAGACGTCCGACTTGATGCGGTTTTCAGGGAAAGTCCCTTCTGGAATGAGGATGTAATATGCTGTGATGGCCAACCACGAGATGCCGATCACGGCACCGGCCAAGGCAAACTGCTGGAAGGCGACGATTGGACCGAGGATGGCTGGCAGTACGACGAGAAACATGACACCGAAACGCGCCGGCCAAGGTGAACCCGTCCGCTCGGGGTCGGAGAATGGGTTTTTCTCGCTACCGATGGCGGCATACTTGGCGCGGGCTGCGATGTACTTCACCAAATTGGGCAACCAGAGCAGACGTAAGACGCCCCAAAGCAATTCGATGTGGTGGACGGGGAAGTCCAGCCAATGATGCCCCTCCTCGATTTGATCGAAGATGGGGTCGCGTTTGGGATCGTTGACGAACTGGTGGTGCGCGAAATGGTGGAGGCGGTAGGCGTGGGTTGATGTGTAGATCGGGAAGCCACCCAACCAGTCAGATGCGTATTCGTTCAGTTTGCGGTTCTTGAAGAGTAGGTAATGCGTCCCCTCGTGGATCACGGCGCCAAGATTGTGCTGCGAAGCGCCCATGATGGCGATGGCGACCACCGTAATGGCAGTAACGATCCACCAGCTTAGTTGTCCTGCAAATGCAGCTTCCCACGCCCAAATGGTTCCAACTGCCGTTGCCGCAATTATGAAGTATATCTTCCCGATATGGAAGATGTTCGTATGGTTGTCTCGTTCTTTAAGCTTGCTGATCTCCTCAGCTATTGAACCACCTCGGTTGCGTGTGTTTTCCGAAGGTGTCGCATCAGCGGCATTTACTGGCGTGTCCAACATGGTCGATGTCCTCATCGAAGGCACGTGCCCGAGTTGTGCGCCCGGGATACTAACGTGCTGATCCCAGCCATCTTCTGCTGATAGTGTAGGCCTGAAAAATATCAATCGCGATCACGATTATGCGCGGTCGAAGTGGCGCTTCGTCGCTATTTTATTGGAAATTGGTAAAACGGCAGTTTTGTTCCACGACTTTAGGCGCGAAGTAAAACGATCACCTACGACTTGCGAAATTCATTTGGCTTTTCTTTGTCAAGTTGTAACGACTCTAGTTTCACGTGAAACAACTTCGTATGGACTCATCATCCACACTTTTTTGACTCCACAACAATCTTGCCCGGACTCGCCGCTGACTAGGCGGTGTCGGGTTGCGCACGGAGTGCTCGAAGTTCCTGAAGGAGCGCTTCTGGTTTGGTTACCGGCAGCGAACACTGTGGACCGATGCACATGTAGGCGGTGGCTACACCATCAACGGGTGTCTTGCCCTTGAGCGCTGGCGGAAGATCGTCGGGCGCGCCTTTGAAGCGGAATTGCAACGCGCCTGGCAAAGAGACTGTTTTCAACGCCTGGTCCATTGCCTGTTCGCTCAGATCTGTCTCGCCGTCTGGTGAAAAGATCGCCACGATCTGGGGCCGGGACAGGTCGTATTCAGCCGCCAACAGGCCCGTGTAGCCAATAAGGTTGCTGGCCATCTCCGGGCCGAAGCTGTCGACGATCTGGGCGGCCTGCTGCACATAGTCGAGGTTGCCGGTGAGGAGTGTCAGGCTGGCCAAGTTCGAAACCATGACGCCGTTGGCATTTGGTGTTGCATCATCCGTACCAGTCGCCAGGCGCACGATCACGTCATCGGTATCATCGGCTGACGTTGCAAAGCGGTGTTCGGCTGCAAGCCAATGATGCGTGTTGAGCGACCGGGTCATCGTCTCAGCCTGATCGAGGAAGCGCCTGTCTGCTGTCGCCTGATAGAGCCGAAGGGCTCCCCAGATCATGTTCGCGTGGTCACTCGCGGTGCCTGGAGCGTTGCATCTGCCGACACGCCAGGCGTGCTGCAGGCGGCCATCAACCACCATGTTGCCGATGACGAAATCGAAAGCGGTTATGGCTGTCTTGATCCAGTCCGGCCGATCGAAGGTCTGACCTGCATTGGCGAGTGCGGCGATCATCATGCCGTTCCAATCGCTCAGGACTTTGTCGTCCCAACCGGGATGGATCCGGGATTTCCGCGTCTCAAACAGTTTTGCGCGGAGGCTCTCAAGCCGCTTCTCATCCATCTCGCCCAGCCAGGTCTTGCTTTCGAGGCGGTTGGAGATGTTGGCACCTTCAAAGTTTCCGCTCGTGCTGATGTCATAGTGGCGGCAGAAGAACTCAGCGTCGTCTTCGCCAAGTGTGGTTTCGATCTCGGCTTTCGACCAAACGTAGAACTTGCCTTCCACGCCTTCGCTGTCGGCGTCCAGTGAAGCGGCGAAGCCGCCGCCGTCGGCAATCATCTCGCGGCGGAGCCATTCAACCGTCTCCGAAATCCGTTGGGCATAGATGGGATCTTGCGTTTCGCGCCAGGCCTCGGTCAGCAAATCAACCAGAAGTGCGTTGTCGTAGAGCATCTTTTCGAAGTGCGGGACGAGCCAGATTTCGTCGACCGAGTAGCGGGCAAAGCCGCCGCCGATGTGGTCGTAGATGCCGCCCTGGCAGATGTTGGTCAGGGTGGTGAGCACGGCCGTTTTTGCATTCTCGTTTCGAAATCGGATTGCGCCGCGCCACATTAGCCAGAAGAAACTCCATTGCGGGAATTTCGGCGCGCCCTGGATGCCGCCGTGTGTGGTGTCGATGGCTTGGATCATGCGTCCACACAGGTCTTTTTGCATGGAGTTCGTGACGATCACGCGTTTGGTTGATGGTTTCGTGCGTGTCAGAGTTTCCAGGTCGGCCATGATCGCATTGGCGTTGTGGGCGGCTTTTTCGGGCTCATTCAGGTAGATTTGTGAGACGGTATTGAGAACCTGCACGAATGCGGGGCGGCCGAACTTCGCGTCCTTGGGAAAATATGTGCCGCCGAAGAATGGCCGCGCCTCACCATCCAGGAACATGGTCAGAGGCCAACCGCCCTGTTCGCCCAACTGGTGCAGCGCGCTCATATAGATCGCGTCGACGTCAGGGCGTTCTTCCCGGTCGACTTTGACGTTGATGAAAAGCTCGTTCATGACCTTCGCGGTCGGTTCGTCTTCGAAGCTTTCGTGGGCCATCACGTGGCACCAGTGGCAAGCGGCGTATCCGACCGAGAGGAGGATGGGCTTTCCGGTCGCTTTGGCTTCCGCAATGGCTTCTGGTCCCCACGCCCACCAGTGGACGGGGTTTTCCTTGTGTTGGAGCAGGTAAGGACTCGTCTCTTCGGCAAGGCGGTTACGCGACATTACTGAAATCCTACGCGGGTACGGGTTGGGTGCGGACCGGGGACGGTTGGCGAACTAGCGAGAGGTATCAAGGTTGGGAACGCCGGGCACAACAGACGGGCCGACAATTTTCGCCCTTTCGAGTGCGCCGGGGCGTGCGGGCGTGGCTGTCTTTCGGGTTTCAGGGCCGATGACGCGAAATGTTGTTCAGGCGGTTTGCGGTGCCGTGCCGAAGCCGAGAGTTGCAGCGTTGAAGACGATGCGTGACCCAACTGGCGGTGGGGTTATCGACCGGGGGCTGGTCATCTGGTTTCCAGGTCCGGCCAGCTTTACCGGCGAGGACATGGCAGAATTCCACTGCCATGGCGGACGCGCAGTGGTCTTGGCGATGCGGTCCGCGTTGGCCGATTGCGAGGCATGTCAGCCGGCAGAGGCAGGAGACTTCGCACGGCGGGCTTTCCAGAACGGCAAGATGGATTTGACCCAGGCGGAAGGATTGGCGGACCTGATTGATGCTGAAACCGAGGCGCAGCGGTTGCAGGCTTTGAAACAGGCCGATGGCGCATTGTTCCAAAAGGTTGAGAGCTGGCGTGATGACTTGATCGGGGCGATGGCGCTTGTCGAAGCGGCCATTGATTTTTCCGATGAGCCTGATGTTGCCACGGATGCTGTCAGCCACGCCGATGAGCGGGTGCGGGGGTTGGTCGACGACATCGGGAGTGTATTGTCTGATCAGAACCGTGGTGAGATTTTGCGGGACGGGTTTCGTGTGGTTCTGGTGGGACCGCCGAATGCCGGCAAGTCAAGCCTATTGAATGCGCTGGCGCGGCGGGATGCTGCGATTGTTTCTGAGGAACCTGGGACCACGCGTGACCTGATCGAAGTTCGTCTCGACCTTGGCGGTGTGCCGATCATCCTCACTGATACCGCCGGGCTTCGCGCGACGGAGAGTGCGGTTGAAAAGGAGGGTATCCGCCGGTCGACCGAGAGTGCAAAGCGAGCCGATCTTGCTTTGTGGCTGGATGATCCAGAACAGCCGTTTGGGACGTGGCCTTCGGACCTGGACCAATTGGCGTTGCCGCGGGACGCCATTCGGAGGGTCTTGAGCAAGGGCGATTTGTTGTCGGTTGCCCAACGCGCGGCAGCACCGCCTGACGCAATCCTTGTGTCTGCGAAATCCGGTGAAGGTCTTGAGGTGTTGATCTCGCGGATCGTCGCGCGAACGGCGGCTGTGTGCGACGCGGATACGCCGGTCTACATTACTCAGGCGCGGCACCGGGAGCACCTGTCGGCTGCGCTTGAATATCTTCATGGGTTTGGGCAAAGCGGTCTCGACGTTGAGCTGCGGGCTGAGGAATTGCGCCGCGCGGCATTCGAGCTGGGCCGGCTTACCGGCCGCGTCGATGTCGAAGATGTTCTCGATCAGGTGTTCGGCCGGTTCTGCATTGGGAAGTGACACTTGATGGTCAACAGGCCCAAGGGCCTGATTGAGCAGGCGATGGTCAGCAGGCCCGAGGGCTTGATTGAGAAGGCGATGGTCAGCAGGCCCGAGGGCTTGATTGAGAAGGCGACGGTCAGCAGGCCCGAGGGCCTGACTGAGAAGGCGATGGTGAACAGGGCTCAGAGCGTGGTCAACAAGTGTCTGGGGCCAAGCTGGACAAAAAGTGTCTGGGGCCAAGCTGGACAAAGCGCACATGACGGACATTCGCTTCGCCGGTTTTTCTGGGATGTCACGCGCCAATCTGTCGCTTCAATACAGACTGGATTTGGGCGTCGACGGCCGGGATGACGTTTTTTTTCGCTGCGTTAATTGCGGCGTTCCTTGGGGAACTGTGGGGGTGGGGCCCATTGGGTAGGTTGAGTTCAACACAGAGAAACAAACAACCCGGCCCGAAGGAACAGTCCCATGACCCGCATCGCTTCCATCGCCATCGCAACCATCGCACTGACAGCCACAGCAACATCAGCTTTCGCCGTCCCAGGCTACGTCAAGCGGGCCTGCATCGGAGACTACTTCTCCTACTGCTCGCAGCACGCTCCAGGCACACCAGCCGTCAAGCAGTGCTTCCGC
>JBCBRH010000035.1:0-50254 GCA_039819785.1 Pseudomonadota bacterium | reverse complement strand
CTTCGCCAAGCTGGTGTCCGGTTTTGGCATGGAGATCCACTACTACAACCGGTCACGGCTGGCAGAAGACCAGGAGGCTGGAGCGATTTTTCACGAGACCATCGACAGCTTGCTGCCGGTTTCGGAGTTCCTATCTCTCCATTGCCCGGCGACACCTGAGACGATGGACCTGATGAACGCTGAGAGGTTTGCCATGTTGCCGGACGGGGCTGTGGTTGTGAACACGGCACGTGGTGCGCTTATCGACGAGGCGGCGCTGATTGCTGCGCTTTCATCGGGAAAGGTGGCAGCAGCAGGGCTTGATGTGTTCAAGACCGAACCTGGCGGGAATGCGGAGCTGTCAAAGCTGCCGAACGTTTTCATGTTGCCGCACATTGGCAGTGCCACGCGTGAGACACGTGATGCGATGGGGTTTCGCGCGCTCGACAATCTGGATGCGTTTTTTGCTGGTGGCGAACCCAGGGACCGGCTCGTTTAAGGTGATCAACACACGTCAGAAGTTCTTGGTCAGCGTCATGTTCACGCTGTGCGCATCGTAATCGTAGAACGGTACGTTTGAGACATTGCGCGTGTAGCCATATTCGAACTGCGGAGCGAAGCCCATGTAGTTCCAGTCGCGCTTTGTCAGTGTGCCGGTCACGTCGAATTGCTTGTCGTCGCGGGGCTCAAACGATCCTGGGAAGGCTCCGTCGAAGTCGCGCTTGGTGTAGCGGATTTCGCCATAGATCGATGTTCCCCAGGCCAGTTCCGTATACAGCCCCAGGCCACCATACCAACCAGCGTGGTCAAGGTGTTCGCGCGACGTCAGGCTGGTGTTGCTGCCGGCAAGAAGCCTTGCGTACATCGTGCTGGACAGGTGCTGGTCGATGTAGCCTGCGGCAAAACAGGATCTGCCATCATAATGTTCGGCCTCGTCGTGCGTGTTCCATGAACAGCCCACTGACGCAGACAACAGCGCGCGGTTTGAAAGTTGAGCGGTGAGCTGCGCGCGCCCGCCGATGCCGGTCGAATAGGGTGTGTGGGCAAACCAGCGGCGGTTGTAGGTGGCGTATAAACCGACATGGCCGAGTGTGTCGGTATACCGGGGCCCGATCTGTGCGCTGATGGCATGGTCGTCATACGTTTCGCCGTCGTATTCCTTGAAGTGGACACCAGCGCCCGTGACAAAGTCGAGGCGGTCGGTGACGGCGAACCGGTACCCGGCGTTGAAGCCGCCGTTCAACCCGATGCCGCTTTTCTTCGTGCCCTCATCCGTGATCTGGAATGGCAGCCCGTTGAGATAGATGATCCCGTCGTCGGCGCCCTGGTTGAAGTTGGTCGACGGGGCAATGGAGATATGTGCGCCAAGGTGCCAGCGCTTGCGACGGTCCAGCTGGTCGATGAAGTTGCGAATGTTGTTTTCCAGATCACGGTTTGTGACTGAACCAAGTGCCAACTGAAAATGGTGACGTGCGCTTTCGTCTTCCTTCATGAGGAAAAGGGTATGCGCGAGTTGTATCCGGGCTGGCTGGTTGTCTGGATGGTTGACGAGGATCTGCCGGAAGCGTTCCGCCGCTGCATCGAACTGGTCGGTATTTTTGTAAACTAGACCCTGGATATAGGTGGCATCAAGTGCCGCACCACCACCAAATTTTGAGCGGTCCAGGAATGCCTGAGCGGCCTCGAACTCGCCCTGCGCGACGAGTTGGAACAGGGCTGTCATTTTGGATTCGGCAGGAAGGGAATGCCAGGTCTGTTGAAGCTCTCCAACGGAGATGCGGTCATAGCGGGAAACGGATGTTTCCCAGGCAGGGTTAGCCTTTGCATGCAGCGTCGAACAGCAGGCAGCAACGATTATGGAAATGATGGCGAGACGTCGTGTCATCGGTGCCTGACAATTGAGCATTGGGATTGAGCTGGTGCCGCACCCTTTTCTGCAGTCAAACGCCAATCACACACGTGTCATTCATCAAGCCGCGCTAAGGGCATCAAGTGCGCTAAGGGACAATTCGGAGCTGCACGTCTGGGTTCATGACACCGCCGAAGCCACCGACGACAACCGTCGGTGTGCCATCGGGGTTGCCTTCGATGCGCAACGCACCGGCGATTTCCCGGGCACCCGCGCCATAAAATCCACCGCTTGCCGACGAATTCGATACCGTCCCAATAGCCGCACCGGTGATGAGATCGCGAAAGTCCGCCGTGCCGGCAAACGTGTTCCGATTGATGGTGGACTGAAACTGCACGAAATATGCTGGACTTATCGTATTCTGATCTCGCGGGTCGAGACCTACGACACCATTTACCGTGCCACCTGCGAAATCGGCCTGGAGCAAGGATGTTGAGCGGATTTCTCGTGAGGTATTGGCACCGATATTGTACTGCCTTCCGGAAAACCCGCCGAGATAATTCGCCTGCCCTGTCGTTGGCATGTTGTTGACGGCTGTTTCGATTCCCGAATGAAAGCCCGCGACCCTTTCGGTCAGGCCGACGCGCTCGGAGACAAATCCAAATTGTGAACTTCCAAGAAAGTCACCATTCTGGAAAAAACGGCCGTTGACGTTTGAAACAATCAATGACGTGCCCGTGGTATAGTCCTCGGGGGTCTCGACATTGTTTATATCGTTTGTACCCAGGGCAACGGCGTTGATGACAGTCGGTGCGTTGGGGTCGATCGATGCGATGGACGCGTTGTTCAAATCGCGCGAGGCAATGGCATCGGCTCCGCCTGCAGCAGTCCTGGCGTTGACTGAAACGTTTGATGTATCGGCGATCACCACACCCTCTACGCCGCCAGATGTCCCTGTCCCGGAGAACACGGTCGCTGGGTCAGACGGTACGGCGATGGTGGTGCGGAACACCTGTGGGGGCGCTGTGCCCAGCGCTCCGTTCGTACCTGTGGTTACGGTGGTTCCGGTTCCTGTCCCCGTGCCATTGCCTGTCCCGTTCGAGGCGATGGAGCCGCTGCCGTACGAAGCGGCACCGGGTCCGGTCGTTTGGCAGCCGGCCAAGCTCAATGCGACGACAAAAACACAGGCCGCTGACGTCAATCTATGAAACTGGGCGGGCATGGAATACGGGTCCCCGGTATTGGAATTGCACACCGGAGGATGGGGAGATTCGGTTAATCCAAAGTAACTACATGCCCCTGTCTTCAGTAGACGTTGTATTTTGCGAAGCCTGCGGCTGACGGGTCAAAAACAGCAAAACAGGCGATGACCAACGAAGCTGGGGCGACGCTATCTCAGATATTCCATTAGCTGTAGATGCGGCATTTGCTGGAAATTTTGCCGCTGATCTGGTCTAGTACCGTTGTCTCCGGCTTGACACTCATTGCGCACCACATGTTGCCATGGTTGGGCCGCCCATCCCATCGTGTCGTCCCCCCCAAGATCAGGGGTCGTTATGGATATGGGTCGCCGTTCCCGTGTGTTGTGCGGGTTATTGATGATCGGGTTCCGCCGGGAACAGGCCTGATCGCCTCGTTGCAGCTATGATCGGGCTCAAACTTGAAATTGAGTTGGCCAACTTTAACTGTTGTCCCAACCTATGGAGGCATCCCGTGTCCCGGACGATCAGAGCATTTTTTGTCCTGGTTTGTGTAGTGCTTGCCCACGCAACTGCTGCACAGGCAGATAGCTGGGCTGCTTGCCGATCCCAGGACCCGTCTCGCGCAATTGACAGCTGCTCGGCCATAATCTCCGCCAACCCTGACAAATCCGAGCACCTGGCTGACCATCTGGCCGATGCCTACGCCCTGCGCGGCATAGCCCATGTGGCCAACAAGGACATGGCGCGCGGGCTGGCTGACCTCGACAAAGCGATTTCACTGAAGCCGAACCATGCCGGGGCTTATCTGGAGCGCGGTCGGGCCCATGAAGCCCTTGGGCGATATGCTCTTGCAAAACAAGATTTCAATCAGGCGGCCCGGCTGTTTGAAGCGCTGGAACTGGGCAACCCACAACCATCAGATGCAAACACCACGACAAGTCTACTCACACCGGGTGATGCTGGTGAGGTCGTTCAGCCTGGAGCTGTCACTGGCGACACGCCATCTTCGTCGGCTATTCCACTGCCCAGTGCTAAGCCAAACACCTATGAGCGGCAGCGCGTGAGAACACGACCAGCGACGAAGACACGGCCGAAAGCGACCAAGTCGAAACGCAGCTCAACGAAAAAGAAGCGGGCTAAAACGAAAAAGAAGTCGACGCACAAAAAGACGGCCAGCAAATCCAAGCCGCGCAAAACGAAAAAGACAACCAAGGCCAAGCCTGACGTGCGCCAGAAGGTTACGAAACAGATCAACTGCTCTATCGCTGGCGGCTTCGACTGCTGAGATCAACCTCCAAGCGCGAAGTCCTGAACCAGACCCGCGCCGTTGAGATACGCGCCTGCCCCAATCAACCCACAGATCGAAGCGTCTGGATGTCTTGTCCTGGCGCGTGTGGTGCTGCGCGGCCCTTGCGCTTCAAAGTCGATCACGCCAGAGTGCAGGATAATTCAGCCCGCCCGCGAAGACCGGCAAAGAGCCACCCCTATGGAGCAACACCATGAATGAGCAGCCGAAGCAGAAGTTTTTCTATGGCGGATGCCCGCACGACTGCCCCGATACGTGCGCGATGCTGTTCGAAGTTGAAAACGGGCTGCTCAAAAGTGTGCGCGGGAACCCGGACCACCCGATGACCCGGGGGGGGCTGTGCGTGAAGCTCAAGGACTATGAAAAGCGGCACTATCATCCCGACAGGCTGCTGTACCCTATGCGCCGAACCGGGCCGAAGGGCTCCAAGCAGTTTGAACGCATCACCTGGGATGAGGCGCTGGACGAGATCGTTACGCGCTGGACGAAGATCATGGATGAGCACGGCCCTCAGGCCATCATTCCATACAGCTATCTTGGCAACCAGGGGCTGGTTCACGGATTGAATGGCGGAGACGCCTTCTTCAACCGCATGGGAGCCACGGTCTGCGAACGCACATTTTGCGGCGAGGGCTCATGTACGGCCTGGCTATTGACGGTCGGACCGACGGCTGGTGTGGACCCTGAAAGTTATATCCACTCCAAGTACATCGTCATCTGGGCTTGTAACAGTGTCAGCACGAACCTGCATCACTGGGCGATCGTGAAGGAAGCTCAAAAGACTGGCGCCAAGGTCGTCGTCATCGACGCCTACCGCTCACGGACAGCCAAGGAAGCCGATTGGCACATCTGCCCGAAACCTGGGACAGACGGCGCGCTGGCCATGGCGATGATCAATTCGATCATCGATCAGGGGTTGGTCGATGAAGACTACGTTGAGAATTACACGCAGGGCTTTGATGCACTCAAAGAACGAGCAGCAGAGCGAACACCGGAATGGGCAGCCGATATCACGGGTGTCCCGGCCGACGACATCCGCCAGTTTGCAAGGGAACTTGCCACGTCCCAGCCAGCAGCGATCCGTATTGGTGTCGCGCTGGAGCGGCATCACGGCGGTGGTCAGACAATCCGAGCGGTCTCGTCGATCCCGGCTCTGACAGGCGCATGGCGTCATGTGGGTGGCGGGATCACGCAGTTCCCTGTGTGGGAACACCCTTACAAGTTCGATGTGATCTGCCGACCAGACCTCATCCCTAAGGGCACCCAGGTGGTCAACAATCTGCAGATCGGTCGCGCGCTGCTTGGCGAAACGGAACTCGACGTCCCAATCAAGTCAATGATGTGCTGGAATTCCAACCCGGTCACGCAGGCACCGGAAACCGACAAGATCGTTGAAGGCCTGATGAACGAGGACCTGTTCCTCGTGTCGGCTGAACACTTCATTTCCGATACAGCGTCGTATGCCGACATTTTGCTGCCCGCTACCATGGGTGCTGAACACGAAGACATGATCCTGTCGTGGGGTCACCTCTATCTGACCTACAATGAAAAGTGTGCAGATGCGCCTGGCGAAGCGATCCCCAACAACGAGATCTTCCGAAGATTGGCAGCACGGTTCGGCTACGAGGACGAAAACTTCAAGTGGTCGGATACGGAGTGCTTGGAGAACTATGTCGACTGGGATGCACCTGCCTGCGAGGGCATTGATCTCGACTATATGCGGGCGCATGGGTATGCCCGTCTCAAGGTGGGCACGAAGGACGATCGCGCGCCCCACAAGGAAGGCAACTTCCCGACGGAAAGCGGCAAGTGCATGTTCGAAGTTCCTGGTGCCACGAACTTTGTGGCTGGCCCATTCCGCCAGATGTATGAGGGCTTCCAACCGGGTGAACCACTGGACCCGCTGCCGGACTACACACCGCCGCGCGAGTCACCGGCAACCAATAAACTCCTGGCTGAGAAGTTCCCACTCAACATCGTGTCGCCGAAGAGTCATGGCTTCTTGAACTCGTGTTATGCAAACATGGATGAGAAGATCAAAGGCCAGGGTAAGCAGTTCGTGCTGATCAGCAAAGCCGATGCAGGCAAGCGCGGGATCATCGAAGGCGACCGGGTCACCGTCGCCAACGACCGTGGGGCTTTCAAGGGTGTCGCGCGGATCAGCGATGATGTTCAGGCGGGCGTGGTTGTGGCCACGCTTGGGTATTGGCGGCAGCTTAACCAGGGCACCGTGAATTCCATCAGCTCAGCTGAGTTTACGGACATGGGACATGCCCCATCGTTTTCGGACAACCTCGTGGAAGTCACGCGCAGTAACTAAACCCAGTAACTAAAAATGAAATTGGCAGTCTGTGCTGGTCGCGCGGGTAACAGGCTGCCAATTTCGCTGTGTTAGGCTGGCGTCCAATTTTTGTTTGACCATTTGCTTGTGGGGACGTCGATGCACCGGCTGACTTTGGGGCTTGCCGCCCTTCTTCTCGGACCGTTTCTTGGGCCCGTTCTGGGGCAACTCCTCGGGCCGCTCGCCGGTTCGTCGCTATCGGCAACGGCAAGGGCCGATACGTTGACCAATGACTGGGCCGACTGCCGCTCTGGCGATTACAAGCGGGTGATCACAGGTTGCGGTTCCATCATCAAGCGCCGCCCTGGCGTTCAATCATCCATTGCCGAAGCTGCATTCCTCCGGGGCGCTGCACGCGTGTCGCGCGGCGAATTGTTCGATGCGCTCGACGACCTTGATCAGGCCATTGCTGCCAAGCCGAATTATGCGGCCGCCTATCTTGAGCGGGGGCGGGTTCATGAGACACAGGAACGCTTTGCGCTTGCGAAGCGCGACTACCAAACGGCGGCCACGTTCTTTGATGATGACAAGCCGGGCGGGGCTGCCATTTTCAACGGTGAAGCCACTGGAGCAGATACGTCCATCGCGCTTCTTCCGGTGCCGCAGTTGAAGCAAAAGGCCAACGAGGGCCTTGAGCGGCTCGAGAAGCTTGGCGGGTTGATTGCTGAGCCTGAGACGGTCACGGATTTTTACAACAATGCGCGGGTCTTTGAGCGGCGGGGCGATCCCTTGTCTGCGCGGCGGATGTATGAGCGGGCTGCCACGAAAGGCACGAGCGCCATTGACCTGCATCAGGCCTATGTTGCGCTTCTGAAATCGCAGGAAGGCCTGTTGGGCGCGCGTGAGATCTATGCCGATCTTGGCGATGCGCAACCCGAGAATAAGGCGGTCGCTCTCATGGCCGCCGTGCTCGCTTCGACTTCTCAACGCGAAACGAAGCTGAGGGCCCTGGCGGAGCCTGCGGAGGGCTATGGTCCGGCGTGGTATGAAATCGCGCAGCTCTATTCCGTCGACCGCCTGGGCGATCAGGCGCTGAGCGACAAGCAGAAGGAAAAGGCTGCGCTGGAGGCATTCGTCAAGGCCGATGAGGCCGGCGACATCTACCGGCATTTTCTTGATAAACGCAGGGCCGATGCGTTGCGCGATACGGTTGTCGCGCGGCTTGCTCCCTATCAGAACCGCGCGGTTGATATTTCGCCGGTAACACTGTCTGCCTCGCCGTCCAACTCAGGTTGGATGGTCACGATCAACCTGGCTGAACCTGCCAAGGACATCCGTTATGCGATCGGCAATGCGCCACTCACGTCGCTCGGGCAGATGGATGTAATCGATACGCGGACTGGTATGAAAATGCCGCGCATGTTCTTTTCGATGCCGCTCGATATTGATGCCGCCGATATTTACGTCTCTTACGATGATGTGCGCGGCAATGAACAAGGACCGTTTCGCAAGCGGTTCAATGCGGCCGAGGCGCATGTTGCGAATGCCAAGAACATCTTGGAGAACATCACGCCGAAATGGATCGAGGGACGCGACTGGAATGGCAAATACCTCGTCTATTTCACACATCTGTTGAGCTACGGATGTGCGCTTAGCGAGATCCGCTATGGTGAAGCTGCGGACGCGCTGGATGCCCGTTGGCCCGTGCCTGGGTGTAATCCCAAGGACCCGTTTGCGATCTCGGAAAACACAAAGATCTACAAGACCTATCGGCGGCCGCCAGCCTCGTTGGCGGTTCAGCTGATCTATGCCGACGGTTCACAATCGCCTGTGAAGTCGTTTTCGTTTCCGTAAACCGGCGCCTCATAGCAGTGCTTGCGGTTAGTAAGCGTAAGGCTTGCCGAACAGTGTCGACGACAGCTTGGCATCGCGGCGATAAATGTCTGGTCGAAAATTGATCTCGCCGTTGACCTCGCGCCAGGCCGTCGAATAGGTCAGATGGACCTGGATGGGCTGCTTGAGCGACACAACCGTTCGTTTGCCGGTTGCCAGGACCGCATCGATCCGGGGCCGATCCCAGCCGGGGACCGCAGCCAGGATTTGCTCTGCGAAATCGATTGGGCGGGCCAGCCGGATGCAACCATGTGAAAAGGCGCGTTCGTCCCGGCTGAACAGACTGCGGGCGGGGGTGTCGTGCATATAGACGTTGAAGCGATTGGGGAACATGAATTTGACGCGCCCTAGGGCGTTCTGCGGTCCCGGCTTCTGGCGAAGGCGAAATGGGAAGTTCGACTTTGAGTAAGGTGCCCAGTTGATCGCTGTGACCGGGATCGGTTTGTCATCCTGCAAAGCCTCAATGCCTTTGGCCGCCAGGCCGCCGGGGTTGGCTTTCAACTTGGCCAATTCTTCATTCACGGCAATCGATCGCGGGACATTCCAATACGGATTGATCTCGACATAGTCCATCGCTTCGGAAAAGACCGGGGTCTGGTGATAGGGCTTGCCAACCACAACGCGCATGGTCTCTTCGATTTCGTTACCGCGCACACGCTTCAACTCGAAGCCTGCAATGTTGACCATCACATAGTGGTTGCCCAACGCCTCAGGCATCCACCGCCACCGCTCCATGGACAATGCGATCTGCCGGATGCGTTCTTCCACCGGGATATTCAGCTGGAAATACGTTTGCTTGCCCACGACGCCATCGGCTGCGAGCCCGTGGCGCGTTTGAAACCGCTTCACGGCTGCCAAGAGGTCGTCTGAATAGGTCGTGGTTCGGTCTGGTTCTGTCCCTGGGTCGACACCGTCCGTTGCCGCCAACCTCATCCTGAGTGCGGGGACCGCATCGGAGGTGTCACCAGGCTTCAAAAGCGTTTGACCAACAGGCACCCGGCCCCATCCGCCGTGTTCATAGATCGCCAGATAATCGGTGAGAGCGATCTTCAGCAGCTTATAGTCCGGGATTTGCGGTTCCCAGGCCTCCACGAACTGATCCAGCGACTGTAGTGCCGAGAGCAATTCTAGGGCCGCCGCTTGATTAATGGTTTTGGGCTGCCAATAAAGTTTCGGATCTATCTTGGTGGGAAGAAAGCGGCCGACCTTGATCTCGGTCGCATACTTCAAAAAGAAGGCTGACCAATACAGTTCGGCATTGGCAGCCTGCACCAGTTGTGCGTCCCGGCTTAGGGCAAACCGGTTCGGTGCGCGCACATCCTGCAGGGACCCGGTCGGATAGTCGGCTGCGTCCAAGCCATCGAATCTTGCGTTTTCCAGGCGCAGCAAAAAGCTCGCTGCGCGTTCTTCATCGTCCCATAACAGCAGGCTTGATGGTTCGCCGTAATACGCCCGCAGGGGTTCTAGCTGTTTGCGTACAGGTAGCGTGAGAGTGTCGGGGTCTGCGAGCAAAACAACGACGGCCTCTTTTACGGTCGCAATTGTTCGAACGTCTGCGGCCTGGGTGATGGGTTCGGCAGCCGCCGTCCCCCTCAACTCTGTGGCCTGCGTTTCAGTGGGGGTCTGGGCCTGCACATTCGCCGGGGCTGCGTTTTGGGCATACGTTTGCGCGTAGCCTGTAGGTGGAGGCGCAAGTCCGAAGGCCAGAGCGATGATGAGGACACGGCTGCGTATCCGCCGGCAAGGGGGCGGCTGGAGGCCGTTAGTTTGCTGGCGCATGACATCTGCAGCCTGCCTGGATTTGTGCACCCTGGCTCCGCCGAGTTCTGGTTTGGGCGCATGGTTCATTTGGTCCCAGACACCTCCACCGTTGATCCCGATACAACAGTCGGTGACCATGGTGGCAATCTTGGGTCCTGGCAAGTCAGCCGCTGGCGACCCCCCGTGGCTATGGCTGGGCTCAAACGACCTTCAGCTACCGGTCGATCTCGCCGAAGACGATGTCGAGGGAGCCGATGATGGCGGACACGTCGGCCAGCATGTGGCCCTTGTTCATGTAGTCCATGGCCTGCAGATGGGGAAAACCGGGCGCGCGGATCTTGCAGCGGTAGGGTTTGTTGGATCCATCGGAGACGAGGTACACGCCGAACTCGCCCTTGGGCGCCTCGACGCTGGCGTAGACTTCGCCTTCGGGCACATGGAACCCTTCGGTGTACAGCTTGAAGTGGTGGATGAGCGCCTCCATGGAGCGTTTCATCTCACCGCGTTTGGGTGGAACAACCTTCTTGTTTTCGGCGGCGTAGGGACCCTGGCCCTCCGGTGAACGGAGTTTTTCACACGCCTGGCGCATGATCTTTGCGCTTTCCCGCATCTCCTGCATGCGCAGCAAATAGCGGTCGTAGCAGTCGCCGTTCTTGCCGATGGGGATGTCGAAGTCGAACTCTTCGTAGCGCTCATAGGGTTGCGATTTGCGAAGGTCCCATGCTGCGCCTGAGCCGCGCACCATTACTCCCGAGAATCCCAGGTCGAAGCATTCTTCCAGGCTGACCACGCCGATGTCGACGTTGCGCTGTTTGAAGATCCGGTTGCCGGTCAACAGCGCGTCGATCTCGTCAAGCACGGTCAGGAACGGATCGCACCAATCGTAGATGTCGTCGATCAGTTCCGGCGGCAGGTCCTGGTGAACACCGCCGATGCGGAAGTACTTTGCGTGCATGCGTGAACCAGATGCGCGTTCATAAAACACCATCAGCTTTTCGCGTTCCTCAAAGCCCCACAGCGGCGGTGTCAACGCGCCGACGTCCATGGCCTGGGTGGTGACGTTGAGCAGGTGCGAAAGAATACGACCGATCTCGGAGTACAGGACGCGAATGTATGAGGCGCGTGCAGGGATCTCCATGCCGATGAGACGCTCGGCTGCCATGCAGAACGCGTGTTCCTGGTTCATGGGCGCCACGTAGTCCAGGCGGTCGAAATAACCGATGGCCTGGAGATACGTTTTGTGCTCGATCAGCTTTTCCGTGCCGCGGTGGAGGAGCCCGATGTGCGGGTCCACGCGTTCGACGACCTCGCCGTCAAGTTCGAGCACCAGCCGTAGGACGCCGTGGGCCGCCGGGTGCTGGGGACCGAAGTTGATGTTGAATTGGCGGATATCGGTTTCAGCCATTGTCGTTTTCGGCTCCAGGTCAGGTAGTCGGCCATTTGATTTCTAGTGCTAGAGATAGCACGGAGTGTCGGGGTGTCGTCGAGGGATGAGACAACAAGCCTTTGGTCCAAGCCCTTCTATGCAGACCGAACCCGGCGTGTGGTCAGCTTTCCATTCATCCGCCACCGCTCGAGCCCTCTGTGCCTGCAAATAGTGCGATGACCTGAGCTTCTGTCAGGTTTTCGGTCTCATTTGCAAAGCTGAAATAGGGTGCCTTGTGGTCAATGAAAATCTGCTTGGTCAGCTTCAGGTGCTGCTCGTCGTCCAATGAGCCGGCCATAACGGCAGTGAACCCCATGCTGGGCGCGCGCCAAAACAAATTCGTGCCGCATGTTTTGCAAAAGCACCGTTCGCCCCATTCAGATGAGTTGTACACGGCAAGGTTGTCCTGGCCGGCAATTTCGAGTCTGCCATTGGCTTCAACCGCGAAAACCGGACCGCCGGACCATCTTCGGCACATCTTGCAATGGCAGACGTCAACATGCTCGTTTGCGTTGACCTGGTAGGACACCGCGCCACAAAGACATCGGCCCGTGAGTTTAGCTGATGGCTCGGTGGGCTTGATGTCGCTCATGGCTGTCGCTTCTCCTCAGCTTCCGCCCACTACTGTCAGCTTACGAGGCCAGGCACGTCCGCGGCTTTCGCCTTTTGGTTGACCTTCGCCTTAAAGCGGTCCCATGGAACCACCATGCGCTGGTGGGTGCCGCTGCCGATCGGCTCGATACTGTCGTGAGCCGTGACGTTGAATGTAATGCGGCGGCCTTCGATCTTGGTGACTTCTGCTGAGACGGTGATGGTCTGGCCTGGCAATGTCGCGCCAGCGTGCGAGACGTCAACGTGGATGCCGAGCGAACCTTCGCCATCTTCCATATGTGGTGCGAGCGCCTTGATCGCCGCCCATTCCATAAGACCAACGTGAAAGCCTGTTGCGAAGACACCGGGGATGGCCTGGAACTCGGGCGCTTCGGGGTAGAGCTGCGGCACGGTCTTATCAGACGTCACGACGAATTCGAATTCGGCGCGGGCGCCAGGTTGAAGGGTCGGTTTCATCAGTTCGGCTTGGGCGGTTCGCCGGAAGCTTTTTCGTCGCCGGGGAGAACGTAGTCGGGGCCTTCCCAGGGGCTTTCGAAATCGAAGTCGCGGAATTCCTGGGTCAGTTTGACGGGCTCGTACACAACGCGTTTTTGTGTGTCGTCATAGCGCACCTCGACATAACCGGTGAGCGGGAAGTCCTTGCGCATTGGATGGCCTTTGAAGCCGTAGTCGGTGAGGATGCGGCGCAAGTCTGGGTGCCCGCAAAACAGGATGCCGTACATGTCGTAGGCTTCGCGCTCATACCAGTTGGCTGCCGCAAATACCGGGATCGCGCTTGGAACAGGTGTGTTGGCGTCCGTTTCGAGTTTGACGCGGATGCGCTGATTGTGGTGCGCGCTCAGCAGGTGGTAGACGACCTCGAAGCGGTTCTTGCGTCCAGGATAGTCAACGCCGCAGATGTCGATCAGGATTTCAAACCGGCACCGGGCTTCATCGCGCAGGAATTTGAGGACCTGGGGGAGGCTGTCGCGGTCGACCGTCAAGGTCAGCTCATCGAAGCGGATCTGTGTTGAGAGCAGGACCGTCGACATCTTGACGGAAATGAAGGCTTCCAGATCGCTCAAGTCTTCTTCGGTGGTCTTTGACATCAGTGGCCCTCGGAGTTGGCTGGCCGTATTGCAGTTGGCTTAAATGGCGATCTGTTCGACATGTTGTCGAACGGTCGTCTTATCGGGCGATCGTCCCCACACGGCGAATTTTGCGCTGGAGCAGGAGGACGCCGTAAACGAGTGCTTCAGCCGTGGGCGGGCAGCCGGGCACGTAGACATCGACGGGCACGATCCGATCGCATCCGCGAACCACGGCATATGAATAGTGATAATAGCCGCCGCCGTTGGCGCATGACCCCATGGAGATGACATAGCGGGGCTCTGGCATCTGGTCATAGACCTTGCGCAGGGCGGGAGCCATCTTGTTGGTCAGTGTACCGGCGACGATCATCACATCGGACTGACGCGGCGAGGCGCGCGGTGCAAAGCCGAACCGTTCCAGATCGTAACGCGGCATGGAGGCCTGCATCATTTCCACGGCGCAACATGCCAGACCGAATGTCATCCACATCAACGAACCGGTGCGGGCCCAGTTGATCAGATCGTCGGTCGTGGTGACGAGAAAGCCCTTGTCGGCCAGTTCGTTGTTGATCTCGGAGAAATACGGGTCCGTTGGCTTGCCGAAATTGCTCTCGGCGGCTGCTGCGGCAGAGCCTTCATCCACCTTGTCGAACAGGAACTGAGGTGAGTTGATATGCGGGGGAACGATCAATCCCATTCGAGAGCACCCTTTTTCCATTCATAGGCAAAGCCGATGGTCAGTACGGCCAGGAACACCATCATCGACCAAAAACCCAACATGCCAATGTCGCCGAACGCCACCGCCCAAGGGAACAGGAAGGCGATTTCCAGATCGAAGATGATGAACAGGATTGCGACCAGATAAAACCGGACGTCAAACTTCATCCGGGCGTCATCGAATGCATTGAACCCGCATTCATACGCCGACACCTTTTCAGGGTCGGGATTTTGAACCGCAACGAGAAATGGAGCGATCAATAGCGCGCCTGCGATGACGATCGACACGCCGAGAAACACGACGATGGGCAAGTAATCGAGAAACAGTTGGTTCATGCGAACTCCAGAGCTTGGTCATTTTGGACCGACTATGACGTCTGACGGTCAATGATGCGAGGCTTTCGGCTTTGGTTTCGGACTGTGTTGGGCGCGGAAAACCGCAGGCGTGAGCTATGAGAAGACAAGCGCGATATGTCATTCAAGGTTGCATGGCGGACGCGTAGACAGATGCGGCCAACCCGGTTTGCGACCGCGTTCCCGAGATATTTCGAACATAGGTATAGCCGACGTTGCACCAGATATGAACCACTCCGACGCGGTTTATAGGTGTCCAAACGACTGATGTGTTTTGGAAAACCGGGACGAAAGTTGCAGAATATCACCGCTGAGCTGATGACGCTCGCACGGGATCGTGTACATCCCGCACAGGTTCGCGCGGGGTCCTCAAATTCGGTCAGGGTTTTGAGTGTGCCACTGGATATGATTGGCGCGAGAGACGGGACTTGAACCCGCGGCCTCCGGCGTGACAGGCCGGCGCTCTAACCAACTGAGCTACTCCCGCGTAGGACGGCGACGGCGCAGTAGGCCTTGCCATCGTCCAGAGCCGCGATGTCTACGGGCCGGACGGTGCTGTGTCAAGCCAGTTTGCCGTCCAGTGCCAGGTATAAAACACGTGCTCCTCGGCGACGGATGGATTTCTGCTCGCGAGGTTCGTGACTGCTCTGATCCCATGTGAGACAGTAGGCCGTATCACAGGAGGTCGCCGCCAGATTCCATGCGAACGGGCGAAGCTCTCAGGCGACTTTGTCGGCCTTGGCTGCATGTTTTGCTGCCGAGGGGACATCGCATCCCAGGATCTTTGCAACCTTTTGCTGCATATCGCGAAGTTCGGCGACCAGAGCATCGGTTTGCGCATCGTGTTTGGAGGCGTTGCCGGGGAAGTCGGCGTCCCCTCTGCTCGGAGCGTCGTTTGCTTCGGATGCTGGCTTCGTGTTCGACATCATTGCCTCGCTTTGAAAACGCGTTGACCGTTCAATGCGTGAAAGCATGCGTTGCAACTCCGCTGGGTCACAGATGTAAGGCTGCAACATCCACATGCCATGCGATTCTGTGGGCAACAGTGTGAATGCATGCTGAATATGGCGGATGGGCATCACCCGGGGCTTACCGGCCATGACGCCACAGGCCATGTCAGGGCTTCAATTGCGGCCGATGCCGTATTTCTGGAGCTTTTTGCCCAGGTTGCGCAGCGGCTTACGGACTTTGTTGTTGCCCAACCTGCCGATGGGTTTGATGCCGTTCTTGACCGCTGTAATGCCCGTATAGTCGTTCACAAACTTCTTGGGGTTAAAGCGTTGGGCCTGGGCTGCGTCTGAAACAATGATGGCTTGGGCTCCCAAAGCCACCACCACTGCCATTGCGGTGAAACCGGCCAGCTTGATTGGGCGTGTAGACGTTTTGGCAGTGTTGGACATCGAAATCACCTTGGTCTGGAACCTGCTTGGTTCGTGGATTGGAAGCCATGCCGGCTGGATGTGTGCCGGACGTGGGCTATCTATCGGCCAAGATGAGAGCTGGCGCTGTTCCGCTTGGAACATGTTGGCGTTGTGCGTATCCGGATGTGATGCGGCTCAACCGTGATGGTGTTGTTCGCGCCGCTTTGTAACGCCGCGCGGTCAACGGGCCTGACCCGCGCAAACGGCTGAAGACAATGGGAAGGGATGGTGGGCGATGAGAGGGTCGAACTCCCGACATCCTCGGTGTAAACGAGGCGCTCTACCACTGAGCTAATCGCCCTTTGCAGGTCGCGTTTGATAGACCGGCCACGCCGCGCAATCAAGATGCGTGTTGTCGAGCCTTGCGCATTATCAGTCCCACCAAAAATACCAGTACTGCGCGCCATAGATGTGGGCGGCCAGTGCGTCGATGGTTCCTACACCCTGGTCGACGATGTCGCTGCAGTACTCATGGTGGACCAAGGCCATTTCAAGGGCGGTGTTACGATCTTCAATCGGGCGTTCGACGAAAAACTCGATCGTGTCAGCTGAATTCAACACCGGCTTGGCGCCATAGCTTTCGAACCATTCGCGCGCATGGGCGACGTGGACCTCGGGTGGGGGACAGCTATTCCAGTTTCCAAAGCCCAAGTACGCTGCAATCGCCCACCGTTTTGACGTTGGCAACAGACCGATCAGGACTTCCTTCTTAAAGTCCTTCGTCCGGTGGTCCAGCAACGAGACCAGCTGCTCGTGGGGTTGGATGTGTTCTGGCCATGTCCCACGGGGCGGACCAGGGTCGGTCTCGCGGCTTGCCTCATCATAGGGATTTGGCTTGCCCAATCGGCGGTAGAACGCTGCGACGCTTTCGCGGATTTGCTCTTTATAGACCGCAGAAAGCGTGGCGGCGGATCGGCTGGTTGCCTTTTGAATGACGTCTGATGGGGAAGGTAGTTCGTGGCCTGGATCATTAAACACTTCGAACAGGCGCGTGGCTTCTTCATCATCGCCCCAGATCACAGGGGTCTGGTCCTGGTGGGTGATGCTTAGGTGGTGGACGGCGTCGATCGCGGACCGGCCGGGAACGCGCATGAAGGGGTAAGGTGCCGTACCGAAATCTAGTGCCGTGCCGGCTGGGAAGATTTCATCTGGGTCATCGGACATCTGTTTGCAGACCTTTTGCGGTTTGCAGGCAAGTGCGGGCGTAGTTGGCCAGGCTTTTGAGGACCGGAATTCTATCTGGGCAGGTCGTTTGAGTAATGTCGTGCCGCGCTGACGTTCGCCCTGACGGGGCCGCGATGCCTGACACCACATACCGCTGCCAACAACGTCAGCTGATCTGCCTCGCGGTTGGTCTCGTTCGCGTTTGTCTGGCTCGCGTTGGCCTGCAATACCTATCGACCCCAACGCTGGAACCGGTGTTGTGGCTGCCGTGGAGAAGCTGGCAAGTTCGTTGTTATGAGGTGTTTTGATAGTGCCGCGCATCCGGCCGACGCGTAAGGCCGAGCGGATGCGCGCAGGCCATCGCTTAGTTCAGCAGATCCTTGAGCCCTTTGGATGGGGCAAACTTTGGAACCTTTGAGGCTGGAATTTTGATTGCCTTGCCCGTTGCAGGGTTGCGGCCTTCGCGTGCCTTTCGATCGGTGACCTTGAATGTCCCGAAATCAGGAATGCGGACTTCTTCGCCGGCTTTCATGCTCTCTTTGATGTGGCCCAGCATGGCGTCCACGGCGACACCGGCCTTTTCTTTTGTGATTTCACATTCTCTGGCGATTGCATCGACCAAGTCTTTTTTGCTCATTCGTTCTAATCCTTGTTTTGTGCGCGGTGGGGTCTGTCCGACGTTCTCAAGAGGCTACGGATCAGCCCGAAATGGCGCGGCACACGCCTCCCTGGCGCATGAAGCCCGCACAAAAGCGCTCAAAGTCGGCCTCCGTCAAGCCCAAAACATGCTCAGATCGCCCGAAAACATTGGGCAAAACTGAGATACCACGTGCGCGGAACAGCCGCGTATGTTTCTAATTTGACACAGTGTGGCGGACAGTGTTGGCGCGGTCGTTCGGCGTTTAGGTGGAGGTGGGACGCAAGAACTTTTGTGCATATTTTGGCTCACGTAGTTCGTTGACTGCACGCCGCAAGCACTTGGTTCAAAACGCCAATACACAAAGAAAGGGCCTGGGTTTGCCACCCAGGCCCTCCATTCTGTCTGGTTACAAAAGCACCCCGTTGTCAGGCCACAAAGACGTTCTGTGACCTAGGTGCCGCAAGACCCGCTTGAACAGCAAAGCCCTATTTGCCGTGCTTAATGCGCGATGCGTTGGCCCGTATTTTCTCCACCGGCTTTGGCTGTCATGGCCGCTTCGTGGGCTTCCTGGTCCCATTCAATGGCGTCTGGCATCCGCACCAATGCAGCTTTCAGGACATCCTCCAGGCGCGCAGCCGGGATGATTTCCAACTTGGACTTCACCTCATCGGAGATGTCTGCCAGGTCCTTGACGTTTTCTTCGGGGATCAAAACGGTCTTGATCCCGCCACGCAGGGCCGCGAGCATCTTCTCCTTCAAACCGCCGATTGGAAGGACACGGCCGCGCAGCGTGATTTCACCTGTCATGGCCACATCCTTGCGGACGGGGATTTGCGTGAGCACCGACACGATTGCCGTAACCATGGCAACCCCGGCAGATGGTCCATCCTTGGGTGTTGCACCTTCCGGCACGTGAACGTGGATGTCCGTTTTTTCGAACGTCGGCGGTTCGATGCCGAAGTCGATGGACCTCGAGCGCACATAGGCATTCGCGGCCTGGATGGATTCCTTCATCACATCACGGAGGTTGCCCGTGACGGTCATCTTGCCCTTGCCGGGCATTTTGATGCCTTCGATGGTGAGCAGTTCACCGCCAACTTCCGTCCAGGCCAGACCCGTGACGATGCCAATCTGATCTTCCAGTTCGGCCTCACCATACCGGTACTTTGGAACGCCAAGATAATCGGTCAGGTTGTCCTTGGTGATCTCGATATTCGTTTTCGAAGACGTCAGGATCTCCTTCACGCACTTCCGGGCCATTTTAGCGACTTCACGCTCCAGCGACCGGACGCCAGCTTCACGCGTGTAGCGACGTACCAGTTCGAGCAACGCCTCGTCGTCGATGGACCACTCGCCTTCCTCAAGCCCGTGAGCCTTGGTTTGTTCAGCGATCAGGTGGCGGCGGGCGATCTCACGCTTTTCGTCCTCGGTGTACCCAGCAATCCGAATGATCTCCATCCGGTCCATCAGGGCTGGTGGAATGTTCAGCGTGTTGGCCGTTGTGACGAACATCACGTTGGACAGGTCATAGTCGACCTCCAGGTAGTGGTCGTTGAACGTCCCGTTTTGCTCGGGGTCCAGAACCTCCAACAGAGCGGCGGCTGGATCACCACGGAAATCGGAACCCATCTTGTCGATCTCGTCGAGAAGGAACAGCGGGTTGGACTTCTTGGCCTTGCGCATGGACTGGATGACCTTGCCGGGCATCGAGCCGATGTAGGTCCGCCGGTGTCCACGGATCTCTGCCTCGTCGCGCACGCCGCCAAGCGACATGCGGACAAATTCCCGACCCGTTGCGTTGGCGATCGATTTGCCAAGCGACGTCTTACCCACACCTGGTGGCCCGACGAGACAAAGGATCGGCCCTTTCAGCTTGTTGGTCCGGTTCTGGACGGCCAGATATTCGAGAATGCGCTCTTTGACCTTCTCAAGGCCGTAGTGCTCGATATCGAGGACCTTTTCAGCTTCAGCGAGGTCTTTCTTGACCTTGCCGCGCGTATTCCACGGAATCGACAACAGCCAATCGAGGTAGTTGCGGACAACAGTTGCTTCAGCCGACATCGGGCTCATCTGCTTCAGCTTCTTCAGCTCGGCAGTTGCCTTATCGCGGGCCTCTTTCGACAGTTTGATGTTTTCGATCTTGTCTTCGAACTCACCAATGTCGTCGCGGCCGTCATCGCTGTCACCCAGTTCCTTCTGGATGGCCTTCATCTGCTCGTTCAGATAGTACTCGCGCTGTGTCTTCTCCATCTGACGCTTGACGCGTGAGCGGATTTTCTTTTCGACCTGCAGAACTGAAATCTCACTTTCCATCAGCGCATAGACGCGCTCCAGACGTTCTGAAACCGTCGTGAGTTCCAGGACCTCCTGCTTGTCGGCGATCTTGATGGCGAGGTGGGAAGCGATCGTGTCTGCCAGCTTCGAATAGTCATCGATTTGAGAGATCGTGCCCAAGACTTCAGGTGAAATCTTTTTGTTGAGCTTCACGTAGCTTTCGAACTGCGAAATCGCGGACCGCGCGAGCGCTTCAATCTCGTCTTCAGCACCGATGTCTTCTTCAACACGGTCAATTGAGGCCTCGAAATATTCCGCGTTCTCAGTGAATTCGGAAATGCGCGCACGCGACGTGCCTTCGACGAGCACCTTTACGGTGCCATCTGGAAGCTTCAGCAGTTGAAGCACAGACGCCAGTGTCCCGACCTCATAAATGGCGTCGGGCGATGGGTCATCATCGCTTGCGTTCTTCTGGGCTGCCAGGAGGATATGTTTGTCCTGACGCATCACCTCTTCAAGCGCGTTGATCGATTTTTCACGGCCAACGAACAGGGGCACAATCATATATGGGAACACCACTATGTCGCGCAGTGGGAGGACTGGAAACAGCTCCTCATCGCCGGCTGTCGTTGGTGTCTTTGTTGTTTCGCTCATAGCGTACCACTTCTCTTGTCGCGCGGGCCTCGTCGCTCAGCCCGCTTTGGTTTTGCCCTGCTCGCCGGTGACGACTCATCTGACTAAGATCATTGCCCCTTTTTGAAGGCGGCGCGATCCCATCGGGCGCATTAGGCAGTCAGGAGCACTTGTACTCCCCAGATATTACGCGACGGTCGGGTCATCAGACCTGAAGGCAACATGACCCAGCCATGGCGTATTGTGCACAACATATGGGGTGGCGTGCGGTCATGTGCCAGCCCTGGGTTGTTCTGACCACGCCCCGGTGGGAAATGTACCCGAACAACCCGTCGCGGATCAGTGTAGGTCGTGTTTTTGACGTTGTCACAGCCAGTGGGCCACAGTGGGGCAATATGCGGTTCCCCCGGCCTCAAGTGTGGCCGCACCCTCACATTGTGGCAGCGCGCTTTGTTAGAGTCCTAGCGTTACCAAAGGGCCGGTTCTGTGCCCGGCTGCGGGCGAGCGGTCGCATAGAATCGCTGAGACCTGAGGCGAAGGCGAGCCTAAACGGCGAATGCGCGAGACATGAGCCGCGCGCATTCGTTTTTTCGCCGGTGTCCAGGTGGACTATATTCTTTAGTGGAGACCGATCGTTGCCCTCGCAGGGTCGCGGTCTCAGCGTCCTTAAGAGGCTGACGAACCTGTTTCCTCAACAGGATCGGCGTAAATCCGCAGCGGACGAGCTGAACCTTCAACCACTTCTGGTCCGATGACGACTTCCTCGACACCTTTGAGGGTCGGCAGATCATACATCGTGTCGAGCAGAATGCCTTCCATGATGGAGCGAAGGCCGCGTGCGCCAGTTTTCCGTTCGATCGCCTTGCGCGCAATGGCTTTCAGCGCATCCAACGTGATTGTCAGCTTCACGTCTTCCATCTCGAACAAGCGCGCATACTGCTTGACCAGCGCGTTTTTGGGTTCGGACAGGATTTTGACCAGCGCGTCTTCATCCAGGTCCTCCAAGGTCGCAATCACCGGCATACGTCCGATAAACTCAGGGATCAGGCCGAACTTCAGCAGATCCTCGGGTTCGACCTCGCGTAGCAATTCACCAGTTTTGCGCTCATCGGGACCAATGACGGCGGCGCCAAAGCCCATCGACGTGCCTTTCCCGCGACCGGAGATGATCTTATCGAGGCCTGCGAACGCACCACCACAGATGAACAGGATGTTGGTGGTGTCGACCTGCAGAAATTCCTGTTGCGGATGTTTGCGGCCGCCCTGAGGTGGAACGGATGCGACCGTGCCTTCCATGATCTTCAGGAGTGCCTGCTGCACCCCTTCGCCGGAGACGTCACGCGTGATCGATGGGTTGTCCGACTTGCGGGAGATCTTATCGACTTCGTCGATGTAGACAATGCCACGTTGGGCACGTTCTACGTTGTAGTCCGCACTTTGAAGCAGCTTCAGGATGATGTTTTCGACGTCCTCACCGACATATCCGGCTTCTGTGAGCGTCGTCGCGTCCGCCATTGTAAATGGCACATCCAGGATACGCGCGAGTGTCTGCGCCAGCAGAGTCTTACCGCAGCCCGTGGGACCCACGAGGAGAATGTTGGATTTCGCCAACTCGACATCGTTGTTCTTGGCTGCGTGGTTAAGCCGCTTGTAGTGGTTGTGGACGGCGACCGAGAGCACGCGTTTGGCGTGGAATTGCCCGATCACGTACGAATCCAAAACGTTGCAGATCTCCTGGGGAGACGGCACGCCATCACGAGACTTCACAAGCGTGTTCTTGTTTTCTTCCCGGATGATGTCCATGCAAAGTTCGACGCATTCGTCGCAGATAAATACAGTGGGGCCAGCGATCAGCTTACGCACTTCATGCTGGGATTTCCCGCAGAAGGAGCAGTAGAGCGTGTTTTTCTCATTGGCCATTTTGGTCTCATCCAGTGTCGGGTTGCAGAGACCCTCATGATCCCCGCAGCCCTGGTTTTGTGCAATGTCGTCGTATCTCGATTTCGATCAGACCATGCTAAGCCGCCGGAGATCAAGATTGGATTAATGCTTTTTGGGGCTTCGCGACACGATGCCCATTGACCCAAGATGCGGATTTGCGGGCCGCTGATCCCGGGTTTGCGGTGATAACAGCAGGAACCATGCCACCCGCAGCTCAAATGTTCTGATTTCGTTCGCATCCGAGAGTGTGAAATAAATCTGGTGGATTTGCGGCGAATTGAACGAAAGGTGAGCGGCCGGTTTCCGGCCTCTCTTGCCATTCGCCCTGGGTCAGCTGGCAAATCGGCCGAGAATCGCTGGTTTGTGGACGTTCCACAGCCTCGGCGGTTTGCGTTTTTCAATGGGCACAGCCCGGCAGTGCATTCCTCGATGCATGAGGGTGCACATACCGCATACGTAGTCGCCTGCTCAGACAGCGCGTGCGGAGCGACGTGCTTAGGTCGCCGCTGGCGCTTCAGGCTTTGTTTCCGTTTCCGCCTCAGACCGTTCGGTCAGCACCTTGTCGATAAGACCAAATTCGAGCGCTTCATCGGCTGTCATGAAGTGGTCACGGTCCAGCGTCCGTTCGATGGTTTCGTAGTCCCGGCCGGTGTGCTTGACGTAGGTTTCATTCAATCGGCGCTTCATCTTGATGATGTCTTGCGCATGGCGCTCGATGTCAGACGCCTGGCCTTGGAAGCCACCAGACGGCTGGTGCACCATGATTCTGGCGTTAGGCAGTGCATACCGCATGCCTTTGGCACCTGCACACAGCAGCAAAGAGCCCATGGACGCGGCCTGGCCGACGCAAAGCGTTGCAACAGGTGGTTTGATGAACTGCATCGTATCGTAGATCGCCATCCCGGCCGTCACAACACCACCGGGGGAATTGATATACATGGAGATTTCTTTGTTCGGGTTTTCGGATTCACAATACAAAAGCTGCATGCAAACCGAAGCTGCCATCTGATCCTCGACCGGGCCCGTGACAAAGATGATCCGCTCTTTCAGCAGGCGCGAAGGCAGATCGTAGCCACGCTCACCGCGGTTCGTCTGCTCCACGACCATGGGCCAGAAGCTTCCGGTGATCTGCTGTGGTGACTGGCTCATCTGGGTGCATTCTCCTTTGAGGCTGGGCCGTTTCGCCGGGCTTTAGGTTGGAACCTAGTTGAAGAGCCCAGCTTAGTTGTCAGTATTACGGTTGCGTTGAAGGTTTGGCTTTTTGAGGTCCAACGCTAAGGCATGCCGGCGACGCTGTCTGGATTGTGATGACTGGGTCAGGCCATTGAAGCGGGGGAGACCCTGTAAGGACAGATCGACAAGGACACATCAACTCTCGGTTGCTTCTTCAACGGCTATAGTCAGTTCGTCCTTGGTTACTTGCTTCTCGGTCGGTTTGGCCAGCTCGACGATAAAATCGACGACCTTGTCTTCAAAGATTGGTGCACGAAGCTCGGCGACTGCGCCTGGGTTTTTCTCATAGAATTCATAGATCATCTTTTCTTGGCCAGGGTAGCGGCGCGTTTGTTCCATGAGCGCGCGACGAAGCTCTTCCTGCGTGACCTCGATTTTATTCTTGTCACCGATCTCACCGATCACGAGACCGAGCCGGACACGCCGTTCTGCGATACCGCGATATTCAGCGCGCGTCTCTTCTTCGGTCTTGCCTTCGTCCTCCAGCGTCTTGCCGCTTTTCTCCAGGCCGTCTGTCAGCTGTTTCCAGATGGCGTCGAATTCGCGATCAACCAAGGACGGGGGCAGGTCGAACGAATGGGTTTCTTCAAGGGCGTCCAACAGTTCACGCTTCAGCTTGATGCGCGCGGTCTCATCATACTGCTCCTGGATGCGATCCCGGAGCATGGATTTCATGGTATCGATACCATCGACGCCCAACGTCTTGGCGAAGTCGTCATCGGCTGCCGGTTTGGTCGGTTTGCCGACCGACTTTACTGTGATCTCGAATTTTGCAGGCTTTCCAGCAAGATGCTCTGCCTGATAATCCTCAGGGAACGTCACATCGAGGGTCCGCTCGTCGCCAGCCTTTACACCCTGCAGGCCTTCTTCGAAGCCGGGGATGAAGTTGCGCTGTCCAAGCACAATAGGCATGTCCTCGCCGGACCCGCCTTCAAACAGTTCACCGTCGATCGAGCCTTTGAAATCCATCGTGACCTGATCGCCATCTGACGCGACGCGACCCTCCTCGACTTCAAACGACGTGTGGTTCTGGAGCAATTCGTCGAGTGCTTTGTCGACGTCTTCGTCGGCGGTTTCGACGACCAATTTTTCGAGCTGCAGCTTGCTGAAATCCGTCAGCTGGATATCGGGCAGCACTTCAAAGGACATTGAGTAAGCCAGATCAGCTTCGCCGTTGATGACCTTTTCGATTTCTTTTTCGTCTTCTGGAAGCGCGATCGCCGGCTGCTGTGCTGGGCGCTCACCACGATCTTCAATGGCTTTGGAGCTTGTTTCGCGAACAGCCTGTTCCAAAATCTCGGCCATGACGGCGCGGCCATAGACCTTTTTCAGGTGTGTCTTGGGGACTTTACCCTTACGGAAGCCCTTCAATTCGACGCGCTGGCTCATTTCGCCCATGCGTGCGTCGAACTTTTCATTCAGCTCGGTTGAAGCCACGACCACTTCGAGGGTGCGTTTCAGCCCGTCGGAGCTTGTTTCCTTGATTTCCATTGCTCTCTCGCCTGTTCGAATCTGTTCACGCCAACCCGTTCACGCTGGCTGTCTATAAGCTGGCCTGCCTCAAGCGAGGCCTCCTGAAGCAAGCCTTTCTGGGACAAGCAAGGGCACCGTGCTGAAGCGCAAGGGCGGCGAGGCGGAGGTCACCGCTGCAGCCGCCTAAGTATTTCATGTGGTACGGGCGGAGGGACTTGAACCCCCACGACTCTCGTCACCAGAACCTAAATCTGGCGTGTCTACCAATTCCACCACGCCCGCAATGGCTGAGTGTTTCAACGTCTGCCGCCCGACTTGAACATAGTGTTCATGCCCGAAGATTATCAGCCCCACCCAATACCTGAAGTGTGATCGCCCTAAAAAAAGGCCACCACATGCTTTCGGTCGTCTGTGAAACGTCGGGAGAGCTTCCAGCCCTTCAAGGGCGCAGCCGACAATCAGCTAATTCGTGTCGGGTCATATATCCGCCCCGCAGCGGCAAGACAATGCCCTAAACCGCAATACGGGTCGCGAAACATATTATCTGGGTCATCAGAGCTTACCAAGGTGTCGCCTGGCTGTATCCGATGCCCAACGCTGATTTATCCTTTGACGCAGCAAAAAGGCCGGGCCGGGAGGTGCATCTCCAAGGCCCAGCCATCTTGCTTGGCGGAATGTTTCTCGTAGACGGCGCCCTATTTGAGGGGCAGGAACCGCCGCTCGGATGCGCCGCCGAAGTGATAGCGCAGCCCGACCTTGATTTCGTGAGCTGTCAAATCGTCCAGCTCGAGTGCTGGATTGAGGAAACCGGCGTTGTCGACGCGGCCAGACTTGGCTTTGCCCATATCAATGTAGCGATAGCCTACATCCAGGATGGCACGATCGGAGATCTGGTAGCCGAGACCCGCCATAACGGCCCAGGCGAACGACACGTTCTCGTTGCCTTGAATACGGTTCGTGAGGTTTGGGTTTTCTGTGAAGAAGACCTCATCGACTTCATGGTAGGCGGCACCGATGCCTGCGCCCACGTATGGAACAAAACCGCGAATAACGCCGAAGTCGTAAAACACGTTGGCCATGACCGTGTGGCTTTGGACCGACGAGAAGATCGGATCGTCCACGTCGTCAGGTGTCGAACCCTCGGGCTGTCCGAGAATGGTGCCCAGGTAGATCTGGGGCACGCCGTCGAAGTCCTGCTTGCCGCGGAAGCCGAAGGTAATTTCGCCACGGAAGCCCCGTGAGCCTGATCCACAGCCTGCGCCGACTTCGGCCAGCCAGGTGTTTTCAAGACTTGCCGATTGAATTGTGTCGCCTTCGAATTGGTAATCGATCTCGCCTTGGTCGATGACGGTATCGGCGCCTGCGTTATCGCCGGGGATGTCGTTGAAGACCTCGTTGAAAACAGGCCAGCTGCCGCCTGCATTACCGGCGATGGCTGCACCGACATCGGCACGCACATAACATGGGCCGGCTGCCGAACGATGCAGGCTCGGCATTGGGGCGACATAGCCGTGGTCTTTCAGAGAACCGCCGAAATCAGCGGCTTGCGACGGCAGAGTTGCAGCGGCAGTCATGAGGAGCGCCGCCGAAGTCAGTCCAGCTTTAAGGACAACGTTCATAGCGATTTCGACCTTTTTTATGGGGACAGGCGCTCGGTACTAAATCCTGCAAGACAACTACTTATCGGTCAGAGAATAGGCCTTGAGAGTTAAGCGGCCATTAAAGGCCGTATCAGTTTGGGACCGCTTCTGACGGGCTGTCGGCTTTGTTGTCTTGACGTGCGTGGTGTTGCGGTGGTCGATCAGCGCAATTAAAAGACCGCCTAGCAGCCGCGACCGGCGGCATCGCTCAAAACAAGGATCGCCTGTCCGTGCGCACCAACAGTTCAGTGGTCGAGGCCATAGGAAATACGCCGCTTATCCGATTGCGTGCGGCATCTGAAGCGACCGGTTGTGACATCTATGGCAAAGCGGAATTCCTGAACCCGGGACAATCCGTCAAGGACCGCGCAGCGCTCTACATCATCAAAGATGCGATCGCGCGCGGGGACTTGAAGCCAGGTGGCACCATCGTTGAAGGGACTGCAGGGAACACGGGTATCGGACTGACAACGATTGCGAATGCCATGGGTTTTCGCAGTGTGATTGTCATTCCTCAAACGCAGACGGCTGAAAAAAAACAGGCGCTTCGGATGCTGGGCGCGACGTTAATCGAGGTTCCTGCAAAGCCATATCGTGACCCGAACAACTACATCAGATATTCCCAGAGATTGGCTGAAGACCTGAATGCGTCGTCTGAGCATGGTGCGATCTGGGCCAACCAGTTTGACAACACTGCCAACCGGCAAGCCCACATCGAGACCACCGCCGAAGAGATCTGGCGCGATCTTGACGGTAAGGTCGATGGATTTTGCTGTGCTGCTGGCTCCGGCGGAACCATCGGCGGTGTGTCGATGGGTTTGAAGGCGAAAAACCCCGCCATCCAGATCGGTCTTGCCGACCCGCCGGGCGCTGCGCTCTACAGTTATTTTACGACCGGCGAACTCAAGTCGGAAGGCTCGTCGATCACGGAAGGCATCGGCCAGGGACGGATTACCAAAAATTTGGAAGGCATCCAGGTCGATCACGCATTTCGCATTCCCGACGCCGAAAGCCTGGCTTGCGTCTATGGGTTGATCAGGGATGAGGGGCTGATGATGGGGCCGTCTTCGGGCGTCAATGTTTGTGGCGCCATGGCTCTGGCCCGCAAGCTCGGACCGGGGCACAAAGTGGTGACCATCCTTTGTGACTACGGCACGCGGTACAGCTCCAAGATGTTCAACCTGCCTTTCTTGCGAGAAAAAGGTCTGCCTACGCCTGACTGGTTTGAAACCGACGCGACTACCCTTCCAGATGTGATGGTTGCTGCCAATTCATAAGAGTCTGGCCATGAAGGTCTGGGCACAAAAGCCCGGTCCCAAAAGTATGGTCACAAAATCATGCCGGCGGTTGACGGGGCTGGGCCAATGGAAACTGTTATTATCTGTCTGCGGTCGGCTTTGCATATGACGACACAAAAAACATAACCAAAGGATCGCCTGATGCCATTCTCAACCGCTGAAGACTGCGTGGTCGAAACCGATTGGCTGGCGCAGCATTTGGATGCCCCTGATGTGGTGATCGTCGATGGCTCATGGCATCTGCCTGGCTCAGGCCGTGACGGGCGTGCAGAATTTCAGAAAGAACGCATTCCAGGCGCCATCTTTTTCGATATCGATGACATCCGTGATACCGACACCGATCTGCCGCACATGCTGCCATCGTCGGTTCAGTTTTCCAGCCAGATGAAAAGACTCGGCATTGGGAATGGCAGCCGGGTGGTCGTCTACGACACCGCCGGGATTTTCTCCGCCGCGCGCGTTTGGTGGATGTTGCGTGCCATGGGGCACACTGATGTCCGCGTTCTAAACGGTGGGCTGCCAAAGTGGACCGCGGAAGGCCACGCGACTGAAGACGGGCCACCGAGTGTCCGCACACCTGTGCACTTCATGCCTCAGGTGAATAACGCCTTGGTTGCCGATATCGACGACATGCGTGGTTATCTGCGGTCCGGTTCCCGGCAACTTCTCGATGCCCGTCCGGCGGCGCGCTTCACGGGCGAGGCGGATGAACCACGGGCTGGATTGCGGCGCGGGCATATGCCTGGCGCGCTCAACGTTCCATTTTCATCGGTGTTGAATGAGGATGGCACATTGAAGTCAGCAGATGGCCTGCGGGCCGTTTTCGGCCAAGCCGACGTCGATACGCGGAGCAACATCGTGGCGACGTGTGGGTCAGGTGTCTCAGCTGCCGTGCTGGCGCTTGCTCTTGCGCGGATCGGCAACGCACAGGTTGCGATTTATGATGGCAGCTGGGCCGAATGGGGCCAGAATAATGGGCTGCCGGTTGCGACTGGCTGAGATCCTAAAGCCCATTTGCTTTTCGTGGGTTCGCAAAGCAGGCTCTGAGCTTTTGGTTTAGAGCATGTTCCGGGCGGAAAACCGCTTACACTTTTCCTGAACATGCTCTGAGCTCTTCATTTGGAGCATGTTCCGGGCGGAAAACCGCTTACACTTTTCCTGAACATGCTCTAAGCCGCCGCGATTTTGCGTTTCACCGACGTGGGATGCACTGATTGCGCTTCCTCGACTAACGACGCCTGCTCATGAATGTGCGCCTCAATCGTTGCTGGTTCCAGTTCGAGGGCCGCACTTCCAGGCACATGCTCAGGTGCCACGCGGTGGCCCTGCTCGGTCAGCCATGGCAGCGTGATCTTTACGAAATTGGCGAGCGGAATGCGCATCACCATGTGGTCCGCCCATGGGCCTTCCAGGCGGCTTTCGGCGACTTCGCGCTGCGACCAGCAGGGAAGAAAGAGTTGGTCCTGACCACTTGAGGAAACCAGGAGCGCCGGGCCAAAGGAATTTTCCAAGATGTAGACGTTGCCAGACGCCGCGACCCGCTGCATGAAGCCGTTTGCCGTTTCAAGCCGCACTTGTTCGCCCAGCGCTAACGGCTCTGTTTCCGGTTCGATTTCGTCTGCTGTCCAGTCCGTTGCGACGAGGCGCTGATGCTCATGGAGCGCTGGGAAAAAGTCTGCCAGGACTTCAGCCAACACGAGCTCTTTGATGCGCGGGTTGGTGGCGAGGCAGTCGGCCCAACGCTCGGCTTCTTTGCGTTCGGTCCAGGCAAAGACCACGTCACGACCCGATTGCTTTTGTGATGGCACACGCGCCAGACCGTTTTCGCCAGACACGACAAACATCCGCTTGGCGTTCGCGAGCCGGCGAACGAAACGTTTTTGTTGCATAGCCTCAGGTGATTTCTGTTTCACGGACATTTGCGCTTCTCGTGTAACTAACTCGGGTGCGCAATACTAACGCCCCAGCCGTTAACCTTACGTTAAGCGGATTCGCGCAAATCGCAGCGGTGAGCCGTTTTGTTACGACTCTTTCGGCTGACGTGCGTCTTTCGTCTCAATTGAGGGCTATGCCCGGCTGAGCGCCAAAAAGCGGCTTGCGGCCATCATTTCATCGTAGCGGAATTTGCGCCGCGCAGCAGCTTCTGCATCCTGCCCCCAGCGCTCGCGCTGCCAATCTTCATCGACGTGTGCCGCCGTCCAGACCTCATCGGCCGAGACCGCGCCGTCGGACAGCGCAAGTGCCATGACGGCGGAGCCCGTCAGTGTCGTCATGACGTGAACGGGTGCCAATGACCATGGCTCCAATTTGGCTATGAATGCACGGGCCCCGGCTTGGAATGCCTCTGATTGTTCAACCGGCATGATGCCCGCATTCAGACGCATTTCATCCCCGAACTTTTCTTTGGCCCACCGTGTAAAGCGCTCCCAGCAATTTGCCTGTTCGGCGACGAGTTCGACTGGCTCACCAGCGCGATAGCAGATCAGGTCCTGGCCTGCGAACGCCAGGATATCAACACGGGTGGGTTCAGGGTCGGTCAGGATGCCATCGATGATCGTGTTGGCAAGCTTGGTCATCGGCATCGACTTTGGGTCCACGAACTCGCTTTGCGCGTCCCATTCCTCGGCGATGGCCTCGGCGAGCGGCAATGTCGGCAGAGCGAGCGTATTGCGCGCAGGTGTTTTAATCGGACGGCCATCCAGCAGGACGGCGTGCTGGTTCGTCTTATCTTGTGCGGACGGCTTCTCCAGGAGGTCGACGGCGACGTTTTTGTAAAACCGCTTCAGCCGCGTTGGGGCATCCTGCGCACTGGTGATGCGCGGTGGTGTCTTTGGCTCCGGGTTCTGGTCCCGGTTAGCATCACGGTCTGATGTGGGGTCGCTGCTCATGGTCAAACATATTCATGTGAAGATGGATGGATCGGGGGCTTTGTGGTTCCTAGGATCGGTTTATCGACGGGGACGTCGATGCGTATGCAGGTGCGTATCTGGAAGGCTACCTCGAAAACACTTCACCAAAGACGGTCTCAATCTCGTTGGCGGAGGTTGCCACCTTGGGTGCGCCTGCCTCCACCAGGTCATCGTGTGTGTGATAGCCCCAGTTCACACCCAGCGCATAGACACCTGCAGCCTGAGCCATCAAAATGTCGAAGGTCGTGTCGCCGACCATCATTGCGTTGTTGGGATCGACGCCTGTTTCGTTCAGGGCTGCGTGGATCATCGCGGGGTCAGGCTTGGAGGGATGGTGGTCGGCTGTTTGAAGGGTCGCGAAATGCTGGCGGACGCCTTCACGATCCAACAACGTATGCAGGCCGCGATCTGACTTTCCAGTCGCAACACCCAATAGGATGTCATCGCGGGCCACCAGCCGAACGATAAGCTCTGCAATGCCGGGGTAAAGCGGTTCATGGAACGTGGGATCACGGCGGAGTTCATGGAAGGCTGATTTATACGATTGGGCCAATTCATCGATTTCGCGATCTGGCGTTCGAGGCGGCAGCAGGTCGGCGATGGCGATGTGCAACGACAGTCCAACGACTGACAAGACATTCTCGCGCGTTGGCACAGGCCGCTTGTGATGATCGAAGGCGCGGGTCATTGCGGTGACGATTGCATGCTGGCTGTCGGCCAAGGTGCCATCGCAGTCAAAAATGATGAGCTTCATTGCTTTTGCATCCCGCAGCATTTCAAGCGCGTTCGTCGGTCTCATCGCGTGCATCGAAGCGCTGTTCGTCAAGCCCAAGGAGCGCCCAGCTTTTGCGCATGTGCTCAGGCATGGGAGCGGTGATGTCGATCTGTTTTTTCGTGAACGGGTGCAGCAAGCGCAGTCGTCTTGCATGCAGATGCAGCAACGGCTCAATGTTTTCAGCTGGCAGATTTTTGTGGCCGAGGTATTTGTTGTCGCCCACGATCGGGCAGCCAATCATGTGCATGTGGGCGCGCAACTGGTGCTGCCGGCCCGTTACCGGTTTCAATGAGACCCAGGCGGCTTTCTGGCCTGCGCGGTCGATCACGTTGTAGCTTGTTGTGGCGTGCTGCGCGCGATCCTGTTCGCCGGCCATTGCCTTGCGGACACGGTCACCGTCGGGGCCTGCATCTTTTACGAGTGCTGCTTCGATTTTTCCCTGCGCAGGCTTTGGAATGCCGTTGACCAGAGCCCAATAAGTTTTTTGGGCTGATCGCGTCTGAAACACCCTGCCGATCTTTGCTGCGGCATCGCGGCTTTTGGCGATGAGCAACACACCTGTCGTGTCACGGTCCAGACGGTGGACAAGGCGTGGACGATCACCGAACCGATCTGACATCCCCTCCAGCAAACCATCGAGGTGGCGCGTTGTGCCACTGCCGCCCTGGACAGCGAGGCCAAACGGTTTGTTCAGCACCAGGATGTGGTCATCCTCAAACAAGATGAGGCTTTCAATGAATGTCCTGTCTGCCTTCGAAACGCCTGGACGCGGTTTGATGGAAGGTGTGTTTTCGTTTGGTACGCGGGCCGCATGCGGCACACGGATTTTGGCCCCTGGCGTCAACCTGGCGTTGGCACTCGCGCGCTTGCCATCGACGCGGACCTGACCGGACCGCAGCAGCTTTTGAAGTCGGCCATAGGTCAGGTCCGGGAAATGGATTTTAAACCACCGGTCCAGACGGATGCCATCTTCGCTATCGTCCACGTCCAGCGCGAAGACCAGCCTGGAGCCAGCGTCCGTTGGGGGTGGTACGAGGTCGTCTTTCGTCATCGAACATTCCAAATCATGAAAAGATCTGCCGTGCCAGGTGCAGACCCGCAAAGAGCGCAAGCACCGAAAGGGCGACGGAACTGGCAACGTAAACAGCTGCGATGCCGCTGGCCTTGCGCTCCATCAGCTCCACGACCTCAAGAGAGAATGCCGAAAAGGTTGTGAAGCCGCCAAGAACACCGGTCGCCAGAAAGATGCGCAACTCATTGCTGGCTGAAAACCGGGAGGCCAAGACCTCGATCAGCACGCCCATTGCAAATGACCCTAGCACGTTCACCGTCAGCGTGGCCCAGGGAAACGTTGTAGCCGGCCCAACGACGCGCAGCGTGGCGACGCCGACCAGATAGCGCGCACCCGCTCCGATGGCGCCGCCGCCAGCTGCGAGAAGAAAAAGCTTTGTCGACATGTGCCAGCCTTGAGATGTGCATCCAATTTCAGACAGCTACCGCGCCGGGATCGCAACCTTGATCAGATCTTTATAAATCGGCGTCTTGCGCGTCTGGTCGCTCGATGGCTTTGCCGACCCCAAAACCAATGGCCCAACCGATGATGAGACCGACCACGTTCAAGCCCATGAAGATTGCACTGTGGACATCGGAAACCTGATCGGGGCTTTCGAACGTGAACTGCCGGGTTACCCAGGAGGCGGCGCTGTTGGACGCTAAAAGGCTCATGGCGAGTGCGCCGCCCGCAGCGAAGACCATGCCGATGATGTATCGCATCGTGTGTCGTTCCTCAGGGTTGGTTGAGACAAAGTGGTCTTGGCCGGCATGTCAGCGATCAACCGGACTTATCAAACGCGTCCGCTGCTGGCCCGGCTATTCGACTTCCCAGAACCAGATTTCGCCCGCGTCGGCATAGTTGGCATAGTACCCCACCCAGAAGAACCACTCCATCAGCCACTTGGCGCTTGAACGGTAGCCGTTCCAAACATCGATGTGATCGCCTGTCGGGCTGCCGGTCGCATCGGATGAGCGGTGCCAATAGTCCTTGATGAAGACGATGCCCGTGCGGCCGAACAGCGTGGGATAATACTCCGCAACAGCTTCGGCTTTGATTTTTTCAGCTCGCTTCAGGCCAGGGATGTTGGCGCGTTCGATGGCGACGGCAAGCTGCGATGCATTGATGTAATGCATTTCTTCGCGTGGATGATGGTAGCAATGGGTGACGCGGCCAAGCTGCTCGGGTGTTACGCCAGCCCGCCGCAATGCGATGCCAAGCCGGATGGCGCATTGGTTGGCGAAGACGGGATAGCCCTTGCTAATGATGCGGCCTTCGAGATTTTTGAACTCTGCCCCGGCGATGCAGGGCGCTTGCACGGACTCGTTGATAGGGTGTCCGCGCCACAGGTCTTTGAACTGGATGGTCATGGTTTAACTTTTGTCCGTTCAACTCAACTCGTTGCAGGTCTGCAGATCTAGCATGGCTTATTGCCCAGGCGAAGGCTTAGGTGTGGCAATCAAACCGATACGCGCTTTGCGCCGTTTAAAGGCCCATAAAAACAAGAACCAAACGGGAAACGTCATGCGAAACAATACGTCAATTCTCCGGTCGGGCCTCCTGGCTCTGGCGGCCATAGGCTTTTCAGTCAATGTGGCATTGGCCGCTGATACTGCCCCGCAAACTGGTGCGGCAGGGCCGAAATCGCAACCAGCAGAGGCCGCAAAGCCGGATGTTGATACGCTTCTGAAAGCGCGCTACGCCGCCGTCGACGGCAGGTTTGAGGAATGCGCAAAACTGGCTGACCAAGCACGTCGAACGCCAAACGCGATCTGGCGTGCGCACAATGTATTTGCGACGTGTGAGGTATTCGCGGCCGATGCCGTCAAAGACGAGATTGGGCCGGACGCCTACATCAAGCGGATTCAAAGTGCCATTGATGCTTTCCAGTTCTTGCTGCAAACGCCTGGCGTTCTGGTTGCGGAGGATCGTCGCCGGTCGATCCGATTTATGATCGAAGAGCTGGATAAGCGGGTGGCGAACGCCAAGCCATAAGCCTGGCCACCGGTGGCGCTCTCGTTTTCGGACGCGCGTTCACGATTTGCAAACCCACGACGTTACAATTTCGCCGAACTTTGTAAAAACTGCTTATCTTATGTCTACAGGCTAGTGTTTGTGGGCGTTATGAGCTTTTCGAAACCGATTTTTATCATCGATGATGATCGTCGCGACCGCGAAATGCTGGAGCGCGCCTTGAGGCATGTCATGCCTGAGGCCCGCTTTAGGTCGTTTGCCGTGCTGGAAGATAGCTACGGGCCAATTCTTCAGGACAAGCCGCAGTGCATCATCCTTGATGACTACCTGAGCCACATGAACGCGCTCGATACTCTGCCGTTCATGAAGCGAATGTCCATGGACGGCAGGATCATCATCGTGGCCAGTTCATTGGTCCGCGGGCGCAAAGAAGTGCTGACGGCGGCGGGTTGCGCAGACTACCTGGCGAAGCCTGACATCGCGAGTGACCCGCAAATCCTGAGCGATGCGATCCACGCGTTGGCGCTTAAGCGCAAGGCGGCTGCTGAGCGCAAACAGCAACAGCCATCGCTGTTTGACCGCTTTCCCGAACTTCAAAACCTACCCCCATTGGAACCACGCGACCGACGCCGGTCTGTCTAATCGGCGGCTTTTGCATATTGAGGCCATCGCCGAGCCAACTTGAGTCACGTGGCTCATAAGATCTGGGCACGCGAGGCCTGGCTGATGCTATATCGAGGCATGCAAACCTCAGCAAAACAGCATGTTGCGATTGTGGGTGCAGGTCCCGCCGGTCTAACGGCGGCTGAATACCTGTCGCTCAGTTCATCCGTGACCGTCACGGTCTACGATGCCATGTCGTCGGCTGGCCGGAAGTTTCTCATGGCCGGGCGTGGAGGGCTCAACCTCACTCACAGCGAGCCTTTGGACACTTTCCTGGACCGATATGGTTCGCGTTCGGACAGGTTGACAGACGTGATCAAGTCGTTTTCACCAAGCGACGTTCAGGCGTGGTGCGATGATCTTGACGAACCAACATTCATTGGCAGCAGCGGGCGGGTTTTTCCAAAGCGTATGAAGGCTTCGGGCTTATTGCGGGCGTGGTTGAAGCGGCTGGGAGATCGCGGCGTGACGTTCAAGAAGCGGCATCGGTGGATCGGATTGGAGGCGGAGCGCACGGTTGTGTTCGAGACCCCCGGCGGAATTGAACGGGTCGACGTGGACGCTCTCGTTCTCGCACTTGGCGGTGCCAGCTGGCCACGGCTCGGCTCGGATGGGGCGTGGGTTCACTTGCTTGCCGAATGCGGGATTGAGGTTTCGCCATTGCAGCCGGCCAATTGTGGTTTTCAAGTTCAATGGTCGGATGTGTTTCGTCAGCGTTTTGAGGGGCAACCGCTCAAGGGACTGGCGGTGCAGCATGGAGCCGCGCGCGGGCGGGGTGATGCTATCGTTACGGCTGATGGCATTGAGGGCGGTGCGATCTATGCTGTTTCAGCATCGCTGCGGGACGCGATTGGCCGCGATGGCAAAACCACCCTCGTCATTGATCTCAAGCCGGACGTTGCTGAGGCTGCTGTTGCCGCCCAGCTCGAAAAAGCGAGCGGCAAGCCGTCGTTGACCAATCTCCTTCGAAAAGCAACCCGGTTATCGCCTATTGCGATTGGCATCGTTCAGGAACTCGCATTGGCTGAAGGGGTTCGGCTGGGTGACCTGTCTGCTTCAGGATTGGCCGCCAGGATCAAACATGCATCGCTCCCCATCACCGGGCTCGGCACATTTGAAAAAGCGATTTCAACGGCTGGGGGTGTCCGGTTTGAAGATCTGGACAGGCGGTTGATGTTGAAGCGCAAGCCCGGAGTTTTCGTGGCTGGTGAAATGCTTGATTGGGACGCCCCAACGGGTGGGTATCTATTGCAGGCATGTTTTGCGACGGGACGTGCGGCGGGAGTTGGTGCGGCTGCTTGGCTGGCTGAGCAATCCGCGGACTGCGTCTGATCGGCCATGACCTCTTCAGCTGCTCAGCCCTGCACCCGGGTTCGAACGGTCGCGTTCCCATTTGAGAGGTTGCAGCGCAAACGCGGACCATAGCATTCGCCCCACGTCCGTTTGTGCGACGACTAACCCTCATTGCGCTTGCGTCTAAGACCATCCCACCAGGCGAGCCTTTTTCGGATGTCGCGCTCGAAGCCTCGATCGGGGGGATCGTAATAGCGCGGACGATGGTCCATCTCATCGGGGAAATAGTTCTGGCCGGAAAAGGCATCAGGCGCATCGTGGTCATATGCATAATCTGCGCCGTAGCCTTCATCCTTCATCAGCGTGGTGGGCGCGTTGAGAATGGTCTTGGGCGGGCTCAACGAGCCATGCTGTTTTGCTGCGCGCATGGCCGCCTTATAGGCCACGTAGACACCGTTGGATTTTGGTGCGGTCGCGAGGTAGATGGTCGCCTGGGCAAGTGCCAGTTCGCCTTCCGGGGAGCCGAGAAAGTCGAACGTGTCCTTTGCGGCAAGCGCCTGGGTTACGGCTTGCGGGTCTGCCAGCCCAATATCTTCGTTGGCCATGCGGACGAGGCGGCGTGCAATGAACAGGCGGTCCTCTCCCCCATCCAGCATGCGGCACAACCAATAAAGTGCTGCGTCTGGATCTGAGCCGCGTACGGCCTTGTGAAGAGCTGACACGAGGTTGTAGTGCCCGTCACGTCCCTTGTCGTAGAGTGGTGCGCGGCGTTGGATGAGTTTGACGAGCCCGTCGCGGTCCAGTTCCGGGCTGCCTTCGCCAAGCAAAGCGAAAACTTCTTCAGCCAGATTGATCATGGCCCGGCCATCGCCGTCAGCCATTGCGATCATGGCACCTCTGGCTGACGCATCCAGCGGCAGGGTGCGGCCTTCTTCGGCTTCGGCGCGGGCGATGAGCTCTTCGAGCGCCTGCTCCTCCAGCCGGTTGAACACGAGGACCACGCTGCGCGACAGAACAGCTGCGTTCAGCTCAAACGAGGGGTTTTCCGTTGTGGCGCCCACCAGTGTGATCGTGCCGTCCTCCATGTGGGGCAGAAAGCTATCTTGTTGCGCGCGGTTGAAACGGTGGATCTCGTCAACGAAAAGGAGCGTGCCACGGCCCATTTCGCGCAGCCGCTTTGCTTCGTCGAAGGCTTTGCGCAGATCCTGCACGCCCGAAAAGATGGCGGACAGCTGTTGGAATTCGAGGTCTGTCTCATCTGCCAATAGACGCGCAATTGTGGTTTTCCCACAGCCAGGCGGACCCCAAAGGATCATCGAGGACAAACGTTTGCTGGCCAACATGCGGGTCAGGGTGCCATCTTCGCCGACGATATGCGGCTGGCCGACGACGTCGCTCAAGGTTTGCGGGCGCAACCGGTCTGCGAGCGGGCGGGGGCCTTGCTGGCTCAGTCCTGCAGCTTCAAATAGATTGCTCATCGGCGCCCTACGATCAGTGGCATTGTTGCGAGAGCGCAATAGAGCCCGATGGACAATGCGCCCGCAAGGCTGAAGAGCCATGACACATCGCTGGTCGAAGGAAGCTCTGGCTGGCCGCTGATCAAAATGGAACTCAAAATTTCGGCCACCGCAAGCGATGCCACTGCGGTCAAGCCCATGGTGGCACGGGGCAGACAGGCGTGGGCGATGCCGAGGCGGGCTGTGAGCCAGCGCGCTGCAAAAACCATTCCTGCGATCATCAACGGCGCCTCGATCGCCAGGGCGCCGGCTTGTCCAAGACGCGGCTCAAGGAGCAGCACACGGATGGGGCCTAAAACCCAACCGAGCGCAAAAAGGACAGCGAAGTACAAAAAGCCAGCCTTTACGGCCTGGTTCATGACCGACACCGAGTTGCGAACGTCCACGCCTAGGCGAGGGCGCTTTTAACGATCATAGCCCAGGAATGCGGGTTTCGATCAACCGTCCGCCCCGACGGATGGAGATGTTCCAGACCCGCGGGCGCCTCTTGAGTGCACTTTCGAGGTCATCCAGGTCAGCGATCTGTCGGCCTGCGGTTTCGACCACCACATCGCCGGCACGGAAGCCGAGACGCGCGGCAACCGAGCGACGCTCGACACTGAGAACAACGGCTCCTTCGGATGTATCCAGGTCCAGCTCATCTGCGATGGTCGGCAGGATGTTGGCAAGCCGTGCACCTGAAAACGGATGCTTGCCGGAGAAATCGCGAATGTCACGTGGACCGGGTTTTGGCGCAGGCCTGAGTGCAATTCTCAACGTCATCGGGCGGCCTTTGCGTATGACCCGCAGCGTCGCGCGCCTGCCGACGCCCATGGTCGTGAGGCGATACTGAACCGAGCGGGCATCGGACACGTCAAAGTCTCCGACCTTTACGATGACGTCGCCTGGTTCAAGGCCTGCATCATTGGCCGGGCCGGTTCCATAAACGCGGGTTACGACTGCACCTGCTATGCGGGATAGACCGAGTGCTGAGGCCATGTCGCGGTCGACCTTTTCAAGCCTTGCCCCAAGCCATGGGCGTTCCACCTTGCGACCTTCCACTGCGCTGTCGACGAACAGCCGGACGAGATTTGAGGGGATGGCGAAACCAATCCCGTGCGACCCGCCTGAGCGTGAAAAAATGGCTGTGTTGATGCCAACGAGTCTGCCGTCGACGTCCACAAGGGCACCGCCGGAATTGCCTGGATTGATGGCGGCATCTGTCTGAATGAAGACAGCTTCGGAGCGCAACTGAGAGCGCGCGGTTGCCGAAATGATGCCGCTCGTGACGGTTTGTCCGACGCCAAAAGGATTGCCGATGGCCAGCACAAGGTCGCCGACTTCAAGTTGGTCGGAATCGTCAAACTCCAGGTAGGGGAACCTTTCGTTGCCGTTGTCGATCTTCAGCACGGCGATGTCGGTCTTTTCATCCTGGCTGAGCAGGCGGGCATCGAACTCGCGCTTGTCGGCCAGTGCAACGCGGATTTTCGTTTCTCCGCGGGCCTTGATGACATGCGTATTGGTGACGATCACGCCGTCGGGCGACACGATGACACCTGAGCCCAACGAAGACTGCATGCGTTCCGATGGGCGACCGAAGCGGTCCCCACGAAACAGGAAGTCAAAGAACGGGTCGTTGCGGAACGGGGATGCGAAGGTGCGCACGCGCGATGAGACGTAAACGTTGACGACGGCAGGCGCGGCGCGTTTGACGACGGGGGAGAAGGACTGGCGGATGGCTTCCCGGGTACGTGGGACCACGCCCCATTGGGCAGGTGTCGGACTGGTGGCTTGTGAGATGGTGGCTTGTGAGATGGTGGCTGGGCTCGTAGCGGTCCCACCCCCGAAGGCCGCATAGGCCATGGTCGCCCCAAGGCCGGCAGCGATGAGCAAGGCAGCGATGGCGCCGAGCTGCTGGAAAGCTCCAGCGGATACTTTCGAGAAGAGCTTGTACCTCATCTCCTCATTTCCCTTTTGCGATCTTTGTCACGCGTCGATGGCCACGCACAGGCCAGTCTCTCGATCATGAGTTTAGAGAGCACGATTCATTGGGCCTCAACGTGGCGTGTGGCCCCCTCAAACGCAAAACGCCCGAGACCTCTTTGAGGACGCGAGCGCTTTGATCGTATTTATCTGCCCACACGGGCGGAGATCATCTGGTTTAGGCCGGTGCGCCCTCACCCTGTTCCATTTCGGCCATTTCAGCCTCGTGCCGGGCGCGGTCTTCCTTACCCTTGGCGGAGGGGTCGCGGTCCACCAGTTCGATGACGGCGCGTGGTGCGCTGTCGCCATATCTGTAGCCGGCTTTGAGGACGCGGGTGTAGCCCCCGCTGCGGTCCTTGTAGCGCTCAGCAAGGACGTCGAACAGTTTCTTGACCATGTCTTCGTCGCGCAAACGGGCTGCTGCCAAACGGCGCGAATTCAAGTCTCCGCGCTTGCCCAGCGTGATGTACTTGTCGACAACGCGCTTCAGGTCCTTAGCCTTGGGCAGTGTCGTGACGATCTGTTCGTGGCGGATGAGTGAAGCGGCCATGTTGGAGAACATGGCTTGGCGATGTCCGACGTCGCGGCCGAAGCGGCGACCTTTCTTCCGGTGTCTCATAGGTCGTATCCGTTTTACGGGCCCAGCGCGCCTGTGTCAGGAGCCGAGCCGATTTCACTTACGTTTGTTCATGCGGAGGTTCTTGAGCGCCTCTCGCTTGTTCTTGTGTCGTCTGTCGTGCGTTCGAAGGCTCAGTACTGATCCTCGAAACGCTTGGCCAGTTCCTCGATGTTGTCGGGTGGCCAATTCGGAACGTCCATGCCGAGGTGAAGCCCCATGGCGGCCAGGACTTCCTTGATTTCGTTCAGCGACTTCCGGCCGAAGTTCGGTGTGCGCAGCATCTCGGCTTCCGACTTCTGGATCAGGTCGCCGATGTAAACGATGTTATCGTTCTTCAGGCAGTTAGCGGAGCGCACAGAAAGCTCCAGTTCGTCGACCTTTTTCAGCAAGGCGGCATTGAACGCCAGCTCTGGGTGTTGCTGTTCGGTCTGTGGTTTTTGCGGTTCTTCAAAGTTGACGAAGACGCCGAGTTGATCCTGCAATATCCGCGCGGCAAGTGCGACTGCATCTTCCGCCGAGATCGAACCGTCTGTTTCGACCGTCATGGTCAGCTTGTCGTAGTCGAGGATCTGGCCTTCGCGCGTGTGCTCGACTTTGTAGGACACTTTGCGAACCGGGCTATAGAGGCTGTCGACCGGGATAAGACCGATGGGGGCATCCTCGGGACGGTTCCGGTCGGCGGCGACATAGCCTTTACCAATATCGGCTGTGAACTCCATTCGAACCGATGCACCGGTGTCGAGATGGCAGATCACGTGTTCCGGGTTCAGGATTTCGACGTCAGAACCAGCTTCAATATCGCCGGCAAAAGCCGGGCCTGGGCCTTCCTTCTTCAAAACCATCCGCTTGGCGCCCTCGGAGTGGACGCGAAGGGCAATGTCTTTGATGTTGAGGACGATGTTTGTCACGTCCTCCCGGACGCCGGGAATAGAGGAGAACTCATGCAAAACGCCATCGATCTGGACGGTGCGGATGGCCGAACCCTGCAACGAGGACAGCAGCACGCGGCGCAACGCGTTGCCGAGTGTCATGCCAAAACCGCGCTCGAGTGGTTCTGCGACGACGGTTGCGACGCGCTTCGCATCGCGACCCGGCGTGATTTCAAGCTTTTGCGGCTTGATCAGGTCCTGCCAGTTTTTTTGAAGTACGTGTTCCAATGCCAGCCTCTCCGGTTGGGTTGACGCCGATGTCCAGGGCCTCAGGGTTCTGCGCGCAGTCGGGCGATCCCTGAGTTCATATGTTCGTCGTATTTTGTTCGCACCGCACTGATCCAAGCCCTTATCGGTAACCTTGGCGTGGACGACAGACGGTGGTACGGGACCGTGGCCAGGCTTTGAAATGCCCTGCGCCGATCCTGATTTTGATGACCCGACCGAAATCGGGCAACCGTCACACGCGGCGGCGCTTGCGTGGCCGACAGCCGTTGTGAGGAATAGGTGTGACGTCGCGGATCGATGTGATCTGTAAACCCACCGACTGAAGCGCGCGCAGTGCCGACTCACGGCCCGAACCCGGCCCCGTGACTTCGACTTCTAGCACTTTCATGCCGTGTTCCTGCGCCTTTTTCCCGGCGTCTTCGGCTGCCATCTGGGCTGCGAACGGTGTGGATTTCCGTGAGCCTTTGAAACCCATCATGCCAGCTGATGACCAGGAAATCGTGTTGCCCTGGGCGTCCGTGATGGTGATCATCGTATTGTTGAAGGATGCGTTCACATGGGCGACGCCGGACGAGATATTTTTCTTCTCGCGACGGCGGAGTTTCCCGCGTTGCTGTTCTTTGGCCATGACTGCTCTTGAAACCCTTTAATGCGCGGACCGTTCGACGTCCGGATCCTCCGGACGCCGCGGCGTCGGCGCGCTTCAGACTGAATTATTTCTTCTTACCGGCGATTGCTTTGGCGGGGCCTTTGCGTGTGCGGGCGTTTGTGTGTGTGCGCTGGCCGCGGACCGGCAAACCTTTCCGATGCCGCAAACCGCGATAGCAGCCCAGGTCCATCAGACGTTTCTTGTTCATGGCGACGTCGCGGCGCAGGTCGCCTTCAACGATATATTCGCGGTCGATGGTCTCGCGGACCTGAAGGACTTCAGCATCGGTCAGTTCATTGACCCGGCGCTCGCCCGGGATGCCGACCTTCGTGCAAATGTCGTTTGCGTACTTCTGACCAATCCCGTGAATGTACTGAAGAGCGATCACAACGCGCTTCTGTGTCGGGATGTTTACCCCTGCGATACGTGCCAACGTCTATCTCCTGGCCTTTGGGAAACTGGAAAAAGCGGTTTGCGCCCGGGTGTCGTCCGGCCTGCTCACCGCTTGTCAGTCGTTATGTTATGCCGCTCATTCTGCTTTTACCCGCGTTCGGGGTATCAAAAGCGAGACCCAGATGTCGTCTGTCCGTTCTACCAACGGGACGCGGAACGCTCCCCCCCGCCCTTTGTCGGCACAGGTGATGTCGTTCTGCTTTGGAAAATCAGGTTGTTCTAGCCAAGCGGGACACTCCCGTCAATTCGCAAGGGTTGACAATCTGAAAAAACTTGCCCGATCGGAGCCTTCATTATCACCCTTAGGCTGACACGCTTTGGGCCAACACCGCATTGATATCGGCAGTAACAGCGTCAATGTCCTGCATCCCATCGATCTTCCGCAGCCTGCCGGTCTTGGCATAGAAGTCCGAAAGGGGTGCTGTCTGGGTTGTGTAGGTTTCCAGTCGCTCTTTGAAGGTCTCGGCATTGTCGTCCTTGCGGACCTGACCGCCGGCGGCCAGCGTTTCCTTAACCCGGTTTTCCATGCGGGCCATCAGCGCATTGCTATCCACTTTCAATTCGACAACCGCATCGAGGCTCATGGACTTTTCCGACAGCAACTGATCGAGCGCTTCGGCCTGCGCGACTGTCCGGGGGAAACCATCGAGGATAAAGCCGGTCGCGCAATCGGGTTCATCAATGCGATCGGAAACAATGCCGATGACGATTTCATCGGAGACGAGACCGCCCGATTCCATGACCGCTTTGGCTTTGAGGCCAACGTCTGTTCCGGCTTTGACAGCGGCGCGCAACATATCGCCTGTCGAGAGTTGCACAACGCCGTGGTTGGCCACGATGCGTTCAGCCTGGGTTCCTTTGCCGGCGCCGGGAGGCCCTAGCAGTATCATCTTCATTTGTTGCGACCACCACGCGGTGACGCGCGGCCCCTCAGATTGGCTTTCTTGATCAGGCCTTCATACTGGTGGGCCAGCAAGTGGCTCTGGACCTGCGAAACCGTGTCCATCGTTACGCTCACCGCAATGAGCAGCGAAGTGCCCCCAAGTACGGCGGCAAAGGTCTGCGGTACGGCTGCGTACGAGATCATGACCTCCGGCAACAAGCAGACTGCGGCGAGATATATCGCACCTACAGTCGTAATGCGCGTCAGCACATAGTCGATATATTCGGCCGTTTTGGCACCGGGGCGGATCCCTGGAATAAAGCCGCCATACTTACGCAGGTTGTCGGCAGTCTCTTGCGGATTGAACACCAGCGAGGTGTAGAAAAACGCGAAGAAGATGATCAGCACGACATACACGAGCATATGAAGCGGCTGACCGTAACCAAGTGCTGCAACGATCGTGTTCAACCAGCCATCTGATGCACCGCCTTGACCTGCCGAGAATTGGGCGAAGGTGATGGGCAGCATCAGCAGTGAGGATGCAAAGATCGGTGGGATAACGCCCGCTGAGTTGAGCTTCAAGGGCAGGTGAGACGAGTCTCCCTGGAACATCTTGTTGCCGACCTGCCGCTTTGGATACTGCAGCAGAAGACGTCGCTGTGCACGCTCAACGAAGACGATGGCGATGATCACGAAAGCCATCAGACCCAGGAGGGCGAAAAGCATCACGACGGACAGAGTGCCTGTGCGCGACAGCTCGAAAAGCCCAGCAAGAGCAGCTGGCATGGTTGCGACGATGCCAGCGAAGATGATCAACGAAATCCCGTTGCCCACACCGCGTTGGGTGATCTGCTCGCCCAGCCACATCAAGAACATGGTTCCGCCCACGAGCGTGATGACGGTCGACATGCGGAAGAACCAGCCTGGATCTTCGACGACGGCGCCGGACGGGGCGCGTGTTCCTTCGAGACCAATGGCAATTCCGTAGGCCTGCATCGCGGCAAGCACCAGCGTCAGGTAACGCGTGTACTGGTTGATGGTCTTGCGGCCCTGCTCACCCTCTTTCTTGAGGGCTTCCAGCTTTGGGTTCACGCTGGACATGATCTGCATGATGATCGACGCCGAAATATACGGCATGATGTTCAATGCGAAAATGGCCATGCGTTCGACGGCGCCACCGGCAAACGTATTGAAAAGTCCGAGCACCCCCCCTTGCACCTGGTTGAACGTCTCTGCGAACGCAACCGGATTGATACCAGGGATGGGAATGAACGTGCCGAGCCGATAAACGAGCAGCGCACCTAGTGTGAACCAGATGCGCCGTTGCAGGTCTTCCGCCTTCGCAAAGGCGCTGAAGTTCATGTTTGCGGCAAGCTGTTCGGCAGCTGAAGCCATGGGTCAGGTATCTCCGATCGCGATCATAGAGGTATGGGAAAGTACCGTGTGTGTGCGTGGTCCGCGACCATGGGCAGCGGGATTTGTTCACCTAAACGCATAATTATCAATACAAAGATCGTCAGCAAGATGCGTCTGTGGAGCTCTTTGGCCCGAAGGAACCCTGCCATTGTTGGGCGTACAAAGATTGCGGTGTTTGTGCGCGTCGACATTGTTGCCGTCCTCCGTAGGCCTTACCCACCTCCGTCGGCTGGTGCGCCAGACGGGCTGGCCCACCCGTCCAAGCGTCTGTCTGTCAGCCAACGCTTATTTCTTTTTCGCCTCGCGCTTCGCCGCGGTCTTGGCCCGCTTTTCTTCGTCAGCAGCGAGAACTTTCTTCTCAATCAACGTGATATGCCCACCGGCTTTTTCAACCGCTGCCTTAGCCGAAGCCGACGCGTGGTCGAGTTTGATCGTAATCTTGGACGTCAATTCGCCAACGCCCAATAAGCGTAGGCCATCTTTTGGCCGACGTACAACGCCAGCAGCGACCAGCGACGCATTATCTATCTCGGCGTTAGCGTCGACTTTGCCTTCATTGATCGCAGTCTGCAATGTGCCCAGGCTCAACTCATTGTAGTCCTTGCGGCGCCATTTGTTGAAGCCGCGCTTTGGCAACCGCATATAGAGCGGCATTTGCCCGCCCTCATAAGCGTTGATCGCCACACCGGAACGTGACTTCTGGCCTTTGACGCCACGGCCACTGGTTTTGCCAATGCCTGAGCCGATGCCACGGCCGACTCGGACGCGCTTCTTTGTGGCGCCTGGGTTGTCTTTGATCTCATTGAGCCGCATGGGACTGCAACGCTCCTGTCTAATTCGCCTGTCGGCTCCGGCTCATTACCGCGCCGTGCCGCTTGTGTTTCGTATACCGCGCATCCAAGGTGTCGTTATGGCATGTGCCATAAGCGCCATCCACTTGATGCGTCAGGCTTTCTTTTCGTCATCGACCACGCGCACCAGATGGTGAACCGCGCGGATCATGCCGCGCACTGCGGGCGTGTCTTCCAGCGTGCGACGGCGATGCATTTTATTCAAGCCCAGGCCAATCAAGGTTTGGGTTTGAATTTCCGGGCGACGGATGGCCGAACGGATCTGTTCGACCGTGATGGTTTTCTTTTCGGCCATTGTTTGATCTTCCTGGTGTCAGTCTAACGTTGTTGTACCGGTTTGCTGACGGCGGCTTTCAAGCCGGTTGTCCGCAGACCTTCGGGTGCCATTTGTCTTCCATCAGCCGTCGGTTCAGTTCATCGGCAGCTGTGTAAGACCTCGCCCACGGTTCAGGCCGCCGGAGCTTCTGCAGCAGCTGCCGCTGCGGCCTCTGCCTGTGCCGAACCGTCGGAACGGCGCGATACGATGTCCGACACCTTCAACCCACGGCGCGCCGCGATGGTGCGCGGGTTTTCCTGGTGGGTCAGAGCATCGAACGTTGCCCGGATGACGTTGTATGGATTGGTGTTCCCTACCGACTTGGCAACAACATCCTGGACGCCAAGCATCTCAAAGACGGCGCGCATGGCACCGCCTGCGATGATGCCGGTACCAGCCGGCGCTGAACGCAGCACAACCCGGCCCGAGCCGTGGCGGCCCTGGCTGTCGTGGTGAAGCGTGCGGGCATCGCGTAGTGGAACCCGCAGCATCTGACGCTTGGCGCTTTCGGTTGCCTTACGGATCGCTTCAGGAACCTCGCGGGCCTTTCCGTGTCCGAAGCCGACGCGGCCCTTCATGTCGCCAACGACGACGAGGGCTGCGAAGCCGAACCGCTTACCGCCTTTGACCGTCTTGGCCACGCGGTTGATATGCACCAGCTTGTCGCTGAACTCGTTGTCGCGGTCATCGCGGTCGCGATCGCGGCCACGACGGCCGCCGCCTTCGGGTGAACGTGCCACTGTGTCGTGTCCCTTCGTTAGAACTTCAGGCCGCCCTCACGGGCGGCGTCGGCCAGCGCTTTCACGCGACCGTGATAAATGTATCCGCCGCGGTCGAATACCACGTCGGTCACGCCGGCTTTGGAGGCGCGTTCAGCGACGAGTTTGCCAACAGCCTGCGCTGCATCCTTGTCGGCGCCCGTCTTCAACGATGTGCGCAGGTCCTTGTCGAGGGACGACGCAGCGGCAAGGGTTTTGCCTGATACATCGTCAATGACTTGCGCGTAGATGTTCTTCGAGGACCGGTGCACCGAAAGGCGCGGACGGTCGGTCGAGAACTTCTTCAGCTTGCGGCGGACGCGTGTTTTGCGTCGATCGTATTTGCTGAGGAATTCCATAATAAGACGTCCTTACTTCTTCTTGCCTTCCTTACGGAAGATATATTCGCCCTGATATCGGATGCCCTTGCCCTGATAAGGCTCCGGCGGCTTGTAGCCTCTGATTTCTGCTGCCACCTGGCCGACAAGCTGCTTGTCAATCCCTGAGACCGTAATGACTTCCTGCTTCGCGCCACCAACTGCGATGCTGACACCGTCGGGGATGTCGTGAAGCACTTCGTGACTGAAACCGACGTTCAGCTGCAGGGCCTTGCCCTTCATCTGTGCGCGATACCCAACGCCGGAAATCTCCAGTGTCTTGGAGTAGCCTTCCGAAACGCCGGTTGCGAGGTTGGCGATCATCGTCCGCGACATGCCCCAACGGGAGCGCGACGTCTTGGAATTATCCCGAGGGGCAACCGTGATGGCGGTCTCGCCTTGCTCGATGACGACACCTTCTGGGGCTGTGAAGGACAGTTCGCCCTTGGGGCCCTTCACTTTGACCGTACGCCCATCCAGGTTAGCTGTCACACCCTTCGGGATTTCGATCGGTTGTTTGCCGATGCGCGACATGGTTTTAGACCTTCATCAATCTGAGCCGACCGCTGGCGCGCAACGCGCGCTTTGCAACGGAGCGGAGCAGCGCATTAAAAGATAGAACAGAGAACCTCGCCGCCCACGTTTTCTTCGCGGGCACGCCAGTCCGGCATCACACCCTTTGGCGTTGATAGAATGTTCATGCCTAGACCGTTCGCGACGTTCGGGATGTCCTTGACCGGTGAGTAGACCCGGCGGCCGGGCTTGGACACGCGCTTGATCTGCTTGATCGCTGGTGCACCATTGAAGTACTTCAGCTCGATTTCAAACTCAGCCATGTTGCCGGTTTGCTCGACCCGGGTGTAACCGCGAATGAAGCCTTCATCTTGAAGTACATCCAGGACGCGGCCGCGCAGGTTTGATGCAGGTGTCGCAACACGTGGACGACGACGCATCTGAGCGTTGCGGATACGGGTCAGCATATCGCCGAGTGGATCGTTCATTGCCATTTTTTAGATCCTCTCCTTACCAGCTCGATTTCGTCATACCTGGGATTTGCCCCAGGCTGGCGAGCTCGCGGAGCTTGTTGCGGCACATCCGAAGCTTCCGGTAATACCCACGTGGTCGACCGGTGATCTCACAGCGGTTGCGGATGCGGTTTTTCGCACCGTTGCGCGGCATCTCAGCAAGTTGAAGCCGTGCCTTGAAGCGCTCTTCGGTGGACAGCGACTTATCGGTCGCCGCCGCCTTCAGGCGCGCACGTTTCTCGGCATGCTGATCAACCAGCTTGCGCCGCTTGAGATTGTTCTGGATCTTGCCGGACTTGGCCATTTTCTCTCCTTCTAAAGGTCCTTTCGGGCTCACCCCGAGGTATCTTTAGCTACTTTCTGAACGGGAAATTGAAGCCGCCCAAAAGCTCGCGGGCTTCATCATTGTTTGGTGCGGTTGTGCAGACGACGATATCCATGCCACGCATCTGATCAACTTTATCGTAGTCAAGTTCCGGGAAGACGATGTGCTCTTTCAAGCCCATGGCGTAGTTCCCGCGTCCATCAAAACTCTTAGGGTTCAGACCGCGGAAGTCCTTGATCCGTGGCATCGCGATGGTCACGAGCCGATCGAGGAATTCATACATCCGGTCACCGCGCAGGGTGACCTTCGTACCCAATGCCATGCCCTCGCGAACCTTGAAGCCCGCAATTGATTTGCGCGCTTTGGTCGTCACGGGCTTTTGGCCGGTGATCAGCGCAAGGTCGTTCGATGCGTTTTCAACCGTCTTGCGGTCGTTTACAGCGTCGCCGACACCCATGTTGATCACCACTTTTTCAAGCTTGGGGATCTGCATGATGTTTTTGTAGCCAAACTTTTCGCGCATCGCCGAGCGCACCACGTCTTCGTAGTGCTTCTTCATGCGCGGCTTGTAGTCCGCTGGCCGGCTTGCGCCGTTTTGTGTCTCTGTCTCAGCCATGGCTTACTTCTTTTCCGCTTCCGGAATGACTTCACCGGACCGCTTGGCAAAGCGGACGCGCGTGCCGTCTTCCAGTAACTTTACACCTATGCGCGTTGCGTTCCCGTCCTTGGGATCTTCGTGCGCGAGATTCGAAATATGGATCGTCGATTCTTTCGAGATGATCCCTCCGTCGGTCTGCGCGGTCTGGCGCTGGTGACGGCGCACCATGTTTACGCCACGGACAAGTGCGCGTGCATCCTTCGGGCGGACTTCCATGACGACACCACGTTTACCTTTGTCACGACCTGACAAAACGACGACGCGATCGCCTTTTCTAATCTTTGCTAACGCCATGGCTCACAAAACCTCCGGAGCAAGCGAGATAATCTTCATGTGGCTCTTGGCGCGCAGTTCACGCGTGACAGGGCCAAAGATGCGTGTGCCAATCGGCTCGCCTGAATTGTTGATCAGGACGGCGGCGTTGCTGTCGAAACGGATCAAAGACCCGTCAGCGCG
>JBCBRH010000034.1:0-52905 GCA_039819785.1 Pseudomonadota bacterium | reverse complement strand
CGTTGACCGCGGTCGCGTGCCTGACGCCGCGAAGGAGCCGAAGACGCGTTCTGAGGGTCAAGTTGATGGGATGGTTGAAATCGTTGGGCGCATTCGGAAGTTTGCCGACCCTGGTATCTTTGGCAGCCCATCAACTTGACCCTCAGAACGCGTCTTCGGCTCCTTCGCGGCGTCAGGCACGCGACCGCGGTCAACGATGATCCGATCATTAGCGCCTCCTGCCCGTATCGAAACAGGCGTGTCCAAAACCATGAGCGTCAGCACGGACCATCCAGCACCGCCATCACCCGGCGTCCAGACATGCATCTCGCTGGAGTGATCATATTGGCCCCGCACAACAACGCGCTTGAAGCGCAGCTCATCAATGTCATCTCCAGCTTCCAGCGCCTTTTGGAGGGGCACAGGATCAGCCTGAGCGGTTGCCTCAAGCTTGGCAATCAGGCCCTCTTTCCATTGCAGCCTTTGCCACTGCCAGTTGCCCAGCAAAACGAGAAAGACAACTCCGAAAACGGCCAACACGCCCGGCAAAATCAATCGCGTTGCAACCAGTCTCTCGATCATACTGCCTCAACCGTCATTTCGACCGCCATCACCCGCGTGCGGGTCAGCAGTTCCACCGTCATTTGTATCAAGCCGGTGCTCCTCGGCCTTGTTGGCATACTGCAGCCCGGTCAGCGTGCCCTTCAAGACCCGCAGCAGCCCGATTGCCAACACCGGCGTGACAATGCCCCACAACACGACATGAATCCAAAGCGCGGGGTTGAACGTGAACTCGAACCACAGAGCACCACCAAGAACCACGACGCCAAGAACAAAAATTGCAAACACCGCCGGCCCATCGCCTGTGTCGATAAACGCGTAATCCAGGTGGCACTTTGGGCAAGCGGGCCCCAGCGTAAGCACGCCTGAAAACAATCGACCCTCGCCGCAACGCGGACACTTGCCCATCAGGCCAGCCTGCACGGGCGTCGGCGTCCGCTTTTCGCTCGTCATCCAGATCGCCCTTCAACCGCTTACGCGAATATCAAAAGAGCCCGCGGTCCAACCGGATCGCGAGCCCTCATTGTTTGTTGATGCCTCGTCCACTCTGCAGCTGATCACGCGCCAACTCTTAGGTCGTCCCGCACCGGTCGTCATGCTTGCCGGTCTTCATGCTTGGCAAACGGGCCGTCACTCAGCATCAGACGCCAGCGATTAGCCGTTAATGACCGCCAGCGTGAGCACCTGCACCCCATACGTAGATGGAGGCGAACAAGAACAGCCAGACGACGTCCACGAAGTGCCAGTACCAAGCAGCCGCCTCGAACGAGAAGTGCTTTTCGGCAGTGAACGCGCCATTCATTGCACGCCACAGGCAGACGGCCAGGAAGATCGTTCCGATGAACACGTGTGCGCCGTGGAAGCCGGTCGCCATGAAGAATGTCGCACCATAGATATGGCCCGAATAGCTAAAGGCAGCATGGCCGTATTCATAAATCTGAAGGCAGGTGAAGATAAACCCGAGCGCAACGGTGAGCGCCAGGCCCCAGACCAGATGCTTACGGTTGTTTTCAAGCAATGCGTGGTGCGCCCACGTCACAGTGCAGCCCGACAACAGCAAGATCAGCGTGTTGACCAGCGGGAGTCCCCATGGATCGAACGTGCTGCTAAAGTTTTCAGACGCAACCGGTGGCCATTGCCCACCCGTCAACTCGTTCCGCTGCACCATGCCGACGACCTGCTGCGAATTCTCAAGCGTCTCAATGCCCGCTGGGAACAAAGCAACGTCGAAGTAGGCCCAGAACCACGCAACGAAAAACATCACCTCGGATGCGATGAACAAGATCATCCCATACCGGTGGTGGAGCGTCACGACCGGGGTGTGGTCACCCGTACGCGCCTCTTTGAAGACATCGGCCCACCAAGCCCACGCAACAGCGACAAGCGCAGTCATACCGATCGCAAACATATACCAGCCGCTGAGTTCAAGCGGTCCGATCACCAAACCACCGCTGGCCGTTCGCATCCACGCAATCGCGCCAATGGCCGTTACAAGAGCGGCAACCGATGCCAGCACTGGCCACGGACTTGGATCAAGGAGGTGATAATCGTGATTTTTGGCGTGGGCCATGGATGACGTCTCCAGTCGCTCCGGTTTATCCGGCGTTATTCGGTTGTTCTACTGAGGGTGTAGGTGAGATTTTAGTGTCCGCACGCTTGTCGTTCGACTCGGTTTTGTCCAGCGGGAAAAACGTATAGGACAGCGTAATCTGTGTAATGTGCTTGGCGTCTTTGTCTTTGACGATATCCGGATCGACAAAGAAATTGACGGGCATCTCGACAGATTCACCGGGCTTCAGAAGTTGCTCGGTGAAACAGAAGCACTCGATCTTATTGAAATAGATCCCAGCCGATTCAGGCGTCACGTTGAACGTCGCCGTACCCCAAAGTGGCTGATCGGTTTTGTTCGTAGCAAGGTAGACCGCGACCCGGTTTTCGCCCAGTTGCACGGTCTGCTTCGCGGTCTTGGGCCGGAAGCTCCAGTCCAGCCCAGACGATGTGTTGGCGTCAAACCGCATCGTGATGTTCTGCGGGAGCATGACGGACGATGGCGCATCGGCACGCTGGGTTGTGCCGGCAAACCCCGTCACCTGGCAAAAAATCTGGTAAAGTGGCACAGCGGCATAAGACATGCCGAGCATGCCGAACACCACGGCTGAACAGTAAATCGCGACGCGTGCATCAGCACCCGACACGCGCTTTTTCGAGGCGGCTTCAGACTCAGATCCAGAGGCCGCATCCGGCTTCACGTTGACGTCCACTGCCATCATATCCCCTTGTTCAAAACATTCCCGCCCAACCGGACGAGCGTTGCTATGTAAAACAGGACCACCAGACCAGCCAAAGCCAGCCCGATCGCGATCGACCGCATGCGCTGGCGTCTTTGTTTGATCAGCTCGTCGTCTTGGTCTTCAGCCATCACAGCATCACCCCGAACAGGTGCTTCACCGTGTGTTCAACCAGAATAACGGCGAACAAAGCAAACAGGTAGAAGATCGAATACAGGAACAAGCGTTTTGCGACCCGGTCAGCTTCACGGCCCTCTTCGGTCGTGGCGTACACCTGCCACGCCAGCCAAAGGAACACCGCACCACTCGCAATCGCGCTGACAAAGTAAACGAGCCCGCCCAGCCCGGTCGCATAGGGGGCCAGCGAAATAGCGACGAGCAACACCGAGTAGATCATAATCTGTTTGCGCGTCTCTTCCATGCCGGCAACGACGGGCAGCATGGGAACACCCACGCGCTCATAATCCCGGCAGCGGTAGAGCGACAACGCCCAGAAGTGCGGCGGCGTCCAGATGAAGATCAACATGAATAAAATGATGCTGTCGATCGACACACCACCCGTCACAGCTGCCCAACCGATCATCGGCGGGAATGCACCTGCCGCACCGCCAATTACGATGTTTTGCGGTGTCCGCCGCTTGAGCCACATGGTGTAGACGAACAGGTAGAATCCGATAGTGATGGCCAGCAGCGCACCGGCCACCCAATTGACGATCACACCGAGCGTTAGAACGGAAAACACGGACAGAATGGTCCCGAACGTCAGGGCTTCCTGCTCCGTAATCTTGCCACGCGGGATGGGCCGCGCAGCCGTGCGCGCCATGTGCTGATCGATATCCGCGTCATACCACATGTTGAGTGCACCAGAGGCGCCAGCACCCACTGTGATCGCCAAAAGCGCAATACACCCCAGCACGGGATGCAATGTGCCAGGCGCTGCGACGAGACCAACCAGAGCGGTGAAAACGACGAGCGACATGACCCGCGGCTTCATCAGAGCGATGAAATCGCCCACGGCGGGTTCATAGGCGGGGTTGGCGGGTTTCGCCTGATCCATTGCCATCGTCATGTCTTGCTCTCACCTCCCAAGGCCGGAAAGGCATTTCTGCCTTCGCCTAGCCAGCACCCCATCAAGCGATTGATGAGCCGAATTCTTGTGTGTTGCAGTTTGCGTTCAGCCGCCAAGTTGGCGGATTAGCGGCCTAGAACAGCTGAAAAACTTGGGTCCGCGTCAGCCGAACATCCGTTGCGTCAAACGCCAGCGAGGATGATCACCGCCAATCGTTTTGGATGGCTCACGGCTCGTCCTCAATGAGTCCGGAACCCGGGCCCGGCAAAAACAGCATGTGTTCTAACCGGGCCCGGAAAGTGTCGTCAGTGAGCCTCGGAAGCTTTGATCTTCGGAAGCGTCTCAAAGCAGTGGTAAGGCGGTGGCGAAGTCAGTGTCCATTCAAGTGTCGTGGCACCGACACCCCATGGGTTTTCAGAGACCCGCTCACGCCGCGCCAGCGCGACAAACACCCCGATGAAGAAGAAGATCGTTCCAACGGCCGTGATATAGGAGCCCATTGACGAGACCTTGTTCCAGAAGGCAAAGCCATCGGGATAGTCCACATAGCGCCGTGGCATACCTGCCAGCCCGAGGAAGTGCTGCGGGAAGAACAGGATGTTGGCACCGATAAACGTGGTCCAGAAGTGCATTTTGCCCCAGAACTCAGAGTACATGTACCCGGTCATCTTCGGGAACCAGTAATACCAGCCCGCAAAGATCGAGAACACGGCACCCAGCGACAGCACGTAGTGGAAGTGCGCCACGACATAGTAGGTGTCATGCAAAGCACGGTCGACGCCGGCGTTGGCGAGCATCACACCGGTCACGCCGCCAAGCGTGAACAAGAAGATGAAGCCCAAAGCCCACATCATCGGAAGCTTGTAGGAGATCGATCCGCCCCACATCGTCGCAATCCACGAGAAGATTTTGACGCCGGTAGGCACCGCAATCACCATTGTCGCGAAGACGAAGTAGGCCTGCGCATCCACGCTGATGCCCGAGGTGTACATGTGGTGCGCCCACACGATGAACCCGACAAGCCCGATCGCGACCATGGCATAGGCCATGCCCAAGTATCCAAAGACCGGCTTGCGCGAGAACGTGGACACGATCTGCGAAATCATACCGAAGCCCGGCAGGATCAAAATATAAACTTCAGGGTGCGCGAAGAACCAAAAGAGGTGCTGATAAAGGATCGGGTCACCACCACCGGCAGGATCGAAGAATGTCGTCCCGAAGTTACGGTCCGTCAGCATCATTGTGATGGCACCGGCAAACACTGGCAGCGAAAGCAGCAGCAGGAATGCGGTGACAAGAACCGACCAGACAAACAGCGGCATCTTATGCAGGGTCATGCCCGGTGCGCGCATGTTGAAGATCGTGGTGATGAAGTTGATCGCACCCAGGATCGAGGACGCACCCGCGACGTGCATGGACAGGATCGCGAAGTCCATGGCTGGTCCTGGCTGACCCGACGTTGACAGCGGCGGATAAAGCGTCCACCCGCCCCCGACACCCATCATCCCAGGCGGACCTTCGACGAACATCGAAAGCAGCAGCAGAATGAAAGCAACCGGCAGCAACCAGAACGAGATGTTGTTCATCCGCGGAAACGCCATGTCAGGCGCGCCGACCATCAGCGGAACAAACCAGTTGCCAAAACCACCAATCATCGCGGGCATGACCATGAAGAAGACCATGATCAAACCGTGTGAAGTCACAAACACATTGTACATGTGCTTGCCCGCATCCACTGCGTCAGCAGATGAATCGCCAACGCCGTAAACCATGTGTGCAAGGCCATGGAAATACTGGATGCCGGGGTCCGCCAGCTCCATGCGCATGACGACACTCAGGAGTCCTCCGATCACACCCGCAATCATTGCGAAGATGAGATACATCGTCCCGATGTCTTTGTGGTTCGTTGAGTAGAGCCAACGCTTGACGAAGCTGCGTGGCGCTCCGTTCGCGTCAAAATCTGCGTGAGCAGCGGTACCCATTATGTTTCTCTTCCCATTCTTTGTGCGTTTCTGTCTTTCAGATCCCGGCAAACAGGTCTTCGTTCAGGATCGTGAAACTCACGACTGCAAATTGGCGCGTCCAAAGCATGAGCCGCGCTGTCTCGTCATTCGGCGTCTTTGTCTTTGTTTGCGTCTGTCAAAGCGACTTGGTTCTTACCAGCATGCTCAAGAGCAGCCTGACGGACAATGGCTTCTGCCGCATCCGTATCACCCTCTTCCATGGCTTTGACCCAGCTGTCGAACTTGTCTTGGCTCACCACCCGCACCGCGATCGGCATGAAGGCGTGGTTGACGCCGCAGAGTTCGGAGCATTGCCCGTAGAAAACACCTTCGCGTTCGGCCTTGAACCACGTGGCAGTGATGCGGCCTGGAACGGAGTCTGTCTTGGTGCCAAATGCTGGAATGGTCCAGTTGTGAAGCACGTCACCCGCCGTGACCAGAACGTGGACGTTCTTGTTCACAGGCACCAGCACTTCATTGTCGACAGCCAGGTTCCGCGGAGCAGGCAATCCAGCAGCGCGACGTTCTTGAAGGCCATCCTCGTCGAGCATGTAAGTTTCGAACTCGAAATCGCCGTAGTCGGGATAGCTGTGCACCCAGTACCACTGATACCCGGTCGCCTTGATCGTCAGGTCAGGCTTGGGGAACGCGTATTGCAGGTTGAGCAATTTGAATGATGGAACAGCGATGATCACAAGGATGATGATCGGCACCACGGTCCACACAATCTCAACAAAGGTGTTGTGCGTTGTCCGCGAAGGCGTCGGGTTGTTCTTCTCGCTGAACCGCCACATGACATAGATCATCAGCACGAGAACAAACAGCGTGATGGCAATGATGATGTAGTTCACGAAATCATGGAAATCGACAATCCCGCGCGCAACTTCCGTCACGGGCATCTGCATGCCAAGCTGACCGTTTTCGGGCTGACCAACGCCGACTGCGGCAGCCGGAAAAGCGAACAACATTGCGGTCGCCATGGTTGTCCAGAACACGGTCGATAGGCCGGTCCCAACCTGTTTCATCATTCCCCAAACTCCTTGCCGATTGGCATATTTTATTGGCTCGGTGTGAGCACAGCAGAAAAGTGAAGCCTCTAAACAGCTGATCTGGCAGACAACCCCGGTGGGCGCGCCGAGAAAACTGTTCGGGTGAAAGCGAAAATGCCTACTTTGTGATCAGATCGAATTGACTACACCGTGTAGCCGTCGATTCAACTTGGATGAAAGTCTACTCGTCTCAATCCTGGCCACACAAAACCGTCAAAAAGCGCGGAAGCCGCAATCTCGCCGGGTTGGGTTAGGAAACGATACAAACAGTAACAAGGAAAGTCGGTCGCGACCTACCGTCGCTAGCAAAGACTTCAGCACCCCTAAACAAAACTGTCGCTCTGCTCCGTGTGATTTGTCACACACTCGCGCGCGCTGCAACCGTTCCGATGACCAATCGGCACGTGACCGGGAACCAAATAGGTCAATGAAAACAAAACTAATTCAATTATCTCGGACAACAACTGCCCAACCGGGCAACGACAAAACACCCAAGAGCACATTCACTCTGCAGCGCATAGCCGTCATGTTGCTCACCTGCATCATGGCCTGCGCCCTGACAACACAGCTGTCAGCGCAAAACCGTCCAACCGATGGCACCGTGCGGTCGCAACACGGCGACTGGCAGGTTGTCTGCCGTCCGCCGCCACCGGGCGCATCGAATGACGTATGTGCAGTGGTGCAAAGTGTCACAGCCGAGGATCGCAACAACGTCGGCCTGACGGTTTATTTTCAAACTTTCTCCGATGGCACCAAGGTTTTGCGGGTTTTCGCGCCACTGGGCGTGTTACTGCCACCAGGGCTTGGCCTCAAAATTGATGGGACGGATGTCGGGAACGCACCCTTTCTCCGATGCCACTCTTTTGCCTGTTATGCACAGGTGACCGTGGAGGCACAGCTCATACAGCAGCTGCAATCGGGTCAAAGCGCCATTTTTATTATCTTCCAGACAGAAGAAGCTGGAATCGGTATTCCGATCTCACTGGCTGGGTTTTCAGAAGCGGTCGCAGCCCTCAATTGAATCGCGAAACCCAGCGTTACATAAGCGGCATGGACCATAAACTGGCGATCTAACCGCCAACGGCCAGATGCTGTCTGGCGATCATGCGTCCCCAATAGCGGTCAAACCGATGAACGCGGTCAACGGCCTGTCCGCCGCTATTGACCAGCGAACGGTTTTCGTTGTGCCAGCGGAATATTCCGCCTTCGAGATTCAACAGGTCTTGCCCTCGGGGCACGGCCTCGGTCGCACGGAGTTTTTCAATGAGTTTGGCGCTGCGGACACCAACCGAGCAGTAAAAAACCGCTGTGCCCATGGCCAAGACATCCCCGTAACGAGCGACAAACTCCTCCGCGCTGACATCTGGCGCCACTCTGATAGCACCCGGCAGATGGCTTACAATGAATTCATCGGCCTCGCGGACATCAAACAATACGGTTTTTGGTGGAATCACACCGCCCCCATCAACCGACACTTCAGGTGGCAGCTTCATGGTGCGCGCAGCCAGCGCCTCGCTTTCGATAACAGGCACACTCGGGAACCGCAGCCGGACCCCTTTCTCGGCAGCCGCCAGAAGATAAGGCGCCGTTAGGCTGGGGCTAGGTGAAGACTGTGTCTGCTCAGACTGGGTCGGTACAGGCCCCGTTCGTTCGGCCATTTGAAGTTGAGGCGGAGCTGGCGAAACCGTGCTGCCTTCAGCCGTTGTCGATCGCGCGGCGAAAAGCTGGCCGTCGGCTTCTGCCGTCATCGGCTCGGTCATCGGTGCCCCAGTCTCAATTGCCATTCGGTCAGCTTGTGGTGTCGCCCAGGCACCCGAGAAAACCGTAACCAAACTGATAAGAACACCCGCACCTAACGCAACGCTTCCAATCAGCCTTGCTTGCTTCCCTGCCATTCCGATCCGTCACCCTCAATTAAGCCACTGGTCACCTGGGTGGCACCGCCCTCATCCGATCGATCAGATAAGCAATCTGCCAACGCACAACAAGGCCGCGTCAGCCCTATCGCATTGAATTCCAGACACGTTACGGTCACGAAATCTCGAGGTGATCCCACGTGCTTTGTACGCGATGCGTAATCCCACCGCTGCGGCAGGCCATGTGCAGAGATGCGATCCAAGGCGGTCGTGCGATCAATTCTGGTCCGCGATGCGGCAATCTCGCGGAGTCGTTTGAAAACCTCGAAGCGGGTGTCTTGCGCAAGACCGCCCTAACCCGATACCGGCTTTTGCCATGTTCTCTTGTAACTGTCTGGAAAGGTCGGGGGGCCTGTACTGGACGGGAGTTTCTGTCAGTGGGTGTCTCCGCACAGCAATCAGTAGCAAAAGCAATGAGGTTGCATATCGCCCGCAACGTGAGGGCCGCAGGGTTTGACCCTGAAATGCGTTGTGATGTTGCCGATTTGGCAGCTCAACATCCTCACTTGGCAGACCTGACGCTGAGTTTCCCTGGTCTTTTATTCGCTCTTGCCTCGAGCCATGGGACCGCAGCAGAGCGAAATCAGGCCATAGCGCTGGTCAAAGCTGGTGCGCCCCTTCGTGTGATTTCGGAAAGATTAGGCTTGCCCTATTGGCTGCGGCGCGTGCCGGCCTCGGCATTTTCGTTTCATCTCGCAAAGCTACCAACGAGCCCGGCACATTCGCGACGGCTGATCGCCGTCATCCCACAATCGCCGGCAAACCTACGGAATTGGTTATGGGCCGTTCACTATGCCACGTCAGCTGGCAACGATGACTTCGGTGTCTGGATCGCCGAACAGGCCGCAAAGCACCCAAGCCGGTTTCGCGGTGCCCCCGGTCGCATGGCACTTCGCCACCTGACCGCCTGGGCTTGGCACGCCGATCATCCTGACACACCTGGCCACGCCTTGCTGCTGCGTCCCTGGTCTCCTGAAATGGGCTTCAGACGTGCGATGGAGGAGATGTGCCGTTGGCGTGCCCGTGTCGACCTGGCTCGAACGCTAACGCATCGGTCCACGCAAAACCGCTGGATCAAGGACGGAGAGGCCCTCGGATACACTTTTACCGAGCTGGTCTCCATTCAGGATTTCATCAGCGAAGCTGCGGCGATGGACAATTGCCTCGACCAGTTTTCGAACCAGTTGGTCACGCGCGAGTCCCAGATTTTCTCGATCAGCTCCGGCGACCGACCGCTCGCCAACGTTGAAGTTGGCCGCCATGACGGCGAAACCACGATGCCAACGATCCTGCAGCTGCGCGGCCCCCGCAACCGTCGCGCCAGCGGACGCATCTGGCAGGCAACCTACGCTTGGCTCGGGTCGCAAAGACTGAAACCTCGCCGCATGACACTCAAACGCCCCGACCCAAGGCGGGCGATCCAATCATTCAACCAGTCGTTCTGGACACCCTATGTCACCGAACTACGCGATGCCGGCCTGCCCCTCCAAATGTGGGAAGAGGTCGTAGCGACATTTCATCTGGACCGGACACTAATCGATGCTCCCGCGAGCCCAAAAAAAGCGCAAAAACCAACCGGCGCAACCCGAAAGACCAAAGCAACGACACCTGCAAAGACGCCATCAGCAACCGGACGCCGGAAAGCAAAAAAGCGCACCTGACCTTTAATTTCAGATGCGCTTTGCACTCATTTAGAAACGTTGACCGCCAGTTTGGCTGCGCTCAACTCAGGCGACCTGACGCTGCTCTTCCCTGCGCTCGACATGACGCGGGACAATACGATCCGACGGACGACGCACCGGCGCCTTGGCCTCATCAAGTAATGCCTCAACCGGCTTGGAAAACACCAATGGCTCTTGCACTTCGGCATTGGCGACGGCTGTTGGAGTTGGAAGCGACAAAACCTGCGACCACGCGTCCGTTAAGCGCTCGGTGGCTTGGGAATACTGCCTGAAACTGGTCTCAGCAAATCGAGACTGTGCTTTGGCGAAGTCTTCGGTGGATTTGCAACGCGCCAACTTGGAGGGCAACTCCATGTAGGCCTGAGCGCGCCGACTTGTGAGGGCCCAGACTTCCAGCTGGTAGCGGGCCATGCTTCGAAACATCGTAACCATCGCGTCGCTGCCTGCGAAACCTGCCGGAATCACAACCGGAATCTGATTGGCGTAGTCTGATCCGGTTCCGTTGGATTTACGCGTTGTCGACATGACTATGAACTCCCTGAATGGCTGGCTGAATGATTGTCGTCGTCTTCGCCTTTGGTGCCAAAGAGATATATATCAGCGCAGCCACATTCAAGATTGATGCGGCGCAAAATATGTGTGGATTTACATGCGGCATTTTCACTATTCGACCTTGGTCGGATAACGCATAAGTCAACCTGAGCCGGGCTAAAAAAATCCGCGGCCCGACTTGGATGGGCCCATATCTGCCCGTTATTATTTCGTTGTCTGAACATTTTTTCAAAAATCAATCCCCAGTTGTGGCGAGGTGATCCACACAGTGCCACCTTGAGTTGGTGGTCGGGGAATAGAGTGTCCGGTTTTCATTCAAGACCGGAGGTGTTTAGGGGCCCCGTCCATAAAGCCGAGTGTGCGTTGTGGACCCTGTTCGATTTTGGACGGCAAAATTTCCCCGCAGACTGTTGTGCCAAGCAGGTCGCGGTCTCCGCTCTCATGCATCATGCGCTGGTTTTGGCGCCATTGCACTGGTCGAGACCGTTTCACTGATGGGCACCAAACCGGTTCAGGCCCAAGCGCTCATTTTCAGCGCCAGTTCTCCAAGCCAATCGGCCGAAGAAAAACTCAACCACTTTGACAGCTACGCCGGAGCGGATGTCGGCACGAACTACTGGCTGGTCTACTCCGGCGTCACCGTGGCACCGTTTTCAGATGTGCATCAAAACGGGGTACGTCTACGCGTCAGTGGAGGCTATGGGCGCTACAAATACGACTCGTTCCGCTACGGCGACGTGCCCTCCACCCAATCCTTCGATGTGGCCACGAATTACCTCGAGGCGCTGGCCGGCTATCAGCAAAAAATCGGCATCATGACCGCTAAGGGCTTCATCGGCGTGACACAAATCGATCATGCCATCAGCCCTGCCGATCCAGGCAACCGGGTCAGCGGATCGCAAGTTGGTGTCAAAGGCACCGTCGAACTCTGGTTCGATCTTTCGGACGACTGGTATGCTTCGCTCGACGGATCGTACACGACGGCGCACAAAACCAGGAGCGCCAGATTGCGTGTTGGCTACAGGCTGCAACCGAATGTGTCTTTCGGTCTGGAAGCAAGGCTCAATCAAGATGCCCAGGCCGACTTCAAACTGTCCGAGGACGAAGATGAGGTCTTCAGGCAAGAGCCGCTGGACTATGTGTTGATCGGCGTATTCGGTCGATATGAATGGCCGATGGGTGAGGTCTCAGGCAGCATCGGCCTGAATGCGTCTGACGTTGAAACAACCCTGATGGATGGTGACGCCGACCCCACGCTCTACGGCACAATCAACACGCTGTTCAGATTTTGACACTTAGCCGACGCAGCTCCTTCAGGTAGAACGAGGAGACGGGTGGCGATCCAAACGCCCCGCGCGCATCGCGATATCCCAGTCAACCTCCAGATTGCGACCACTAGGCCGACAAAGCACAACCTTAGATAGCTACGCAGAAATCACACTTTCGTTCACAAGCGGCGAACGCCTGAATTTGAACGCCGATCAATCCTGCGCGGCGTCCACTGCAGCCACCCGCTGGCGATCGAAGTCATAAAAACTGCCGGTCGCTCCCAATCCACTTGCTGAGGCCGCAGGCTGACCTCTTCGCACTTGCAGCATAAGTCAAACTCACATAAAAAACGAATATTCGTTTTGTTGTCATGATTGTGTGTCACGGCTCAAGTCTCAGCACGTCTTCGCCGACCGAAAACCAACGTCCCGATGACGCATTAAAGACCACCACGACCGTTTGGAATGGCCCAACAGGCATCTCAAAGCCTCGCCAAACGACAACAACAACAGTTGGGCAAACTGAAAGAGAAAGTGCCAAGGACCGCATGCCCAAGCTCAGACCCGAAACGCAACGCGCCCGCCGCGAAACAATTCTGAACGCGGCAGAAGCCTGCTTCACCCGGGCGGGTTTCCATCAGAGCACCATGCAGGACATCTGTGCGGAAGCAGGTTTAAGCGCGGGTGCGCTCTACGCGCACTTCGACTCCAAAGAAGCCCTGATTTGCGGGATCGTTCAGCGGGAAACAGTCGGGTTCGCGGAACGCCTTTCGGCGGCAGCCTCCAACGCAGAAAGTTTTCTTGATGCTCTGAGTGACGTGGCCGAGCACTACACCGTCCACGAACCGCCTGAAAAAAATCGCTTGTTCCTGGAAATCGGCACTGAAGCAACACGGAACGAAGCGGTGGCCGCGCACTTCCGTGACCTTCACCACGCGATCCGCACCAATCTCACGCAACAAATCTCAGCCGCCCAATCCAGCGGGCAGATCGCCAGCAGCCAACCACCCGAAACAATCGCCGACCTCATCGGCGTACTCGGCGACGGACTGTGCTGGAGACGTGCAACAGATCCAGCCTTTGACGCCGGCGCACTGCTTCCGCCCGTCTTGGACATCATCGCTGACATTCTCAAACCCACGGGAACAGCTGGCAAACCCAACACGTCAGAGCCCCGGACTGCCAACGAACAAGCCGCCAGACCTGAGAAGGAAACGGTATGAAACGCGTCTTTCTACTGCTCGTACTGATCATGGCAGGCGGTGTTGGCTTTGTGTCGGCCGTCTCAATGGGTTGGATCAAGAACGAACAAATTAGTTTGTGGACCTCCCAGGCACAGGCAATCGTCTTCGAAAATCAAACCGACACCCAGACGCCATCTCAGGTCAAACCAACACCGGACCAGATCGAGAGCGTCGAAAAATCCGAGCCGACGGTCGCTGAGACCGCCACCGCCAACGCGCCCGCCATTACGGTTGCGTCAGTCTCGGAACGAGACTTCGTAGCAAAGCGCTTGCTGACCGGCTCACTGGTCGCGCGCGAAGACATTTTGCTCAGCCCCGAGGTCGACAACATCCGCATCATCTCGATCAACGCTGAAGAAGGCGACGTCGTAAAAAAAGGACAAGAACTGGCAGCCCTTCAGGATGCCAAAATTCAATCCGAACTGGCTCAAAACACCGCCAGCCTGAACCGTCTCGACGCTGAAGCACGCCAACTTCAAAACCAACTTGTTGAAGCAGAGGCCGTCTTGGACGAAGCGCAAAAAGCCTTGGATCGCGCCAAACCTCTCAAGTCTTCCGGCTACCTGTCCGAAAGCGTTTTCGATCAACGCCGGACAGCCGTGCTCACGACCCGGGCCCGAACGGCGTCTGCAAGGGACGGACTTGAACTTATCAAGGCACGGAAAGCAGAGATGCAGGCCCAGCGCCGCGACATCGAATGGCGATTGTCTAAGACCCTTGTGCGCGCCCCCGCGGATGGCTTGATCTTTCAGCGCAATGCACGCGTTGGACAGCTGATCGCACCGGGGGCCGGCCCGATGTTCCGTATCGCTGAAGATGGCGACATCGAGCTGGAAGCAGACGTCGAGGACTTTCGCATGGCCGAGCTGGAGCCGGGTCAGCGCACACGCCTCTCCACCGCAGGCGGCATGTCCCGAGAAGGTGTGGTCCGCCTCGTGTCCAGTAGCGTCGACACGGCAACACGGCTTGGCAAGGTCCGCATCGCGATTGACAATGACACAGATTTACAGGTCGGCGCATTTGCCCGCGCCGAAGTCGAAATCGCCAAATCGCGCGGCCTTGCCATCCCTGCCTCAGCGCTCCTGTACGGCCCTGCTGGCCCACGCGTCCTTCGCGTTGTCTCCGATCATGTTGTGGCAACGCCCGTCACCGTGGGTTTAACAGCCGATGCGTTCACAGAGGTCATCAGCGGGCTGAATCGCGGTGACATCGTCGTCGTCAAAGCCGGAACATTCCTGCGTGATGGCGATGCCGTCCGCCCGGTAAGCCCTGCGCCAAAGCTCAGTGAGGTCACGCGATGAACCTCAACGTCTCAGCTTGGTCGATCCGCAGGCCGGTGCCTTCACTGGTCTTGTTCATGGTCGTGATGGCGCTTGGCATCATGTCGTTCCGCTCGCTGCCGGTCACACGCTTTCCCAATATCGACATTCCCGTCATTCAGGTCCTCGTCACCCAGTCCGGTGCAGCCCCATCCGAACTCGAAACACAGGTTGCAAAAGAGATCGAAAACGCTGTCGCGGGCATCAATGGCGTCAAACACATCACTTCGACCTTGACCGAGGGCGCAGCCACCACACTGGTGGAATTCCGTCTGGAAATCGATCAAGACCGGGCCCTGAATGACGTGAAGGACGCCGTCGCGCGCATCCGCCAGGACCTGCCGCGCACCATCGATGAACCGATCATTCAGCGCATCGAAATCGAAGGCCTGCCCATCGTCACATACGCAGCCCGCGCACCCGCCATGACACCAGAAGAACTCTCATGGTTTGTCGATGATACGATCAAGCGGACCATCCAGGGCGTCAAAGGCGTATCGGACGTCTCACGCATTGGGGGCGTGACACGTGAAATTCGCATTGCACTGGACCCAGACAGGCTGCTGGCGCTCGGCATCACGGCCGGTGACGTTAACACCCAGCTGCGCGCAACCAACATCGATCTTGCTGGAGGCCGGGGCGAAATTGCTGGACGCGAACAGGCCATACGCACTCTGGCTGGCAAAAAAACGGTCGAAGACCTGGCTGGAACTGCGATCAGCCTGCCAAGTGGGCGCAAGATTCGTTTGGACCAACTGGGCACAGTCACCGACGCGGTGGAAGAACCACGCACCTTCGCAACCCTGGACAACAACTCGGTCGTCGCCTTCAGCATCTCGCGGTCGAAAGGCGCAAGTGAAACGACCGTCGCCGAACGTGTCGCAGAAAAAATCGTCGAACTCGAACAGCGCTACCCGGACGTCAAGCTGACCCGCATCGACACCACCGTCGAATACACATTCGGTGTTTACGAATCGACCATGAAGACCCTGCTCGAAGGGGCGGCCCTCGCGATCGTTGTCGTCTTCGTATTCCTGCGGGATTGGCGCGCAACCGTAATCGCAGCCGTAGCACTTCCGCTGTCGATTATCCCAGCTTTCTGGGCCATGAGCGTCCTGGGGTTCTCCCTCAATCTGGTCTCGCTGCTCGCCGTCACGATCGTCACCGGCATTCTCGTTGATGACGCTATCGTTGAAATCGAAAACATCGTCCGCCACACGAGGATGGGCAAGTCAGCCTATCGTGCTTCACTGGAAGCAGCCGATGAAATCGGCCTCGCAGTCATCGCCATCACTGCGACCATCATTGCCGTTTTTGTGCCGGTCAGCTTCATGGGTGGCATCGCCGGGCAGTACTTCAAACAGTTCGGGTTGACCGTTGCATTCGCGGTATTCTTCTCGCTGCTGGTCGCACGCCTGATCACACCGATGCTTGCCGCCTACTTCATGCGTGAAGCACCCCATGAAGAAAAAGAAGGCCCGGTCATACGCGCCTATTCCAAGCTGGTCAGTTGGTCGGTCCATCACCGGATCGTCACTGTCCTCATGGGGCTGGTCATTTTTGCAGGCTCGATTGGCAGTTTCTACCTGCTGCCTTCCGGCTTCATCCCGCGTGAGGACATTAGCCGTGCACTCTTGTCGGTTGAGTTGCCACCAGGCTCCCCCATGGCCGAAACCCGCACTGTGACGACGCGCATTACAAACATGGTCAAAGCGATCCCTGAGGTGCAATCCGTCTTCGTCAACGGCGGAACGTCTTTTGGCGGCGGTGGTGGTGGACCACCAACGCCCGGGGCTGCGGGTCAGGTCAATAAAGCGACCATCATTATCAATCTCACGCCAAAGAAAGAACGCGCCCGTCCTCAATATGAAATCGAGGAAGAGATCACCCGCCGCGTCAGTCAAATTCCAGACATCCGCACGCACTTCCTGGGCGACAACGGTCAGCGCCCCTTCCAGCTTGTTGTCATCGGACGCGATGGAGACGAAGTCGAACAAGTCGCCGCCGGCATGACCGCTCAGGCCAAGACGCTGCCACTGCTGACCAACGTAGAGTCGACCGCCAAACTCGACCGGCCCGAACTGCGCGTTTATCCCCGCACCGATATCGCCGCTGAACTGGGCGTCACCACACAGGCCATTTCCGAAGCCGTCCGTATCGCAACGATCGGTGACATCGGCGCTAATCTGGCCAAGTTCGATGTAGGCGATCGCCAGGTTCCGATCCGCGTTCAATTGGCGGAAGATGCCAGGACGCAACTGGACCTGATGACGTCGTTGAAAGTTCGCACGCGTGATGGCCATGCCGTACCGCTCACCACCGTTGCAACCTTCAAACTGGACCAGGGCCCAACATCGATCACGCGCTATGATCGTGAGCGTCAGATCCTTATTGGCGCTGGCCTCGTCGGCAATACCCCACTCGGTGATGCCGTCAATGCAGTGATGGCTTTGCCGGCCGCCAAAGACCTTCCACCAGGTGTCACCGTCAGACAATTCGGCGATGCGGAAATCATGGTCGAGGTGTTCGAAGGCTTCGGCAAGGCGATGGCAGCAGGCTTGATGATGGTCTACGCCGTCCTCGTGTTGCTCTTTGCAAGCTTTCTCCAACCCATTACGATTTTGTTTTCGCTGCCCCTGTCCATCGGCGGTGCCATCATTGCTCTGGCCATCACCGGCAACCCGATATCGCTTCCGGTGGTCATCGGCATTTTGATGCTGATGGGCATCGTCACCAAAAACGCCATCATGCTGGTGGACTTCGCCATCGAGGAAATCGCCCGCGGCGTTGATCGATTGGAAGCCATCATCGATGCGGGCCGCAAACGCGCACGACCCATCGTCATGACAACGATTGCAATGTCGGGGGGAATGCTGCCATCGGCACTGGCGTTGGATTCAGGCGGCGAGTTTCGCGCACCCATGGCCATAGCCGTGATCGGCGGGCTTATCTCATCAACGCTGTTGTCGTTGATATTCGTGCCAGCCGTCTTCGTTCTGATCGATGACTTCGGCCAAGTGTTTTGGCGAGGGGTCAAAGGCTTCGTAGGCAAGACCGACGAGCCTGAGGACCCGGCCCAAATTGGAACTGGCGAAGTCACACCCGGAAAAGCTGCAACTGGCCAGATCCCACCAAGTCATCCGGCACCGGCCGAGTAGCAAAACCAGCATTTGACGCAAACAGTTCCGCGATCTGACTTGTTGTCGCCGAACCACAATGAGCCTACATCTTTATGATCTTTGGTAAAGCGCGTGAAAGGTCTCAACATGTTCGACGCAAAAAGCATCCTGGAAACCATGATCACAGGCGGCCGCGGCGGTTCTGGCAGTGGACAGGGCGGGGGACTGGGTGGCCTTGGCGACATCCTGGGTCAGGTCATGAAGCAGAACGGCGGCCAAGGCGGCGGCACCGGCCAAGGCGGCGGTATGCCAGCCGGCCTTGAAGATCTGGTCCGCAACATGATGGGCGGCAACGCCTCCCCACAGGCCGGTGGCAACCCGCAAGCCCCGGCCGCAACCGAACGCAGCGGTCAAGGTGATGGCGGCTTCGGCGGTTTCGGCGACATGATGAAAGACGTTCTAGGTGGCGGGGCTGAACAATCAGGCAGCGGCGGAAAATCCGGTGGCGGCATCGGTGATATCCTGGGCCAGGCCTTCGGCCAAGCCAAGGACGGCGTCCGGGATGGTGCTGGCAAAATCAATGACGCGACAGGTGCAGGCGATGCCATGGGCGATCTGATGCGTCAGTTCTCTGGCAAGTCACCAGAAGAAATGATGTCTCAGCTTCAAGATCTGATCGCCAACAATAAACTTGGTGCCGGCGCAGCCCTCGGCGGGCTCGGCGCATTGGTGCTCGGCACCAGCACAGGGCGCTCCGTCGCCATGAGTGCAGCGAAAATAGGTGCGCTCGCCCTCATCGGTGGCCTTGCCTACAAAGCCTACAATAACTATCAGGCCGGCGCGCCCGCAGGCTCGTCCGGCGACGTGGAAGCAGAAGCTGCGCCACAAGGTTCGGGCTTCGAGCCCGATGCCGTGTCGAACGACGACGCAGCACTTTACATCCGCACCATGCTGGCCGCAGCAGCAGCAGATGGCCGGGTTGATGCCGATGAGCAGCAACGCATCATCGGGTCACTGGAACAGGCTGGCTTGGATGACGGCGCGGAAGAGTTCATCGCAAATGCATTGAACAATCCCATCAGCATCGACGAGATCGCCAGCCAGGTCGGCAGCAAAGAACAGGCTGTGCAGGTCTACACAGCCGCCCGGATCGCGATCGACCCCGATACCTATGGCGAGAAGGCCTTCCTGTCGGATCTGGCAGCCCGACTTGGCATCGAGCCCGAGTTAGCATCCCACATCAATGCAGCTGCCAAGGGGGTGGCCACAAGCTAACACCTGAAAATCGACGGCGCAGCCAGACCGGGTGTCCGTCAGACTGCGTATCAAAAACGGAAAAAGGCCGGCACCTTCAGAATGAAAGTGCCAGCCTTTTTTTACATTCAGAATTGCCGACCGCGAGTACGATCAAACAAGACCGAGCTACTCGGTTTTCGTATCAGCGGTTGCGGCCGTCTGCTTATCCCGACCCCACGGTTTGAAGAACACGTCAACACGCATCCCTGTCAGCAGCGGAGGCGTTCCATCGAGATCAGCAACAACTTCCAGGACGTCGACATCATTGGGACGGCGTGGCCCCCGTGATGTAATCCGCGGGCTGCCCAGCGCGGAGGCAACTTCTGTGACGGTGCCTTCGAATTCCTGATCCGGGAATGCATCGGCGCGGACAATAACCTTCTGCCCGACGCGGACCTTTGCAACATCACGTTCTTCGACTTCGGCGCGCACTCGCAGATGATCAAGATCACCGAAAGACACAAGCGGCTGTCCGCCACCTCCCGCAGCCACAGTCTCGCCGACACGGCCGAACACATTGAGTACGGTGCCGTCGAAAGGCGCGCGAATGCGTGTCCGCTCGAACGCATTTTCAGCCAGTGCAAGCTCAGCACGCGCAATCGTCAACGAGGACTCAAGCCGGGTCAAAGCTGGCATGTCATCACGCGCCTTGACCCTTTTCAGCTCATCACGCAGCGACGTCAGTTTGGCTTCGATCGAACGGATTTTGTCACGTGCCTGTCGCACTTCCTGTTCGCTCGAACCGCCGTCACGCGCTGTCCGCGCAACTACATCAAACTCCCGCCAGGCGTCGAACCGTTCGCGCTCAGCGTTGAAGACAGCGTCCTCGGCATCTTGACGAACCTTGGCGGGCCCCGTGGCAGGTTCTTCGGCCCGCTCGCCGCGGCGCACTTGTTCTTCAGCGCGCGCAACTGCAATGCGATCTGCATAATCGTCTGCGGCCAGACGCACGAGAAGATCGCCATCAATGACCGCATCATTCGTCTTCACGGCAACTTCTTCAATTTGCCCCGACAGTTGCGAGACAAGCCGGACCGCGCCGCTCTTCGGTTCAATACGCCCGGTCGCCGATGCCGCCCAGCGCTGCGCGGGTTTTGCGGTCGCGTCTTCCGCGTGAGCCGACGTCCCAATCAAATTGGAGATCAATCCGTCCCGCTTCTTCAACTCGTCTGTCATGACGTAGCTGGCAATGCCACCGGCAATCGCGACGGCGATCACAAAAGTGGAAATCGAACTATTCAATCTAGGCATGAGCTTTACGCCTCTTCGTAAGATCCGTTACTTCCGGAGCGTCGAGCCCCTCGGGCCGGCGGTCTTCGCCGACAATCAATCCATCTTCAATTCGCACCACACGGTCCGCATACGCCAGAGTGCGAGGATCGTGCGTGACAGCCAGCACACTGCGGTTCTGCTCGTGTGCAATCTTCGCCAGCAAAGCCATCACGGCATGGCCGTTTTCGCTGTCCAGGGCCGCCGTCGGTTCGTCCGCCAAGACGATGGCCGGAGAACTGGCAATTGCGCGCGCCACGGCGACGCGTTGCTGTTCACCACCAGACAGGTTGCTCGGGTAGTTCATCAACCGATGACCAAGTCCAACCTGTCTCAGAACTTCTTCAGACCGAGAGGCGGCTTTAAATCCATGTGTTCCTCTCACATCAAGCGCGATCCGAACATTTTCCAGGGCCGTCAGCGTCGGGAACAGATTGTAGGACTGGAAGATAAAGCCCATGTGATCGCGTCGGATATGAGCAAGGTCTTCGGGTCCGAGTTCATCTGTCGAAGCCCCATCGACTGACAACGTGCCCGAAGTGGGCGTCATAATGCACCCCAGAATCGAAAGCAGCGTTGTTTTGCCACTCCCCGAAGGGCCCATCAGCAAAGTCAGTTCGCCTTTGACCAGCTCGATATCCACCCCCTTGAGGGCTTGAACCATGCCAGCACCGCGTCCCAATTCTTTGACAATGTTTCTGGCGACCAGAACTCTGTCTTTGCTCATCTGCTGAATACCGTCGCTGGATCAATTTTGGTCACTTTCACGATCGCAGAGACAGCTGAAATCGCGCACATGAATAGGGTCACAGAGAACAGCGCGGCCGCCAAACCTGGCGTCATCACAATGGGCAACGGCGTCGATCGGCTGGCAAACACCACCAGCAGCGCGATCGTCATTCCCAAGCCGTAACCAATGATTGCGCTTAAACCCGCTTGAGCGAGGATTACTTTGTGAATGTAGCTGGAAGAAGACCCCAGTGCCCGCAACGTGGCAAACTCGTTCAGGTGGTCCTTGGTGCTCGAATAGAGTGTCTGAGCCACGATCACCGTTCCAACCAATATGCCCAACAGCGCACCACCGATGAGCGCAACGCCTGCCCCGGTGCGGAACAACCATTGCGTCAGGCTCCTATCGGTGAACTCCTGTTTCGTGAGGACTTCAGCGCTCTCAAGCCGATTGAGGAGCGCCTGCCTGACAACTTCGGGATCAGCCCCCTCGCGCAATTTGACAAGGTGGAAGGTTGCTTCACTGCTGCCATAACCCAGGATCTGCCTGGCGCGCGACAAGGGCATGAACACATAAGGTGACTGCGTGAACGACCGGATGCCCTTGGTCAGCGCGCTGATTTTGACGCGGCCCTGACCGATCTGTGCAGTGCTCCCAATCCCCGTAACGTCGAGGTCGCTCAGGTATGTTTCATCAACCGCAATTCCGTTCGGGGCCTTGATGGCTTCCCAGTCCCCGGCAACCAGCCCCCAGGGCTCTAGTGCACCGTCTTCCGCATCAGCACCGACGACAACGACGCGTGTCGAACCTCCAGACGGTTTACGCCATTCGGAAAACGAAACCAGGATCGGCGTCACATTCGCGACACCAGGCGTCGCCAGCGCCTGATGGCGTTCGCGTGAGGAGAGCAAAACCCCGCCGTCTTCGAAGCTCTTGGCCCCAAACGCTGTGATCCAGAGGTCCGACTTCGTCTCATCGATGTTGGCGGTAATCATGCGGCTGGCACCGAGATACAGGCCAAGCTGGACAGCAACCAGCACGATCGAGAACAAGATGCCGATCAACGTCACGGCGAGCCTGACCCGGTCATGAAACAGATTGCGAAACGCCAGCGTAAGGATCATTCAGGTCACTCCATGGGGCCGACCGAGCGTGTCGGGTCCCGTATTTCAATTGGCCATAAACAATGGCTGGATAATTACCACCCGTACGATTGAATACCGGCGAAACCGGCCCGGTGCTGTGAAACTGCGGATACGGAATGAGGGTCACGACCGACTTTCCGACTTGCGCGGCCTTTTTTTGCTAACCGGTGCTAGCTTCAATCGAATCATATTCGGACAGCGCTTTAATTCAGTTAACGTAACTTCAAGCTGTGCCTCGTATTAAGACAATCAAGCCCGAAGCGCGTATTAAGGGACAGACACCAATTTCTTCTTTTCGGTTTGGCCCTGATCCCTGTAGTCGCTAAAAGCGAAAGGGTGAGTTCTGTCGACTTTCACCGCCCGCCAAACTTTAACCCGGTTGTAGAAGCTTATACAGTCGTTGTTCATCACGAGAGGGTCAGCGCCGTGAACGTGAAAAACGGTTTTTGGCAGCCATCCAGGTTCGCCGTAGCGTTGCTTGCATGTGCTATGGTGCAGGGCAGCATGGCTCTGTCGCCAAACGTCGCAGCGCAACCAAACACTGCAGAAAGCGCCGCTCCGGAAGTCGGCATTTGGTATGACGACACCGGAAAAGGCGCTGTTGAGATCGCACCCTGTGGATCACAGTTTTGCGGTCATATTGTGTGGCTGAGTGATCCAAACCATGAAAACGGCCAGCCGCTTAAGGACGTATATAATCCGGAACCTACCAGGCGCAATCAGCCGATTTGCGGGCTTCAGGTTCTGGGCAAGCTAACCCGCCAGTCGGATGGATCGTTGGATAGCGGTTGGGTTTATGATCCGAAAGTCGGAAAAGCCTATAACGCCGAAGTCCGCACCGTCGGCAACTCGCAATTGGCCGTGCGCGGATATTTGAGCCTGAAGCTTCTTGGAAAAACTTTGATGTGGCAGCGTGCGCCCGACAATCTAGAACGGTGTGACGCCCCTGTGGCCGCCCGCGCGGGATGATCAACGCGCCGGCAGGCGCTCAACTCGCGAGCCGAACCGGCACCGGCACCGGCACCGGCACCGACGAATACAACAAAAGCCTTGCGCACCAACAGACAGGGTGCTCAAGGCTTTTTTGACAGACGGATACTCTTATCTTTGTAAGGTCCGGGCCAGCCCTGCACTCCATTGAGGGCATCAGCCGCCAGCCCATACTTTAGCCGCCCAGCTGGCCCACTTGGGCCAACTATTCCGCAGCCACATTCGATACCAGCTTGGGCCGCGCAACCCGCGGAGCATTGCGTGCACGACGCGCATCGACCTTGCTGATCAACCTGGCAACGAAATCAATCGAACGCTCCAGCACGACATCCCGCTGACGGTCCAGAGTGATCATATGGTAGCTATCGTCCAGGACGATCGCTTCAACCGGACCACCCAGCCGAGCCTGGATCGTCAACGCGTTTTTCAGGTGGCTCTGATCATCTTCCCGAGGATGCATAATGAGCGTCGGATGCGTCACCTGTCCAAGGCGACGCTTTACGTTCATCACCAGCTTACGGAACTGGAGCACCATACCGCCATTACGCGAATAAAGGTCTTCGATCGAACGGTTCCCGGACCGGGTCGCCTCGATCATGAAATTCCGCAGACGCTCGTCTTTAATGCCATAGGGCGCGCGCTGGCGGAATTGGAACAACCGGGCACACCAGCGCTGCCAAACCAATCCGAACAGATTGAATGTCCAAGGAATAGACCAGCCATTCGGCTTCAAGGTCGGCGCACACACAAGGCAGCCTTCGACATCATTTGGACGCTCGGCGGCCAACTTCAGCGCCACAATGGACCCAGCAGACAAACCGCCCACCAGCACCGTGTCGCACGTCTTCCGCATATCGTCGAGCTGGGCCTCGGCGCTTGAATACCAATCATGCCAATTGGAAAGTCCCAGCACGTCGGTCCCGTGGCTCATTCCTGGGATAACCGGACATCTGACGGTGTAGCCGCAACGAGCCAAGCCCTGCGCCAGGTACTTGAGTTCCATGGGTGCGCCACCCAGACTGTGGAGCAGCAGGATACCAACAGAACCACCTTCGTAGCGGAGGCTCCCATATGGATCAGAAAATTTTGTGTTGTTATTCATAACGTTAACTGCACCCGCTCAACCATTGCCGTAAGTTTTACGCCACAAAACCGAAACGGGCAAAGCCATTTCTGTCTCTAAGGCACTGAATGGCCCGGATCGTTAAATCCAACGGCACAGACGTTGCCCCCCAAAAGCGTCACTTGGGTCGATTATGACGTGACACAGTTTCCATGACCTTTCTGTCCCAGAGGTTACAGAGCGCAAATCCTGAAAATCGTGCGCCAGCAAACTTCTGATTCATCCCCCGGAATGCACCGGGACCGTCTTTTGAGCAGCGGTGCCTTGTTTGGAGGCGTACCCAGTCCAATTCCCTGCCTTTACCCGGCCTTGCCGCCGCAACTTCACAGACGCGTTTTCGCCCATAAGCGGCCGAAATGACGATATGGCAGGATGCCGCAAGCGCGAAATTAAGAGCAAATCATTGATATTACTAAAATTTAAAAAACGCTCTCAACACAAAGTTATTACACGGAATTCTTATTGTTACACATCTGCAATCTCGTTCACGCTGCAGTGCAGCATTTTCGCCGCGCCACACGCCATAGAAAATCAATCGGAAACCGTACGGCCCCACCGAAGTGCCAACACGGGTCTCTCAGATCGCCATCCAGAAAACCAAGGGGTCCGCGGCCTGAAATTGAGCACCGGGCGGCAGTTTCAGCAGTCGCAAACATGCACGAAAGCGAAATTCATGACCTTTTGCCCAAAAAGTGCCCATCGCTGTTGCGGATCTCAGAAGACAGTTTCGTCAACCGGCGCAACGGAACTGGCATATTCGACCGGACATTGTCATGGTTAAAGCACGGGCGTGGGCTAGACCCCGCTGAAAGGGCGTCGAAACGAGACAAACGCTGGGCCGAGACAAACGCTGGGCTATGGACATCAGACGCGTGAGAGCACGAAAGGCGCCAATGCCAAAACTTGGTCACACAGATTGCACGCCAACGACCGCATCGCCGCTCACTGCATCCCATCAGCGGCGTGGACACCTGCGGCGTGGACACCACGTGAGTGGCCCGTCATGTCTGAATGGACTGCCTGCGAAGAACTCGAAGCGTCAAGGTGTCGTGCGCTGCCCGTCTTTGCGGAAGGTCTCAACATCCGCGCTGACCTGGACGCTATCGCTAGCACTGGCCCTGACACCTACGCTGCAATCCGTGGCAATCGCCCAGGCCCGTGCCACATCCAACAATCTGCAAACCGCCCAGCGGACGGCAAATACAGCCAACCTCAGCAAGGACGAGTACGCCGCCTGCCAGTCACAAAGCGAAGAAGGCTTTCGACAAGCCATTGAGGCCATCACGCTTACTGGCCTGCAGGAAGGTCTAGGTACGGTCGATTACAACGCCATTGTCGCCGACGAATGGCGCCGCGCGGACGTCGATCGGATCTTAAACCAACGCGTCGACATCGCGGTGGCCGAAGTCCGCAAGCAGTCCAGCTGGGGCGCGCTCCTGCAGTCCCTGGCCTACCAGAAACAAGCCCAGAAACTGGCAACAGAAGTGGCCGAACGGGTCTACCGGTCCGATGCCATGAAAACGGCACTTGAAATCATGGCAACCGGTGTCGGACGCCAGGTCGGAGAGCGCATCGATTATGCCAGCGCCGACGCCGCCGACCCAGCCGCACAGTGTGTTCGCGCGTTCCTTGGAAACCGCTACGGGTCCACCGTCGCCGATGCCGTGACATCTGACACCACCGCCAACCTCCAGGGACAAGAAGAACAGGGCGGCGCGGATGTCGCCCCCGGCTCGGTCTTGAAGCAGTCGGGCGGAGGGGTCGCCGGTGTCGCCATCCTCCTCATTCGCCGTCAACTGGCAAACCTTGCCCGGAGTGTCGGTCAGCGGCTGGTTGGCAGCATCCTCGCCCGCCTCGTATCCGTCGTTGCCGGTGGCGTCGGTGTCGTTCTCATCGCCAAGGACATCTGGGACCTGCGCTATGGCGTCTTACCCATCATCGCCAACGAGATGAAAGCCGCTGGGACCAAGGAGAAAGTCCGCGAAGAAATCGCCAACGCGATGAAAACCCAGATCGAAGCGCAGGTCGGCACCATTGCCAGACAAACCGCCGACCGCGTCGTCGAGATTTGGAGAAACTTCAAGACCGCCCACGCAAAAGCCTTGGAATTTGCCGAGCGTGATACCTCTTTCCGCAGTTTTCTGGATGGGCTGCGGGCCGATGAACTCGGCCGGCTGGATGAGGTTGTCTCACTGACCCTGGCCCGCGAAGGTGAAAACGGTGTCTTCAACCGTCTTTCTGATGGGACGTTACGCCAGGCTGTCCGCCAGCTTCCTGACACCGCCATGCAGATTGCGCGAGAAACGCAATCCATCGACACGGCACTGCGATGGTCCACGGTTGCTGGCAGCAAGCTCGAAGAGGTCGTCGAATTCGGCATTTACAAAGATGCCCGACCGCAGGACTTCACATCAACATCCTTAAACAGAGTATTCGCGCTGAACGATCGGGTCGCCATCACCCGCATGGCGCAACTCAAATCAGCCGCGCGGGAAAGCCTGTTTGAACTGGACCCGGACAAGCTTCGGGGCCTTGCCCGCAGCCTGACGGTCGACGAATTGTCGACGCTTGCCAGTTACCTGACCGGCCTGGACCAAGCCCCGCGCGCCCGTGTCCTTAATGCTGTCGCCGCTGCACCGGGGAAGATGCAGATCCTCGCGTCACAACGGGTGAGAAATGCCGTTGTCGCAAGCGCAGATCAAAGTGCTGCGGTCGAGATGATGTTGCGCAACCAAAAACTGTTTGACCCCGCCGCCACCTGGCAGGATCTGCAAAAAGGTCTGGATGGCCAGATTTCACCAATTCTCGTTGCGGAAAAACATCCGCTGTCGATCGCAGCTGCAATTGCAGCCTTGCTCGTTCTTCTCCTTATGTTGCGACGGTTGTTTGCTGGCCCCGCCAGAAAGGGCCGCACATCATCGGCCAAGTCCGGGACGAAGGATAACAAGTCCGGAGCGGATGATAAGACGGCTGACAACGGCAAGCGCGCAGCAATCGATCCGCTCAACGCCGGGTAGGCCCTCAGCGTGGTGGCGTTGCCGCATCGCTGATAGGGGGAACACCAAGCACCGGGTTGTATCCAGCATGGCGGGCGCGTACTGCTGCGCGGCTTAGGGCAAGTCCCAGAATCAGTATAAATCGGGACCGCGCCTCGTTTAGGGGATATGCGACTGCGCACATTCTCTGCTTTTACAACCGCTGCAAACAGCCAAGGCAATCGCACAGGCTTGCCAGCAGGAGACAAATCAATGGGTCTGAAAGCTCCGGGGATCATCACCTTTCTACTGACCGTGGTTTTGACGGTCACAGTCTTGATCACAAAGTTCTTCAATGCAGAAATCCCATTGCTTCAAGGCAATGAGTTCTGGGTGCTTCTGACAGCACATGTCATCTTGCTACTGGGATGCTTGATGCGCGCCCTCTGACGCAGCCGCCGACAGAAATTTCAAAAACTGAGCGCTGGCCCGCCGATCATCCGACGAAAAAAATTCACCCGAAAACGTTCGTTGCGCAGACACACAGGGCAAAGCAAGTGGCCATCAGGCGTGCTCGGACACTGGTATGCCAGCGCCAACGCCGATGGTTGCAAGTGTCAAGAAACAATACAGATTATTCATGTGCCGATCTGTCGCGCGGCCATGCGTACACTGGTTGGCGAAACATCTCTGAGGCTTAAGTCTAGTGATGAAACATCGTCCAGCACCCACACTATTCATCTCCCGTCGACTCCGTCGTTCGATGCGAGAAGCAATTGCCACGATGCTGCTTACAGGAGCAGCGTTCGGAATTTTGATGGCAGCTCTTTACGGGGGCGGCATGCCACGAACAGATGCCGACGCACGCGGAACAGACACCGGGGCATATGGGCCGATCGAGCGGGGGATTGCCTCGTCTGGCAATGGGAAAGTAGAAACCGTTTCTGTAAAGACTGGCGCGAACTAACCGCCTTCGAAGCAGTCACTACAAACCCACAAATTCCATAGCTCGGGACATGCAGCAGCGCTTTCAAGCGGCGGTCGGTACAGGCTAACCGAGCGGCTTGGCTGGAACCAGGCCACGCACCGAATTGCCTAAGAAGACGCGGCCACGGCGCTGCAAATCCCGCAACGTCAGCCGCGCCTCAACAGCACGACCGCGTGCAATCAAATCCGACCGCAGGACCCCCGGCAGCAGCCCCGCCCCAAGCGGCGGGGTCAGCAAAACCTCGTTTTGCTCGACAAAAATGGTTGTCCGGCTGCCTTCGGCGAGGTCACCGTCTTCGTTCAGATAAATCACCTCATCCGACCCAACCGCTGCCGAATAATGCGCCCACTCTTCATCATAGAGCTCCCGCCGTGTCGTCTTGTGATAGAGGAACGGATTGGCACTGTTTAACCGGGTAGGCGACACGACGTACCGCATGACCGGGTTGGTGGGCGCGGGCCCAAGATGGGTGGTTGTCACCTGCGGTGAGCCATCCTCGTTGACCGTCAACCGCACGCGCAAACGGCGATCCCGCCCTGCCCCTTCAATAGCAGCCTCCACGGCGCGCACGACGACAGCTCGGTCAAACGGGAACCCGAAATAGGCCGCAGACGCAGACAACCGGTCCATGTGCCCATCCCACAACCAAAGCCCGCCATCAGGTTCAAACAGCATGGTTTCGATCAGCTGGAACGGCTTGGGCGGATCGGTAAGGAACTTCATTTTCAACAGGCACTCGGCATATTCAGATGCGCCATCTGAATCGAAGACGACACCAGACCCAATGCCCATCTCCCCGGTCCCATCCCGGAACACCACCGGCGTCCTGATCACGACATTCAGGTCTTCACGGCCATCCGGTGCGAGGTAACCGATCGAACCGCAGTAAATGCCACGCGCCTCATTCTCGAGATCTTCAATCAGTTCCATCGCTCGGATCTTCGGCGCACCTGTCACAGATCCCGGCGGAAAAATTGCGCGAAGTACGGTGAGGAGGTCAAGCCCCGGCTTCAGTTGCGCGCGCACACCCGACGTCATCTGATGCAGCGTCTTGTAGGTTTCGATCGTGAACAGGTCCGTGACGCTGACACTTCCCGTCTCCGAAATGCGACCGATATCATTGCGCATCAAATCGACGATCATCAGGTTTTCAGCGCGCTGCTTGGCATCGGTCGCCAGCTCGACACGTTGTTCGGCATCCTCCGCGATCTGCCCCTTGCGCGCCGCTGTTCCCTTCATGGGCCGTGTTTCGATCACATCGCCGTTGCGCGCTACAAACAGCTCAGGAGACGCCGACAGGATCGTGACCTGACCTGTGTCGATGATCCCGCCATGGGCGACGTTCTGCTTCCTTCGCAAATCGCGGTAAAACGTCAGCGGCGAGCCCTCAAGCTTGAACCGCGCCTTGAACGTCAGGTTCAACTGATAAATGTCCCCGGCGCGGATACGGTCTTGCACCTCCGCAAACCGCTGAAGATAGTCAGCTTCATCCCAGTCCAGCCGCACATCGGAGAACCGGTGACTTGCGCTTTTCGTGTGGGTCTCCAGCCAGGTTTCCACCTCTCGCCCCGTCATGGATTGAGGCTCGCGGTAAAGCCCAAACCACAACAGCGGGACCGCACGGGTCGTAGGCATCCGCCGCCTAAGCCGCGGTTCAAGCGCGTACCCCAACTCATAGGAAAAGAAACCAGCCGCATGGAGCCCGGCCGCTCGCGCATCTTCAATTTTGCGCAACGCGGCGCTGATATCGTCTGGGGTCTCGGCAACGGCAATATCGACCGGATCAGTAAACAGCAGTGCTGGAACACCATCCCCAGAACTGTTGTCGAGAAGGACAAAGGCCTCCGAGACATTAGAACCCGTCGCAAAGCTCGTCTCACCCTGCGAATTTGCTCGCGCAGGGTCCGTTTTGGTCAAACTGGTGGTCATGGTTTCAGTGCATTCCGATACCGCTGCAACGTGAAAAAATACACCTTGCGCGTTTGCGTTTGTCCTGTCGGCAGATCGAGCATGCCGGTTTGCGTCGCCCTCTCAAACCCGCGAACCGCAGGGCTGCCGGGACCAACAAGCGACACTAGAAGCACCGGCTTGCCATCAACACCTGTGAACGGCCGTGTCAGCTCGAAGTGGTCCTTGGGCTTGGGGCGCCAGCGATATGCGCGCACAGGCGTTGGTTCGTCCCGAAGGTAATATAGCAATTGCGAACTGACCGCACGGCTGTCGCTCACAATGGCCGCATAGGGACGACCATCATCACGCGCGGCCTGCAGATGCTCCCGGGTCGCGCTTGCCAGCTCGTCCCAGCCAAGCGTTCGGGCAAACGGATCGCGCCCTCCGGGCAGAGCGAACAGTCCCGCCGTGGTGGTCCCGAAAATCAGTAGCGCCAAAACCACCGCGTGCAACACCAATGAGCCCTTGAGCCAGCCCCACGCGACATCCCGCGTCATGGTCGCTGTCACCAGGACCGTGGCCGCGACGTACGACACCGCCGCCCAGTTGGCATGCGCGCGGGATAAAAAGGCCTGTATCGTAATAATGATGACGATGGGTAAGGCGAATGCCAGCAAAAACCGGTCAGCCTCAGGTAACCGCATCCGGGTCGCCCGCCAAGCGATGACCAACAAGGCGCCAAAAAGGATGGGGCCGAAAACCCCGAATTGTGCAAAGAAAAATTCCAGCGCCTTATCAGGGCGCATCAAGGGGCCGCCCCAGTTGGCGTTATCCGCAGTGTGAGAAACCGTGGCAAACCCGTTGTAGGCGTTCCAGACCACGTTGGGGGTCAGCATCGCCAGGCCAACGGCAACCGCGACCAAGAACCGCCCGTTGAACAGCACAGCACGCCGATGCGGCGACAGCACAAAATAAAGGGCTGCGCAGACAAAGAACCACGCCATCGCGTATTTCGCGTTCAGGCCAACGCCAAGCGCCACACCCAAGGCAAGCACAGGCCACCATTGGCCTTGCTCATCTTCCAACACCATCCAGAACAGCAACAAAGCCGCAGCCCAGCACACCAGCAGCGGAACGTCCGTCGAGATAATGCCAGCAGACAAGGAAACAGCAGGCAACGTTGCAAAAACCAACCCCGACAGCGCACCGACACGGGCATTGTAAAGCCGCCACCCCAAAGCCGCGACACACCCTGCCGTAGCGGTGTGCAGCAATGGAGAGGGCAACCGGATGCAGAATTCCGACACCCCGCAAACATCTGTCGACAGATGAATAATCCACGCAATCAGCGGCGGTTTGGAATAATACCCAAACGCAGGCTCAACACTCCAAAACCAATACTGCGCCTCATCAAAAAACAGATCTGTCGCATTCATGGCCAGCGCGACCACGCGGATCAGCAGCAGACCGGCAAGCCCAATGACCAACACCCGCAGCCATGTGCTGTCATTCGGGTCCGACCAAAACGGCTGTTCGACAATCCAGGCTCTGAACCCCGCCGTCATTTCTGCCAATTCTCCAAAAACCGTTGCATGCGTGGCCCACTGTGCCTGTGTTTACCCACAAATCAGCATCTTGCGTTCCAGTACAGGTTTGAAGTCACCTCGGGAAGACTGCTACGACGGTGAAGACCAAAGAGACGAGGGTCAAGCAAACGGGCGAGTGACTCGGCCGGTCTTGGCCCGAACAACACGGCAAAGCTCGACCACAATGCCCGGGGCCGAACACGAGCAGAAGACGTGCCCGAGACCATCGAAACGCTGGCATGGCGTCGCCAGCGCGAAAAGCACCAAGCCGCCGGCTTGAATAGCCCACTGGGGACCCAAATGCGCATCACTGTCGTGATACCGGCGCTGAACGAAGCGGGAAACATCGGCCGCTTGGTTGCAGAAACATTTGAGCACGTCCCGCCAGAGATGCTCAACGAAGTCATCGTTGTGGACGATGGCAGCGATGATGGGACCCCTGATGAATTGCAATCAATGATGGCCAGCGGCGCGTTCCCCGGCCTTCGCGTCATCCGCCACGCCGCCCGAAGTGGTCAGTCCACCGCCTTACGCACGGGCATCACGGCAGCCACGTCAGCCGTGATTGCAACAATGGACGGTGATGGCCAGAACGACCCTCGCGACATCCCCAAGCTTGTCGCAGCCTTGGCGGCACCTGGAACCAACGGGCCTGCTTTGGTGAATGGATGGCGTAAAGACCGCAAGGATACCGGTTCTAAACGCTGGGCCTCAACCGCGGCCAACAACATCCGTGACACCATACTGCGGGACAATTGCCCCGATACCGGTTGCGGCATCAAAGCGTACTGGCGCGACGCCTATCTCCGCCTGCCGTTTTTCACATCCATGCACCGATACCTGCCCGCCTTATTCCAGACCTATGGACACAAGGTCGCCAACGTCCCGGTCAACGACAGGCCACGGCAAGCCGGCGTTTCCAAATACAACAACTTCAACCGGGCCATGGTCGGACTATACGACCTCATCGGCGTCACCTGGCTGCGCCGCCGCACGCGAATCCCTGTGTCCACCGAACTGACCGCAACACCAACGGCAACAGAGCAAGGCAAATCCGGCGCGGCCACTGACGCCAAACCATCAAGCCAGCCAACATCGGCATCTGCCTCGGCGGCTGCCGTAAACGCCAAGACTGAGCATGGGACGCGATAGCGATATGCACCGCGCGCAATCCAATCCGCCACAGTCATCCGAAACACCCGGGCCGATGGGCATCAATCAGTCATCGTCACAAGAGACGACCGCCGCCCCTGAGAAACGCCGGTTGCGAAGCTTGGCGCTTGCCATCGCCGTCATAGCAGGGGTGTCAGCCCTCTTCTGGCTCAGCGCTCAAGTCATCGGTCTTGATGAAAACGGCATCCTCAACCAGACACTGAACAGCTTTGCCGACAGCAATTTCGCCCTCCCCGTCGTTGCGCTGGCGTTTTCCCTCGCCTCACTCATCGGTGCCCCGCAGTTTCTCTTAATCGCCGTCACGGTTGCGGTCTTCGGCCCCATCACCGGATTTTTCTTTTCGGTCTGCGCGACGCTCGTCAGTGCCTCCTTCAACTTTTATCTCGCGCGGGTATTAGGCAGCAAATGGCTGCAAAAACGCGGCTGGGCCAACGTTGACAAGGCGATGGACCTGGTTGGACGCAACGGCTTCCTCGCCAGCCTCGTGGTCCGCATTGTTCCGTCCGCGCCATTTATTGTCGTGAACATGGGCCTTGGGCTGACCAAAACGCCCTACCTTGCGTTTCTCGCCGGGACAGCCATCGGGATCCTGCCGAAAACGGGCTTGATCGCGCTCCTGGGTAAAGTCGTTGAGCGCGCGCAGACGGGCGATGTCACCGCGATCATTTACTTGGCGATGGCCGCATTCATTTGGTTTGCAGCTGCAATGGCCGCCAAGGCAATGCTGCAAGCGCGTGAACGCCGGCAATGATCACCCACTCGATTACCAGATAGCGGATCATAACGGCTCGATCACAACGATATGAGCACGGATTGGGCTCACAGACGGCTCAAGACCCGGTAAAGGTGGCGCGAGAAAACGCTACAAAAACAGCCCCTTCCCCATAGCCGGAGACTTTTGCCAATGTCGACGACACGTCTCGCCGTCACGTCCACAGCCCTCGCGGCGCTCGCCGTCATCCTGACAACGGCGATGACAACGCAAACGGCCATTGCCGACACGGCTTTGCTGATCACAAAAAAAAGCAGTGTTAGCGTCCCCGAAACCCTGAACCGCTTAGAAAAAGCCCTGACAACCAAAGGCATCAAGATCTTCGCCCGGGTCGACCATTCGGCCGGCGGCAAGTCAGTTGATCTTGAGCTGCCCCCGACGGAACTATTGATTTTCGGCAATCCCAAACTGGGCACACCGTTGATGCAATCGGCTCGTGCAATCGGCATCGATTTGCCCATGAAAGCCCTGGCTTGGCAGGATGCCGATGGAACGGTTTATCTGAGCTACAATAATCCCGACGCCCTCAAAGCCCGGCACGCCATCGCTGACCGCGACGCCGTTTTTGCAAAAATGACAAAGGCGCTGGATGCGATGACCAACAAGGCAACAGGTGCGGAGAGTGAAAAAGACGCAAAGTAGGTGCGGCGTCTTGGCAGTTCACCCAGATGGTGTGTGAAAACCTCCGACTAGGTGGTTCCCAACCAAAAAATCTATGCTATACACCGCCCTCCCGAGGCACTGCTCGCCACGGGCATGTGCCTAATGGCGGATCGCAAGACCTCAACGGTTTTGCATATCATCTGTCTGAGACAGCACAGGGCTTACCGGACAATCCGGACCTAAGCCAGCGCACCCGGAAGTGATCGGGGTGCGCATGAATACATTTGGTGACGCGGGGTGGAGCAGCCCGGTAGCTCGTCAGGCTCATAACCTGAAGGTCGTAGGTTCAAATCCTGCCCCCGCAACCATCGTTACCTGCTGATCGCGTAGGCTCAGCGTGTTGCGCACTCCCGCAACCATCGTTACCTGCTGAATTTCAGCATCACTCAAATCCGGCTGTGAGCCTCTTTTTCCGGCGGTTAGAGAGCCGGAATCAGACTTGCCTGTGGCCATGCTCAAGATACCCGCCAGATCACCACAAAGATCGACAGCCAGGCCACCGCGATCAGGATCGGGCACCAACACAACTTTATCGATTAGCTCTCGAATCAGCATCGCAGCCTCGGCGCGATGCGAGTCTTCGTTGAGCGCTGCGGTGAGACGTCTCACCTGCTGGTGGTAGCGTTGCGCCATGCTGGGGTGGAAAAGCACCGGAGCTTCTTCTGCGCTCGCCAATATTGCTTCCAACTCTTCAAGTCGCGATTGCACGCGGATGGCATCGTCTTTCAGGACACTACCGGGCACGCCGTCTTTGATGCTCTGAACGATTTTGGCCTTCTCGCGCTCCAGCTTGGCGCGCTCACGATGATACTGTGCCAGCGCGGCGTTGTGATCCTGGCGGACGCGGTTCATGTGCTCGGCGTATTCCTTGCAGAATTCCTCGCAGAGCGCTTCATCCATCAGGTGGTTGCGCAGGGCGCCGAGAATAGTCTCCTCAAGCTTCTCTCGCTTCATCGACAAGCGGTTGTCGCAGGTTCCTTTGTTGCGTGCCGTCGAACAGCCGATATGCGTTTGCGAGATCATTGAGCATCCGCCACCGCATACCCCGCATTTTACAAGTTGCGAGAGAAGGTAAGGCGGCCTGCGACGATTATAGAGCGGGGTCTCAGCTTTGCTGAAAGCGCCTTGACGATCTTTCAGCGCGTTCCAAAGGTCGTCATCGATGATGCGTAGCTCCGGCACATCCTTGATAATCCATTCGTCCTTGGGATTGAGGCGAGAGACACGCTTTCCAGTGTCCGGGTCTTTGATGTAGCGCAGCCGGTTCCAAACCAGCCGCCCGATATAGAGCTCGTTGTTGATGATCCCCGTTCCGCGTTCGCGGTTTCCGTAGATCGTGCTCGGCCCCCAAGCTTTACCTGAGGGTCCTGGGATCTTTTCTGCGTTGAGCTGGAAGGCGATTTTCTTCGGAGAGAGCCCCGCGATGTACTCGTTGAAGATGCGGCGCACGATGGCTGCCTCGTCGTCGTTGATGGTGCGATCGCCCCTGATTACTTCTCCCTGAGGGCCAACCTTACGCACAACATCATAACCATAGGTGCGTCCACCGCCTGATTTTCCCTGTTCAACGCGACCGCGAAGCCCGCGCCGTGTCTTGTCGGCCAGGTCTTTCAGGAAGAGCGCATTCATCGTGCCTTTGAGGCCGATGTGGAGATTTGAAATTTCGCCCTCGGAGGTGGTGTGCATCTCGACGTCTGCAAATTGAAAGCGTTTGAACATCGTCGCGATGTCAGCCTGATCGCGAGAGAAACGATCAAGGGCTTCTGCGATCACGACATCAAACTTGGCGTCCTGGGCGTGCTGCAGGAGCATCTGCAGACCGGGGCGCATCATGCTGGCCCCTGAAAGAGCGTGATCCGTATAAGCCTCAGTAACCCGCCAACCATTGCCCTCGGCACGTTCCCGGCATGTCCTGATCTGATCCTCAATCGAGGCATCGCTCTGAAGGTCGGATGAGTAACGGGCGTAGATGGCGGCTCTAATCATGGGTCTTATTTTCTAGTCGTTGTCATTGGCAGCCTCCTGCGCTTTGGCAAAGGCCTCAAAATCTTTCTCTGCTGCCTGACGTGCCAGTAGGCGAACGACAGCTCTTATGCCTTCGCGCGACCGACTGCGGCTCCGCTCCACAGGGGACTCCGTCTGCGTGTTCTTGGTTGTCGATACGCGCTGCATTTTTCACCTCCGATCGTAGCGAATTTGGGAGATGCGCGCAAAGTTTGGACAGTCCATGCATAATTTTCCTTAGGATAATCATTGGCCTATGAAGCTGACCGCCACAAAGCGCTGCATCTCTGGCCGCAAAGCATAGCTGCATCAGAGAAAACATCGGGGGTAAGTTGCTAGCGGCAGGCATAGGCATAGCGCTCGCCTGCGATCTCGATCATGGTGAAGTCGGCGGACAGATCACGCGCGATGGCCGCATGGTCGATGTAGTAGGCCAGCGCGTCAGGGATTTCGCCATAAAAGCCTTCATCGACGAACTGCTCTGCCAGCTCGGTAAGGCTATCGACGCCATAGAAATCAACATCGAAGTCATCGGGATCGATACGCTCCGGATCGAATGTGTATCCGCATTCCCCGACAGCGACGATGAAGCGCCGTTTTTGGTCATCGTCCCAGTCATCAACCACCGCCAGGAAGTGTGCGTGGTTGGCCTGGTTTAGCCCCCAGGCTTTGGCCAGAGCGCAGTCGATTGCCTCGCCGTCGATGAACTGGATTTCGAATTCCTCGACCGGCTGCCCGAAGTCGTTGCGGCAGGCCGCCGCCTTCGCGGTGTATTCGTCCCGGTCTCGAAAATAAAAGCCAACGGCAGAAATGTCATAGGGCTGTGCGTGTAAAACAGTGGTCATGGTTCGGGCCTTTCTCAAATAAAAAGAGGGGTTCGCATGAACCCTTGGCCCTCGCCGAGAGCGGGGGTAGCAAGTGCAAGGAGGCTCCGACCGAGGGTCCGCGCGCGCCAGCGCGTGGAGACGGTTGGATGCCTTGCGCGCGCGAGGGGCGGCGCCCCTGAGCCAGGCCCGCGTTTTTCTGCTTGATTCTGCTTTGTGTTTCCGTCGGCGCCTTCGTCAAGCGCCAGGGATGGACACCCGGCAGGGCCGAGACGCGAATGCGGCTTGGTTCACGACAGCCCGATCCGACCATCGGGAGGGGACGCCAATCCATGAATTCAACTCACCCCCAACAGAACCTGTAAGGCCCTCCACAATGGTGATGGGCTTGCGTCATTTGCGATGACGCAAGCAGTAAAAATGGACCAATCAATTCAAGGACTCTATGCCGTTTCATAACGCACAAAAACAACGCCTGGCCGAGATTTTCAAAAATATTACCACGCAGAACTCAACCTTCACCGCACCGGAACTCAGAGAAACGGTCCGCGCGCTCGGCGTGGTTAGAGAGTGCCAAGAGAAGCTGTTTCAGGCGGCTCTTCAGAACCCCGAGATCCTTCCCCTTGCATGGCCAGAAAGCCAGACCTTCAGCGGCTACTTCACAACGCGCGCCGTCAGAGATCAGGAACAAGCAATCCTGGAGAGCGCGATCCGGCTCGCACGCATCAACCCGGTCGACAGGCTGCTTTCCCGGATTGCCGGAACGCGCGTTCCGAAATTGCCTCTCGATGGCGAGCAGCGCGACGCGTTTGAGCACGCGACCGTCCCAGGGCACCTCAAGCTGATCAATGGCCGCGCAGGTACGGGAAAATCTCACACGATGGCAGCCATTCGCGCGTGGTTTGAAGCCAAGGGTCACAACGTCATTGGATTGGCCCCGACGAATATCGTTGCGCGAGACATGCGATGCGCCGGATTTGCGGCAGGGCGCACCGTTCATCTGGAATGCCACCGGCTGCGCAGCGGTCAGGCAAGCTGGAACAAGTCGGTGACCGTTATCCTGGATGAAGCCTCGATGGTTGGCCCGGATCACCTCGAAACCCTTTTTGCTGAGGCCGGAAGAGCAAGGGCACGGCTGATCTTGGTCGGTGATATGCGCCAGCTTCTGGCAGTCGGACGACAGGGTTTGTATGGCATGATTTCGAAGGTGCTTGGCACCGCAGAGCTGACCACCAATCGCCGACAACGTGATCATTGGCAGCAAGACATGGCGGCAGATCTGAGTGACGGTGCCATGCATCAAGCCGTGGATAAGCTGGAGCAGCACGGCGCGATTCATTTTTCCCGCGACAAGCGGCAGGCCTGCAAAACGCTCGTCGCCCATTTCGAGCAGGCGACACGCGAACACCCTACGCGCTCGCGCTTTGTATTCGCGTATACGAATAGAGATGTTTCGGTGTTGAATGAGATGCTGCGAGAGGCGTTTCGACGGAGCGGCGGCCTGCGCGGGCCGGATGTGATGTTGCGCACGGCGAACGGGAGTTTGGCCGTTGCGGTCGGCGATTTCTTGATCCTGACAGCGAATGATCATGCCTTGGGACTCTTCAACGGCATGTCCGGAGGGGTTAAGACCGCAACGCAACGGAGCGTTACGATGAGGCTTGCCACTGGTGAAATACTCACCTTTGATCCGCGCCGCTACGCGGCTTTCACTTATGGCTATGCGGGCACCATCCATCGCGGCCAGGGTCGAACATTCGATGAGACGTATTTGCTATTCAGCAAGCATTGGACGCACCGGTCCACCTATGTTGCGCTAACACGCCACAGAGCCAGCACGCATGTCTATGTGGATGCGGGCGAGACACCGACAATAGAGAACCTTACTGCCAGAATGACGCGCTCAGACGATCGACCAAACGCGATCGAACTACCGATCATGGAGGCTCGATAGAACTGGGACCATAAAGGGGGACGATTCAAGACAACCCAGCCCCACAGACGGGAGACGCTAAAGATACAATCCCGCTTGTTACTACTCAATACCAAGCTTATGGAAGAATATCTTGTTTCTCATTTCGGCATCTCGGAGAACTTTCTCCCAACTCAATACCTCCATGTAAAGATTTATATTTCCAAACCAGTTGAACCAGCCCATGCCGTCCGGCATGGGGGTAAAATCTTTCTCCAGCTGCAGCCAGTCTTTTACTTTTTCTGTCGTCTCGCACATAACATACCCATAGAATGGAGTGTTATCCGATACTCTAATTTGCCTTCCCTTGGGCGTTTTGTATTTGCCTTTGCGAATGTTATTTGCATAGCGCACAATCTGCTGAACTGGGTCTTCCTTGGAGGACGGGTTCGCAAAATCATCACGCCCCGGCTTTTTAAATTCGAACACAGTTATAGGATTGCTCGGCTCATTTTCTCCACGAAAAAGAACCGGATTATCATAAACGAGAATATCTGGTCTTTCAGAGGTGCCGCCTTCAAGCGGTTGATCAGAGCTAACGAAATTCGTAAAATTTAAACGCTCGTCAATCATCCAAAGATTGTGATCTTCGAGGGCCGTGACGGCTGTGTCGCCTTTTCTCGGAAAAATAATGTCATGAACTGTTCCCTCTGAGGGATACTTCTTCTCATCGGACGTCTCGAAGCTTTTCCCGAACAGGGTCAAAATATGCTTGCGCAGGGCGATATAGTGTATGAGGTCGTTGCGGCTTGTCTTTGAGATCTGGCCGACAATGACGGGCAAGTTTTCATCCAAACTATCAGCGGTGGCATCGTTGAGGATCTCATCGACTCTACGCCGAATCGAGGTTTCTTGAACGAATTTTTCAGCTTGAAACACGCTCTCTATTTGGTCAGGTGTTGGGTTGTACGGCATAGAAGACAAGTCAATATCTTCGGCAATTGTCCGGTGCCAAGGAGCCTGGGACGCGACATATTCTTCAATGTGTTTGGCCTTCTTTTCCTGGCGAGCGGTTATTGTTTCGCCAAGCGCATCTCTCGCGATGCCTGAGGCAGCCTTTTCTATCTCTGTCTGGGAAATAGGGTGGAGAAGATCATCACCCTTTGGAAAATCAAACCCGCTGCGTTCCAGAGAAACGTTCTTATCTAGGTAGGGTCCGAATACGTAGGCCTTAATGATATAGTTTTTGTCTCTGCCTTTAGAATCAGAGGCACTCTCGTCGAAGAACTCATCGATGAATTCTGGAACATAATTGTGAAGCGCACTGTCCGTCACTTCTCGCCGATCGGCTACTAGGCTAACCTTGCTTCTTTGGGTTCTCGGGGAGTAAATCTTGAACACGCGGACAAGGAAAGGATGCTGACCGTCACCTTCACCCAAAATGAAGGTGTCATGTGACAGTTTCATCTCTTTGATTAGGGCAGAGAGTTGGTTGCTCACAAAGTCATTTAGGACGATCGGTGCTGAGCCGTCCTCTTCAGATATTTTAATGGTCGGACAACAATAGTCGTCGTCGATGAAGTAGGGCAACAAGCGCTCGACTAGTGATCTTGCAATAGTGGCCAGTTGTTTGTCAGGGAATCTGCGGCCCTTGACTTTCGATAACGTGATTTTGGAGCCGGTTGGCAGATCCCCGGCATCCTCTATAGTTTCACCTACGATGAGATCCGTATCTTTTCCCATGCGAAAGGACCGTTTCGTCTTTACGTCCCCGTCTCGAAACACACTCTCCACAAGAAGGTCTTCGTAATACTTCAGGCAGGTGAACCGTCCGAAGCCCTTGCCGCCCTGTTCTAGCTTGTGATCAGAATACAATGTGTCAAAGGAATTGCGGTTTGCTTCGTCGAATCCGATACCGTTGTCCTTAATCGCAAAGCTCTCGACAGCAGGAAGACCGCTATACAGCTCTTTTTGTTCTGCGCGACGAACGAGGATGTCTATGTGCCCCTGCTCTGGTTCAAGGGCTTCGATCGCCTGTATCGCGTTCACAATCGTTTCGACAAGGGGTGTATAGACTGATGTCCCAGAGCGGATGTTCTCAACAGCGCGACGAATGTTGACGTTGCTCATCGTTAGCTAACCCGTTTCTCGGGTTTGGACGAAGTCGATGTGTCCATCGGAGCAGCAGTCTTTTCGTAGAGTTCGAAGAGATGCTCGACGCGCTCGCGTTCAAAAGCGAATGGTTTGCGTCGGTACAAACGGTCAACGGCCTTATCTAGGGCAGCATGCGCTTTTCGGAGCGCTGGAGGCATAGAGTCTTGATCGTAGAGAACATCAAGTGATGTGCCTGAAAAACTAGCCCGTGTATTGAGAACAGCTTTTGCGAGCCGCTCGATCTCAGTTTTCTCTTTCTCCGAAACCTGTGGCCAAGGAAATGTATTATAAATCGCAGGTGCATAGCTGTAATCGCTCTTCAAACGGCCACCAACCGTCCTCATCCAGGCCATGTGCATCGCAGAAGTAATCATACCAAAATCAAAGATGGATGCCCCTTCCAGTGTCAGAAGTTTGTTGCTGGCGATCACATTTTTGGGCAGGAAACATATCGGGATATAGAACCGTCTCTCGGATGATACCTCAGGGATGGCTAAATAGTCATTCGTAGGTTGGCGGTCCTGAGTGAATAGGGTCGGCGTCTGCGCAAACTCGCGAACACTTTTCGTAGGACTCTCGAGTCGACCGTCACGGACACGCTTCAATCGCTCCATTACCGGTTTACTACTCTTAATTTGAGAAGGGTCCGCATTCTTGAGCCAGAGACACCATCTCCATTGACCGGAGATTAGCTCCTCACCACCCACATACGGCCTGAGCCAGTCTTTAGCATTTTGGTCCGTGGCAAGAAGTGCCTCCCGATCCTGGTCTTCGAGAATTAAATTACTGTGCTTGATGTAGCCACCGCCTGGCTTTTTTAAGCGTGCTCCATCTGCCGGTTTGCTGCCTTGCAGCACGCTTTTTCTTCCCTCTGGGGGCTTGCCCCGCGCCGGCAACGCATACTGTGGACCATCTATTAGATAGCCGTTGATCCGCGAAACAGCGGACTCGTGCGGCTCCCCGAGCACGTGGTCATACTCGTAGATCGTTCGCTTGGTGTCCGAGCGATAAGTGAGGCCAGCGATGATACAGTGAACTGCCGCCTTGCCACGCGCTTCGCTGTTCCACTGGAAAGTACGGTGCGCGAAGCGAATAGATAGACCGCTGGCAAACACAGGCGGCCAGAGGATGCCACACTGCTCGCCTTGACTGATAGAATTAGTCGAGACGTATGCAACCTCAGTGGATTTGGAGCTAGCTGTGTAGCTCATGGCTTTCTTAAACCAGCACGTGACATAGTCGAGACGGTTCACTTGCCCGTCCTGACCCCAAATGCGTGCCATATCAGCTTGCTGATCCTTAGTGCGCCACTGATGGCCAATGAAGGGCGGATTACCGAAAAGGTAGCTACACTTTTCTGCTGGAAGTAGTGCTTGCCAATCCGTGTCGAGAGCATTTCCAACGACGATATGAGGGGATTTGCGAAGTGGGATGCGGACATACGACTGACCGAACTCCAGGCTTAGCCTGTTGTTCATAATATGGTCCATCATCCAAAGGGCCGTCTCGGCAATGCGTGCAGGAAACTCGCTAATCTCGATTCCATAGAACTGATCGACATTGATCAGTGACAACTCGGCTGCATCGAGCTCGCCTTGCTCCTCCGCAGCACGATACGCACGCAGCTCTCTGATCAGCTCGATTTCAAGGGCACGAAGCTCACGATAAGCGATGATCAGGAAGTTCCCGCAACCACAAGCAGGGTCAAAAAACGCCATGCCAGCAAGGCGCTTGTGAAATGCTTGAAGCTCAACGCGCCGGCGACTATCTTTGCGCGCTTTCAATCGCTCGAACTCGGCTCGCAGTTCATCCATAAACAACGGCTCAATAACTTTGAGGATGTTCTTTTCGGATGTGTAGTGCGCTCCTTGAGCCCGTCGCTCTGTCTTGTCCATCACTGATTGGAAGAGAGATCCAAAGATGGCTGGTGAAATCGGGGACCAATCAAAGCGGCAAGCGTCCAGCAGACGGTTGCGCATCTCAGCATTGAAAGAGGGGATCAGAAGCGGGTCACGGAAAAGGTCGCCATTGACAAAGGGAAATTTCAAAAGATCGGCATCAAGGTTCTTCGAACGCTTATCATCGGCAGTGTTCAAAACCTGAAAAAGTTGTGCAAGCCAGCCACCGAGGTCTGAGCCATCCTCCCGCGTTCGGGTCTCAAGAAGATCGAGAAAAATATCACGGGGCTCGAATATTCCGGTGTCATCTGCAAAAAGGCAGAACACAAGTCGAACGAGAAACTGCTCTAGGTCATGCCCCGTATATCTTGCTTCCTTGAGCGCGTCATGGAGTTTGCCTACGAGCTCTGAGGCTTCAATATTGACCGGGTCTTGGTCCCTAAATCTCCTTTGCTCAACACCAATTATGAAGCCGAATTTTTCGACGTGGTGCGGCAAGTCTGCTAGTGCAATCGTCTCTTCTTTGTCTTCTTCGAGATCGTAGAGTTCGAACGTTTGAAAATCGCTGAGCAATATGAATCGGGGGAGCTCAACATCTTTCAGGCCAGGGAAGTAATCCAGTGCCTGAGTCTTGGCCTTCTTGAGGTCACGCCCTAGACTTTTTTGCTCGACTAGGAGCACGCCCTTCCAAAAGAGATCTATGAACCCACGCTTATCGCCTAAATTCTTGACGGGCTCTTCGAAACTCGCGACTCGGCGGATAGGCACACCAAATACTTCAAAAAAGTCTCTGTAGAAAAGCTGAGTTTGCCCCTTCTCATAGCCCTCTCCTGCCCACTCTTTCGCGAACTTGGCTGCGCGGGCGCGTATCTCATTCCAGGAAAGTCTCACTATGGCTGCCCTGTCTTGTTGCTATGCTTTTTGTGCACCGGCTCTGCTCGTACACCGCGGTCGTTTGCCGCCTCATGTGTCTGGATGTAGTCTCGCATGAACTCACGCAACACTTGCGCTGCGGGCTTGTCTTGCGCGCGGCAAACCTCCAAGAATTGCTCGCGCAGCTCCCGGTCGATTCGTATGCGAAATCCGACATCCTTATCCATGACGCGCAGTGTACACAATGGATACACAAATTGCCATATCTGAAGGTTCGGATTTCAACAGCTTCTGCCCTGTCTCAACTCTCGCGCCGGGGGGATGGCAACGGGGGCGCGCCAGCGGGCCCCCTTGCCGAGGAGGCGTGAGCCGACGAGCCAGCGGTGTTTTGTAATACAAAACACACATCTTGCGGAGCGCCTAAAATCTGCTTCGCTTGCCTATGGCGGCAGCGACGGCAGACTCGTGATGACTTTCAATGAACCTGTACCATGACCCGTCATGAACCGAACTGATCGCACCTTCGCTTGAGTTCTGCCCGGCCCGTTCGCAGTTACATCCTATAACCGCAATTGTCCGGGCAGCTCTGATAGGCCTCGATCATTGCTTGGAACTGTGTGCGGTAAGTCTTGAGGAGGGTTCCATTGAGCAGCGAAGACGCATAGATCGCGCTAACACCGGGTACAGACAGCTCGGTACGGCTCAGCATCATCTTGGGGCTTAGTCCTGTTCGCTCGATCTCCGCGCGGAGCGCTTCACGCATGGCTTCGGTCACAGGGATTTCTTGCGGCTTATCCGGCAATGCCTTCCACTGGTCGAGCACGTAGGTAAGATGATCCTGCCGCGCCGTTGCATTGCCGCCGTTGAACCATTTCCGAACGATACCGGCGTTCAAACCCTCGGGCATCTTGTTCCGCGTGCCTTTTAGCATGGCATGGACACCAACACCCGTCCGCTCCATCTCTCGCCTCAATTGCGATTTGTAGCGTTCGGTTATGCGCACTGCTTGGGGCTTATCGGGCGCATATTTCCAAAGCCTTGAAACAAACTGCAGGTGCTCGGGCTTTGCGGTCTTCGTCCGCCTACTGCGCCAGCCGTTGACTTTGGCTGCCGTTAGCCCTTTTGGCAAAATATGGCGTTTGCCGCTAAGGATAGCGTGGACACCAAGACCGGTGCGCTGAATATGGAACTCGATAGCCTCTAAATACTCACTCGTAATGTCAATTCGTTCGCGCATATAAAGCAATATTAGCGCAGCTCGCCACAATGCAAAAGCGCTGAAAACGAACGAACCCATTATCTATAGGTGTGTTATTTCCATAAATACAATCATCAGTATTCATTTTCCATACTATTTTCCCTCTATTGCCGAAATTGAATCAAATATTAAGAGCTTGTTTATTTTTATTATGTAAACATTAACAAGTAACGCACCAAACGCGCCCAATACGAACGAGGATTGCGGGGATGTGTGTGGGATATAAGAGATGCGTACCATTGGGGAGACGACCGGTTTGCGGGCGGATTTTCGGGCAAAATTAGCCCGTGATGCGTTCCGAGATAATGCTGCGACGATTGTGGGGCATCAGCACGCTAATGATGCCAAAAACGCCGATCACGAAGTTCATGCCGAAGCAAAAAATGCTGATCACCGCCGCGAGAACGATCTCAACCTCCTCGGCCAAAAAAGCGGCTCAGTAGAAAGTGTGATCGCTGGCTCTGCGATGGCAAGCGCAAAAGCCCAAGAAGCCATTCATGACAAGGCAGAGAAAGAAGCCAAGCAACAAGCTGAAGACTTGTTCTTTTTGTCGCTTCTCCAAAAAGACATCGAAGCGTTAGGTCGTGAAATCGACTTCCTTGAAGATCAGGCCCGAAAGCTAGAAGTCACCATTGACGCTATGCTCAGTGGTCGTATGGGTCTTGGTGATGCCCTTGAGGAAGACCATGTCCAGCGTGCAATAGAAAAATGGGAAGCGCGGCATGGGCGGAGTTTCGACCCAAATGCTGCCGATGCCGAAGAGCTGCTTCTTGCGATCATGGAGGAGCAGAAGCAGATTGATCGCGGGACTGTTGTGCATTTGAAACAACGGCGCTCAGAGTTATCGGATGCCGTTGATGAGGCGCGGATCAGGATCGCAGATGGTGAGGAACCGCAAGCTGTCCACGCGGAATATGAAACACGTTTTGGTGATGTTTACTCCACACACGAAGCAATGACCTTTGGTGCAAACGAAGTTGAAGAGCTAGCGAAACATGCATGGGGCGGGCAAGACGAGCATAGCGATACTGCCGTAGACAGTGATGACGACGTTGCCATGAATGACGATGCGTTTTCAGGTCTTGGTAGTGCCTTGGATGCTGCCAGCGAAGAAATGAATTCGGACTTCCGCTCCGCGTCGGCAGAGCTTGTAGGCGGCAAGTCGCCTGAGCCCACCCAGAACCCAGCTCCAAAGGCTTAGTTATTTTGGCTCAGCCAACGCAGGATCGATCTGCGCAACACGGTCCGGTTTAGTCGCCTTAAGATACTCCACAACTTCAGTCATGGCATCTATCGCCTCTTTCACATTCTTGACTTCCGTCCGGTTATTTGCGCCGTGCACAAAGTCATCAATGTGAAACGTAATGCCCGTTGCGCGAGCGTCGTTTTGGCGAAGAAAGTACTTTGAGTCGACACCGTATTTCTTTTTAAACCGATTAACGACAGCACGTCCAAAATGATCCGCTGATGCAAAGTGCTTGTTTGGGATATCTTTCCCGACATGGATGAGAATGCCGATTCCGTAGTTTTCTCTGGCGTATTTTCCCGCAGCATAAGAAGCCGCGCCAAGCTGCTTCAACTCCTGATCGCGCGTCATGGCTGTCTGGTTTGCCGCAAACTCTTGCGCAACGGATGTGTCATTCGCCGCTTTTTGCTCGGCAACGGCGGGGGTGGGCGCAGCAGTCGCCAGCGTAGACGCTGCAAAAAAAGCAGCGCCCAAGGCACTTAATACCCGCGTATTCCAATTATCTCGTTTCACTTGTGTCTCCGCACTTTGTATTGCGTTCGACACACCCATATTCAAAAATATTTTTATATTACCGAATGCGAAAGTATAATAATTAAGCAGAAAAAGCAAGCTTTTTGAAACAATCGAACTTGTCAATGCATAAAACAAAGCATTTGTGTTATTTTTTATAGACGAAACGCAATGTTTCGCACCGGACGCAATTAGGATTGTCTTGAATTCTTTAAATACTGGAGGATGAAATTCGATATTTGGGGATTCGCCATTGCTCCAGTGGAATGAATTTGCTGCAATCAAAAACGATCGGTTTTGACTACGGTCTAGCCTGAAACATTATGGAAATGCAAGCGAGCAGAAAAGCGCGGTCTGCAAGACCGAAGGTGCTACGCAAAGGGTGAGATGAGGGGGAGGAAGATGAACAGTCAAAACCGATCAGTTTTGCAAGCGAGAAGGAGTGCGCGTGATCCGTGTGACAGAGACCAGTAGCTGCTTGACCTTTGCGCCGAGCCTTAAGGCTCCGGCTGACAGGACCGGGAGGCTGATCGGCTATGCCCGCGTATCCACCGATGATCAGCGGCTGGACATGCAGCTTGATGCGCTTCAGCGGGCGGGATGCGCACCGATTTTCTACGATCACGGGGTCTCCGGCGGCGAGTCTGAAAGACCAGGGTTGAGCGAGGCTCTTCGGCATCTGGTCGAGGGGGATACCTTGGTGGTCTACAAGCTAGACCGACTGGGCCGCTCGGTCCTGCATCTAGCCGATCTTATTACGCGCCTGGACAATGAAAGCGTTCAGTTCTGCTCCCTGACCGAGGGGATCGATACGACCACTGCGGGCGGGAAGCTCGTCTATCACGTCTTCGCCGCCGTAGCGGAGTTCAGCCGGACGCTGATCCGTGAGAATACCTGCGCGGGGATCGAGGCGGCGCGCGGACGCGGCGTGCGGATCGGGCGGCCACCGCTGTTGAGCGATGCGGATGTGCTTGAGGCGCATCGCTTCATGCATCAAGACGGCGCAACCTACCGCCGCACCGCCGAACGCTTCGGCGTCTCAGAGAGCACACTGCACAGAAGCCTTGGGCGGTTGGGCAACTCGTTGTGAAGTCGATTACCGCGCATACCAGCCGCAAGTTTGCTACTACAGGTTCTTGAATTTAACTCAGCATACTGACATAATGTGGTTGTGTCATGACCAGTTCCGCTTAAGGCGGCACGCGCCATGGCAGACAAGTATAAAGAATCAAGACGCGAGCTCTACAAACTCATTGCTGCTCGTCGCGCCAAAGACTACGAAGAAAAGGGCGTTGAATTCCGTTCGGCTGCCCTCTTTTCCGAAACCGATATAAATCGAGATCCTTCTGAGGATGAGCCTGATAAGACATCCGATGATGAAGATGCGCTTGATAAACCACCAACACTTTCGAACGATTCATGAAATACTGAGCGCTCGCGCCAACCTTTCCTCTATGGTGCGCATAGCCTTTTCTTGCGTCTGCTCCATATCAAAAATTATATCGCGCCGCACTCTTGTTTTCGGCAGTTCTATGGGGGTGCGGCTATCGTATAGCGCCCTCCCAAAGATAAAGATACTGGCTATGTGCTTCAACTTTTCTCTGGAGGGGCGCCGATGATTCGCAGCCAGGGCTGCGTAATGAAAACAAGCCTCTTCTCGAGAATGATAGCCACTCAGTTTATGCGCCCCGACTGGGCATGTATCGCAAAATCGGGGTCGCCACAATGTAGTGCCGTTCACCTGTAGAATTTGGGTGCGCGGTGGAAACCCAAATTTCTTCCAATGCATTTTTTCTATAGCAGAGTAGAAGTTGTATTGCAGGCGCTGGAAAGACGATCTCGACTTCGTTGAAAAATTATACTGGCACCTGAATATGCAATCCTCAAGGAGTCGCCGACCATTTCGCGTTTCCGCGATTTGCACTAGTTCGAAATAGACTTTTGCTAGTTTGTCCTCCTCCTCTCGCATCATAATCTCAACGAGGTTTTCTGGAATGCCTAGATCGGCTTCCGGATCAATTTCCTCTAAAACATCCGCGTGTTCATCACCGAATAAAAGCCGGCGGAATAAGTCTAGGTCGCTATGCAGAAGGTCTCTGTACTTCTTGATTACTCGATGGACTGCGGAGCGATCCACACCTAATCGGGCTGCCATCTCTGTCGGAGTTATTTCAAGGGAGTGATAGAGGCAGATGATGTCAAAGGTCTGCTCTGTCGAGAGGCGCGACCCTTTAAAAATTGCGTTCTTAGGTTTGTAAACTCTGACCATGGCGCGGGGCAAACAACGCTGCTTATCGAGTAAAAATCATTGGCATAGTGTTGGCACAGAGGCAAGCTGCCCTCTACCGGCCGGTGTTCACTCTCAATCGAGGAGCACCCTCTAACATGCTGACTTTCAATAATTTCCCTCCCTCAGCAATGCTCGAAGGACGCTGCGAGACAGTTCGCGAGTTGCGCTCCAAATGTCAGTGGGCGAAGCGCGAACTGGTTCGATACGCCCGCCCAACTGTTGGGGAGGGCACAGAATGACACTTTCTCAGTCTTCACTTGTCATAGGCAGCACTGTCTTTGCGCTGACCGGCCTCTTCCTCTTCAAGGACTACGCGGTCTCGCGGAACACTCTGTCGCTTGTAGCGGGTTTCTGCGCTTACGGCCTGTCCAACGTGCTGTTCATCATGCTGCTGAGCGATGTCGGGCTGACCGTTGCGCTGACGCTGGCTAGTGCGGCGCAAATCGTCCTGACCGTTATCGTGGCACGGCTTTATTTTGGTGAGAGCGCGACGCCTGGTCAGTTGCTGGGGGCTGTCCTCGCCTGTGCGGCGGTGACAGCCACGCTTTGGGGCGGCGGGCGCCAGTCTTCATCGCCCGCGAACCCCGCCGATGACCGAACAATTACAGCGGAACAAACAAAGGACTCAACACCAGATATCCGGGGGAAGACATGACCTACTGTCCACGTTGCAATCGCAGACTTGGCGGGCCGGATGAGCCCTGTAATCCGCCGCCCAGCAGATTCCTGGTGCCGGCAAACGACAATATCTTGCGCATTTCCTTGGCGTCTGATCGCTACCTGCGGCAGCCCGATACGGTCCATCGCATAGCGCTCGGTTTGAAATCAGTCGGCCTCAATCGCCGGCAGATACCGAATTGGGTCGCGGATCAAATCTATCACTATGACATTGAGGTCCGGCATAAGAACGGCAAGATCTTTGATCTGCACGATACGATCGTCGATGACACCTTCCCTGATGACCTTAGCTGCCGCTGGGTCTCGGAGCTGCTGAAATTCGCAAGACATCCGCCAAAGCAACGCGCCGCCGACAAGATGCTGCCGCGCTATCGATTGCTGGAACTGGCGCTGTTCCTTGATGGCCGGATTGAGCGTCCTTCACGAAAGCGACTCTAACGCGCTCGATCATTAAAAAAGAACGACACTGGCTCGGCACCATTCTCTGTGTCGGGCCTTTTTTATTTTCGAAAACACGCTGCTGAAGCTGCCTGCGTAGTTATCCAAAAACATTTCTAGAAAAAATATAATGTTCATGTTATGTTCTAATTTCTGCTTTTCAGAGAAATCAACAAAACATCCCCCCGTTTATACGGGGCAAACCTGTTGGAGTTGGCGCAACGATAAAAAGAAAGGAATTTGATTATGATATATTGTTTCTATTGCAAAAAAGATGTTTGCACACCCTGCCAAACCAAGCCCTGCGCCAACCGCGTCATCACAGTCGCAACCGATGAAGAGCTGTCACGCCTCTCGCATTTCAGGCGACTGGCGATTGCGTCGCGTGCGCTTGGTCTGTCCAGGCGACAATTTCCGGACTGGATGGCCGATGTGATCTTCGGCTTTGAAGGTGAGGTCAAGTGGCCAAACGATGATGTCTACGATGTCGAGGATGAGGACATTGATGCCGCTTTCAACGATGATGGCTCGTTTCGTTGGCTCTCGGACTTTCTGATGTTTGCTGAAATCCCGCCTCGCCAGCGGCCACAGGGGCGCATTATGGAACGCCTGCGCCTGATCGACCTGGCGTTCCGCATCGCCTATCCCGAGCGCGCCAAATGGATTGCTAAATAATCTGAGTTCCGCCCGGCCTTCTGCCCGAGGCGGCTTGCCCTTCTCTTAATGTTGGTTCTGTCAGCCGCCGCGAATACCGCCGCGACTGGCAGTATCAACTCCACGGAAAGGGGGCCAACCATCCAGCATAAACAAGCAGCCCAATCGATCTTTATGTCATCGGTGACGGGGTTAGCGAATATGGCGGCAGTCTTGGTGACGTTCTTCTGCACTCCGGAAGCCTATAGCCGAACGATCGGCTGGGTGGAGACCTTCGCCGAGCATCGCTACGGGCCGGACCTGCTGCCTTTGGTCAGTGCGGCTTATTTCGTGATCCTCAGCCTAATGATCTTCTTCACGGCCCGCGCGTCGGTCGCAACGCTCATCGTTATGGGCGGACTGACACTGGCTACGAAGTTTGTCTGAAACGCAAAACATAGAAAGGAAACTCCAATGGCTCCAATACCGAACAAGATCATCAATCGCCCGCTTCAGTTCCTCCATTCCATCCTCATCATGGCGGGCGTCTTCTTCGGCGTCATCGCAGTGGTCGCCTTCAATGAAGGCGGCAACTTCATCGGCCCAGGGTTCTTCGCGGCGCTGCTGATCTTCCTTGGCTCGAAGATCAAGTACCAGTGGGACCACAAGGCCTCGCTCTACAAGTGAGCGACACATTAATTCGAGGAAAGAGCGGCGATTCTGCCGCTCTTTTTTTGTGCCAATTCAATCGGAGACGACACGATGGACACCACATTCAACGAGGAATACCGCTTCGGCTCTGCGGCTTGGGCGGAAGTTCGCGATATCAAGCGCGCCGGATTGTTTGAACCGCACGGCCCACAAGTCGGTTTTTATGACCGCAAGCCCATTCACCTCGCCGGGGATGCGCCGATGCTGACCATCGGCGGTGCGGGTTCGGGCAAGCTGCGGGATCTGTTGAGCTATGTGGTTTGCAACGCGCCAGGGCAGCGCATGATCGCGCTTGATCCGCGCGGCGAGCTTGCCGCGATCTCGCAGGTCGCACACACGCTGCACGGCGAATATGCTTATACCTGGAACCCCATGGGATTGCTGGGGCTGCCCGCGCATAGCTGCAACCCGCTCGATATTTTGAGCCTTAATACAGCGACATTTTCTGCGGATTGCAAGTTCGTCGCCGAAGCGCTGGTCGCCAACACCGGAGGAATGGACGCCAAGTATTTCGAGGTCCGGGGGCGCAGCATTCTTGAGGCGCTGACCAAGACCGATGTCGAAGTGAATGGAAAGACGTCGCTGCCTCGCATCGCACGGATGGTCAATGCGGTGGAAAGCGATCCTGAACGCTGGGCGGACGTGTTGGAGGCGATGCTGGCCTCACGCTTTGAAGATGTTCGGCGCACAGCTGCCGAGATGTTGGCAAAGCAGCAAGACAGCCCAAAAGAGTTCGGTGCAATCATGGGCGAGCTCTACGCCAATCTCGGCTTCCTTGATGATCCGGCGCTGCTAACCGCGCTTGAGGGGCAGGATTTCTCGCT
>JBCBRH010000033.1:0-53035 GCA_039819785.1 Pseudomonadota bacterium | reverse complement strand
TTGGAGGCAGTCTCACAATCCTGTCGTGGGTCGGTGTCTTTGCGGCCGGTATGATGGAATGGATGGGTCAGGACACCAGCGACTAGAGCATGTTTCGGGCGGAAAACCGCGTACACTTTTCCTGAACATGCTCTAGTCGCTGGTGTCCTGACCCATCCATTCCATCATACCGGCCGCAAAGACACCGACCCACGACAGGATTGTGAGACTGCCTCCAATGGGGGCAGCACCTGGTATGGGTTTGAAATCTGCCAATGATGCCAGTGTGACAGCGCTCGCGAACAGAGCCGCGCCCACCAGCATCGCCGCCGTCACGATCGTCCAGATCACGGTGTACTTGGCGTTTTTGGCGAATGCGACAAGGGCAATCACGGCGACGGCGTGGACCATGGCGAGTTCCGCAGCCGCGCGGATGACAACGGTGTCTTGCACATGGGCGGCAATGGCAGCGAGTGCGACGCCACTGCCGCCCAGCAGTCCGGCTAGAGCTATGAGGATCATGGGGCTAGAGCGATCATGTCTGGGTGTTCTCCTAAGCGTTCACGCCTGTGGGACGGCATCTGAACGTAGCAAAGCCTGCTCGTTAGGCTGCGTCGGCAGCGACTTTCACGGACAGCATTTTGTCTGGGTTCTGGACGGGTTCGCCGCGTTTGATCTTGTCGACGTTGTCCATGCCATCGATCACCTTGCCCCAAACCGTGTATTGCTTGTCCAGGAAGGCTGCGTCATCGAAACAGATGAAGAACTGGCTGTTGGCGGAATTCGGAGGGGTGGCGCGGGCCATGGAACAGACGCCGCGCACATGCGGTTCGGCGCTGAATTCGGCTTGGAGGTTCGGGTAGTCCGAGCTGCCGGTTCCAGAACCTTTGGGGCAACCGGTTTGTGCCATGAAGCCATCGATCACGCGGTGGAAAACAATACCGTCGTAGAACCCTTCACGAACCAGTTTCTTGATGCGCTCGACGTGCTGGGGCGCAAGGTCGGGTCGCATTTCGATGACGACAGGGCCTTGGGTCGTTTCCATCAGCAAAGTGTTTTCAGGGTCTTTGATGTCGGCCATTTCGGGCGTGTCCTTGTTGTGTTGGTTTTGAGCGTGTTTGTCGGGGTGATTGTTGTGTGCTGGCGCGATGTGTAGCGCAGTTGGGCTGGGCTTCAAAATCAGCGATCGGGCGTTGGGTCGATTTGCTCATTCGTCCGGCGATGGGTGAGGACGATCACCGACGTGAGATGGTCCAGAAAGTTTTGCACGCGGCCGATCTCATCACAGACCGTTCCTTCGTTGGCAAGACGGTGCTGCTGTTCAGCGGAACGCTCCGGTTTTGTTTGAGAGAGCCGACCATCCAGCCCAACAACGCGATGCCAGGGCACGGTTTTGCGGTCGTTGGGACTGAGCGTTTCCAGGATGTGGGCGACCTGACGCGGCATCACGTCGAGGGGCGCACCGATGGCGTCATAGGTGGTCACAAAATCGGACGGTACAGCCCGGGTCGCCGCCAGCACATCCCGCCGGATGCGTTCGTATGCTGGCGGCTTGGTCACGTTTTATCCTCCGGTGGCGGCCCAGGCTGGATGAGTGCAGGACCACCACGGCACTTCTATTTGTCGCCCACGCTCACTGCGTGTCGGCTGCCACGTAAACCTTCACCATCTTGTCGGGGTCTGACACGGTGCCTGAACCACCTGCGCCCTTCTTGATGTTATCGACATGCACCATGCCGTCCACGACCTTGCCCCAGACGGTGTATTGACCGTTGAGATGGGGGGTTCTGGTGAATGTGATGAAGAACTGGCTGTTGGCGGTGTTGGGGTCGTTGGTACGCGCTGCGCCCAGCGTGCCGCGCTCAAATGGCGTGTTCGTGAACTCGGCGGGGAGGTCTGGATAGTTGGAGCCACCTCCGCCTGTCCCTGTTGGATCGCCCGTCTGGGCCATGAACCCGGTGATGACACGATGCCATTTCACGCCATTGTAAAACCCTTCGCGCGCGAGCTTCTTGTAGCGCTCGACGTGCTTTGGCGCGAGGTCAGGCCGCATTGCGATAACGACTTTCTTGCCGCCTTCCAGTTCAATGATGAGAGTGTTTTCCGGGTCTGAGGCTGCATTTGCGGTTATGGCGCTGAACGTCAGCAGGGCCAAAGCAGTCAATGCCGTGATCATTCGTGACAACACGGGCATGCGTGATGGGAAAGACGTGGTTTGCAGGGCTTGCATGGGGCTTTAGATATCCTTCGAGTTGTTTATCTGTGCGCTAGCACGGACTTGTGTCAGGCGACAACCCGACGTGATGTCCGCGGCGGGGCCGCGAGCGGGTGTTTGTCGACAGGTGACTTTTTGGCGAGGCTTACACGTTGTCGCGCAACTTACATGGGCAGGCGCTTATGGCGGGAATTCGACCAGCAATCCCCGCCCCCAGTCGAAGCCTGGGTCACTCAAGCTTAAATGGGGTATCGGCGCGTGGCTCGTCGCATGCGTTGGGAATGCTCGTTGAGACCTGACTGACGACGGCCTGACCGACCACGGTCTTCCCTAAATTTGCACGGATGAAGACCGCCTAGGCTGATGGAAACTTGGCTTCCAATAACGTGGCGACGTCGTCAGAGACAAAGGCCGAAACATCCCCACCCAGGTGCGCGACCTGGCGCACAAGGTTTGCTGCGATGTGGCGAACACTTGGTGATGCAGCAACGAAGACCGTCTGGATATCCGGGGCCATGGCACCGTTCATTCCGGCCATCTGCATTTCATAGTCAAAGTCCGTTCCGTCGCGCAGACCACGGAAAATCACCGTCGCACCTTCAGATCGCGCCGCATCGATGGCCAGGTTGTCGAAACACATAATGTCAATTTCGATGGCGGCCTTCTCGGCGATGTGGCGTGTTTCAACCCGCAGCATCTGTTCGCGTTCATCAGCCGAAAACATCGGCTTCTTGGCCGGATGAACCCCGATGCCGATCACCAACCGATCCACGAGTTCGGCTGCACGGGCAATCACGTCCGTGTGCCCGAGGGTGACTGGATCAAATGAACCCGAATAAAAGCCTGTGCGCTGGTGTGAGTGTTTCATGAACCCTGATTAAAGGGCGATCTCGCCCAGCACAAGCGGCGCAGCTCTCTCGGTCATATCCTGCAAAAAAGGCCCGCAGTGATGCGGACCTTTTTTTATTGCGTATTCGGCGTTTGCCATCGGTGGCAGCCAAGCGTGTCAGAGAGACGTGATGACTGCACAGACCTTCTTGGCAGAATTACTGGGCAGAATTACTTGAATGAAGCCGGTGTCGGGCTTTTCAAGAGATTGAAGCGATATCCCAATGCAACACTGACAATGAGCGGGTCCAGGTCAAAACCGACATCAAGGTCTGTTCCAGTTCCAAGTGCGTTGCGGAATTGGGCGTCGGATTCGAGCCAAGTGTATTTGATGTCGCCATTCAAATACCAGCCATTCCCCATTTCAATATCGGCACCGGCTTGGGCGACAACACCCCACGCGTCATCGATTTCAAGTGTACCGCCAATTGAGGATGAGGTGTCGAAGAAGTGGATGTATTGGGCACCGACCCCGAGATAAGGCTTCACGCTCGTTCCCGTGTCAAAGTGGTATTGCAGGGTCAGGGCTGGCGGGAAAATCATGGTCTCACCAAGCTCGTCCAATGCACTCAACGGGCCGGCAGCCTGCACACCGTGTTGCGCGAAACAGCAGAACAATTCAACAGCGACGTTGCGTGTCAGGAAGTAAGACAACGTCAAATGCGGAACAGCTGAATCATCGACTTCCGCCGCGCCGGACCCAAAAACGCCCGGCGTGCCATCGACGGTGATGGCATCAAATTTTGAGTTTGGCAGAACACCGGCCAGACCAGCACGGATCATAAAGTCTCCGGCATAATCACCGGCAGGCAAACCACCCGCGATGGCAGGAGGTGCCGATGGCGATAATAATACTGCGAACGCAAAAGCAACGGCACATGTTTTGATCTTGATGTTCTTCATGATTGTCCCCGTTGGGCTGTTCGACCGTCACTCCGGGGGGCCCGCAGCGCGACTCGACTTATATTGCTCAAGGAGGGTTTCAGGAAAACGCGCGCCGGCACCAGTGTGTTGTGGCGCCCAAAACTGATAGAAATCAGTGTTATGCGGCGGGAAATCACGCTGTTGCGAACGCACCACATTTTTTTTGACATAGGTCAAATGCAGTGGATCCGCCCTCAGCCCAACGGAGGGATGTGCTGAAAACAGTGGCGCGTGACTAGAGAAAGCAACACGTTTGCTCGTTGGGAGGTCGCCGGGCTGTTCATTGCTTTGTTCGTTACGACACGCTGACAAGATATGTCTGCAAAGTCCGGTCTTGCTCCGCGTGCCTTTTTGGCAGTGGTTGAGCGGCCTTCACCTAGTGGACCGTTACGCCATCTCTTGGGCGCATAACCTGCGGCAAGAAAGCCGCCGCCCCAGCGCAGCATCCACGATCCCCTTTGGCGCCTCAGTTCCAGACCTAAGCCGTGCGCCAGGTCCAAAGGTCTACCCGCTTATGTCGCATGCCTGTCTTGATCCCCGTCAAGGCTTTATCCGGCACGAAAGCTCATTGCTGACACGAGTTCCCCGCCCAATTTGACACGGACCCCGGGGACTGGAAGCAGCAATGAATGTTTTTGAAGATCGCGGGCCAGCGGTTGGAAATGCTGGCCAGACGTTAGCCGCCGCGCACGCCGCACACGTGGCTGCCGAAATCCCAGATGGCATTCTTAATGAGGTGCGCCGCGTATCCATGGTTATCGAGAATACGCAACGCCATGCGTTCTCGCCAATCATTGATGGAGTGGAAACGGTCTATATTCCGGTTCGCGGACTGCTTGTTGTAGATGGCGGCACATTTGCCCAAAGGCCTCGGATTCTTGGTTTGCTATATCCCGGCGACTTTCTGAATTCTTTGTCCGTTCCTCCATTCGAAGCGCCCCGGTTCATCGGGTCGGCAGCCTCTATGGTCCTCCGGCTGCCCGCGGCCAAGTTCAAGCAGCTTGAGTTGGAGCATCCTGCGGTGGCTGACTGGGTCAGTCGGGCTGCAATCGTGCTGCAGGCGCGGCTGAGGTTACACCTTGCCAGCTTATCGGCGCTCACCAGTGAAATGCGGGTCGCGAGTTTTCTGGCTGAATTGGGCTACCGGCTTGGGCCAAGCAAGGGTGGTGTTCAAAGCAGCGGGGGGCGGGTGTCGTTCCAAATGCCGCTGTCGCGGATGGAGATGGCAAGCTATCTGGCGTTGAATGCCGATACGCTGTCACGCATCATGTCGAAGTTCAGGGCCGATGGGTTGATTTCAACATCCGGGCGTAATGGGATGACGTTGCGGGATTTTCCAAAGCTGCTGGCCGAGACGCCCTTTGCGTCCACCATAACGTCACTTCACTTGCGTGCCTGACGTTTCATGAACTTTGCGCTTCGCAGATGGTCGATTGCAGGCGTTTGGCAGCAAAAAAAGCGGGCGCCTCGACGCCCACTTTTTTGTTGATCTCAAGCAGCGGACATCCACCAACAACAGATTGTGCCAAGGACAGATTGGTCGCTGCACGATGCCGGCAAGTTTCTACGTCACGCCGTTTCCATCTTCGTCAGGGTCGTTTCGCGTGTCGTCGGCGCTGTTGTCGGCAACAGACGCCTCTGGCTGCCCTTCACCATTGGCGTCGACCACTTCATCACCATCGTCTTCGTCATCAACGACGTCACGGATGCGTTCGACGCTGACGATCTGCTCGTCCTCATCGGTTCGGAAGATGCGTACACCCTGCGTGTTGCGGCCTGCAATACGGATATCACCGACCGGGCAACGGATAAGCTTACCGGCGTTCGTCACCAGCATGATCTGGTCCTGCTCGCCCAAGGGGAAGGATGCGGCTAGCTTCCCATTCCGATCGTTGACGACCATGGCCAGGATGCCTTTGCCGCCGCGTCCGGATGTCCGGTATTCGTAGGATGACGACCGTTTGCCAAAGCCGCGGTTTGAAACGGTGAAGACCATCTGTTCTTTTTCCGCAAGCTCCGCAAAACGCTCCGGTGAAAGCTGCAGCGGGGCATCGGTGCCCTCTTCAACCTCAACGTCGTCCATGACCTGCGCAGCTTCAGCTGAACCGTTGGCGTCCTCGTCTTCGTTTTCTGCACCTTCGGCCCGGCGCAGCGCAGAGGCCTGTTTCACGTACGCTGCGCGCTCCGCCGGAGTTGCATCGACGCCATCCAGGATTGTCATGGAGATGACTTCATTGTCATCGTCCAGGCGGATACCGCGGACGCCCGTCGAGTCCCTGCCTTTGAAGACCCGAACGTCGGTCACCGGGAACCTGATGCATTGGCCGTTGGCCGTTGTGAGCAAGACGTTTTGATCGGGCGTGCAGGTTTCGACATTGATGATCTGATCACCTTCGTCGAGCTTCATGGCGATCTTGCCGTTGCGGTTGATGTTTTCGAAGTCTGCGAGTGCGTTGCGTCGGACGTTGCCAGTCTTAGTCGTGAACATCAGTTCCAGCTCACCCCACGTCTCGCGATCCTCGGGCAACGGCAGGATGGATGAGATCCATTCGCCCTGTTCCAGCGGCAGCAGGTTGACCAGCGCTTTACCCAGTGATTGCGGCGTCGCTGCCGGCAGACGCCAGACTTTCATGCGGTAGCACATGCCGCGCGATGAGAAGAACAGAACGGGTGTGTGCGTCGAGCCGACGAAAATTTTGGTGACGAAATCTTCGTCGCGGCGCGATAGGCCGGAGCGTCCCTTGCCCCCTCGGCGCTGCGCCCGGTACGTCTCGAGCGGCACGCGCTTGATGTAGCCTTTGTGGGTGACTGTGACAACGACGTCTTCGCGTTGAATGAGATCTTCGTCATCAACGTCACCATCAACTTCGACGATCTCTGTCCGGCGTGGCACGGCAAAGTCTTCTTTGATTTTGCCGAGTTCGTCCTTGATGATAGTGATGATGCGGATGCGCGAGGACAGGATCGCGAGGTATTCCTTGATCTCCTCACCGATCTTGTTGAGTTCATCGGCGATCTCCTCCCGACCCAGCGCTGTCAGGCGTGACAGGCGCAGTTCGAGGATCTTATCGCATTGGATTTCCGAAAGCTTATAGGTGCCGTCGTCTTGCACCTTGTGGCGAGGGTCAGCGATCAACTCCACGAGTGGTGCCACGTCTTTGGCGGGCCAATCCCGCTCCATGAGCTGTTGTTTGGCAACGGCGGGCGATGCCGCATTGCGGATGAGCGCGATCACTTCATCGATGTTGGCAACCGCAATGGCCAGACCAACCAACACGTGCGCGCGGTCACGCGCTTTGTTGAGCAGGAACTTGGTGCGGCGTGTCACGACCTCTTCGCGGAAGGCGCAGAACGCCTGGATCATATCGCGCAGGTTGAGCTGTTCGGGCCGGCCTCCGTTGATCGCCAGCATGTTGGCGCCAAACGAGGTTTGGAGATCGGAAAACTTCCAGAGGTTGTTCAGCACCACTTCAGGCACGGCGTCGCGCTTCAATTCGATGACGATCCGCATACCATCGCGGTTGGATTCGTCCCAGATATTTGCGATGCCCTCGACGCGTTTTTCACGCGCCAATTCGGCAATTTTCTGAATTAGGTTTTGTTTGTTGACCTGATACGGGATCGCCGAAACGACGAGCGCATTGCGGTCACTGCGGATTTCCTCGACCTCGACTTTCGATCGCATGATGATCGAGCCGCGTGCCTTGTGGTAGGCGTTCGCAATGCCGCCGCGGCCGAGGATCAGTGCGCCGGTCGGGAAGTCTGGTCCAGGCACGTGCTCCATCAATTGGTCAACGGTCAGATCCGGGTTGTCGAGAAACGCGATACACGCATCACAGACTTCACCCAGATTGTGCGGCGGTATGTTGGTGGCCATGCCGACCGCGATGCCGCCTGCGCCATTCACCAGCAGGTTGGGATATTTCGCTGGAAGAACGACGGGCTCTTCAAGCTGCTCGTCGTAGTTCGGCCGGAAGTCGACGGTGTCTTTCTGCAAATCATCGAGTAGCGAGGATGCAACCTTCGCCAGACGGGATTCAGTGTACCGCATCGCAGCCGGGGGGTCGCCGTCCACAGAGCCGAAGTTGCCTTGGCCATCAATGAGCGGAAGGCTCATCGAGAAGTCCTGTGCGAGCCGGACCAAGGCGTCGTAAATCGCGCTGTCGCCGTGCGGGTGATATTTGCCCATCACCTCGCCGACCGTCCTGGCGGATTTGACGTATTTCTTGTTCCACTCGAGCCCCATCTCGTTCATGCCATACAAGATGCGCCGGTGGACCGGCTTCAGCCCGTCGCGCACGTCTGGAAGGGCGCGGGAAACAATAACGCTCATGGCGTACTCAAGGTACGACTTCTTCATTTCGTCGGTGATTGAGACCGGACGAATGTCGCTTGGGCCGCCTGGTGCGCCGCCATCTGGTGGGACAGTGTCAGAGTTGTCAGCCAAAGTTGCCGCCTATAGCCTTCAGGTGCCGCCTCAACCAAGGTGGCCGCTGAAAATGAAAATTGAGAGCAAGTGCTTTGCGCGCGTGGCACGCCGCCGGGTCCAGCTGAACGATCATCAGCAGTCGCAGTATGGGCTGCGTAGGACTCCACGCGGTGTTATATTAGCTCCAGGTGCAGCGCGCGGCAAATTTGGCAAGTGCCCCTGTATGGCTTGTCCCCAGAAACGAACCAGATCTGGTGGAATAACGGGGGTTTTCGGCCTCATCAGGGCGGTGCGGTACGTTTACTCAGCTGGGATAAAAATTGCCGGTCTGACTTGCTTACGTCACACACTCGCTTTACCCGCTGGTCCGCGTAGGCAGGTGGCGGACGCGCTTTGTTTGTTCTGCCCCTGTTTCGATCAGGATGACGCGCGCTCCAAAGTGGTGAGCGTCCGTGCCTGTGTCACACCAAGCTTCACACCGGGTTTCAAGCGGAGGACGACATGTCGAAAAATTGGAAACTATTGGCTGCAGGGCTCGCACTGATCTGTGCGGCAGTCCCAGCTACGGCACAGGAGAGCGAAACCGCTCCAGCTGCAGCTGCGCCGGCGACGACTGAGATCACCCTACCGCCGAACACGTTTTTGAACGCGCAAGCCGAGGAGCAGTATCTGGCGAAAGACCTGCTGATCGGTGCGAAGGTTCGCAATGACGAAGGTAAGATTATCGGCGACATCGAAGACGTCGTCTTGAATGACTGGAACCGCGTCATGGGTGTTGTCATGGGCACGGGCGGTTTTCTTGGCGTTGCGGAAAAGAAAGTCGGCGTTCAGTTGAGCGCGCTTAAATTTGCTGAGCAGGACGGCAAGACCGTTGTGTCATTGCCAGGCGTAACCGCTGCCATGTTGAAAACCGTTCCCACATTTGAGCGCAAGCAGCCGCAAAAATCACTGCTTGAGCGGGCCATGGAAAAAGCCAAAGAGCTGACGGACAAGTCATCGGTTACGGCGAAGGACGCTTACGAAAAGGCGAAGGAAGCTTCCGGCCCGGCTTATGAGAAAGCCAAGGAAGCGGCAGCCAAAGCCTATGAGAAGACCAAAGAGGCTGCCGGCACGGCTTACGAAAAGGCCAAGGAAGCGACCGGGAATGTCGTCGACCAAGCAACAGATGCCGCCAAGCCAGTCGATACGCCAGCGCAGTAATCAACTTTTTTCGATCGATTGCCAGATTGGTAAATCAAGCCCGCAGCCCTTTCGCTGCGGGCTTTTTCGTGAGCTCTTCAATTGCTCCATACGTTTAATTAAAAATGTGTTTGCGTTCTAAACACGCCGGTAGGTTCCAAACACTATGTTGCCTTTCACTTGAGTTCTGCGTGCAAGTCTTTCGACGCACGATCTTATCGCTCCTTTGGAACCTGGCAATGACAACACCTTCAGATCAGCGCGTCTTCAACATCCTGGAATTCGGTGCCGTTGCGGATGCGTCCGTCAATAACCAACCGATGATACAGGCCGCTATTGAGGCTGCGCATAAATCGGGGGGTGGTATCGTCTTTATTCCAGAGGGGACGTTCGGCATTGCTGCGCACCCTGACGGCTATGGCAGCATCCATGTCTTGTCGAACGTGATGCTGCAGGGGGCTGGGCGCGGGGAGACCGTTCTGCGTCTTGTCGATGGGCACGAAGGCACGGTGACGGGGCTTGTTCGGTCGCCATGGGGTGAGGAAACCGATGACTGGGGCATCTCTGACCTGACGATTGATGGCAATATGGCCAACACCACGGGTCAGGTTGATGGGTTTTTCACCGGTCCTGAACCAGGCAGCACACTTGCCGACAACAACGTCACTGTCACAAACGTCGAGATGACGGGCGTGTCGCGGTACGGATTTGACCCGCATGAATTGACAACCAATCTGACCATTACCGACAGCGTCGCCCACAACAATGGCGTGGATGGCTTTGTGCTCGACCGTATTGTGGGCGGGGAAATTTCCAACAACGAGTCGTACGCAAACGGCCGGCACGGTTTCAACGTCGTCACAACCTCGCAGCACCTGCTGTTTGAAAACAACTCCAGCCATGACAACGTCGGCGCGGGGTATGTGGTGCAGCGCGGGTCTGAATTCATAGAAAGCCCTTCGAGCATTTCGTTCTCGGGTGGTGAGAGCTACGGCAACGGCCGTGAAGGCGTGTTGATCCAGTTTTCGACCGACGTCAAAATCGAGGGCATGGAAATATCGGACAACGGCATGCAGGGTGTCCGGCTTTACGGGTCCTCCGATGTGACCGTCCGCGACAACGTCATTTCCAATAACTCGCAGTCACGTGATGGCGGGTACTCCGAAATTGAGATCGAAGCGTATGCCTCCGACCCAGACGTTGCCGGAGACCCGTCGTATGAGGCCATCAACAACGTTGTTCGGAACAATGTTGTTACAGTCGATGGCGAGACGAAAAGCGCGTTCGGGATCGAAGTCATCGACAAACCGGGTGTGGATGCAGATGTCAGCCAAGGACGGAATGACATCTCGGGTACCCGCGACGGCGCAATCCGCCTGGATGACGGCGACCGCGTCGTGCTGAACGGACACGCCGAAGGTGGCGACATTCTTGGTGGTTCAGCTTCAGAAGTGATCAAGGGCTCGCGGAACTCCGATGATGTGTGGGGCGGGTCCGGCGATGACCTGATTAAGCTACGTGCGGGTGATGATCATGCCTTTGGCGAAAAAGGTAACGATATCCTGCGCGGCGGCAGCGGAGATGACACGCTCGATGGCGGCACCGGCAATGACAGAGTGAACGGCGGGCGGGGCGATGACATCCTGTTTGGCGGCGAGGGCAATGATCGTCTCGCCGACGGTTCAGGCGATGACTTTGTTTCAGGCGGCAAAGGAAACGATTTCATCCGCGCCGGCGGCGGCAACGATGTGTATGCCGGCAACTCAGGACGAGATACGCTGACGTTCAAGGCCTTCAAGGACGGTGTCGATCTCAACGCCAGCACAAAGATTGCGACGAGTGGCGAAAACGTTGCCACGTTCTCGTCATTCGAGGTTTACCGGGCCACCAACTTCGACGACACGATCCGCGGCAGTGACAACGCCGAACGGTTCTTCGGACATGCTGGCAACGACGTCATCCGGTCAGCGGGCGGTGCAGACACCCTGACGGGTGGGGCGGGCGATGATCTATTTGATTTTCATCGCCGGGATATTCTTGACGCCAACGGCGAGCATCGCGGCGTCGATATCATCCGGGACTTCAGCGCAGGTGATATGATTGATATCTCCGATGTCGTGCGCACGGACGTGGCTGAAGTGTCCTTCGAAGCCACAAAGGGCGGGTTGCTGTTGATGGCCAATGTGGATGGTGCATCGGTCGCGATCGCCAACTTGCGCGGCGTCACGGATGCAGATGACGTTACGTTCACCCATGCCACCGACGTTCTGGCTGGCTGAGCTGGCTGGCCTGGCTGGCTGACCTGGCTGGCTGGCTGACCAGGCTGGCTGACCAGGCAGATTGTTCCATAGCCAGATGCGAGGCGGGTGAGAGGCGTGTTGCGTGATGCTGTCTGAAGGCGTTCGCTCAGTCGTGGATGTGTTCAACCCAATAAGGATGAGCGAGTAACGCTTATCCGACGCCACGATGCGCATGTTTTTTGAAGAACAGTGCTTTGGCGTTTTCTTCAAATTCGTTGAATTCTCTTTTCGATCCACAAACACCCCTCAGGCATTCTCATAGGTGGAACACTTGCATGTTGCATTGGGCCTAACGGCATAGCAGGCGCTCACGCTTTCGATGAGTCGTGTACGCGGAGATAAAATGATATTCGGTCGCAATTCTTTAAGCACACGCATGGACCACCGCGCCTTCGCCAAACCGAAGCGCATTCTTGTGCTGGATGATGATCCCATATTGCGAATGGTGGCTGAGCCGGCGTTGAAGGTCTTGGGCTACGATGTTCTCCTGATGGCCGACGGACTTCATGACGATTCTTTTTTTGCAAACCTCAAGGTTGATTCAGCGATTGTCGATCTGGGTTTGCCCGGCATCAGCGGATTGGACGTCATCGCGAAATTGCGCGCTTCAGAGCGTGGGAGAGATATGCCGATTTTCGTTATCACCGGCTCAAGAGATACCGGGGATATCAACACGTGTTACGAAGACGGCAATGTACTCTTCGTGATGAGCAAACCGGTGGATTGGACGTTCTTGACCGAACAGCTGCAGCTGGCTCTCGAAGCGCGCTGTCCCTGATCGCCCGTCGGATTTAACGGAAGACACGTGGGGGCCGTAGACCTTCTAGCCTCGTGTCGTTGCCAAGGCCGCTTCAGGTGTGTCGTCGGGCCTGGTGAGTTGTCTGGCCGGTGGAAGCCACCCCGCCTGGGATGTGATCAGCGCGATGATTTCGTCGGCCACGATGGTGTTGGCGCGGACATTCCAATGCCAGTCATACGGGTACTCAAGATGTCGACGGGTCGCCTCGTAGTCGGCGGCGAACGCATTTTGCAAATCGACGAATGGAAGGTCCATGGACGTCGTCAGATCCGAGGCGATCGCATTCAGTTTCGCCACTTCGAATTCACTTGTGGAGCGGGCCTGGTAAATCGCTTCGCGGACACCATCCATCACAAAGGCAAGCCTGAAACCGTGCGTCTCGGACAGCTTTTTCATTTCAGCGAACACATAGCGCGCAGAGTCACGGTTGGCCGTATGATCTTTGATTTTTCGGATGTCGACAGCCGATGAAATGAACCGCTCGTCCCACTCTTCATTTCCGCCCCAGAAGAGTGCATTGACCCACGCTTTGGCGTGCAGGTAGAGACCGGTTTCGTAGTAGAGATATCGGAAAGTGGCAAAGCGGCGAAGCTTGTCGGCTGTACCTGGTGTAAAGTCGGCAGCTGGAATTTCCTCGATACCGCCGTCTTCTGATTTTCGCAGCTTCATGAAGGCAGATGCGTATCTGGTTTTGATAAACCGGTAGCTCTCATCGAAGTCGTTATGGATCAGCGGCACAACCACGATATCGGGTTTGTATTCGACAACCTCCCGGCGCAGAACATTAAGGTATTGTGAAAGCGGTGCCCCATCCATCCCGAAACGGAACACTTCCACGTCGTGCCCGGTGGCATTCAGTTTCGTTTCCAGGCGATGGGGAAAACCGTCATCCACGTTGACGAATGCGCCATGGACGTAACTGTCGCCAACCACTGCTATGCGGGTTCGCCCTACTGGCTTTTGAGTTGCATAGTCTGCATGCGTTGAATTCCAACCCTGCGCGTTGATCGTCAGTTGCGTTTCCCTGCCGTCTGGGTGCCGGAATGTTGCGTTTGTGCCGGGCTTATAGCGCACGACGTTGTTGATCGTGACGTTTTCGATCAGATCATCGGGGGGCAGGATGGACCGGAAGACCACCAGTTCCAAGGTGGCCAACGTGACGAGAATTGCGGCTGCCGACAGCGCCAAATTGGCAAAGAAATTGGCGATGGAAGATTTAACCATGATGTCCTGCTGCGTTATTTGATCCACCAATGCGGGCGCTTCAGCGTTCAGGACTTCAAAGGCTGTGCCAGAGCAACCGGCAGCCGTGGCGACATCGCACACAGTCTGGTGAGCTTGTGTTTCATCGCTGACGTTTTATGGCTGACGGAGACCGGCAGCCGGGATTAATTCCCCAACTGCTCTTTCACCTTGGCGGCCAATTGCGGCAGCGAAAACGGCTTGGGCAGGAAGGCGAATGTTTCTTCGCCCAAGGCTTGCTGGAATGCTTCATTGGGATAGCCAGACACAAATATGATCTTGAGGTCAGGGTTCGATTTGCGCATTTCCTTCAGCATTGTCGGCCCATCCATTTCGGGCATCACGACGTCTGATACCACGATATCAATTTGCCCTTGGTCTTTGGCCATGATTTCGAGGGCTTCAACGCCGTCGCCGGCTTCAAGAACCTCATAGCCCTGGCGGGTCAGGGCGCGCACGGCAAACGAACGGACGGCGTCTTCATCTTCGACAAGGAGCACCCGGCCATTGCCCGTCAGGTCAATGTTCTTGCGTTTTTCACTCTCGCTGCGTTCGGCCTCAATGACGGCTTCGTCTTTGGCATCGAGATGATAGCGGGGCAGATAAATGCGGAATGTCGTGCCTTTGCCAATTTCGCTTTCAGGATAGATGAAGCCGCCGGTTTGTTTAACGATGCCGTAGACAGTGGCCAGCCCCAATCCTGTGCCTTTACCTGCGGGTTTGGTCGTGAAGAAGGGTTCGAAGATCTTTTCCAGAACGTCGGCTGGTATGCCCGAGCCGGTGTCTTCGATTTCGATCAAAACATACTCGCCGACTTCCATGCCCTTTGACAGCATGCGCTGGGTCTCGCGCTCGGTGACGTTGCGCGTCTTGAGCGTCAGGCGACCTCCAGTCTTGGCCATCGCATCGCGAGCGTTGACGGCGAGATTGAGAATGGCCTGGTCGAGTTGCAGCTTGTCGGTTTTGACGTGCCACAGGTCGCGCCCGGATGAGACCTTCAACTCAATGCGTTCACCGATGGTGCGCTTCAACAAGGGTGCCAGATCCGTCAGGACGTCGTCCAGCTTGAGGGGCTCAACGAGCAGGGTTTGCTGACGGGCGAGTGCCAGCAGCTTACCAACGAGGCCGGCTGCGCGATTGGCCGATGATTTGATGTTCAAGATGTCGGCGTGTGCGGGGTCTGAAGGTTTGTGGGTCTGCAGAAGGAAGTCCGCAAAGCCGATGATCACCGTCAGCATGTTGTTGAAGTCGTGGGCGACAAAGCCTGCCAATTTGCCGACGGCATCCATCTTCTGGCTTTGCGCGAATTTGGCCTCCAGCGCTTTTTGCTCCGTCACGTCAACCAGATAGAGGATGGCGGCTTCAGGTGAGTTCTTGGTTCGGGTCAGCGGGCTCATGTAGACGCGGCGTGTGAACTCCTGACGCGCGCCTGCAGTTATCTCAACAGGCGCGATGTTGGCCTTACCGTCCAGAGCCTTTTCGAGAGCCGTTCCAACTGCGTCCGTCGTCTCTTCGTTCGTTGAACGGGTCAGGACTTCGCCTGCCGGTGTGCCGATGCCCCCTGTCAGATCGACGATCATCCGGCAGAATGTGGAGTTGGTGGACAGGATGCGGCCGTCGTGGCCCAGCGTTGCAATCCCGAAGGGGGCCTGACGAAAAATGCGGGATGAGCGCAATCCGGCGCGGTCGCCAGCTGCACAGGCCACGTCCTCGGTTTCCCGGTTGATGACTGTGATGATAAAGGCGTCCTGTCCTCCGGGGAGTGCATCCACCAAGCGGCGGCTCATCACACGGACGGGAAGCGCGCGACCGTCTTCGCACACGAGATCGACGTCGGATTCGCCCGATTGGTTTACAGCCTCCAGCCCCGGCCCGAACAGCAGTTCTGCGGTGTCGGCTGGAATGAGGTCGCTCAGTCGCAGGGCTCGCTTGGCTGCGGCCTCGGGTGTCAGACCGATCCAGCGCGAGAATGTCTGGTTGATGTGCTGAACACGACCATCTGAACCAATCGCGATGACGCCGACTGGCATGTTCTCGTAGAGCGCGAGCGTGGCACGCATGGTGGCCGTCAATTGGCGGGTGGCGGATACTTCAGCGGAGATATCGCGAATGCGCCAGAGGGTGAGCGGCCCGGTGTCCTGTTCCACGGTTTGGTTTTGGAATGGTGCCACGGTGATGCGGACATGGGTCATGGCGTTAGCCTGCCCCAGCGCGTTGTTGGCCATTCGAACGGCTAAATCTTCGCCGGCTGGCTGACCCGTTTCGACGGCGCGCATCAGTCGGAAAAGCGCTTGCGAGGCTTCGGGCTGTCCACCAAGCGCCTGTTCGATGGCTTGCGGGCCGTTGCCGATGGTTGCACCTAGCAGGTTTTGGAAACGCTCATTGGCCCAGACCACCGATCCGTCGCGGCGTGTCAGGTGCAGGCCTTCGATGACAGCGTCGGCGGCACCTTGCGCCAATTGCTCCGCGCGGTGGCGTTCGCCGATCTGGATATGGCCAGCCAGTGATGCGAAAATGAAAAAAGCGCCGAAGACCGCAAGGATCGCCAGCACGGTCAACAGCAGCGGCTGACCGACGCCGGTGGTAGCGAGGCTGACCGTGATGAGCGCAGCCGTCAGCACGATCGCACCGAGTGTGATCAGGCCGCGTGTCTCGTTGACGTCCAGCAGAGCCGCGCCCGAGTTCAAAATGTTTCGCCGGATTTGAAGGTCGCTCATGAGGCCGGACGCTAGCTGATTCTGCAGAAGGCGCTGGGGCAGTTTATCGGCAATGAACGATTTGATTGGGGGCATTGAAAAACGCACTCACTTACTCAGGACGAAAACCATGGTCAGATGCTCAGGGGAAATGGTTGGGTTCGAACCCCTTCGATCATGGTTTGACCACTCAGCCGTCCGAGGTCTCGACGTGGTCAGATGCGCATAAGACGCATGTCAACACTTCGATCATCGGGGTTAAAATCGCATGAATGTTTGAGGCTGAAATCATCTGTGGATGGGTTCGGCGGGTTCGAAACGGTGGATATCACGGCCTAAATGGCGCTATTCCAGTTAAGGTCTGTCTCGTTGTGAGTCGCCTTGATGGCGGAGCCGATGTGGGTCGCACACGCGTCCAACCCGCTGCCACCAAGCTGAAATATGCGTAAGCTTCAATTGGTGTCGTCGTTCGGATTGATTTGTTTTCGTGTTGCCTCGCCGCAATCCGAACACTGCAGCAAAAGTTAGATTATGAAGGAGTTCGCAGGCCAACGCTTGCGGTAGAACACAATGGGCGATGTGCTGTTTTACTTGCTGCTGGCCATCGTCGTGGCAGCCTCAGTGGTGTTGATCGCCGTACTCTTGCGCGGTTTCCTCCCGCAACAGTCCAGTGCGGCTACGAAAATGTTTGGCCCCAAGCCTGAAAAGCGCCTCGAAGTCATGGACCAGGCGACACTCGATGGTCGGCGGAAACTGGTCTTGCTTCGGCGTGACGACAAAGAACACCTGTTGATGATCGGGGGTCCTGTCGATGTCGTGATTGAAACGGGGATCGTGTCGCCTAAAGGTGTAAAGCGCGATGATGTCCCGTCGTGAGGTAGCCGGCTAAGCCACCGAAATAGCGCAAACTCTTCCTAATCAGAGTGAGGGTGGCTAGACGTCCTCGTACAAAGCAGACGGGTTTGCGTGCTCGGCGTTCGGGTGGCGGCTGGTTTCATGGCTGGGTGAGGGGCCGTTCGTGCAGCACTTTGGCGGCGCGTTCGTCGTCAAACCGGGACAATCCGGCTGTTTGAAACAGTCGATTGGATCAACCCATTGGCCCGAGTGTTAGGCGAATAAAACTGCAGGCGAAAAATGCCTGACATACTTGATGTTTAGATGGCGCACGGGCTAGCGAGACATAGCACTCACCGCACGCCGTCGTTAAGGAGATCACCTCGTCTATGGACGCTGATCGTTCAAATGCTGTCATTCCACCCCCAGCCTCGGCGCGACACACATCGCATGCACGAGGACTGATCGCGGGCCTGCTTGGCTGCGTGGGCGTGCTTCTCGCGGGCGCTGGCGCAAGCTTGGCTGCGACTGTGGACGTCGGCATGGAAAACGGGGTGCCCTCCACCGGCGCCGTGCAGCTTGCGCAATCAACACCTGCGCGATCCGCGCCTCTTCCAACTGATCCGCCTGCACCTCAGCGGGGCCGGCTAGACTGGCCATCGGCCTGGTCGCCGGTTACCGATCCGCCGGCTAAAGCGGGACAGGCTGAACCGACAGCAGCGGCGACCCCTGGTGCGCCCGCATCAGCTCAACCGGGGACGTCCGGCGACCCACCATCCGGCATCCAGACAACGCAAGCACCGATTGATGTTCCGCCAACCATTTCACCACCTGGATTGGCCCCGAAACCGCAACCCTCGACCGAGGCCGGAGGCAATGCCGGACCGGCTCCGCCAGCCTCTTCGACGACGGCACCGGCTGCATCTCCATCAAACGCTTCAACTCCGGCACTGTCCGGGACCGGACAACCGCCAGCAGCCGGCCTCAAGGGGACTACGCCCACCGGTGCCGCACCTGCCGAGGCACCGCCGGCTGCCACAGAAACCGCTGCCCCAAAGACCGTTGATACGACAGAAATCGCCTTACCCGCTGATCTCAAACGGGCGATCGACCCCGTCGCCGCCGTCGAAACGCGTATGGATGGGCTGTTTAAGACTGTCGAACGCCTCAAGGACCGTGAAAGTGAACTGGCTCGCTTGCAGCCCCAGATTGAACAGCTGATCAACGGTGCGCTGGAACAGATTTCTATCCTGACGCCCGGGCTCACAGATCTGGAGACGCAACGGGGCAAACTTGGTCCAGTTCCCAACGGTGACAAGGCTGTTCCCGAAAGTTTGGACATTCAAAAGGAGCGCTCCCGGCTGAATGCTTTGATCGCCGCTGTCGACGGCGCCATCAAGAAAGCTGAACTGCAGCAGGTTCGCGGGCGTCAGCTGATCGGCCGCATTCAATCGTTGCGCCAGAGTATCTTTACGCGGAACACGTTCGAACGTACGCCATCGCCCTTCTCGCTTGATGTTATCGGTCAGGCCTTCACATCCATTCCCGATGGTTTCCAGCAGGTCGATGTGATTACCCGGCAGTGGGTTGCTACGGCCAGCAAACAAGCTCTGGCGGTTGGCGGGTTCTTTGTCCTGGCCGTCCTTGCCTACATTCTATTGCGCATGGCGGCACATCGGATCGTCTTATCGAAACTGGCCCATGAGGGTGGCGAGGTCAGTTTTTTTGAAAAGACATTAGGTGCGGGTTTGTTCGCACCCCTGGTCGTGCTGCCGTCCATCATAGCAGCGGTCATTTTGTACTTGGGTCTGGATCGCCTCGGGCTTATTTATCTGCAGTTCGGCAGCTTTGCCCGTTTCGGGCTGATCGCGATTATCGTGTGGGCCGTGACGTCAGCCTTGGCGCGCGCGTACCTTCAGCCGCAGCGGCCGCGCTGGCGTCTTGCGGAGGTCGACGATCGGACGGCGTGGCGACTTTATCGTCTGCTCCAGGCCATCGCCGCGGTCTACGCGATCGATATGGTTTTGCGCGAGGTTTATCCTTTGCTGTTCGTTCCGATCAGTGCGCGCATCTTCTCGGCCTTTGTCGTCGCGGTTATCTTTGCCGTACTGTTTTACTTCCTGGCCCGGACACCTTTGCCAAAGGCCCAGACGCTTACCTCTGGTCTTTTGACGGGTTTGCGTCCCGAGTTCATCAAGCTTCCACTGTTGTTTCTTTCGGCATTCATCATCATTAGTGGGTCTATCGGTTACGTGGCGCTGGCGCGCTTCGTTGCCGGTCAGGTCGTTGTCACCTCAGCTGCTGTGTTGCTGATTGTCATCGCATTCCTCGCGGTCCGTGCCATTGGCAAGTATCCCGAGTTCATGGAAGCGATGGGTCATGCGCCGGGCAGGGGGGACGAGGACCCAGAAGGTGTATTGTCGCTGACGCGTGATCAGCAGAAGTATGTGGTCTGGCTGGTTTCCCTCATCCTTTACTGCGGCTTGTCGTTGCTCGCTCCGATTCTGTTGCTGTTTTCGTTCGGGTTTTCCTGGATCGATATCTCAGGCGTTATCAACCGCGCGTTGTTCGGCTTCGAAGTCGGCGGCATGCGGATCTCGCTGCTGCAGGTCGCGATCGCCTTGGCGCTGTTTGCCGCAATCTTGTTGGTCACACGGACAGTCCAATCGGGATTGAGCAATTCCGTGTTCCAACCCGGCAAGACCGATCCAGGACTTGCCAACTCCATTAAGACCGGCATCGGCTATGTGGGGTTCGGCTTGGCCGCCCTTGCCGGTTTGTCCTACGCCGGGCTTGATATTACGAACCTGGCCATTGTCGCAGGTGCCTTGTCGGTCGGTATCGGTTTCGGGCTGCAGTCGATCGTCAACAATTTCGTTTCGGGCCTGATTTTGCTCGTCGAGCGACCCATCAAGGTCGGGGACTGGATCAAGGTCGCCGACCAGCAAGGCTACGTGCGTCGCATCTCGGTGCGCTCCACTGAGATCGAGACGTTTGAACGTGCCAGCGTCATCGTTCCCAACTCCGAATTGATTGCCGGGACGGTTACGAACCTGACCCACCGCAATGCCATGGGACGGCAACAGATCAATGTCGGCGTCAGCTATGATGCCGATCCCGTGCGCGTTCGAGAGATCCTGCTCAAGACGGCGGAAGACTGCGAACTGGTTGCCCGGCATCCTGCGCCATTCGTGGTATTTGAAGATTTCGGGGACAGCGCATTGATGTTTTCGCTTCGCGCGTATCTATCGGATATTTCACGCGGGCTTTCGGCGCAGACGGAATTGCGCACCGGTATCTTCAAAGCACTCAAGGACAATGGCATCGGCATTCCCTTTCCACAGCGTGACCTGCATTTGCGCGATCTCGACGGGGTTAAGGACATGCTTGCCCGAGCTGCGGAAGACCGCATGCGCAAGGCCATGGGGGGCCAAGATCAGCAACCGGATGGGCGGCCGGGAAAACGAGACAATGTGTCTGATGTTCACCCAGCCGCTGCGACTGCTGCAGGTACCAAGACTTGATGCTAGGCCCCATGCGTTGGTCGGCAGGCCGGTCTAAGGCCAGAGCTGATCTCAGCGGGGTGCTGCGAAACCACGATACAGCCAGCGCGTGCTACCGCGTGCTGCGGGCGCTGTTTAGAGCCTGTTTGCTTTTCGTGGACCAGCAAAGCAGGCTCTATGATCTCGATTTGGAGCAGGTTCCGGGCGGAAAACCGCGTACACTTTTCCTGAACATGCTCTAGTGGCTTTGCAGTAGGGTCAAGGCTCTGGTCGTATCGCCGAAAGCACTTGGAGGAAGCGTAGACAGGTTCAGTGGGCTTTTCACCACGGCTGTCAGGCCCTGGTCGTTCCCACAGTCTTGCACCCGCGCTTGAGTACCGATGTCATGGGAGATGGAATTGGTCTTGCAGATTGAGGCTGCCTTGCCATCCGACGCTGCGGCCGCCATGCCGCCACGGTTTGTGTCCCCCGTGGCCATACTCGCCACCATCACCAGAAGGCTGGATGTGAGCACCAGGGCTGCTGAGTTGTTGCGCGTCATTGGGTCGATCCAAAACATTAGACGCGGGACAAAGCTCAGTTCACCCCACAACAATTGCGCAAATGTCTTTATGAGGCATTAAGACTGCGCGCTGAGATGCATAGTTTTTAAGCATCTGCCCGCGACAGGTCAGGCAATGCCCCCAGTCTTGGCACTGATCCGGCGCGGCGATCGCGCCAGATCGAGCATTCAATAACCCCAGGGGCGAAACACCGATTTAGCGCCTGTTTGCTTTTCGTGGCCTCGCAAAGCAGGCTCTAAGCTCTCGGTTCGAAGCATGTTCCGGGCGGAAAACCGCGTACACTTTTCCTGAACATGCTCTAGTCTTCGCGATAGACCTTCTCGCGACGTTCGTGACGCTCCTGCGCCTCCACGGACAGTGTCGCGATGGGCCTGGCGTCCAGTCGCTTTAATCCGATGGGGTCGCCCGTGTCTTCACAGTAGCCATAGCTGCCGTCGGCTATACGCCCCAATGCTGCATCGATTTTGTTGACGAGTTTGCGCTGGCGGTCGCGTGCCCGCAGTTCCAGGGCACGGTCTGTTTCGGACGTGGCGCGATCGGCGATGTCGGCATGCTGGGTGGAGTCTGTGTTTAAACCGGCGATGGTTTCGCGGGTTTGTTCAATGATTTCGTCTTTCCAGGTGATCAGCTTGTTTTTGAAATATGCCCGTTGCCTGGGGCCCATGAATTTTTCATCATCACTCGGGCGGTAGTCTTCTGTCAGCAACGCCGCTTCGTCCGGAGTTAGAGTGAACCTGTTTCCGGTCGGCGCGTCGCTTTGATCCGTCTGGCGCTTGCTCATTTCTGGATCTCCGTGGAGCGTCCCCGCATCATGAGTGCCGCGATGTTCTGTCGGCCATGTCTCATGGTTTCAATGGGGTTGGGTATGTCGATGGCGATCTGGAGTGTCAAGGACTTCGCGAGCCTGTGAACGGGCTATTCCATACTCTTGGTTTCTTCGCGGCAAGTCGGTGTCCTCGCCGCCCCATTGCGTTTGTTTTCCGGCCTCATGAGGTGCTCAGCGTCTGGTGAAGCCAGGGTTTCAAAGGCGCTGATGTACGGGGTAAGCGGCGCGGGTGCGGATCGTCACATGCGCCGGGCAGCTCCAATGTGCGTGAGCTGTCACCTTCTGCCGGCATTTTGAAACGGGCCTGCTGAAACGGACCTCGCTCGCGGTTGCGGTGGGTATGCTGCACAGATGTGGCCGTGCAACTAAGCATGCCAATGGGCACACAACATCAGCTGGCCAATTCGATGGCAACGGGGCTTGCCATTGCGTGGCGGTACGGGCTCGGCGTACACCTGGGCCGGTGCACTTCTCAACGATAGCGGACACTTGCAATGCGATTTGACGGGACCAAGGACTATATTGCGACGGATGATCTGAAGGTCGCCGTGAATGCGGCCATCACTTTGCAGCGCCCGTTGCTGGTGAAGGGTGAGCCTGGGACGGGTAAAACGGTTTTGGCTCAACAGGTGGCGCAAGCTCTCGGGGTGCCCATGATCGAGTGGCCTATCAAGTCCACCACCAAAGCCCAGCAAGGCCTTTATGAATATGACGCGGTCTCGCGCCTGCGAGACAGTCAGCTTGGTGATCCGCGTGTTTCAGATATCAAAAATTACATCAAACCGGGTAAGGTCTGGGAAGCATTCGTGCGGGATGACCGCCCCGTGCTTTTGATCGATGAGATCGACAAGGCGGACATCGAGTTTCCAAACGATCTTCTGCAGGAGCTCGACCGGATGGAGTTCCATGTCTACGAGACGGGCGAGGCGGTCAAAGCGCGCCATCGTCCCATCGTGATCATCACGTCCAACAATGAAAAAGAGCTGCCCGATGCGTTTCTCCGGCGGTGCTTCTTTCACTTCATCAAGTTTCCCGACGAAGAGACCATGGAGCGCATCGTGGATGTTCATTTCCCGGACCTGAAACAACGCTTGGTCGCTCAGGCGTTGCGGATATTTTTTGAAGTCCGCGATCTGCCAGGGCTGAAGAAGAAACCTACGACATCTGAGTTGCTGGACTGGATCAAGCTGCTCCTGAACGAAGATATTGACGCTGAAACCCTGCGGGAATCGGATCCGCGCAAAATGATCCCGCCACTGCATGGCGCGCTGTTGAAGAATGAACAGGACGTGCATTTGTTTGAACGGCTCGCATTCCTCAGCCGGCGCAAGTCTGAGCAAGGTTAGATCGCGGTTGCGTTCGCTCTGGCATCTTCGCCCAGGCGAGCCGGGTGCATCGCGCGGCACCCATCGCTATGGTCGCCGACGGCACCTTGCTGAACCGTCCAACCGCATGGCAGTTGGCGCTATCTGAAAGTCCTGGTTGAAAGAGCCCCTTGTCTGAACCGACACGACTTCCCGATTTCAGGTTTCCTTTGACGGATGCGGGTCATTTGCTGAGTGACTTGATTACCCCCACCGTCCGCCTGGGCGTGACGGGGTTGTCGCGCTCCGGCAAGACGGTGTTCATTACCGGACTGGTCAAATCGCTGTTGGACCTCAATGCCGTTCCACGGTTTTCCGCACTGGACCGCCAGCATGGCCTGAAGGTCTATCTCGAACCGCAGCCAGATGACGATGTACCCCGGTTTCAGTTTGAAGATCACCTTGCTGCACTATCCGGGCCCGACCCAGATTGGCCTGAGAGCACGCGGCGTATATCGCAACTTAGATTGACGCTGGAATGGCCTGCGGGGGACTGGGCGCGGCAAGCCCTTGGTATGCCCAGCAGGTTGCATATCGATATTGTCGATTACCCGGGCGAATGGCTGATCGATCTGGCCTTGTTGGATCAGTCGTTCAGCGACTGGTCGGCTGACGCCATGCATTATGCACGCACCGCTTTCAAACCTGAGATATCGGCTGACTTTCTGAAATTTTGTGGGAAACAAGCTGCCGGTGACCCGGCTGAAGAAGCGATCGCCATTGAAGGTGCAAAGCTGTTCAAGACCTATCTGGGGCAATCACGGCAACGCGATCCATCCCGGGCCATTCTCGGGCCTGGGCGTTTTTTACTTCCAGGCGATCTGGAGGGGTCACCGTTGATTACGTTCTTCCCGCTTGATTTGCCGCGCGAGAAGAACGTTGGCCGTGCCGGCAGCCTCCATGCCCTGTTGGAGCGGCGCTATGAGAGTTACAAAACCCATGTCGTTGAACCGTTTTTCAAAAAACACTTCAGCCGGCTGGACCGTCAGGTCGTCCTCATTGATGTGCTGACCGCGCTGAACGGCGGTGCGAAGGGTCTTTCGGACCTGGAACACGGGCTCGAAGGGGTTTTGAAAGCGTTTAGACCCGGAGCAAACTCGTGGCTGTCGTTTATTCTGCCGCGCAGGATCGACAAAATAGCGTTTGCGGCAACAAAAGCTGACCACATTCATGTCACCAGTCATCGACGCCTGGAGGCGATCCTGGATAAGGCGGTCGCCAGGGCCGCACGCCGATCGGATATGGCGGGGGCGGACACGCGGTCGTTTGCACTGGCTGCACTGCGTGCAACGGAAAACGTTGACAAGGTTGCAAGCGGTGTCTCGTACCATTGCGTGCGCGGACGCCCTGTGCGGGGCGAAAAGGTTGATGGGCGAACGTTTGATGGGAAAAAGGCCGCCGTCGTCTTCCCTGGCGATCTGCCTGATGATCCGCTGGCCGCTTTCGACCCCGAGGTCGCGCAAGTCGGTCAGTATGCGTTCACACGGTTCGCGCCGCCCCAACTGCTGCCAACACCAGACGTCCCGGTGGGCCGGGCTGCTGTATCGACGGCAGCGGAACCGCCCTGGGGGCCGACACATGATGGCGCATCCCACGCATCACCCGCCTGGCCGCACATCGGTCTTGACCGGCTTTTCACGTTCTTATTCGGGGATGAACTCCCATGACCGATAAAACCCCACCGCCTCGCAAACCAAAGGTGTTTTCCGCCGATGACCCGGACCTGAAGATTTTCAAACCCGAGGCTGAAGCGAATCACGGGGGCGGAAACGCCGACCCGGTCGGTTCTGGTGCGTTTGGCGGTGGCGAGGGAACGGCTACTCCGGTGGGGGAAAGCGGCTACTCAGAAGAAGAGCTGCGTGCCGAAGCGTTTTCGCCGAATGAGAAACCAGCTGGTGGACGCTGGGGCTGGGGCAGCCTGCTGATCAGTGCGCTGGTCTCCCTGTTTTTTCTCGCCGTCGGCCTTTGGTTCACCTCGTTTGTGGCAATCGCCCTGGAGCGCACCGATTGGGTCGGAAAGCTTGCGCTTGGGTTGGCTGCGGTGGCGGGCCTTGCGGCAGCGGTCCTCGCCTTGCGGGAACTGATTGGGCTGTGGCGGCTTTCTCGCCTGACGGGCCTGCGCAAGGATGCTGAAGATGCTCTTCGTACCGATGACCTGAAGGCTGCCAGAAGCGTGACCCGCCGCCTGAAGTCACTGGCGGGCCGTCCAAGAGATAAGCGATGGGATCTGACGCGGTTTCGCGAGGAAGAGCGCCACATGCGCAGTGGCGAAAAGCTGCTGGGCCTTGCCGACCGCGTTTTGCTGGCACCCGCTGACCAGGAAGCCCGCACCATTGTGTATGAGAGCGCGCGGCGCGTGGCGATTGTGACGGCCATCGTACCAATCGCATTCATCGTGGTGTTGTTCGTGCTGTTTGAGAACCTGCGCATGACGCGACGTCTTGCCGGAGCTTACGGTGGTCGGCCCGGTTTCCTGGGTGGGCTGAGATTGTTTTGGTGGATTGTCACTCATCTGGCGGCCACAGGGGCATTGGCACTCACCGATGACCTGTTTGGGCAGTTCCTGGGACAGGACATGGCGCGGCGGGTGTCACGACGGTTGGGAGAGGGGGCTTTCAACGGCGCCATGACAGCCAGGCTTGGTGTTGCAGCAATCGCGTTGACGCGCCCGCTGCCGTTTATCGAAGCACAACCACCACGCATTCGTTCAATACTGGCCGAGCTTTTTCCCGAGATTAACCCGGCCGATATGATCAGCGGCGTGTTCAAGGGCAAGCGTGGTACCGCGGACAGCCCTGAGACCGAAGCGCGAAATCCCCGCTAGCCTTCGGCGTGTGGCGCGCGGCGGTGTGGTAATCCGGAGACGGTAGCGCGCAGATCACACAGGATAAGCGGCGTGACTATTTTCAAGGCAGTTATATTCTGCATATTGATTCGTGTTCTCCGGGCCAGAGCGACCCGGCAATAAGTTTGGGGGGCTCGCGTCCCACGTTGTTCGCGTGTCTGCACAAGTACCAACGGGAGAGTTTTCGTAATGAGGAAGTATCGTATCAGCGCATTCGCCGCTGCTGTCGTCCTATCGGGCGGCTTTGCAGCTGGCACTGCGTCAGCGGCCGATTTCGGCGGTGATTGCTGTGCAGACCTCGAAGAGCGTGTTGCTGAGCTTGAGGCCACGACGGCCCGCAAGGGCAACCGCAAAGTATCCCTCACAGTGTCAGGCTTTGTTTCACAACAGGTTATGGCTTGGGACGACGGCTTCGAGGACAACGTCTACATCACTGACACCGGGTCCGTTTCAATCGGAACGAACTTTTCGTTCTCCGGTACTGCGCAGATCACCCCTGATTATTCAGCTGGTTTCGCAATCAAGATTGAAGCCATCAACAATGACTCACTTCTGGTCAACCAGGACGCCGACGACGCGAACAACGCGCTTGCATTGTTGCAGGGGCAGAACCCACAAGGGCCACTGGCAGTCGAAAGCGCTTACTGGTTCATCAAGAGCAAGACATATGGCCGCGTAAGCGTCGGTCAACAGTCCTCAGCTGTCGATAACCAGGCCATCATCGTCGATGGGTCGGGTTCGCTCGTTCAAGCGAACTACGTTTTGTATGACATCAACAGTTTTGCGATCCGCCGTGCGGGCGCTGCAAACAATACGACCGGTTTGGCTTGGTCCTCGCTTGCCAACTGTCAGTCGCTTAATGAGTACGGGGGCGTTTCTGCTGACTGTGATGGCGTTCCAAACAACAACGTTCGCTATGACTCACCCACTTACGCCGGTTTCTCCGCTTCGGCATCCTGGGGTGAAGATGACATTTGGGGTGTTTCCGGCCGCTATGCCGGCACGTTCGGTGACTTCAAACTGGCCGCGGCACTGGCCTACGGTGAATCTTCAGATGAAGGCGGCACCGGTCTTGCGACGAATACCAACGCTGCCGCGAACGGAGGACTTGATGTTGCCCACCTGCAGGCTGGTGGTTACATCCAGCACATGCCGACCGGCCTCTTCCTTTACGGTGCCTACGGGACTGAGTTCAACGAAGTCACATCCGCAACGCGGGGTAATGGCCTGACCAACCCTGAAGGCGAGAACTTCTACATCAAAGCGGGTATCCGTCAGCGGTGGACGCCGTTCGGTGCAACGGTTCTCTACGGTGAGTACGGCCAGAACAACGACCGTATCGCCAACGCTGCTTACAACAATGGCGTGTCCTCGTCAGAGCTTGAGCAGTACGGACTTGGTATCGTGCAGGAAATCGACGCGGCTGCGATGTCGATCTGGCTGTCCTACCGTCACTACGAAGCCGACGTGACGTGTGACGCCGGGTTCGGCGCAGGTTGCGGGTCACTTGGTTTGGCCAATGGTGCCAATGGCGATCTTGAAGACATGGATATCGTCAAGTTTGGTGCGTTGATCGCTTTCTAAGCGACACTGTCCAACTGACGACACCTGCTGAAAAACAAAAGCCGTCCTGGTTTGTCCGGGACGGCTTTTTTTGTGTGTGGTTGGCGCCGGGCGAGCAGAGCCGCCTCAGAGTTGCAGCGGCTATTCGATATTGTCAGAGCGTGGGTGCCACGGCCTCAGTTGCATCCGCCTCTCGGCGCAGACCGCTGCTCATGCCCCGTTCATGTGCGCTATGTTTTTGAGCAAATGTAACCGGCGTTGCAGCCTCAGGCCGTTTCGAAATTGCCAAAACAGCCGTGCCGCTGAACGGCTCCGCCTTGTTTTTGTGCAAAATCACCTCGGATTTGTGTGTCCTTTCAGACCTTGGAACCGGACGGCGTGTGGACACTCTTCGCTACCAGACACTTAAGCTGGGGGTAAATCCAGGCAGTTCGCATCTATGTGGGGTTGAGCCACGCGCCTTATAATGTCTGCACACGTTTTATTTTTTGCTATTCAAAACAATACGTTGGAGTTCGTCCTTTGCGCTTCCACTGCAATCGACCGGTTGCATTAAGTTGCAAGGACGACACACGTATCGGTTCTGCGACACTCCTGTCCTCTCATTAATTGTCGCCAAACAGAGAATCACAGACTTTGCCTCATCAAGCGGCACCCGTTGTTCGGGGTGGTCGTGCGTAAGAAACCGCGGCTGGTTGTGCGTTAGTTGGTTTAAGTCCGCGAATGAGAAGCTAACGCTGACTAGGAGACGGTCAATGAAAAATACCGGTCTAAGCGCCCTGTTGGCAGCTGCCCTTCTTGCGGGCGGTATGTCCTACGGCGCAAACGCCGCTGATTTCGGGGGAGACTGCTGTGCAGACCTCGAAGAGCGGATTGCAGAACTTGAAGCCACCACGGCACGTAAGGGTAACCGGAAGGTTTCTTTGACGGTGTCTGGTTTTGTTGCCCAACAGGTCCTGTTCTGGGACGATGGCTTCGAAGACAACGTCTACGTCACCGACACTGGTTCGGTGTCCATCGGTACGAACGTTTCGTTCTCCGGTAACGCGAAGATCAACTCCGAGTGGAGTGCTGGTTTCGCGATCAAGCTGGAACTGATCAACGCCGACTCGCTGCTGGTCAACCAGAACTCAGATGATGGCAATATCGGTCTTGGCGGAAGTGGTGCTGCGCTTGCAACGCTCCAGGGCAATGGTTCGGACGCCGTTGCGTTGGAAAGCGCTTACTGGTTCTTGAAATCTGAACGCCTTGGTCGTTTGAGTGTGGGTCAGCAATCATCAGCTGTCGACAACCAAGCCATCATCGTTGATGGATCGGGTTCGCTCGTCCAGGCCAACTACGTCCTGTATGACTCCAACGCTTTCGCGATCCGGAACTCTGCCGGTGGCGCTACGACAAACTGGGGTAGCCTCGGTAACTGTCAGACGTTGAATGCCTACGGTGGTGCAGCTGCTGACTGTGATGGTGTTCCGCACAACAACGTCCGCTACGACACGCCTACTTACAAGGGCTTCGGTGCTTCGTTCTCCTGGGGTGAGGATGACATTTGGGGTGCGTCCATCCGGTATGCTGGTTCCATGCGGGACTTCAAGGTTGCCGTTGCCGCTGCCTACGTTCACTCCTCTGATGAGGGTGGTACCGGGCTTGTAACGAACGCTGGTGCAAGTGCTAACGGCGGGCTGGACGTTGCAGCCTTCCAGGTTGGTGCCTATGCCATGCACACGCCGACGGGTCTCTTCGTTTACGGTGCTTATGGCACGGAAGACAATGAGACGACGTCTTCAGTTCGTGACGCTGGTCAGACGAACCCTGATCATGACGTTTGGTACCTGAAGGCTGGTCTCCGTCGGAAGTTCGTTCCTCTCGGTCACACCGTGTTCTACGGTGAGTATGGTCAGAAGGACGACGCTTTCACTGCCGGCCTGTACGATGAGGGTGTGAACTCTACCGAACTGACGCATTGGGGTGTCGGTGTTGTCCAGGAAATCGACGCTGCTGCGATGTCGGTTTGGATGGCTTACCGCGGTTACGATGCCGACGTGACGTGTGATGCTGCCATCGGTGGCTGCGCAACGTTCGGTGATGGCAATGCCGACCTTGAAGAGCTTCATCTCTTCAAGATGGGTGCACTCATCGCCTTCTAAGCACTACAGACTTCTTTAGTCAGCGGAAGGGCCGTCCCATGTTTGGGGCGGCCTTTTTGTTTGTTGTATCCGACCGCCCCGTCCTTGTTGGTCAACACTGGGCAAGCCCGTGTTGAGCAGGGGGAGGCCTTTTTGTTTGTTGTGTCAGGCCGCCCCGTCCTTGTCGGTCAACACTGGGCAAGCCCGTGTTGAGTTGGGGCGGCTTTTTTCTTTGAGGTTCGTGCTAAAACAGGCGAGCCAATCATCGACGCGCGAGCCAGACCCACCATGTTCATTTCATTTTTCAAAGCTCTGAAAGACGCACACATCCCTGTAAGTGTGCGCGAGTATCTGACTCTCATGGAGGCGATGGATGCGGAGATCGCTGGTCGCTCGGTCGAGGATTTTTACTACCTGGCCCGCGCCGCCCTTGTGAAAGACGAGCGCTACCTGGACCGTTTTGATAAGGTGTTTGGATCTGCCTTCAAGGGACTAGACTTGATGTCGGATGCCGTCGAGGCCGACATACCCGATGAATGGCTTCAAGCGGTTTCACAGCTCTATCTCTCAGAGGAAGAAAAACGCGAAATCGAGGCGCTTGGCGGCTGGGACAAGATTATGGACGATCTGCGCAAGCGGCTCGAGGAGCAGCAGGGCCGTCACCAAGGCGGCAACAAGTGGATTGGTACAGGCGGCCGCTCGCCCTTTGGGGCCTACGGCTACAATCCTGCGGGTGTTCGCATCGGCCAAAAGGAAAGCCGGCACCGCCGGGCCATCAAAGTCTGGGACAAGCGGGACTTCAAAGACCTGGATGACAGCGTCGAGATTGGAACACGCAACATCAAGGTGGCGTTGCGCCGATTGCGCCATTTCGCCCGAGATGGTGCAGCCGATGAGTTAGACCTGGACGGGACGATCAAGCGGACGGCTCAGGTCGGCTATCTCGATTTGAAGATGCGGCCTGAGCGGCGCAATACCGTGAAAGTTCTCATGCTGATCGATATCGGCGGATCCATGGACTGGCACGTGAAAGAGGCCGAACAGTTGTTCTCAGCGGCGCGCACGGAGTTCAAGCATCTCAAGACCTATTACTTTCACAACTGTCTTTACGAGTATGTCTGGGAAAACAACGCCCGGCGCTGGAGTGAGCGGACCGCCACCTGGGATGTGCTGCACACCTATGGGTCTGACTATAAGATTGTGTTCGTCGGCGATGCTTCGATGAGCCCTTATGAGATCGTCGTGCCTGGTGGATCGGTCGAGCATATGAACGATGAGGCCGGTGCTGTATGGCTGCAGCGCGTGGTCGACACCTATCCGCACGCTGTCTGGCTCAACCCTTTGCAACGTGAGCATTGGGCATGGACGCAGTCCGTGCAGATGATCTCCGACATTATGCAACGTCGCATGTATCCGCTGACACTCGAGGGGCTCGATGCCGCCATGGCTGAGCTTATGGCCTGAGTGCGCATTTCCGATAGGCGCAGGGTCCAGGTCGCAGACTTGGTTCATTGTGGCCAAATCTGTTGCTTTGCGGCATGCATTTTAGCGCAATCTGCGTCTGTGACCCGGGCGCCCTTAGTCCTGCCGCTTCTGTTTTGGATAAATCCGGCGGCCATTGACCCGCTGCACGTTTTTCGGGCACACAGCGAAACAGATGCAACGCCAAGCGATTCGGATGCTGACATGACGACTGCTTTTTGGATACGGCCCGCCATGGCCCTTTGCGTCGGACTTGCCCTCGGTGGATGTTCGACGGTTGGGGCGTTGACCACAGGCTCGCTTACGGGTGGTGCCGCGAAGCCTGCAGAGGTTGTCGACACGAATACGCCGTCTGCACGGGCGCTTCAGGTCGGTAGTGCTGCGGCACGGGCCATGAAGTGCGGCTATAACTTCAATGCCGCAGACCTGAAGTCGAAGTATCTGGCTGCCGAAGCGTCCGCCGGGATCGGCGTGAATGAAATTCAAAAGCTCGACCGGATTTATCAGAGTGGGTATGCCGGCGTGACAAAGGCGGTTTCAAACCCGAGCGTCTACTGCACACCGGCAAAGACCGCAACGATCAAGCAGGATCTGACCCGCCACCTGGCCGGAGACTATTCCGTTTCAAAGCGTAAGGTCGCCAAGGCCGATGACGGGCTGTTCAGCGGGTGGGGGGATTACGTCCCGGAAAAAGGCCCTGCATTCGGAAGCGACACCTGGTGGGAAAGCCAACGCGAGAACGCGTCGAACAAGTAAGGGTCGACGCACCTGCTGCCGGGCGGGATCGGCCTCACCTGATTTGGCCTGTTTAACCAATCCAGCATCATGGGTGTGGGCGCATAAAACTTACGGCTGAGGGACCACGTTGCAGCAGCTTTTGTTTCTGGAAATGGTTTTAAAGCTGTCGGCTGGCTGCGTGCTCGTCCTCCTCCCACTGACCGCCAGCCGCGTTTTGGGGTTGCCGAAGCCTGAGCGCGGCGTTTGGCATCGGTTGTTAGGATCTGTCCTGATCGGTCTGGCCGGCGCGATCTATCTTGAGGGGCGGCTTCCCGGATCCAGCGGACTGGGATTGGCCGGTCTGGTGGTCATCAATCTCAGCGCTGTGGCCGTGGTCTTTTCATCGCTCGTTTTAAACCTTGGGGCCTCAACCGGCCGGGGTCGTTCCATTCTGGCACTGACAGCGGTGCTGCTGCTCGTGTTGTCCATACTTGAAATCGCGCATGTTCCCATGAACTAAGGGCAGTTCGGCGATTCCATATGTCTGGACCATCAAAAGAGCTGGCATGCGCCTTGCGTCCCCGTTCGAGAACAATTCTCGAATTCCGGGGTCCAAGCCTACATGTCACGATCCGCATATGATGCCGCCGTAGATGTTTCGCGTGTTAGCGCACGCCCGCCTTTATCATCACACTGGCCGGTCGCACTTCGAGAGGTCGTCTCTCGGGGCCAGGTGACTAGCTCTCCAAAAACTTCGCAGCCGACTGCTCCTAGTGTGGAACAGGTGGTTGCCTACGGCGGCCCCATCGACGCCAGCTCATCGCCCGCCGAAGTTGATCCGGTGGGCGATGTGCAGCTCTGTGTCGTCTCCACGTTGGAGGAACTGCGCGCGCTCAAAGACGATTGGGACGGGCTGTTTTCGAAGAGCGGAAAACCTGGGCAGGTCTTTCAAACGCATGCTTGGTGCATGACCTGGGCTCAGACATATCTGAACGGCGCCGAACGCTCCGCATCGCTGTTCATCCTTACTGCTCGGCGCGATGGGCGGTTGGTGATGGTCTGGCCGATGGTGAAGGAGCGGTCCACAAGGCTCGCGCGTCTTGTTTGGCTGGGCGCACCGGTGACCCAGTATGGCGATGTTATTGTTGATGATCGCGAAGACGTCAGCGCGTTGCTCTCCCATGCCTGGGCGCGGATCAGGGCAGAACGCGGTGTTGATTATATCCAGCTTGGCAAGGTGCGCGAAGATGCGGTCTGCGCGCCGTTCGTTGCTGCGACAGGCGCTGTCCAAACGCTGAGCGAAGGTGCGCCGCAACTCGATTTGTCCAATGCAGCCGATTATGACGGCTATGCCTCGAAGTTTTCCACCAAGTCCCGAAAAACCCGGCAACGTAAAATGCGCAAGCTCGCCAAGCTTGGCGAGGTGACGATCGACCGGGTGCATGGTGGGGCTGAGGCACGGAAGATCGTTTCTGAAGCTTTGGCCTTGAAACGCGTTTGGCTTCAAGCGACCGGCCGTGTCAGCAAAGCCATCATGGATCCGCGAACGGAGAACTTTTTCCTGGCGATTTGCGAAGACGCCGTTGCCGAGGCGGCGGGTACGCTTGTGACGGCATTGCGTGTTGATGGAAAGCTGGCTGCGGCGGAAATCTGCTTTGCGTGCAAAGGACAGCTCGTTGTCCACGTGCTGGTTTACGACAATGAGTATGAGCGCTTCAGTGCGGGGCAGAACCTCTTGGAACACTCGATCGCGTCATGTTTCGACAACGGGGTCGAGTGCTTTGACCTTATGGCGCCGGCTGATGGCTACAAGCTGGCCTGGGCTGACAGGACCCTGATGGTCCGTGACTGGTGCCAGCCGCTCACGCTACGAGGTCGCTTCTGGGTGCATGGGTATCTTGGCCACGTACGCGAGAACCTGAAGCGTGCGCAGGCGGTGACACCGCTTTGGGCGCGCCGCATTCTGGCACGCGGGCACCGAATGCTGACAGCGTGAACGCGATATGGGGGTGTCAGACGCCTAAACCCTCAAGGCTGCAGAACCGTCAGTTTGCGAACGCGAGTGTTAGCGAACGCCCAACTTCTTTTGCAGGCTCGATGACGACGTCGTGTACTGGAACAGCACCTTCTTATCGGGATTAATCAGACGGTTTGCCGCCTGCGCCATCAGGGCTGCCTCATGGAAGCCCGAGAGGATCAGCTTCAGCTTGCCGGGGTAGGCGTTGATATCGCCGATGGCATAGATCCCGGCTTCGCTGGTCTCGAATTTTTCGGTGTCGACCGGCACGAGATTTTCATCGAGGTTGAGACCCCAATTCGCAATCGGGCCCAGCTTCATGGTCAGGCCAAAAAACGGCAGCACCGTATTCACGGCAAGGTCTTCTTCGCCAGTTTTTGTTTTAATGGTCACCGTGTTCAGGGCGCCGTCGTTGCCCTTGAGTGCGGTCACCTGCCCGATCTTGAGGTCCATGGTGCCATCGGCGACCAGCTTGCGCATCTGTTCGACCGAATGCGGCGCACCGCGGAAGTCGTCGCGCCGGTGCAGAAGTGTAAGGCTTTTCGCGATGGGTTGAAGGTTGAGGGTCCAATCCAGCGCGCTGTCACCACCGCCGATGATCAGGATGTCGCGGTCGCGGAAATCTTCCATCCGCCTGACGGAGTAGAATACCGATGTTCCTTCAAAGTCCTCGATCCCCGCGAGAGGCGGACGCTTCGGTGTGAAGGAGCCTCCGCCAGCTGCAATCACGACCACTTTGGTGAGAAATGTCGTCCCCACGTCGGTCTTGAGTTCAAATCGCCCGTCATCCAGACGTCTGAGTTCGTCAATCCGCTCGCCTAAGTGGAACTCGGGATCAAACGGTTTGATTTGTTCCATCAAGCGGTCGGTCAGATCCTGGCCGGTGACGACTGGAAGGGCTGGGATGTCATAGATTGGTTTTTCGGGATACAGCTCCGCGCACTGGCCACCGACCTTGTCGAGAATGTCGACGAGGTGGCATTTGATATCCAAAAGGCCCAATTCAAAAACTGCGAACAGGCCGACCGGGCCGGCTCCGATGATGACGCAGTCGGTTTCGATGGCGGCTGCAGGTTCTGCGTTTTCATTTGCGTTTGGCGCAATATCTAGTGGCGACAACTCAGCGTCCCCTTTTTTTTGTGAGTGGCTGGGCGCATTAAGAGCGTTAATGCGCCCTGCTATGCGTGTGCTGCAACCACCAATTATAGCGTATCCAATTTAGATGGGCTTTGCAGCAGGAAAAGCCAATGGCGGTCAAACCCGTCAGAATTGCTTGGCTGGGATCCTTAGTACCAACCCGTCCAACTCGTCGGTGACCTTGATCTGGCAGCTCAGACGGCTTTCCTCACGCACATCGAAGGCAAAATCCAACATGTCTTCTTCCATCTCAGCGGGGCCGCCAACCTTTTCGCGCCAAGCTTCATCGACGTAGACGTGGCAGGTTGCGCAGGCACACGCGCCGCCGCATTCGGCTTCAATCCCGGAAATGTTGCTGAGTTTTGCAGCTTCCATCACCGTATTTCCGCTCTTGGCCTCGACCACTTCGCTTTCGCCGGTGGGTTGGATGAATGTGATCTTTGCCATTGGCGTCGTTACGTCCTTCTTCAATCAGTTGGGGACCACTGCCGTAGCCCGCCGCGTCGAAAACTCGGCGGGTGTGTAAGTCTATGCTCTGACCATGGTCAGCAACCCCACGAATCGACGCGCCCGGAGTGAGCGGAGTGACAAAAAACGCCTTGTTGGAGAGGCTTTTTGGGGTCGTTGATGCTGGTGTGGGTGAAATACTGGCCCGCGCGCCAAGTTGCAAGCCATGTGGCGGGCTTAGTGGGATCAGCGTAAGTGCAACGGGTCAATTATAGGGCGACATGGTGGCGTCGATTCGCGGTATCTGCCGATCAGCTTTTAGCTGGCGACACACGCTGAGATCGCGTCCTGCGTGCTTTTGCCGGCCTCGTTCAGGCGTTGGAGCACCTTTTGGAACTGCTTGCTCATTGGAACATCAGTGTCCGCGGTGGCGATTTCCTCGACCTTCTGGGCGGCCTCAGCCAGTGCCCACGCACCGATTGCGCGCGCTGAGCCTTTCAAAGTGTGGGCGGCCCGCATCAGGTCGTCTTTATTATTTGCGCCCAGGATATCTCTCAGCATGCATGGCAATTGGGTCGCGAAAAGCCCCAGGATTTCGTTTTCCAGCGCGAGATCACCCATGGTATAGCGTGCCAGGTGAGCCCGATCGATTGCGGCGTCCCCCGATTTCGTGCCCATCATCATCTCTGAGCCGAGGGCAGCAGAAGGGGCTGGGACCTGGGTGACGCGGGATTTCGGCATCATTCTGCTCTGGGCTGACCGGCGGATACGCTTGGACTCCTTGGAGCGACGCGCATCTCCGTAGTTTTCCAGTTCCGTGCACGGCGTTTCTGAAAACAACATGATTCCAATAACCTATCTCGTCTCATCACGCGGGCCACATCTGGCATCTGGTGTGGTTGCGGTCATTTTTGCGTCTCGCTCAAATCCAACATCAACCGGTGACGGCTTTTTGCGCCTGATGCACCTGAATGATGTTTTCGAATTCAACTTCGATCACTGCACGTTGGTTGCATCAGCCGAGCATCACCTGTGATTATTCTCATTGTGACGACAGAGTTCGAATACCGCGTGAAGAGTTGTGGTCCAATCCTTACCCTTGGTGGAAACATTTACGTAACGATTGCTTGGCCATAACCTTTGAGTAACCTTGGTTCTGCCCTAAACGCGACCTAGGGCTTGAACGGGGTTTTGGCGCGCGTAGACGGGAGAGCGTCATCGAAAAAGACGGTCCATAACGTAAGCTAAAAGATTGAGCCTGCGGGGAGATCGGCTATCTTTCGATCTACGGGAAAAGAGCAATCGCTCTGATTTGGGCGGGCATATGGGTCAAAACAAAAGCAAACATGCTGACGCGGTGCACTCAAAAGGTGTCGCCAGCGCGGCTATCGGGTCGCTGAGTGAGAAGCTGGCACGCGTTTCTTTGGGCGAAAACGGGACCGACTCGAAAGCTCCAACCAGCTTGAGCACAGTTGCGCCACCTCCCGTTCCTAGCACTAGCGCAGCTTCTGAAAGCTCTGGAAAGACGGGTGCGACGGCTGGAAAAACAACGGCAAGTGTCACGGCTCTCGATGCGTTGATTGCGTCGGGAACGCGCACCGCGAATGGAGCCGGCCAAGCCGACGTTTTGACCTTGGGCGGCGAAGTTCGCTCCGATGAGGCGTCACCAGCGGGCAAAACTCCCCCATCGCCGCCGCCCGTACCGGCTTCCGGACGTTCGGGTCCGCCCGCCAAAAATGGAGCTTTTGCGACGCTCACGTCTCAGAGCGATGGGCCGAAAGCTTCAACCGCAAAGAGCGGTGCTGCCGTGGACGCCGACATCGGCTTCGATCGCGATGTTCATGGCGATGTTCATGGCGACGACGGGCTGGCGTTGGATGCGGGGCAGCGTCGATCAGCGAAGCGCCGACCGTCCGGGCCAGTTCGCCGCAACGTCGCAGCGAATGATGATGCCCCTTCCATTGGCGGTTTGATCTACGCGCTTGAACAAAAACCATCCGGTGCGCCGTTCAAGTATGCGGCAATCGCATCGATTGCCTGGGCCGTGCTCGGAGGCGGGTTTGCTGGGCTAAGCATCTACGGGGCTTTGGAGCAGGGGGCCACGTTGTCGGCCATTCTGCTGAAGCCTGACATGTTTTTCATCTTCGCAGCCGTTGCTGTTCCCATTGCCGTGATCTGGTTTTTGGCGGTCCTGGCATGGCGATCAGAGGAATTGCGACTGCGTTCATCAACGATGACCGAGGTGGCAATCCGGCTGGCTGAACCCGACAGAATGGCGGAAGACTCCGTTGTGTCCCTGGGTCAGGCGGTGCGGCGGCAAGTCTCGTTCATGAACGACGCTGTGAGCCGCGCGCTCGGCCGTGCTGGTGAACTTGAGGCCCTCGTTCATAACGAAGTCACCGCATTGGAACGTAGCTATGAGCACAATGAACGCAAAATCCGCGGACTGATCGAGGAGCTTTCCGGTGAGCGCTTCGAGCTCATGGACACCAGTGAGCGGATCGTCAAAACCCTGGACCATGTGGGCACGCGGGTGCCGGAATTGCTGGAACAGCTCGGCGGTCAACAGCAAAAGCTGGCGCAGATCATCGAAGGTGCCGGGGACAACCTGGAAATGCTGGAAACGTCCTTGTCAGGACGCACGGAGCATCTGCAGACAGTTCTGACCGACTACACCGGTGCGCTTGATACGTCGCTGGAAAGCCGCACCGAAGACATCCAAACACTGCTCACGGACCACAGCAAGGTGATCGACGAGAAACTTGTCGGTGAGCATGAAAAGTTGGGCGAGACGCTGGAAGCGCAGAATGCGCGCATGCAGGCCGTGCTCGAAGACTACACCATGGCGCTCGCCACGGCGCTTGGTACGCGCAGCGAAGAAATGCAGTTGGCGTTCGATGCCAACATGAAGACACTCGACAGTTCGATTGCTGACCGGACCGAGTCGCTCCAAACCGTTTTCGAGGCATATGCGCAGGCTTTGGATACCACGATCGCGCAGCGAGCGGACTCACTGAACACCAAGCTGGTTGAGCGCACACAGGCGCTGGACGATGCGTTCAGCGATCGCCTGAGACTGTTTGATGAATCGGTCCACCGCTCGACGTCGGCCATTGATGGTGCGATTGGCGAGCGCGCGCAGGCGCTCTCGAATGCTCTGGAGAGCCATGCTCGTGAGTTCAAGGAAACCATCACGCTTCAGGCTGCTGACCTGGACGAGTCGATGGCGATGGGCATCAACGCCGTCCGCCGATCGAGCGAAAACATTACACGCCATTCCATCAAGGCTATCGAAGGCATCGCAGGCCAATCGGACCTGTTGAAGAACGTCTCTGAGAACCTGCTCACGCAGATCAACTCGGTCACCAACCGGTTTGATGCCCAAGGCCAGACCATCATGAAGGCGGCCAGCGCGCTCGAGTCCGCCAACTTCAAAATCGATCAGACGTTGCAGAACCGACATGCCGAATTGGCGCAGACGCTGGACCGGATGTCTGGCAAGGCCGAAGAGTTCGGAAAGTTCCTGGAAGGCTATTCCAGCACCATCGAAGGCACGCTTAGCGAAGCTGAGATGCGCGCGCGCGCGGTGGCCGATGAGCTAAAGAGCGGAACGGAAAGCCAGCAGCGTATTGTGCTTGAGGATCTGGAACGGTTCCGCACCGAGACTGACAGCCATAGCCGGCAGGCACTCGATGAGGGTCGTCAGGCGTTGGACCAGGTGCGCGAGCAGTTCAGTCAGGTCAGCAATGAGGTGTCGACGCGGCTGGGGTCGCTGACGACTCATATCGATGCGACGAGCGCGGATGTACGCCGCCAAGCTGAGGCGGCCTCTCAGAGCGTCTCCCAGGAGCAGGAACGGCTGCGCGCACAGATGGATGCGCTTCCAAAGGCGACCGAAAAAAGCACCGAGGCGATGCGGCGTGCCTTACAGGATCAATTGCGGGCACTGGAAGATTTGTCGCGTTACACCAATCGAGAGGCGAGCCTTCGGGACGTGCAGGGTCCGCTTAGCGGACCAAGCGGTGGAAGCGGGTCGTTGGGCCAGTCCGGCCAGGGGCCGGTCTCACCATCCAAACCAGCGGGTCTCGTCACCGGGCCCACACCCTCTCAGAACCCGGTCAACGAGCGCTCACTCAGCACCTTGTCGAAGAACCTCGCCAAGGAGATCTCTGAGCGCGCCGATGCGCCCAGGTCGCAGATGTCGCGCGCGGTTGAGCAGGCCCGGCAAAGTGAGGCCCAGGCTGGCGGGCATGGTGGTGCCCAGCACAATGCTCCTTCCAAGCAGCCCTCATCCACGCCCGCTGCGCAGGCGCGAACCGCCCGGCCAGAGGGTTGGTCCGTTGGTGACCTTTTGAAGCGTGCGTCTGATGGATCGAATGATGGTGAGGATGGCGGTGGCGGCCCGTCTCCGTCGGATAACCCATTCGGCGTCGACTTGCGGCAGCTCGCGCAGGGGCTATCGCCGGAACGGGCGATGGACGTGTGGAACCGGTTGCGCAGCGGGCAGCGCGGTTTCATGTCGGCAAACGTTTACTCGCCTGAAGGTCAGAAAGTCTTTGTCGACATTTCGCAGCGACACGCCCGGGATGCGAACCTGCAACAGAGCATCACGACTTATCTGTCGAACTTCGAAAGTTCATTACGTGTTTCTGAACAAAATGACCCCAGCGGCGCGGCGGTCAGCCAGCAGCTGGTGTCCGAGAGCGGGCGCGTTTACCTGATCCTCGCGCATGCCAGCGGGCGGCTAAACTGATGACGAGGTTGGGCAGTTGCGGTGACCGCTTGCGCGCGCGTCAGCTAGATTCAGCGCGACTGGAGGTCGGGCAACGGGATGTCGGGCAACATCTTTACCGGCAACTTGATCAACACCCCGGCCAGCATAACGTCTTCCAGCTCCAGGCGGCATGATCCCGTGTCTGGCCACGTCCAATTGCTTGATGTCCGGACTGACAGCTTTGCTCTGGCACGCGCGTTCGTCATTTCCCGCGGCGCTAAATCCACTGCAAAAACGCTGACGGTGACCCTGGGGTGTGACGGCTTCACCGGGCGAGGTGAGGCTGTGCCTTACGCGCGATACGGCGAGACACTTGATGGCGCGGTGAGGAGTGTCCGAGAGATTGCTCCTCAACTCACCGACCGGCAGGGTCTTCAATGCCTGTTGCCTGCGGGTGCTGTTCGTAACGCGCTGGATTGTGCGTTCTGGGACCTTGAGGCCAAACGTGCTGGGCAACGGGCCCATCAGCTGGCAGGCCTCACGCACCTTGATGCGGTCGAGACATTTTACACGCTCAGCCTTGATGCGCCCGATGCCATGGCACGACATGCGCTGAGCGTCCCGCGCCTTTCGTGTTTGAAATTGAAGCTGGGTGGTGGCGCGCTTGATGCTGACCGCATGTCTCAAGTGCGGGCGGCACGGCCAGATGCGCGGCTGGTGGCTGATGCCAATGAAGCGTGGTCGGAAGCGTCACTCAATGACCTTTTGGCGGCGGCGGCTACCAGCCGCTTCGAACTCATCGAACAGCCGCTCCCGGCGAATCACGACGGTGCTTTGTGCGGCATGGCCGAAGCCTGCCCGAGCGTCGTCATTTGCGGTGATGAGAGTGTGCATGCGCGCGACGGGCTGGCGGACCTCACAGACCGATATCGTGCGATCAATATCAAACTCGACAAAGCCGGCGGGCTGACGGAAGCGCTAGAGACCTGTCATGTGGCGCACAGTTTGGGGCTCAAGATTATGGTGGGGTCAATGGTCTGTTCGTCGCTCGGGATTGCGCCTGCCATGATCCTGGCTCAGACCGCGGATTGGGTTGATCTGGACAGTCCGCTGCTGCTGGCCGAAGACCGGTCGCACGCACTCGCGGTTACCGAGGACGGCATCGTGCCACCACCTGTTGCGGCGCTGTGGGGCTAGCTGCGCATTATGGTGATGCCTGGGAATGATCTTTAGCGATCAGGTAAAGCAGTATGACCGCTGCAACGCTTGCTACGACCCCAAGGGCTGCCATGGCCAGATAGGTCAGACCTGCGAATTGCGTGTACAGCAATCCTGAGACGAGCATTGCTCCGCCCATCGCAAGCCCCATGCCGATGCTCGCATGTAAAGCCTGTCCGGTGCCCTGCAGGTTCGGTGGTACCATGCGGCCGACCAGATAGATCGCTGCGACGTGGGATGCGCCGAAGGTGAGACCGTGCAGCATCTGGATCGGTAGAAGCGCCCAAAACCCTGGATCGGTTGCGGTGAGCGCCCAGCGGACAACGGCTGCGAGGCAGCCGGCGAGCAGAAGTCTTTCAGCGCCGATGCGCGCGATGATGGGACCAGCTTTCGCAAAGACGATGATTTCAGCGATGACGCCGATGGCCCAGAGTATCCCGGCCTGCAACGGGCTGATGCCCTGACTGAGCCAGTGCAATGTGCCGAACGTGTAATAGGTTGCGTGTGTCGCCTGCACTGCGCCGGTGGCGACGAGCAGCAACAGGAATGGCGTCATGGTCAGCAGGCCCAACGCTGACGAAATCGTGCCCAGTGTTGTGGTGGCCGCCGCGTTGGTGGGCTTAGCCGCTTCAGGTTGTGGTGCGGCGGCAGGTAAACGCGCGCTTAGCGGCGTGGCGTCCGGCTTCACAAGAAGGTGGGATGCCAGCACCGTGACGATGCAGGCGACAACGACCAGCCAAATCGTGACGCCACTTCCAAGGCGCTCAATCAAAAGCCCGCCGACGAAACTTGCGAGAATGAAGGTGAGCGATCCCCAAAGCCGCATCCAGCCATAGTCCAGCCGCAACTTGGTAACGCCTGTCACCGCAAGGGTCTCAATCATCGGCATGACCGATGTTTTCGCCAAGGACAGCACGAGGGCAGCCACCGCAATGGGCCAGAAGGTTGTCAGCTGGGTGAGGGCAAGTCCGGCGGTCAGCGCCATCCAGCTGAGGACGACGGTGGTGAGCCGGTGCGTGCTGTGGCGGTCGGCGGCCAATGCAATCGCGGGACTTGCCAGAAAACGGACGAAAAAGGGAAGTGCTGTGATGATGGCGATGTCTTCGGCCGTTAGTCCGCGCCAATCCAGCCAGACCGGAAAATACGGCAGGAAGACCCCGTAGATTAGGAACAACGCGCCGAAATAGACCGATACGCCGACGCCATAGCGCGTGCGACCCGGGTCATCTATGTGGTGAGGTTTTGGAATCGCCGGATTGATGTCCCGATTTTTTTTGCCCGGACTTTGCGTGCCGGATCTCGCGCCCGCAGGTGTTGATTGACCGGCTTCATCCATTCAAGCACAGGTGCCTGCTTGATGGGTTGTTCGTCAACACGTCATCTGCCGGCGTCCGGGTTGGCTGATCACTGTGACGAAAGGTCAGCAGACGTGCTGACGACGTAGGCTTGATGCAACACAAGAAAAAACCGGCTCGGTGGGCACCGAGCCGGTTTTAATTCGCCGACCTGAAAGAGGTGCTGTGACACCCGATCGACACGTCCCCCGAGGCTTTGGTTTGAGCGAACGATCCGCTCGTGATGTTTAAGTCTCATTTTCGATCCGGCCGCGCAATGGAAAACACCAGTGATCACAGCGTTCGCGTTGGGCCGTATCAAATGCGCCACAAGCGCACTGGCAGAATTGCATCACATTGCCACACTCGCCGGTGGATCAGCACTTCCGCATGCCGATGGCGATACGCTCAACGTTGAAATCAACCGGTGTGATGTTGATGTTCATTTTACAGCGGCTTGCATTGAGCGTCATTTTCGCGTTCAGCACAGGTCCGCTAATGGCCAGCCTGAATGTTGATCCGGAAAGCCTGCCGGTAATCTGACCGGAATTGTTGTGATTGCGCTCTTCCCACGTGCCCGTGATGGCTTTGCCCTTCACATTGAGGTCTGAGCGGACATCAATCTTGTAGGCTGAACTGGCGCAGCGCAGGTTTTGCCGGACGCTGCTTTCGCCATTCTCAATGAAGAATGTGGACACGCATTTTACCCGCTCCTTGGTGCCATTGGTCATGTTGACCGTGCCCCAACCGGACCAGCGCCCAGCTAGGTCTGTCACTGGCGACGCGTGCACGACTGGGGCTACCAGCAGAACCAGGGCGAGGGAAAGCGCTGCTCCGAACAGCCGCGCTGCAGATCTTCTGGTCCCCAAAACCTGATTGCAAACACCACGGAACATGAATTCAAACTCCCAGATCGCGGACTTAAGCGGCACCAAAACCCACAGCCTCCTCAGTTTTACCCCTGATAAGCCGTTGGCTTGACGCAAGGGTCACTGTGTTGCGTAGCAAACCCTGATCCAGGGTGCCAAGTGCGGTCTATCATCATGGTGGTTTTTCGCAGGCGAACACGGCAACCGAGCCACATTATGCCAGGATGCCAGATGTTTGGGGCTCGGACATGGTGTCAGGTCGGCACATTATGGTTGCCACCGCGCCAGATGGTCGACTGGACCAGAGCCTTCACCGAAGCGCATCTCGGCACCCGCTTTCAATGCCTGGGTCAAATAGGACTTGGCCGTGGAAATGACGGAGATCAGCTGTGTCTGGTCGAGAGGCTGAGTGCCTCTGGTCGGACCAACGGTATCTGCTGACTGATCAGCCATCTCTGCTGCCGTAGGTGTTTGAGCCGGGATGTTCGTTTCATGGATGGTTTTTGCCAGTTCAGCGGTGATGGCCGCAGATAGTGTGCATCCTGTGCCATGGGTATTTCTGGTCTGGACCCGTTGGACGGAGAACATATGCGTGAACGTCGGCGTGATGAGAATGTCGGTGGCCTCTTTCGACCCTGCGTGCCCACCTTTCATGAGCACTGCCGCGCAGCCAAGCTTTAGTAAGCGCTGCCCCTGGGCAATCCTGGCTGCATCCGTTTCGGCCTCGCGGTCTTCACCCAAGAGCATTGCGGCTTCGGCGATGTTGGGGGTCAAGAGATCCGTGCGCGGCAGCAGCGATGCCTTGAGGCAGGCGACGGCGTCCTCGCTCACCAGACGGTCGCCGCTGGTTGCGACGATCACGGGGTCGACAATGAGCGCGCCAAGGCTTCCAGGATGGGCGGCTGCATGGCTTGCCACTGCGTTGACGGCCTCTGCCGTGGGAAGCATTCCAGTTTTCGTCGCCAGAACGGTCAGATCGCTCGTGACGGCAGTCAGTTGCGCGGTCAGAAACGGGACCGGCGGGATGTGAATGTCTGAAACGCCCGTTGTATTTTGGGCTGTCAGCGCCGTGATAACGCTCGCGCCGTAGACCCCAAGGGCTGAGAATGTCTTCAAGTCCGCCTGGATGCCAGCCCCACCGGAACTGTCCGACCCGGCAATGGTCAAAGCGACTGCTCGCGTCACGGTCAGCGGCCTGCCCCTTGGCGCATGATGTCGTCTTGCAGGCTATCAGGTGTCATCCAGGCTTCGACGTCTCCCAGCAGTGGGAATGTCTCAAGCAACCACTGGCCAAACCAGTTGATCGACCCGGATAGGAATAAGATGCCCGTAATAACGAGGATGAGACCCATGATCTTTTCCATGGTTCCCAGGTGTCTTTTGAACTTCGTCAGGAATGTCAGGAACGGCCGGATGGCAATCGCTGCAAGGATAAACGGGATGCCCAGTCCGAGCGAATAGACGAGCAGGAGACTAACCCCGGATGACAAGCTGGCCTGGTCTGCGGCGAGTGCAAGGACGGTTGCCAGGATCGGTCCGACACACGGTGTCCATCCAAATGCGAACGCCAAACCGATCACGTAGGCGCCGAGGAAACTCGCTCCTGGCATATCGGCTTGATACCGCGCTTCTGTGTAGAGCAGCGGGATCCTCAGAACGCCCAGGAAATGAAGCCCGAACAGTATGATCACAACGCCTGCGACCATCGACATCTCTGACTTGTAGGTCTGGATGAACTGTCCGGCCATGGACGCCCCTGCGCCGAGGGCAACAAATACAGTTGTAAACCCCAATACAAAGCAGATGGATGCAAGCACGACCTTGCGCCAGACTGCGTTCTCAAGACCTTTTTCAGACGTCATTTGATCGATGCTGGTGCCGCCTAGATAACCCAGATAGGGCGGCACAAGGGGCAGGACGCACGGGCTCAGGAAACTGGCAAGTCCGGCCAGGCCCACACCGAAGTAGATATGCACGTCCATCATATCGTCTGGCTCGCTCTCACTTCATCGCTGCCGCATCCCAGCGGGCTTTCCACCGGCTATATCGTGCGCTTTGTGTTCGCGCCAGACGCCGGACGACCCATCTAGCCGCTACCGTGACATGCGGGTTGCCGCACCACGGGAATTCAGACCTCTCAGACAAACCTAACGCATTGTAAAGCCCACATATATTTCAGATACGTTAGCATCTGACAGATGAATGGGCCCTGATCACGCGCGCCTCAAGTTTCTGGCATATGGCGGGATTTAAGCCTGCCAGCCCGTTCTTTTCGGCAAAATCGTCTGCAAAGCGCCGACCAATTGGTCAAAGCCATCCAACGTCGCATCAGCATTTAGAAGTGATGGGTCGGCGTTCATATACCCGTGGGTCAACAGGACCACAGGGATCTGGGCCGCGCGCGCAGCCTTCACGTCCGCGCCGCTGTCGCCGATAAAAACCGCGTTGGCGGTTTTGCATTCCATCGCCTGGATGGCGTAATCGAGCATTGCCGGGTCCGGCTTCAAGGGCCGCGCATCGCTCGCGCCAACGATCACCTCGAAGAGCTGTGCCAACGACAATTCCTTCATGATGCGTTGCGTGAGTTCTTCAGGCTTGTTGGTCACGATCGCGAGCTTGCCGCCCTGTTTGCGAAGCGCAACCAGACACCGGAGTGCGTTTGGGTACAGGACGGTTTGATTACAGGGTGCGGCATCATAGTGGGCGATGAAGTCCTGGTAGAGTGCATCGGTTGTCGTTCCGTCAAAGGCTGGTATGTCGTTTGGCTGCGACATCTCTAATGCCCTTGCGACGAGCGTTCGCGCGCCATCCCCGACCAGAGTGGCCACCGCGGCGTTGGTGAAGCCGGGGCGGCCAATGCCTTGGAGGACCTTGTTCAAAGCCGCTGCAATGTCAGGAACGGAATCGATCAGCGTTCCATCAAGATCGAACAGAATGGCAGGTGCATCATGTGGTGAGATGTGGCGGCTTTTCTTGTTCACAATGATGATGTCGTGGAGGGTGCGTGCGCACGGGCAAGCGCTGTGACGCCTGGCAACTCTCTACCTTCCAGCCATTCCAGAAACGCGCCGCCCGCCGTCGACACGTAGGTAAAATCTTTCGTTACGGTTGGACCGGATGCGTTCAGGGCTGCGACCGTGTCTCCGCCACCTGCGACCGACACCAGTTTGCCAGCGCGCGATAACGCTGCGGCTTCCTGTGCCAACGCAAATGTGCCGGTGCCGAACGGGCTGATTTCGAACGCGCCCAGCGGGCCATTCCAAAGCAGTGTCTTGCAGGCAGCGATCGCTTTGGTCAGATTGGCAACCGTGACCGGGCCGACGTCGAGGATCATGCTGTCTGCAGGGCATTGATCGACGGGTACGGCCTGAGAGGCTGCCCCGACCTTGAATTCGCGCGCCACGACGATGTCGTCTGGCAGGAGGATTGTGCAGTTCTGCGCTTTCGCTTTTTCGATAATGTCACGGGCCGTCTGGGCAAAGTCGGGCTCGGACAATGACCGGCCAACTTCGATGCCTTGTGCTTGCAAGAACGTGTTTGCCATCCCGCCACCGATGATCAGGTTGTCGACCTTTTCGACCAGGTTGGTCAGGATCGGGATCTTTGTTGAAACCTTTGCGCCGCCGACCACGGCCACCGTTGGGCGTTCAGGTTCTTCCAGGGCACGGCGAAGGGCTGTGATTTCCTCCATCATCAATGGCCCTGCGTAAGATGGCAGGTGTTCGGTAATGGCGTGCGTCGAGGCATGCGCGCGGTGTGAACTGGAAAAGGCTTCACCGACATAGATGTCGCCGTTTTCCGCTAAAGCCTTGGTGAAGGCCGCATCGTCTTTTTCCTCACCTGCGTGGAAGCGCAGATTTTCAAGCAGTGCGAATTGGCCAGGCTGGAGGTTGTCGATGACGGCTTTGGCGTCCGGCCCGATACAGTCGGTGGCGAAGGCGACGGGCTGGCGCAGCACTTCCACCATCTTCTCGGCGACGGGTTGGAGTGTAAATTCGGCGTTTCGCTGCCCCTTTGGACGGCCGAAGTGGGACAGGACGATCACGCGTGCCCCACGGGATGCAAGGTCCAACAGGCAAGGCGCGACGCGATTGATGCGGGTCGCGTCCGTTACTATGCCGTCCCGGATGGGTACATTGAAGTCGACCCGCACCAGAACGCGTTTTCCAGAAACATCGACGCCTTGTGTCGTGCGTAACCCTTCGAAATTCACCGTCGCCGTTCCTTCACAACATTCGTGTGGTTACCAACTGACCGCTGTCAGCCGATCCGTGGACCGATCTCAGAGCATGGAGCGGGCCACTTCGGCAATGCGCTGCGGCGTCAATCCAAAATGTTGGTAAAGCTCAGGGGCCGGACCAGACGCACCATAGCCGGTCATGCCGACGAAGGTGTCCTGCGGGCGCAGCCAGCGGTCCCAGGACTGGCGGGTGCCAGCTTCGATTGCAACGCGGGGCGCGTCACCCAGAACGGTGTTTTGATAGTCGGCTGGCTGGTCCGCGAAGCGTTCCATGGACGGTACGGAGACAACAGCGGCGGCGACACCGCTTTCACCCAGCGCCTTGGCGGCTTCGATGGCCAACCCTGTTTCGGAGCCGGACGACAGCAATGTGACTTGGCGCGGGTCAGTGACGTCATGCAGCACGTAAGCGCCTTTTGCGCATAGGTTTGTGGCATCTGCGTCAGGGCGAAGGAGTGGCACGCTCTGACGGGTCAAAGCCAGAATCGACGGCCGCGTCTCATCCAACAAAGCCAGTTCCCAGCATTCGGCCGTCTCGATGGGGTCGGCTGGGCGGAAGACGTTGAGGTTGGGCATGCAGCGCAACGCTGACAGATGTTCGACGGGCTGGTGGGTCGGACCGTCTTCGCCCAAACCGATCGAGTCGTGCGTCATGACATAGATCACACGCTGCTGCATCAAAGCAGATAGGCGGATCGCCGGGCGGCAGTAGTCCGTGAAGACCATAAATGTTCCGCCGTAGGGGATTAGGTTTTCCGACAGCGCCAAGCCGTTCATCGCGGCGGCCATGCCATGTTCACGTACACCATAGTGGATGTAGTTGCCTGCGAAATTGCCCGCACTGACCGGTGTGTGGTGTTTGGTCATAGTGCCGTTCGAACCCGTCAGGTCAGCGGACCCGCCGATCAGGTTGGGCAGAACGGGCGTCAGATGTTCAAGCGTCATTTGCGACCAGACGCGGGTGGCGCGCTTTTTTTCATCGGCTCTGAATTCGGACTTAGCGGCCTGAATGGCTTTTTTAATCGCAGCCTCTTGGTTGCCAGCTGCTGGCTTTTGAAGAAGCGTTTTGATCTCGGTCGAAGCGTTTTTGAACCGGGCTGCCCAGGCAGAATGTTCAACTGCACCGCGGCTGCCCGCATCACGCCAGGCCGACAACACATCATCAGGAATTTCAAACGGGCCATAAGGCCAGCCGAGCTTTTCCCGGGTGATGGCAATTTCATCGTCACCAAGCGGAGCGCCGTGGGCTTTGGCGGTACCAGCGACCTTCGGCGAGCCATAGCCGATGATCGTCTTACACGCGATCAGCCAGGGTTTGCTCTCGTCTGATTTCGCTTTGGTGATCGCGTCAGACACGGCAGCTTTGTCATGGCCGTCAACGGCGATGGTGTTCCATCCGGCGGCCTTGAAGCGTGCCAACTGGTCATCGGATGTGGACAGGCTGGTGTCACCATCGATCGAAATGGAATTGTCGTCGAACAGGACGATCAACCGGCCAAGTTTTAGGTGTCCTGCAAGCGTGATCGCTTCCTGGCTAATGCCCTCCATCAGGCAACCGTCGCCGGCAATGCAATAGGTGCGGTAGTCAATCAGGTCTCCACCCGCACGGGCGTTCAGGAGCCGTTCCCCCAGCGCCATGCCGACCGCGTTCGCGATGCCCTGGCCAAGCGGGCCTGTCGTTGTTTCGATGCCGGGTGCGTGCCCGTATTCTGGGTGGCCAGCCGTTTTTGAGCCCAACTGGCGGAAGGCCTTCACGTCATCAATTGACATGCCGGTCGTGCCGGTCAGGTAGAGCAGGGCATAGAGGAGTGCTGAACCGTGGCCGGCTGAAAGCACGAACCGATCCCGGTTGATCCAGTCCGGAGCGCTTGCATCGAACCGCAGGTGCTCGGTGTAAAGGACGGTGGCAACATCTGCCATGCCCATTGGCATCCCCGGGTGACCCGAGTTTGCCGCCTGGACTGCATCCATACTCAGGGCGCGAATGGCATTCGCCATGGTTGTGAGATCAGGGGCTGGGGCTGCGCCGGTGGCAGGTGTGCCTGGATCGGCGATGGGTTGCGCCTCGGCCATGTGCTGGTCCTTTCAGTGAGCCATTTATTGTCGGCGCCGCATTTTTGGGTGGTTCTTGAGCGGCGGCAGACCGTTTTGCGCACTCTTAACCACGCGGGGCAAAGCCGTCTATGGCAGGACGTTGAAAAACACGAGGATTGTTGATGGATACGGCAAACGCCGCCATTGCAGTTGGGGGTGGATTAGTCCGTCAACTTGGCGTCGGGTTGTTTGGTATCCGTCTGGGCGACATCCTGCTGGAACAATTCGGCGAGCTGCTGTGCATCGCTGCGGGCCTTTTGTTGGATCTTTGAAAGGTCGCTTGCGTACTTGTAGTCGTCAGACAACCGCTTTTCATCGTGGGTCTTGAATATCTCCAAAGAGCGTTCCGTGGCCGCGTTGGAATAGCCTAGGCTTTTCAAGACATCGCCAGCGGTCGTCAAAGCGGAGCGGAAGGTTTCCCGCTCAACGGTCATGATGCCTAAGTCCATCAGTTCGTGTGCATGCCGGCGGTTTCTGGCGCGAGCAAAAATCGGCAGGTCAGGGTAGCGTTTGCGAACGAAGCTTGCGGTCCGCAGCGAGGCTTCGGCATCATCAATCGCCAGCACGAAGGCCCGGGCCTTTCCAGTCTGGGCGGCCTCCAGGATTTCGGGCCGGCTGGCGTCTCCAAAGAACGCCTTGGAGCCAAATTTTTCGACAAAAGCGATCTGCTCGGCCGAGGTGTCCAGTGCTGTAAACGGGATGCCTTTGGCCCGCAAAATGCGCGCTGTGATCTGGCCGTAGCGTCCAAACCCGGCGATTACGACGTGCCCATCCTCGTCGGGCATCTCGTCCGATCGGCTCGTGTCGGACTTGGTCTCAGGCAGCAGCTTTTTGTCCAACATGAGCATGAGCGGAGTTGTTGCCATTGACAGGGTGATGACAACGCCCAGGAAGGCCGACGTTTCGCGATCCAGCACGCTGGCGCCGACTGCTGCCGTCAACAGCACGAACCCGAATTCACCAGCCTGGCTAAGAGAAAGCGCCAAACGCCGCGCGGGGCGGTTCGCCAACCCCTGCAAGCGTCCGATGCCAAACAGCACGGCGACCTTGATGCCTACGAGAACAAACGTCAGTGCGAGTACGAGAACGGTCTGATTGAGCAGGATTGTGAGATCAAGCGACATGCCGACGGCGGTGAAGAATAGGCCAAGAAGCATCCCCTCGAAGGGTTGGATGTCTGCTTCGAGCTGATGGCGATAGGAGCTTTCGGCCAGCAAAGCACCGGCGATGAACGCGCCTAAGGATGCCGATAGTCCGGCTGATTGCATCAGCAGTGCTGCGCCAACGACGGTCAGCAGGGCTGCTGCTGTCATTGCTTCACGCACTTTGGTGCGTGCGATGAGCTGGAGCGCGCGATCCAATATGAAATACCCGCCCACGACGAGCAGGACGATTGCCCCCAGCGGCTTTGCAAAGGCCATCGGGTCGGTTGCCGATGATGCCACCGCGGCCGTCACAGCAAAGATGGGAGCCAGGGCGATCAAGGGGATGGCGGCGAGATCTTGAAACAGCAGCACGGCGAACCCCAGCCGGCCGTGGCGTGTTTGCAATTCGCCATTTTCTTCTAAAACCTGGATGGCGAAGGCCGTTGACGACAGGGCAAGTGCAAGCCCTGCAAACATGGCTGGGCCGAGCGGCAGACCTGCCAGAATTCCAACCCCTCCGAGAAGCAGGCCAGACCCGAACACCTGTAGTGTGCCTGCGCCGAAGATGGCGTTGCGCATGGACCAAAGCCGTTTGGGACGCAGCTCCAGGCCGATGAGAAAGAGCAACAGGACGACACCGAATTCGGCTGCGTGCAAAAACGTTTCAGCTTCGTGTTCGCCAAACGCCAGCAGCAGTCCATGCGGCCCCATGAGAACACCGGCTATGAGGTAACCCAGCACCGAACCAATCCCGAGCACGCGCGCAAGCGGGGCTGCGATCGCCATGGCTGATAAGAGAATGGCAACCTCGAAGAGTGTCATTTCCGACATGGGCGTCCTTGTTCAGGTTGTTTGGCCGGTCTTGGTTAACGGCCCGTCTTGGTTAAAGCCTTGGTTAAAGCACTGAGCCGGCAACGCTGCGTTTTGTAAGTTTTTTTGCCCTGCTTGCGTGCTCAGCTAAACGCGTGGTGCACGGTCGCGTCCTACAAATGATGACGTCTCAGTCCCATCGACCTGGTGATTTGGATCGCACACCGCTTGGAAAACCGCCACTTCCAAGCCGTTCGTCCCACCCCCTGGGCGATTTGACGGAGGCAGTTCGCAGGCCAGACAGCCCGTTTGTTACAGTTGTGTTCAGCCCATGCTGGCCGTTGCGTTGGTTTCGAACTGGCGGGAACCAGCGAAGATCCATCCGTGTTTAGCGTTTATCCCTGCCATAACCTGCAATCCAATTGGTCTTTCACAACGTTAAGCTGACAACTAGAGAAAGGTTGGTCTATGGTAGCAGTCATCCAAAGTAGTATGCCCGATGGGGCATCACGAGCGACAGGTGCAAAACTCATGGCTGA
>JBCBRH010000032.1:0-53330 GCA_039819785.1 Pseudomonadota bacterium | reverse complement strand
TAAAGGCAGTTCCGGGGTTGAGCCCCGGGATTTCACCTCTAACTTACCATGCCGCCTACGTGCGCTTTACGCCCAGTAATTCCGAACAACGCTAGCCCCCTTCGTATTACCGCGGCTGCTGGCACGAAGTTAGCCGGGGCTTATTCTGCAGGTACCGTCATTATCGTCCCTGCTAAAAGAGCTTTACAACCCTAAGGCCTTCGTCACTCACGCGGCATGGCTGGATCAGGCTTGCGCCCATTGTCCAATATTCCCCACTGCTGCCTCCCGTAGGAGTCTGGGCCGTGTCTCAGTCCCAGTGTGGCTGATCATCCTCTCAGACCAGCTATGGATCGTCGCCTTGGTGAGCCTTTACCTCACCAACAAGCTAATCCAACGCGGGCCCATCTAATGGCGATAAATCTTTCCCCCGAAGGGCGTATACGGTATTAGCTCAAGTTTCCCTGAGTTATTCCGTACCACAAGGTAGGTTCCCACGCGTTACTCACCCGTCTGCCACTCTCTCCGAAGAGAGCGTTCGACTTGCATGTGTTAGGCCTGCCGCCAGCGTTCGTTCTGAGCCAGGATCAAACTCTCAAATTGAAAGTTCGAGTTCTGACCTGCTTGGAGGGAATCAATCTCCAAGTCTTTGCGTAACGGGCACCTTCACATACGCCTTACAACCCCACCGAAATGGTGCCGCAAAGCATAAAGTGATGGCTGAAACGCAATCGGTCAGTTGTCTTTTGCGCCCTCAATACTTGCGTATCGAGAACTCGCCAGACCACGCCGCCTGCGTTTCTCTTTCTTCCAAACTAACTTGTCAAAGAGCGACACGGAACCACGAACTCCCGGCGAAAAACCGGTGCTCAGAGAAAAAGAAATCCGCTGCTAGCAAGCTAGCCGCCGGCTTGAAATCTGAGAGAGAACGTCGACCCGTGGGTCAGCGGTGCGTCAGTAGCGCCCCGCAACGAGGTGTGAATTAATACTATCCCCGCTCGGCTGTCAACGACCAAGCTGAAGAATTTTCGAATTTCTGCCTCGTACTCACTCAACATATTGATTCGGTTAAGAAACCGAAGTGGAAAAACCCTCCGAGGGGCCTTTTATGGTCTAAAAAGGCGCCTTCGTTGCACCTCCGCAACGGATTCTACCGATCAAGAGCTGCCCCTTGGGTAATGAAAGCAAGATGGGGCAATGAAAGCAGGGTGGGGCGAAGACCGCAGGTAGGTGAGGACAGCATGGGGTCAATGCTCCCGTCTGTGTGGCGGGTTCGCCGAGGGCTACTCGAGGCAAATCCAAAAAACCGGCGGCGTCGCCATGTTTGTCGCCGGCGCAGAGCTTTTCCAGAACACTCGATAGGCTTGAGACAGTCACGATGGGATCTCCTGATCTGGAGCACCGATGCGAGTTGGATTGGTCAAAGCAGGTGCCTGAATTTGCGTGGAAGTTCAGTGATCGCCCATCTCCTGTCGCGATTCAGTCGCATTGTCTGTATTCGTAGAGGTTCAGAACGTCGTCACAGCGACTCCGCGCCCACAATGGCTGGAGCTACCTGAATTTTGCGGATCGTTCGTCAACACCTTCCAGGGTTTGACGGGCAAGGGTTTGGCTGGGGGGGTACACCAACACACATGGATCGTCGGCGATACCTTGCGCAGTCGGCCAGAAACGGTTCTCAGGGCACCCTGGCCTATCAACGGCCCGGCGGGCTTGAGACGGTTGCGCGCGGACGTGCGCGTCACACTCTGCGGGATGTGTATGAGGCTGATCACGCCGAGGCGCACAAGGGTGGCCGTTTCCGGTGGCTGTTGAGCACGTGTCTTGCCGGTATGGTCGGTGCCGTTGCCATTCTGGTTGTTATCAACGGTTCGCTGGATACGAAAGACGCGCCCGATGGTTTGATGCCGGCGCTCAAGCGTCTGCAGGAGGGAACGGCGCCGCCGATGGTCGTGCCGCAAGTCAAACGCGCCGCCGGGCTGAATTGGGCGTTCCCGAAGTCTGACCGCCTTGAAGTCATTAGCGATGCTGTCACGACGCGATACGTCATTCACGAGAGTCTCAAGCAGCAACGCGATGGGCGGACATACATTCGCGCGCGCCCCTATTTGAAAATCTCAGCCAAGCTGGGGCCCGTTCCAAAAAACTTCCAGGATGTGATTCCGCCGTTCAATCCGTTCAAGCTTTATACCGATTCCAACCCGATTGGCCGCTCAGATGGAAATCGCAAGGTTGCACGTGATGATGTCGAAATCCGTGTTGTCGAACTTCTGGGCGGGATTTTGCCGAACGAAGACGGGCAGGAATTGGCCACAAACGAAGTGGTCGACATCATCAATCAGGCACGCCAATCCGACCAAGCCGAACAACAATTGTTGCTGGCTGCTGAACGGGGGGGCTTTGCCACTGCGGGGAATCCGGCCTTCGACCCGGATTCCAATGCACCAAATACGTCCGTCCTCGAAAAGTCCGTTATCGAAAGCGATGACGAGGTCAGTGACTATGAGGGTGGCCGAAAAGTCATTTTAAAAGCCGGCGATAATGACAGCCTGCGCGATCTGTTGTTGCGGCAGGGGTCTGAACCTTGGGTCGTCGATGGTCTTCTTGAAGCAGCGGCGCGGGTCTGGACCGAGGCAACGCTGAGCTTTGGCCAGGAAGTCCACATCACGATGGTGCCGTCGTTGACCGATCCGAACCGAATGGAACCGGCGCGGCTTAGCCTGTTTTCATTCGGGCACAATCACCTTGTGACGGTTTCGCGGAGCTCCGCTGGGGACTTTGAAGCCACGACGGATCCACTTCCATCTGCGGAAGCATCTCAGAAAGATGTAGCTGCGCGGGAAAATCAAAAAAGCATGTCGCTTTATGCCAGCGTTTATTACGCGGCGCTATTGCAGCAAATTCCGCCAGAAACCATCAACCGAATCCTGAAGACGCATGCGTATGACACCGACTTCCGCAGACGGGTGCGCCCGGGCGATAGTGTTGAATTCTTCTTTGAATTGAAAGACGAGAATCTCATCGATGGCCCGCCGGGCGATCTGCTATACACGCAGATTATTTCAGGCGGAGAGACATCGCGATTTTTCCGTTTCCGGTCTGGTGTCGATGACTGGGATTTTTACAGCGCAGATGGAAACAACTCACGCCGGTTTTTGCTGCCGAAACCGGTCAGCGGTAATGGCGTGAGACTGACGTCTGGTTTCGGTATGCGAAACCACCCGCTGCTGAACCGCCGGAAGATGCACAACGGTGTCGACTGGGCGGCCCGGACAGGTACACCGATCCTGGCGGCCGGAAAGGGCACGATCACTTTTGCAGGGCGCAAGGGTGCGAATGGCAACTACGTGCGTATCCGTCATGCGAACGGATATCAGACCTCCTATTCCCACATGCGCCGGTTTGCGCCTGGCGTGAAAGCAGGCGTGCGGGTGCGGCAAGGTCAAGTGATTGGCTATATTGGTTCGACCGGGCTTTCATCCGGGCCGCACCTGCATTTCGAGGTGCTCGTTAACAAGCGGCCCGTGAACCCCATGAAGATCAAAGTGGGTAATGAGCGTCAGCTGGACGGTAAGGACCTGCGCGCGTTCCAGCGTGAACGTGCGCGTCTGGATAGCCTTATGAGGCGGACGCCTGTGATGACGAGCAGCAAGTGATGTCTCACGGGCCTGATTGCGCAGCGTTGCTGCGCAGGCCCTCCGACAGGCGCGGCATGAGCCGCGGGTCGCCTTGCTCCCGCCTCGCGCCTTTGCGGCGCTCAGTCTGAAGATAGCGCTCACGGCGCGTTTCGCGACCTATTGGTCGCTGCGCCTGCGCGGGCGCGCCGGATTACCGGCGGGTCGCGTCTGCGCGGAGCGCAGCCGAATAAGGCTCCCGGCTACCGCATTTGCGGTGCTCAGTCTGAAGATAGCGCTCGGTTTCAAGACTGCGCTCACGGCGCGTTTCGCGACCTTTTGGTCGCTGCGCCTGCGCGGGCGCGCCGGATTACCGGCGGGTTGCGTCTGCGCGGATCGCAGCCGAATAAGGCTCCCGGCTCCCGCCTTTTCGGAGCTCAGTCTGCGATGTCGGGGACGATGACATCGCCACCGAGGTGCAGCTCAGGTTCGACCAGGATCAGCAAGCCGTCGCGGGCCTGACCGCAGATGTATTTGTCATTGACCGCCATGGCCCCTCCCCTCTGAGGAGGGAAGGGGCCTCTTGATTGATTCAGGGCGATCGGCCTTGCTGGACGCTCTTATGCTGCGACGGCGTTGGACGGCCATCCGTTAATGGTCAGAGCACCATCACGGACCGAGACCTGAACCGTTTCACCGTCCTTGATGCCACCTGACAGGATGAGATCGGCCAACGGGTCTTGCACGTTCTTCTGGATGACGCGTTTGAGGGGACGCGCACCGTAGGCTGGATCGTAACCCTGGTTGGCGAGCCAGGTTTTGGCTGCGTCGTCGAGGACGATCTCGATCTTCCGATCGACCAGGAGCTTGCGGACACGATCCAGTTGGATATCGACGATGTTGCCCATCTCTTCGCGCCGTAGCCTGTGGAACAGGATGATGTCGTCTAAACGGTTCAAGAACTCCGGACGGAAGCGCGAACGGACTTCACCCATGACCAACTCGCGGACATCTTCAATATCGTCACCTTCGCTTTGATTGACCAAGAACTCCGCGCCCGAGTTGGACGTCATGATGATGATCGTATTCTTGAAGTCCACGAGGCGGCCCTGGCCGTCTGTCAGGCGGCCATCGTCAAGGACCTGCAGCAAGACGTTGAACACGTCTGGGTGCGCCTTCTCGATCTCGTCGAACAGGATGACCTGGTAGGGTCTACGCCGGACAGCCTCGGTCAACGCGCCGCCTTCCTCGTAGCCGACATAGCCTGGAGGCGCGCCGATCAACCGTGCAACGGAGTGCTTCTCCATGAACTCCGACATGTCGACACGGACCAACGCGTGTTCATCATCGAAAAGATACTGGGCCAGCGCCTTCGTCAGCTCCGTCTTGCCGACGCCCGTAGGTCCTAGGAACATGAACGAACCAATTGGGCGGTTCGGGTCCTGCAGGCCTGCACGTGCGCGCCGGACAGCCGTGGAGACGGCAATCACCGCTTCGCTTTGGCCGATGACGCGTTTGCCCAATGCTTTTTCCATGGACAACAGCTTTTCGCGCTCGCCCTCCAACATCTTATCGACAGGTACACCGGTCCAGCGAGAGACGACGCCAGCGATGTGATCTGGTGAGACGGCTTCCTCGACCATCACGTTGCCGCTTGTATTTTCGCCCTGCTCCTCTTGTTTTTTGATCTGGAGTTCGAGATTTGGAATGACACCATACTGCAGTTCACCCGCACGGTTGTAGTCACCGCGCCTTTGTGCCTGCTCCAGTTCGAGGCGGCGTTGGTCCAGTTCCTCTTTGATCTTTTGCGTCGAGCCAAGTTTTTCGCGTTCGGCCTCCCATCGCTGGGTGAGCGACTGGCTCTTCTCTGCCAGATCGGCGATCAGCTTATCCAGGTTTTCGAGCCGCTCTTTTGATGCGTCGTCCGTTTCCTTCCGCAACGCCTCACGCTCGATCTTCATCTGGATCAACTCGCGGTCGATCGCATCAAGCTCTTCCGGTTTGCTGTCGATTTCCATCTTCAGGCGGGATGCGGCCTCATCCATGAGGTCGATTGCTTTGTCGGGCAGGAACCGGTCGGTGATGTAGCGGTTCGACAACGTCGCAGCGGCCACGATTGCGCTGTCCGTGATACGGACACCGTGGTGGAGCTCATATTTCTCCTTGAGACCGCGCAGGATCGAAACCGTGTCTTCAACGGTCGGTTCCTCGATGAACACGGGCTGGAAGCGGCGGGCAAGCGCTGCGTCCTTTTCAATGTTCTTGCGGTATTCGTCCAACGTGGTTGCACCGACGCAGTGCAGTTCTCCGCGCGCGAGGGCTGGCTTCAAAAGGTTGGATGCGTCCATGGCACCGTCTGCCTTGCCGGCTCCGACAATGGTGTGCAGCTCATCGATGAACAGGATGATCTGGCCATTCTCGGCCTCGACCTCCTGGAGCACGGACTTCAACCGCTCCTCGAACTCGCCGCGATACTTAGCGCCTGCGATGAGTGCCCCCATGTCGAGGGCCAGCAGTTTTTTGTTGGCGAGACTATCTGGAACGTCGCCCTTGATGATGCGCAGGGCCAAGCCTTCGGCAATGGCGGTCTTGCCAACACCTGGCTCACCAATCAGTACGGGGTTGTTTTTCGTCCGGCGCGATAGAACCTGGATTGCCCGGCGGATTTCCTCATCGCGACCGATGACGGGGTCGAGCTTACCGGCGGCTGCGGCTTCGGTGAGGTCGCGGGCATAGCGCTTCAACGCATCGTAGGCGTTTTCGGCACTGGCGCTATCGGCTGTGCGGCCTTTGCGAATCTCATTGATCGCGGTGTTCAGCCCCTGTGCACTGACGCCGGCGTCTTTGAGGATCTTGCTTGCGGGCGTTTCGGCCTGGGTTGCCAACGCCAAAAGGAGACGCTCGGCGGTGACGTATTTATCGCCAGCCTTTTCGGCAATCTCATTTGCAATTTCGAATAGTTTCGCCAGGTCAGTTGCCAGGTAGAGTTGCCCCGCGCCGCCGCCTGAAACGCTTGGGCGTTTTTTGAGTTCGATCTCGGTGGCTTGAAGCGCCAGCTTGGCGTCTCCGCCCGCGCGCGCAATGAGCCCGGCGGCCAACCCCTCTTCGTCGTCGAGGAGGACCTTGAGCAGATGTTCGGTTGTGAATTGCTGATGTCCCTCACGCAGGGCGATGCTTTGCGCGGACTGGATAAAACCTTTGGCGCGGTCTGTGTAGGTATCAAAGTTCATGGGTTCGTCCTTTCAGCCCGTGGCGCGCATCCCCTGAAAAGGGCAATGTCGGCACGGCGTCATGCTTTGTGGTCGTGTCACTCATTACAGGCCCCGTAGGCGCCTAAGCCATAGATATAGGAACCTGATCGGGATCATAAAGGGTTCGGGCTTATCGAAATTTTCAGATGTGGGAGCTTTCATGGGGTTAGAGGTCAAAACCATTTATCGTTATCCGGTCAAAGGCCTGTCGCCCCAGAGACTGGACAGTACAGCCGTTGAAGCAGGCAAGACGCTGCCTTTCGACCGGATGTATGCCATTGAAAACGGCCCGGGGCGGTTCGATCCGCTGGCACCGAAGCACCTGCCTAAGATTAACTTTTTGATGCTGATGCGGAATGAGGCGCTGGCCAGCCTCGAGACGGACTTCGAGCCCAAAACGCATACGCTGACCATCAATCGCGGCGGCAAACAGGTGGCACGGGGCCAGTTGTCAGCGCCCATTGGCCGGCAATTGGTTGAGCAGTTTTTTGCGGCTTTTCTAACGGAAGGTTTGCGCGGCGCGCCCAAGGTGGTTTTCAGCGCGGACCACTCATTTTCCGATGTGAAGAACAAGTGTTTGCACATCGTCAGTGAGGCCAGCCTTGACGATCTCGCCAGGGTCGTGGGCCAGCCGATTGATGCGCGACGGTTCCGTCCGAACGTCGTGATGGATGGTGTTCAGCCCTGGGAGGAATTCGGCTGGGTGGATCGCTCGATACGGATCGGCACGGCCAAGCTGCGTGTCATCGACCGGACGATGCGGTGTGCCGCGACGGAGGTTGATCCTGACACCGGCCGCCGAGATTTGTCGATCCCAGCCATCCTGGAACGGACGTTTGGCCACAACGATTTCGGCATCTATGCCGAGGTGATTGAAGACGGCGAGATACAGACCGGCTCGGATATCGAGCTGCTGTCTTAGGTGCTCGCGAATGCGCATCCATAGAAGCGCATTCTCGCTTCAGATGACGGTCTCACCGCTTTTATGTGCGCGGGTTGCACCGCTTCTATGGGTGATCAGTTTTCGTCAGTCGTCACGGGCGTGTCAGCGGGTGCGGCCTCAGCGGTGCGCGGCGACCGCCGCGTCCGACGGACGGGTACGGCGACGGGCCTGCTCAGGAAATCCGGTTTGTCCTCGCTGTCGGCGAACCGACCAGACGGTGCTGGTGCGCTGCCCGCTGTATCTGCCTCTTCGCGGCTAGATTGGCCCTTATTGCCGTTGTCTCTAGCTGCCTGCTGACCACCTTCGCCAGCGTTCTGACGATTGCCGCCCCGTGTGCCGTTGCGTCCACGGCGCTCCGTGTTATTGCGGCCGCGACCACCGGGCCGGCGCTCCCCGGCGTTCCTGTTGCTGTGTCCGCCGTCGCTGTCAGATTTAGGTTGATCGTCAAAGGCGCGTGTCGATGGTTGCGGTTCTGCACCTGGCACCTGGGTGGTGTCGAAGTTGCCGTTGTCGCGATCATCGCCATCATCATCGTAGGACTGATCGGACTGATCATCCTGAGCATTGGACCGGCCACGGCCGCTGGTCGCGTCGCCCGTCTGGCCCATCTGTTGATCGCGATAGGCCATGATGATGCGATTGTAGTGTTCTGCGTGCTGGAAAAAGTTTTCGGCCAACACCCGGTCACCTGACGCCATGGCGTCTCGGGCGAGTGACATGTATTTTTCGGCCACGTGAGCTGGCGTTCCACGGATTTTGACTTCCGGGCCGTTGCTCTCATAACTCCGTGTCAGCGGATTCTGACCCTTGCGATTGTTATTGCGGCCCCTGCCACGGCGATTTTGCTGTCCTTGCCTCATCGGCTCCCGTTCTCAACTTCAGTGCGGCTTGGTTTTTGTGCCGCGGTTTTCATCCCAAGCGGCCTGCGCCGCCTTCAGTGTGTTTTCCGTACAAGTTTTGACGTTTCCGTCCCGACCGAAATTGGTGCCTGGTTCGACGGTGCTGACCGGTTCAATCAGATCCACGCGTGGCCCTTTTGGTGCACCTCTAGCGAGGACTGCCGGCGTCAAAACACGCCGAGTCTCGCGAAGTGCAGACATCCACTGGCATTTGCTCCGATTTTTCCGGACCAAGATGCTCACTCATCAAAGAGACCACCATGTTAAGCCACGTTACTCGGAGAGCTGCTTTTGCGAGCGCTCGTCCCAACGGTTGGCTGACTGCCCATATTTTGCTGTGACTGGGTCGGAATTCTGCTTCCGACATGACATGCCATTCGAGCGAACTCGGAACGGCCCTCAGAACAGGCAAACAAAAAGTTGAGCGTTTGTCTTCGGGCCATCTGCCCTGCCGAATTGCAGCACTTTCAGCGGATACCGCCGATGGTCAATTCGATGTTTCGGTATGGGGAGACGTTACAACGGCTCATGGCGTTCGCCAACCTTTTTTATATTGGCATCCATAACGGCCGGCTTCTCAGTGGCCTGCTGATGCAATTGCCACACAGCGAATGTGGCCGTTCAGATCCTTTTTTTTCAAGATCGGACGCCCGAAAGCCTCGAATAGGAGCCGGCTGACGGCCGCCTCCTGTGTCAGTTCTGCCAAAATCACGTGGCTGCCAGGTTGTGTGTCCAAGGTAGGTTGCGTGTTCAAGGGCTCATCGGTTCTCGTGGGGTGTTCGCCAGGAAACGGCGCGCCGACCTCGAAGACAACGGCGGCCTCGGGTGCGAGCGCGGCCAGGCCTTTGATCCAGGACCGGTAGAACGCCAGGCCGTCCGGCCCGCCATCCAATGCCCGCAGCGGGTCGTGATCGCGTACCTCGGCGTCCAGGGCTGACAGCGTTGATGTCCGGATATATGGGGGATTGCTAACCACAAGGTCAAACGGGCCTGAAAGGTTCTCAATTCCGTCGGTTTCAATGAATGTCAGTCGATGGCCGACGCCCAAGCGGTTTGCGTTGGATTTCGCCATCTGAAGTGCCCCTGAACTGATATCAGTCGCGACAACCGTTGCGGCGGGCAGCTCAAGGGCCAAGGTGATTGCGATGCAACCGGTGCCCGTGCCGATATCGAGTATGCGGATGGGCTTGTCCAATGAGGTGAGCATTTCACCGGCGCGTTCCAACGCCAATTCGACGAGTGTTTCTGTGTCGGGCCGCGGATCAAGGGTGTCGGGGCTGAGTTGGAAGGTGCGCCCAAAGAAATCCCGTTGGGCTATGATCCTCGACAACGGCTCGCCGGCCAGCCGCCGGTTTACGGCTGAGACCACAACATCTGCATCGGCTTTGGCAACGACTAAGCCCGGATTGGCCAGCGCCTTGGCTGGATCGAGGGCCAAAACCTCGATGATGATCCTTCGGGCCTCCCGGCGCGGTTCCTCAACGCCGGCGCTTTGGAGCATACCGGTTATGGCGGTGGTGAGGACCGACAAGGTCGTATCGGACATGTCACCCGATAGGGTACCAGCGCCGAGCGTTCCGGCCGGTTGGCTCGAGCCTCGAATGCCATCAATGGGCGTCACGAGGGCGCCCCGTCGAATGCTGCGAGCCGTACGGCCTGGTCGTTCGTAATCAAGGCGTTGATCAACTCGTCCAGACCTTCTCCAGTGATCACCGTGTCCAGCTTGTGCAGCGTCAAGTTGATCCGGTGATCTGTGATCCGGCCTTGCGGAAAGTTGTAGGTGCGGATGCGTTGGGAACGGTCACCTGACCCGACCTGCTCGCGACGCGCACCCGCCCGCTCGCTGGCGGCGCGCTCACGCTCCATTTCATAGATCCGGGACCGCAAGACCTGCATGGCGAGGCGCCGGTTTTGGTGTTGCGATTTTTCGGCTGACACCACGATGATGCCGGTGGGCAAGTGTGTGATGCGCACCGCGCTGTCGGTCTTGTTGACGTGCTGGCCGCCCGCACCGCCAGCGCGCATGGTGTCGATCCGGATCTCGTCAGGCTTGATGTCAACGTCGACTTCTTCGGCTTCGGGAAGGACGGCGACGGTGGCGGCGGATGTGTGGATACGCCCGCTGGTCTCCGTTGCGGGGATGCGCTGGACGCGATGAACGCCCGACTCGAATTTCAACCGTGAGAACACGCCGTTGCCTTTAATCGAGACGGTGACTTCCTTGAAGCCGCCCAGGTCGTTTTCAGAGGCTGACATGATCTCGGTTTTCCAACCCTGCAACTCGGAATAGCGCTGGTACATGCGATAAAGGTCGGCTGCGAAAAGGGCAGCCTCATCTCCACCGGTTCCGGCGCGGATTTCCATGATGGCGCTGCGGTCGTCGGCTGCGTCCCTTGGCAGGAGTTCAACGCGGAGTGCCTGCGTGACTGTCTCAATGCGCTTTTTGACGTCGCCCAGTTCGGCTTCCGCCATTTCGCGCATTTCGGTGTCTGCGGTTTTATCGGTCATGATCGACGCGAGATCGGCGAATTCCTGCTGGGCGCTTTGCAGATCGTGGATGATCGATACGACGGGATCGAGTTCTGCGAACTCTTTTGTCAATCGGACATAGGCGTCCTGGTCCACGCCCTCGTTGAGCTGGCTTTGAATGGACTCCCAGCGCGTGACCAGATGTTCGAGTTTTTCTGCCGGGATCCCGCTCATTCTGAGGTGTCTAACTTTCGGTTGTTGTTTTCAAAGGCGGCGCTGACATGCTGGATGTTGTGATCGCATGAAACCAACGGTGCCCACATCGGGCCGATCTGAATCGCACATTGATCGACCGCGCACTTCGATCGACCTTGCTCATCAATCGCCGATGTGCCCGCGCTCATATCTCAATTGAATTGGATTTGGCAAACGCGGCAAGCTCCGCCCGGATATCCAGCACGCCGGTCGCAAGCCAGTTTTCCATTGCTTCGGTAATGGCGGCGGTGTTGGACGTTAAGACCATGGACTTGACGGGGCCGATTGATCCTGCCCCCATCGATAACGACCGAAAACCCAGGCCGACGAGCGCCAACGCTTCGATCGGTGAACCTGCCATTTCACCGCAAATGGTTAAGGGAACGTCATGGCGTTCGCAGGCATCGTTGACGGTCTGTAAGGCGCGCAAAGGGCCAGGCGACAAGACATCGTAACGGTTGCCTACGCGTGAGTTCGTCCGGTCCGCCGCAAGCAGGAACTGCATCAGATCATTCGACCCAACGGAAATGAAATCGACGCGCGGCAGGAATTCTTCCAGTTCGAACAGGAGGTTTGGGACCTCCAACATCGCGCCGACCTTGATTTCCGCTGGCAGTTCGCCGCCTTTTTGTTTCGCCCGGTCGATTTCCTTATCGATAACAGCGCGCGCCAAATCCATTTCGGCGCTGGTGGTGACCATCGGGATCATGAGGTTCAGGCTGTCACCTGCACAAGCCCGCAGGAATGCGCGGACCTGCATGCGAAACAGACCTTCGCGGTCCAGCGACATGCGGATGGCGCGCCAGCCAATGGCCGGGTTTTCTTCCACGTTCGGACGCAAGTAGGGGAGGATCTTGTCGCCGCCGATATCGAGCGCGCGAAATACGACCGGGCGTCCTGCTGCTTCACCCATAACAGCCCGATAGGTCTTTGCCTGGGCATCTGTCCGTGGGATGCGGTCGGCGAGCATGAATTGTAATTCGGTGCGGAACAGCCCAACGCCGTCTGCGCCCGATTGGGCGACGTGTGGCATGTCGACCAACAGGCCTGCGTTGATCTGAAGTGCGATGCGGATGCCGTCTTTGGTCACCGCAGGCTTGTCGCGCAGGGCATCGTAGCGCTGCTGGCGTTTGGCGCGTAGGCGGACTTTGTCTGTATATGATGACACCAGTTCAAACGACGGGCGCAGATGGATTTCACCACTTTCAGCGTCCACGATGATCGCGTCTCCGGTATCGGCATGTTCGACCGCGCGGCCGGCTTGGCCCACGGCTGCGATCCCAAGAGCCTTGGCGACGATCGCGACATGGCTTTGGCCACTGCCATCCTCGACCACGAGACCGCGTAGTTTCGTCCGGTCATAATCAAGAAGTTCGGCAGGTCCCATCGTTCGGGCCACCAGGATGGTGTCATCGGGTAAATCGGCAGGATTGTCAGCGCCGCTCTTGCGGCCAGCGACAATGCGCATGAGGCGGTCGGAGAGGTCGTCAAGGTCGCGGACCCGCTCGCGCCAGTAGGGGTCGGATTGACGAAGCATGCGGGCGCGGGTTGTGTTTTGCACGCGTTCGATGGCCGCTTCCGCCGTCAGCCCGCCCTGCGTTGCCTCGCGCAGCCGCTTCACCCAGCCGCGGTCATTCGCGAACATGCGGTAGGCTTCCAGGACGTCACGATGTTCACCGGCCACCATGAGGCGTTCTTCGGAGAACATCTCATCTAGTGAGGTGCGCAGTTTCGTCAGCGCGTCATCAATCCGGGCCAGCTCGGCCTCGGGATCATCGGACAGGAGTTGCGTGACGACGATGCGCGGCTCGTGAAAGACAACGTGGCCTAACGCAATACCGTCGGCAATGGGTTCACCGGACAACTTGGCATTTTGGGATTTCGACCCGTCCACGTCGGCATCTGAACCGGCCACCGTGCCGGACCCCAGCAATTCGGCGAGGACCATGGCGGTGGCTTGCAGCACTTCGACATCCTCGTCGGAGTATTCCTTCTGCGTGTGGTTTTGCACCACGAGCACGCCGAGAACCTGACCGGCGCGCTGGACGGGGACGGCAAGGAACGACTTGTAAGCCTCTTCGCCGGTTTCAGGGCGGTAGGAGAACGCCGGGTGCGCCTGGGCGTCGGGCTCGTTCATGGGTTCGTTCAGTTCCGCGCACCGGCCCACAAGACCCTCGCCGCGTTTGAGGCGGGTGTTGTGGGGTGCATCGGCATTCAAGCCTTCGGTGGCGAACAGTTCAAGCGAACCGTCCCGGCGCTTCACGTAAATCGAGCAGACTTCCGCGATCATGACGCCTGCGATCTGGCGTACGATCTTGTCCAAACGGGATTGACCATCGCCTTCGTCGGCCATAATCGCGCGCAACCGACGCATCACCACGCGCAAGGCAGGCTCCGAGGAGATGATACTGGGTTCTTTGCCTCGGTTTCCCTGCATGCTGGTTTGCCATTGTCCCATCATCGGCAGCCGTTAAACCGGCGGTTGCTTGCGTCTTCACGCAGCATCGAGGCCATAGACCTCATGGAGCGTGCGCACTGCAAGCTCAGCATAGTCTTTATCAATCAAGACGCTAATTTTGATCTCAGACGTGGAGATCGCCAGAATATTGATGCCTTTTTCAGACAGCGCCTTGAACATAGTCGCGGCCACGCCAGCATGCGAGCGCATCCCCACGCCAATCACCGATATTTTGACCACATCATCGGAGGAGCGCGTTTCGAACGACCCAATGTCCTGTTCAATATTCTTGAGGACTTCCATGGTTCTGTTCAGTTGGCTTTGCTCAACTGTAAACGTCAAGTCAGTGTGCGCGCCGTCAGGTGTCACGTTTTGTACGATCATATCCACATTTATCGCGGCCTCCGACAACGGCCCGAAAATGCGCGCCGCGACGCCTGGCTTGTCGGCAACCTTGAGGATGGTCACTTTTGCTTCGTTCTTGGCGTAGGCAATGCCGCTGACGACCTGGGCTTCCACGATATCCTCCTCACTGCTGACGATTGTGCCGATGTTTTGTAATGGGCCATCGCCGATGGCATCGATGCTGGCGGGGTCTGCAAAGCTCGACAGGACCCGCAGCCGCATCTGATGGATCATGGCCAGTTCGACGGAGCGCGTTTGCAATACTTTTGAGCCGAGTGATGCCATCTCCAGCATCTCTTCATATGAGACGCGGGCCATGCGGCGCGCTTCCGGCACGATCCGCGGATCGGTGGTGTAGACCCCGTCCACGTCGGTGTAGATGTCACAAATGTCCGCCTTCAAAGCGATGGCGACGGCAACCGCGCTGGTGTCGGAGCCACCCCGACCGAGTGTTGCTATCCGCCCGGTGTCTTGCTGGATGCCCTGGAAACCGGTGACGACAGCCACCTCGCCACCGCTCAGTCGTTCCATCAGTTTTGTGCCATCGATATCCGTGATGCGAGCCGCGCCATGGTCCGACGAAGTGTAAATTGGGATTTGCCAGCCCTGCCATGAGCGTGCCTGGATGCCCATTTGCTGAAGCCTGAGCGCCAGCAGCCCGGCGCTGACCTGCTCCCCAGAGGCGACAACCGCGTCGTACTCACGTGCGTCATGCAAGGGGTTTGTCTGGCAGACCCAATCGACCAGCTGATTAGTCGTGCCTGCCATGGCCGAGACGACGACGGCCACACGATTCCCGGCTTTGACTTCGCGCGAGACGTGTTGAGCGACGTTCGCGATCCGGTCAAGGTCCGCGACCGAGGTGCCCCCAAATTTCATTACAACAGTCGCCATTCAATCCGTGTCCGTCTCTTAATGTGCCCGTGTGGTCTCAGATGCGCGCAGTGGCCACCGACGCGCGCTGGATTTCATTTGCCCGGTTGCGAGGGGGTCATCAAACATTGCATGTGCTGGCTGGTTTCGGGTCGGTGTAGCAATATTCCGACAGCTGCGGCAACCGATGTGACCCAAGTGCCGTTTGCACCCGACATGGTGCCAGCACGCTCGTGCGCCCGATTGGCCCGCCAGGTTGCCTCGCGGCCAGCACCGACGCACACTGGATTTTGCTGCTTTTCCTTCAGGCTAAAGGTCTTTCATGATGAATGCTGATGTGACGTCTTCGGCTCCGAATGACGCCAATCTCGACCAGGACGAGGTGCGCCGGTTTGCCGACCAGGCCGCTGAATGGTGGGATCCTGACGGGTCGTTTCGTCCACTGCATAAGATCGGCCCAGCGCGGATTACGTTTATTCGCGACCGGCTCTTACAGCATTTCGGCATGCCAAGTGGTGGTATGCGGCCGCTGAAAGGCCTTTCCATCCTGGATGTCGGGTGTGGCGGAGGGCTGATTTGCGAGCCGCTGTGCAGGCTCGGCGCGACAGTTACCGGCATTGATCCGGGCCAAGAGACCGTTTCAGCTGCGCGCAGCCATGCCGCACAACAGGGACTGGATATCGAGTACTGCGCGACAACCATCGAAGATCTCGCCGAGGCCGGCGACAGTTTTGATGTCGTTTTGGCGTTGGAAGTCCTTGAGCATGTGCCTGATCCCACCGGCTTTGTCCGGACGTGCGGGGAATTGGTCCGGCCCGGTGGGGCGATGATCGTTTCAACAATCAACCGCACTGCGAAATCCTACGCGCTTGCCATTGTCGCTGCCGAATATGTTTTGCGTTGGCTGCCGCGCGGGACGCATGACTGGGAAAAGTTTCTAACGCTCGATCAAGTGCGCGTTGCGCTGGAGACAGCCGGGCTTGAGGACGTCATGTTCGACGGCATTTCCTTCAACGCGTTGCGGGACACCTGGCATCTCAGCAGCGATACTGATGTCAATTTTATCGCAATCGCTTCCAAGCCTTCGGCGCGCGCTGGGTGATGGTGCCAGCCTCATGGGGACAACCGCTGAGGTTGCGCAATTATCCAGTCGCTGCGTTCAGCGTTGTGTGATGGCGCGTTCAAGGTCGCGGTAGGGCGTGCACGCCGGGCCGCCGCAAATGGAAGCGATGTGGTCGAGTTCGGCCTTTGCCGCATCACGACGTCCCAGGGTGAGAAACGCTTCGCCCATGTAGGACCGCGTCACGGCATTTTCCGGCTCCAAAGCCAACGCCTGCTCATATAGCTCAACGGCGGCGTGTGTTTTGCCCAGCTTGCGGGTCGCGAAACCGCGGTAGGTCAGAACGGCGGCATCGGCTGTCTTCACCTTCGCCAGGACAGCGAGCGCTTCGCTGTAGCGGCCATTTTTAGCCAGCCAGTAGCCTGCGTAAAACAACTGATGGTCATCACCGGCTAGCGCCTGGGTGGCCAGACAGTTGCGCCAAGCCGACGTGCCCTGATCCAGCCCATCACATGCGGCGTTGGCGGGGGCGGCATCCTTGCTGGCTGCTGCTGACGCCGCCGGGCTGGCCATTGCCGGGATGACCGAGGCTGCCAGGATGAGCGCCGCGTTACGGATGGGGCTGAGGGTACTGAGCATTGTATCGTCCTTGGCGTATTTGCTTCATCGGTTGGCCGGCGTGGTTCACACCGGCTCCACCACGTTCATATTTGGCTAGATGTGGGCGATTGAAGACGTTGTAAGGCTTTTGCGTGCGGAGGCAAATGCGCTTCACCCACGTCGTCCCCCCCAATCTCTGCGTTATGACGGTCCGTGTGTTTCAAACGGCCACGAGAATTCAAGATGCGCCAGGATGCGAATGGGAAAACGGGGACACGGCAAACAAGCCACAGTGTGGCCTAGGCCATGCCACGATTCGCCTCCACAACATCGAAACCGTGTCCCGACCAGCTTGGCGATTTCAATACGCCCACGATTAGAGCAAGTGGACGCGACTTGGCTTTGTGTAAGCCCTTTCAAGAGAGTGATTGCGACCGAGAGCAACTCGAAACTGTTCGGATGGGGCGCAACGCTGGCGGGTGCCTGAGAGGAATAATCGACCATGTTCGGCTGGGGACGACGACGGGACGGGTTTGAATGGCGCGAATATGTGCGCACGACCATTTTGATCCGCAGAAAAAAACGGGCTGATCGCATGGCGGCTGCAAAAGATGCTGCTGTTGATCGGGTCAAGGATGTGGGCCGGCGCGGGGCGGCCGCGGGCGCGGCGCAGGCCAAGGCTGCGAAGAGTGGTGCGGCGCGCGTCGCGGGCACGGCTGGTTCATGGTTTCAGCGCCGGTTGGATAATCTCAAGGGGCTCTCACTTGCGAGTCTGACGCCGCGCCTGCCCCGGCTTGGGGCCCTCAAGTCCGGGTTTGGAAATTGGAGCGCCAGTTCGTGGCGGCTGCCGCGTCCAAGCTTTGGCGGTTTCACAGGTGGTTTTGCAGCGCTTAGACGGTTGCCGTTCAATGGGCGGATGGTTTTGCTTGTGCTGGGCTGGGCACTGGTTGGCGCAGGCATGGCGCGCGCGGTGTTCGACGGTGCAGATATCTGGGCCATCGGACTGCTCATGTCAGGTGTGCTCATGATCGTGACCGGTCTGATGGCTTGGCGCGCTGCTCTTGGTGCATTGGCGGATGCCAAGGACCGGATGGGTGCACGCTTGCGGCATGTTCAACCTCGCCGGATGCTGCCCTCGCTTGATGTTGTCAAAGCGGCTGCCGGGGCCATCATCGCCGTTTTGATGGGGGCGACCGCCTACACGTTTGCACTGCCGACCCAAACCAGTGTCGCTGCACTCGTGCCAACTGCGTCGATTGAAGGGCTGACGTGGCCATCCGCGCCTGCAATGCCCAGCTTGTCCTCAATCAATCCGTTTGCATCTTCTCAAGAGCCAATCAAAGGGCGTGCACGCGTTCTGTCGGGCGACACGCTTTCGGTTGATGGGAAAACGCTGAAGCTGGCAGGCGTTGATGCGCCTGAACGCGGCCAGACCTGTAAGCGTCCCGGGTCTCGCCGCTGGCGATGTGGTGTCAGTGCCGAGCGGGCCCTGCGGCGGCTTGTTCGACGAAAAACCGTGACGTGCGTGCTCGATGGCGCGCCTGTCCTCGACCGCCAGTCGGCCGTTTGCAAAGTCGGAGACACTGACCTTGCAGCTGAACTGGTGCGCACAGGTCATGTCTTTGCCCAGGCCGGTTTTTTCGCGCCGTACACCGGTGTCGAGCAAGACGCGAAAACGGAGAAAATCGGCATTTGGCGTGGCACGCCGGAACGGCCTGATGCTTTTCGCGCCGAACGCTGGGCCAAGGCTTTGAAGCGGGCACCAGATGGCTGCCCGATCAAGGGCCGCGCGCATCGCAGCCGGGGTAAGATCTACGTGGTTCCATGGTCTGTCAGCTATGACCGCTATCGCGTCAGGACGCGGCGAGGCGACCGGTGGTTCTGTAGCGAGGAAGAGGCGCTGGAAGCCGGATGGCGGCCGTTGGAGCGTTCGTGAGGGGTTGCATTCTAGTCGTCAACAGGCCCAAGGGCCCGATTGAGCAGGTCGTCAACAGGCACTCGGGCCTGATTGAGCAGGTCGTCAACAGGCACTCGGGCCTGATAGCACTGGGCCGTTAGAACCGGACGATGTTTCCGGATTTGGGTTTCGTCGCTGTCTGGTGTGGACGGGACGACTGCCAGCTCACTTCAAACTCTGAAATCTCGATGGACGTCAGGGCCGGTGCCATCACGCTCAAGCGCGGGATACCGTACGTGACCTCGGCGATCACGCCCTCAATCCCAATATCGGCCGATGTCCGCCATGGGATGCCGTTCTGCTCCAGACCCAACTTGCCATCAATCCAGACGCGTACCAGACCATCGGCCTTGCCGGGTGTATTCAAGACCACTTCCTGTTGAACGTCGATCCAGTTGCCCTTCGGGATTCTCAGCTGCTTGGATGCAAATGCGTAGCCACTGTGGTCGAGGCCTTCATACTGGGCGAAGGCTGCGCCCTGACCACCTGTCCGCCAGACCAGACGGCTCGCGAAGGATTTGTCACCGACTGCCTTTTGATCCGCACGGAGCGGTTTGCCGCCGTAAAGCCCCGGCAGCAGGCCGCCTTTTCCGAAATCGAAATCATTTGGCAGCTTCATCCGGTAACGCAGACAGGCTGCCTGAGCGCCGTTCATGTCGCCGGGGGTCCAGGCAAAGCCGACCCCGCCTGGGATGTCGCCCTTCTCATAGCCTGTCGTCGTGCCTTCATCCATGCGGATGCGCAGACCAGCCCCCGAGAACTCGCCGGTTTCGACGTCCATTGTCCGAGCGTTCTGGGTCACGCCGCGCTGGGCACGACCGATGTAGCCCTTCAATTCCATTGGTGTGTACAGATCGCCATCGACTGTGCGCAGGTTCATGACGAAGGGAGAGGGATAGCGGGCCGAACACACACCGGCCTGTTCCTTGATGACGAAAGACGCGCCTGTATACCCCACGACGAGTAAGACGATGCCCACGCCGGCTGCGTTAAACAGCAAGCTGCCATAATCGACTTTCATCCGGTTGTTTTGCTTCAGTATCACTGCCCGAACCCCGCTGTTGCGTCCTTCTCAAGCTGGTGATCCGTCCGTCCCGTATTCAACGCGCCGCTGCGGGTCAGAATTGGCCAAATGGATGGTCACCAGGTTGCTGCAACACCTGCTGCACCGCCATTTAAACGCTAGGCGGTAAATATTCCGTCTTCGAACTGAAATCCGCCGGACCCAAGGTCAGTATCCTCGAGAACAGCGACGTTGTACGTCTTTGAGCCGACCGCGACCGACAGCGTCGTATCTCCGTTTGAGACCGTTAGACCGATGGCGGCAGTCGCTTCTGCATCTGACATGCCTGCGACAAGATCTGAGATATCGATGCTGTCGCCAGCTTCAAAGTCCGTAATTGTATCGATGCCGCCGCGGACATCTTGTGCTGTGAACACGAAGCGGTCGTTGCCCTCGCCTCCAGTCAGCGTGTCTTCACCACGGTGCCCCCGAATGGTGTCGTCTCCGTCACCCCCGACCAGCGTTTCATCGCCATAGCGGCCGGTGATTGTGTCGTTCCAGGCGGACCCGATGACGCTTTCGATGCCATCAACGGTGTCGTTCCCCCATCCCGAAACCGTTTTGGCCACTAAATCCGCAATGATCGCCTGTGCGCTCTCGCTGTAGTCGATGGTGTCGAAACCTGACCCACCGACCATCCGGTCATCACCGGCGTCGGCAAAAAGGATGTCATCGCCAGAGTCGGCGTCCATCGTGTCGTTTCCGTCACCACCTGAAAGGGTGTCATTGCCTTTGCCGCCGCTCAGGTCATCATTGCCGGTGCCGCCCAGCAGTTCATCGTTGCCTTCGCCACCCTTTAGCGTGTCTGTGCCGCTCCCGCCTGTCAGAATGTCATTCCCGGTTCCGCCCAGGAGAACGTCATGATGGTTGCCGCCGAGCAGTTTGTCGTTGCCGCTGCCGCCATCCAGCGTGTCGTTGTTGCCGTCGCCGAAGATGTGGTCATTTCCGCTGCCGCCGTAGATCAGCTCATTACCGCCGCCGCCGTAGGTTCCGTCGTTGCCAGAGCCCAGGAAAATGACATCATCACCCTGGTCGCCTACCACGAGGTCATTGCCCGAACCGCCATAGACGGTGTCGTTACCCTGGTCGAGGTAGAGGCGGTCGTTGCCGGCGTTGCCGAAGATCAGATCCGCGCCTTCGCCGCCGTTTATGCTGTCGTTTCCGGTATTGCCAAAGATGGTGTCTTCGCCCGCATCGCCGCGCAGAATGTCGTGGCCAGAACCGCCGAAGAGCACGTCCAGGCCTTCGCCGCCGGAAGCCTCATCGTCACCACCGTTTGCATAAATGATGTCGTGACCATCGCCGCCGTCAATTTTATCGCGGCCTTCACCGGCGCGCACGACGTCATTGCCAGCGCCGCTTGAAATTGCATCATCACCGTCACGGCCCAGAACGCGCTCACTGGCCAGCCCACCGACGAGATTGTCGATGTTGACTGTGCCGTCGATCTTTGCGTCGGTTTGCGACGTCTGGGCCATGAAAACCTCTGACATTTTGATTTTTTTTTTATTCTGCGGCGTAGGATCCCCATTAAAGACCATGGATATTGCTATTCATGGAAATAGCGCCTCACGATTTTGATCAAATTCTCTAGTTCAGACTGCTGATTGGTTCTCTCAGCGGACGAAATGGAAAAAGGCGTCACCCCATGAAAGGGTAACGCCTTTGCCGCGCGCAATCGCTCACTGTCTGTTTATTATCCGAGCGCGCTTTATTCCGTGTGTTCCGTTTTTGACGGGACTTGAGAGCCTGACGAAGGTCAGACGATGATTGCACCTTCGCTATACAGAACATCGGCATCGTCGCCGAAATAGCCCTGCAGCAGAACAACATCCACGAATTCGTTGCCGTTCATGACCGAAAGCACGGAACCATCCTCGGTTTGTGTCAGGCGGACACGGTCGCCGATCGTCTCTGGATCGTCCTTGATGAAATCGTGAAGATCGATGGTGTCGACGGTGGAAAAATCAATGATGACGTCCATCCCAAGGTGGCTGCCGTTCTCGAACACATCCTTACCAAGGAAGATAAACGTGTCTTCGCCGGCCCCGCCTTCATAGATATCCACGCCGCCGCGCCCGCGGAACGTGTCATCGCCGTTTCCGCCGTCGAAGTGCTCGGCCTTGTTGGTGCCGGTTACCGTGTCATCGAAGCGGCTGCCGATGAAGTTTTCGATGCTGGAGAACGTGTCGGTGTCGCCTGCGACGGTGGCAGTGCCGGTGTGGAAGTTTACTTCGGCGCCGGATCCGACGAATGTGAAGTCGATTGTGTCAAAGCCAGAACCGCCAATGTATTGGTCGTTGCCGCCCGCAACCTGGAAAGTATCGTTGCCGGAACCGCCATAGGCCACGTCGTCGCCGGTTCCATCTTCCATCCGGTCATCACCGGACCCACCGTAGAGGATGTCGTTGCCGTGGTTGCCACGAACAAGGTCGTTGCCAGAGTTGCCGTAGACGACATCGTTACCTCCATCGCCATACATTTTGTCGTTGCCGCGTCCACCAAACAGGACATCGTCGCCGGTGAAGCCGCTGACGTTATCGTTGTCTTCGCCGCCGTAGACGGTGTCATTGCCGGCATTCCCGTCGAGAAGGTCCGTGCCGCGACCGCCGTAGATGACGTCATCGCCATCGTTCGCGTCTATACGATCGCCGCCGTCATTGCCATAAATGAGGTCGTTGTCGTCGCTGCCGAAGATCCGGTCATTGCCGGTGCCGCCGTAAATTTCGTCGACGCCTCCATCGCCGTAGATCGTGTCATCGCCGTCCAGCCCGCGGATTGTGTCGTCGCCTTCTCCACCACGAAGTTCGTCCTGGAGAGTAGTCCCTGTGATGACGTCGTCATCAGACGTCCCAATGATTTGTACCATGACTGCGCCCCGTGCCTTTTGTCTTCGCGGATGCGACCCGCGTAATGTGTTTCACTGTTCGACTGATTTATTCGAACTTTCTCCTCAAAGTCCGAACTCTCATTTATAAATTTAGCAACGCCGATTGAACCAGTCCTTCCATTTAAGGATCAAAGGCTCTGGAAATTATTGTAAAAATCAATCTATCTGGGCGCACGGGGTGGTAACGCCCATGAATACTGGCTTTTCTATGGTTTAAAAGGGCTTCACCAATTTTGATCTAAATAAATAAAAAAAAGCCGCTGGGTTGACCAACGGCTTTTTGAATTGTGAGACGTTGCTGACCCGTCGATTACGACAGGATCAAGCTGTCTTCCGTGAAGTCGATTGCCTCGACACCTTGCAAGGTTACGACGTCGACGAAGGCTTCGCCCATGCGAACCGAAATGGTTGCTCCGGCTTCGCCATCGGTTACGCGGACCACTTCCTGCACATCGTCGAAGTCCTGGTTCTTGACGAAGTCATACAGGTCAATCTGATCGCCGATCTGCCAGTCCGTGATCGTATCCACACCCAGGCTCAGGCCGGTTTTCTGGTCGATCACATCCTTGCTCCGCCAGAAGAAGCGATCTTCGCCCTCACCACCTGTCAGGGTATCAGCACCGCCCAGGCCACGGATGAAGTCGTTACCGTTGCCGCCTTCCAGGACGTTGTCACGCTTGTCACCTTTCATGGTGTCGTCGAGGTTGGTTCCGATGACCTTTTCGACGCTCCACACTTCATCGCTGCCCATGCCAGACACTTTGTGCTTGGACAGGTCCATCTCGATGCCGGTGCGTGACCAGCTGTAGTCCAAGGTGTCGAAGCCAGAACCGCCGTTGTAATAGTCATTACCGGTGCCAGCGACGAATGTGTCGTTGCCGGAGCCGCCGCTGACCTGGTCGTGGCCGTCACCGTCAACGATTGTGTCGTCGCCGGAGTTGCCTTCCATGACGTCGTTGCCTTCACCACCGGAAAGCTTGTCATTTCCGCTGTTGCCGATCAGCGTGTCATTGCCACGCCCACCGATGACAACGTCATCACCGGAGCCGCCGCGGACAACGTCGTCGCCGGAACCGCCGTCGAGCGTATCGTCGCCTGAGTTGCCCCAGATCCGGTCGTTGCCTTCTTCCCCTTCAACCACGTCGTTACCGCGCATGCCGTAGAGTTCATCAGCTCCTGCGCCGCCGAAGATTTGGTCATCATCGGACGATGTGGAACCGCTGACGCCTTCTTTCGGAAGCAACGCTGCGTTCGTCACGCCGAGGTCAACTGTGAAGACGCTATCGTCGAAGTCTTTGTCGCCGCCCTTCCAGAGATCCTCGAAGCCGATCCGGACGGAACCGCTTTCAACGTCGACTTCGCCTTTGACGTGGTCATAGTCATCGCCATTCAACTCGGTGATAGAATGGAACACTGTCGTGCCGTATTGCGAGCGAACGACCGTGGACACGCCTTCTTCGTCCGTCTGCACGAGGTTGATGGGCCCGCCGTTGTTGACGTTGGCAGGGTTGCCATTGGCATCGACGAAGCTGAAGCTTGCAGCTTCATCATTGAGCAAATCAGCCATGCCGCGCTTTGCATATGAGTTCGGCACAACAAAGAAGCCCACCCGGTCGCCAGTGGAGAGGTCAACATCAACGGAGCTTTGTCCGCTGATGAGGCTTCCGCCTGAGCCTTTCAAAGAGGCGTTCGAGAAAATCACTTCGACATCGAAGATCGAACCGTCGTCAGCGATTTTGTACATGCCGAGCGTGTTCTTGAAGCCGGCACTTTCGCCTTCGAACGTGATGGTTGCCGTCGTGTCCTGGCCGATACGGAACTTGTCCATATCCACAACACCGCCCTTGGTTGATGCACCAAAGATGCGATCGTTGCCAAGATCGCCAATGAGCGTGTCGTCGCCGCCGCCACCGTGCAAGACGTCATCACCAACGCCGCCGAGAAGCTTGTCGTTTCCGCCTTCGCCGAACAGCACGTTGTTGCCGTCAACGGCGGTCAGGCTGTCGGAGCGACCCGTGCCCGTTTGAACGGTGGTTTCAACACCAGCCGTCTTGATGTCTGTTTCAAGTGCCATTCTATATTGCTCCCAGCAATTCCCGCGACTTGCGCCACATTAAGGAAGGCCGAATAAACCCGGCTTTCCAAACCTTGTTGTCCACGCCGTGTGCTCCATGCCTTCGACACGGTTCACGCACGTAGCTCTCTTCACACCAGAATTTATCTTGGGTTTTGCAACATCTCGTTCCAATTCGCGTTCGAATTTTCTTCAAAGCTGAATCGAAATGCTAACCAGGGATTAAGCATAGACATTTCCTGGCTCATCCTGAGCCGTTGAAACGATTAACCCCCGGAACGGGTTGGTTCCGAGGGTTTAAATCATGATAATGGGCGATATTCAAAAGGGATTCGAGTTACCAGGCTATGCCCTGATAGGTCTCATCATCCGGCAAAACCTTAAACAGGCGTGCCAAATCGATCACGTCCTTGCCAGCGGCGCGCTTTGCCAGTGCGTTGCGGAAACAGTCAGTGGCGTGGCTTACGACGATGACGTCGGAATTAGCGACGAGTTCGTCCGCGCTTTCTGACATCATGGTTTCCAAAGTGTCCATCAACGCGGCCTGCTCAGGAACCGCGTGCTTCACGTAGTTGATCTGGCCTTGCAAGAGTGGGCCAAAATCGAGATTAGGATCATAGGCCGACAAGGTCTCGCCCTTCGCCATCAGCTGGGCAAGAACGTCCAACGTGGGGCTTTCGCGAAGGTCATCGGTACCGGGCTTGAAGGTCAGACCAAGGAAGCCGATGCGACGGCCGGTGTACGGCGCAAGCAGTCTCACCGCTTGATCAACGTGTTGTCTGTTGGAGACCATCAGACTGTCAATGAGCGCGACTTCGATGCCCAGCTCCTCAGCCAGATGACCGACGGCACGCACTTCCTTGGGGAGGCATGAGCCGCCAAAGGCGAAGCCGGGTTTAAGATAGTATGGTGAGAGGTTCAGCTTTGTATCCTGGACGAAGATGTTCATGACATCGTGGCTGTCGATATCCAGGGCCTTGCACAAGCGGCCAACTTCGTTACCGAACGCGACTTTGGCTGCGTGCCAGACGTTATCGACGTATTTGACCATTTCAGCGGCCGCGATCGATGTAAATATCACCTTGTCGTCGATGGTGTTGTAGATTGCTGAAACCGTTTCGGCGGCGCGCTGATCGCTGGCGCCAACGACTGTTTTGGGCGGGTCGAAGAAGTCGGCGACGGCGACGCCCTCGCGCAGGAACTCTGGATTAAAGCAAACGCCGAAGTCGGGGCCGAGCGTTTTGCCCGATGCTTTGGCAACGTCCTCGGCGACGACATCGAGCGTCGTGCCTGGCGGCACCGAGCAACGCAGGACGACCACGTGGTAGGTGTCCTTCATGGCCAAGGCCTGACCGATGGCCCGTGACGCCTGACGGACATATGTCAGGTCGCAGCTTCCGTCGCGGGAGGTTGGCGTTCCGACCGAGAGGAATGTCACGTCGGTGTCGAGGACGGCAGCAACCAAGTTGTCTGTCGCGCTGATGCGTTCAGCCTTGACCCCCTCGGCCAAAAGGTCACCGAGGCGATTTTCGACGATGGGTGAGCGGCCTTCGTTGATGGAAGAAATCTTGTCGTTACAAACATCGACGCCGACCATGCGGAAGCCAAGGTGGGACAGGCAGGCCATTGATACGGCACCGACGTATCCGAGGCCTACCACGCTGATAGCTGGCTTATCGAGACCACGGGAGATGTCAACCAAGCGGTCGAGCGCTTCGGTTCCGGCGGTCTTTTCTTTCAGGATTGGGTTGGTGAGTTTTACCGCTGCCACTGCATTCATCGTAATTTGCGCTCCCGACGCTTTTGCTGCCCTGCAGGCAACATCGTTTCTTGAACGAAATGCGAATGAACAACGGCTTAGCGCGTAAGTCTGCCTGGTGAAGCACCTTCCCATAAAGCGCATCACGTCTTTTCTTTTTCGCATTCCCCCGCTTGTGGGCCGGCTCTTTCTTTCGAAAACCTGCTCAAATGCGATCGGTTGGGAGATTGACAAAAAGTGATGGGAATACCGTGCAGATCATGTTTCGAATTTTATGCATTCACCCAAAAATAAGCACGCGGATGAGGCCCAAATCCGGGACACTCAGTAATTCTGTGTAAATAACTACGGCTAAGAACAGCGAACAGAACGAAAACCAAGTCAAATAGGCCGCCATGATTTCGCGGTATTGGACAATCCAGCCATCGGCCTGAAAGCCCTGCTTCTGGTTGCCGCGGTTGGCCCATTTCTGTTTTGCCAGCCGCCACATCATGTAAACTTTGACGCCGGCGTTCAGAAGTTGGTTGGCGTACAGGGTCCAAATGAAGCCCAGGTCTACGCGGCGGGCGTATGAGAACAGCACCATCGACAGCATCATCCGGGTGATGGCCAGGTAGATGATGTAGGCCAGCAGGAACCCCAGGCCGATCTTCATGCTGCCGGCGATGGCCACCAGCGGGCTGAATAGCATTGTGAACATGGCGATGCGCTGGTCCACGCAGCACCACCAGATGAAAAAGGGCATGCGCCCCGGCCCAAGATCGATCGCGCGTTTACCGTTGCGCAACATGTTGCCCGACCAGCGACGCAAGTTTTCAACCATGCGCGTATAGCCCGAGCCTTCGACCACTTCGATGGTCGTGCCAGATGCGTCCGGGACGTAAGTCATCTTTACGCCGTGACGCAGCAGGCAATACCAGGTCGACTTGTCATCGCCCGATAGGAACCGGAAGCGGCCCCAAAGCCAGTTTTCAAGAAAATCGGCCTCTTGCAGCCGGATGAATTCGTGGCTGACGATATGTGTTGCGCGGAACACCGAAAACCGCCCCGTAAGGGTCAGCACACGGTTCGAAAGCGCGTGGGATTGCATGGCCATGCGTCGTTGGGCAAAACGCATATCAAGCCACGACTGCATCCATTTCGGACCCTTCACCATGACATGCTCATCGGTCGTGAGCGCGTGCAGGTCCGGGTCCATCGCAAATAGCGGGAAGCAGCGTTTTACGGCGCCTGGATGAACGACGAAGTCACCATCCATAAAGATGACGATATCGTCCTTGCCGAGGCCTGCCCGCGACATGGCGCGAAGGATCAAGGCGATGGCGACCCGCTTGCCAGGCTGGTTCTGGCGGATGATGCGCAAGGTGATGTCGCAGTCGTCGGCAACCAGCTTCAAGTGATTGGCGATCATATCTTCATCTTCGCGCTCACTGGAGCCCAGCCAGATGGTCGCTGGCACACCAGCATCACGAATTTCACCCACCAGACCACGAATGACGGCCTCTGAGATTTCACGGTGTTCGCGGAAGGTCGTCATCTGAATGTGGATATGCCGTGGACGCCACCCCGACGACCATAGCGCTTCGGCGCGGGCGCGCATTTTGGGATACGTCACATTGGCGAAGATGAGGGCGCGCATCCAATGGTTGAACCACCACAGGTAACGCCAGATGCCCAGGATGCCGATGACGTAAATGATTGCGCGATTGTCAGGGTCCCAGATCGTGTTGGGGACGAGCGACATCGCCAGGAAGCATAAGACAAAGTAGAGGCCGATTTTCATATGGACCGCAGGGGTCCACTTTTCCCAGAAGCCCAGCTGGACCGAAGGGTCCTCCAGACGCACGGCGGGCTTGATGACGCCGACGAGGCCTTTACCCGCGGGCGGGTAGCTTGCTGGTGGATGCATGTCGTCAGCAGCTGGCATCACGTCAAAGGGCGTGCGCGCGGAGGGTGATGTAGATGCGGCCTGTCCAACGTCCCGGCCTGCGACCAACCTGGGTTGCCGGCGCTGACCCAGTTCACTATTCGACGGGGTGAGCGTCATAAGATCAGCTCAAATTTCTGGGTGAGCGCAGACAGAAGCGCATTTGTTGCGCGCTGTTCAAACACGACGACGACCGGCAGTCCCGATCTGAACTTGGTGTGGTCCTCAACCTGCTTGGGATCTTCGAATTCAATCGTGACCTCGGCGGACCGGTCCTTTGGACCGCGCCATGCATAGCCGGGGTTGTTGCGCTGGTCCTGCTCGCGAATGAACCCGCTTGTTCTGTCAATCGATGTGACGCGCCCTTTCACGCTTTCACCAAGCGCTGGAATATAGAGCAGCGCTTCGTCGCCCATGCCGATGCGGTTGACTTCGTCCTGGTTCAGGAAAGCCTTTACGCGTCGCTGCTTGCGCTGTTCGACAACCGCAATGACATCGCCGCGCTGGACGAGTGGATCGTAGAAGTGCGGCAGCTTCAGTATCGTGCCATCGAAGGGCGCGCGGATGGCCTGGGTTTGCCGCTGTTTCCGGTTGAATTGAAGCTGTCGTTCGGCAATGGCCACTTCATTCTGCGCCAGACGCACTTGTGCATCGAACTCGGTTGCCCGGCCAATTAGATCATCTCCTGTGTAGAGCCTGCGGCCGATGTTGTCCTTTGCCAACTCAGCGCGGGAAGACACTTCGATGCGCTCTCTTTGCAATCGCTTTGAAAGGCGCAGGACGTTGGTCTGGGCCTGTTCAAGTCTGTCAGCGGTTGCGTACCCGCGATCATATAGGCTTTCCAGCCGCTTCACCTGACGCCGGGCGATTTTGAGTTCGCCGGCGGTTGCTTCCATTTCGATTTTCGATTGCTCGACATTTTTCAGTTCAACGGTTGCAAAGCCACGCAACCTGTCCAACTCATCGGCATGGCGCTGTTTCAGATAGGCAAGTTTCGCCTTGCGTTCCTTGATCTGCAGGTCCGCCAACTCAATCTCACGTTCAAGCTTGCGGTCGATCACCTGGAACATCACTTCGCCGGACCGCACCGGGTCGCCTGGCTGCAAGCCGGATGTTTCAACGCGCCCATCGGTTTGGGCTTCGATAGTCGCCACCGGTGCCGTAATGACCGCGGTCTTGATTTCCATTCGGAAGAAGTTTGTGTATCCGAGAATTGCGGCGTACGCGAAGACCATGCACCCCAGGGCGAGATAGACGCCCGATACGGCCATTGTCTTTACCGGCAGGCGGCGCGCTGGAAGGTTTTTCACCATCTGCGCCGGAGTGGGTTTCACGTCCGGCTGCAGCGAGGCCGGCGTCACCGGAACATCAATGCGCTGGATGGTTTCTTCGACATCGACCATTGCGCCGCGGATCAATTCCTCGACGAAGTGGGACATCAACTCGCGTTCGCGCTCACCGATTTCTGTGAACCGAAGGGCGAACATTCTGGTTTTCGGGTTGACGCGGACGACCTCGGCCTGCGCCTTGAACGAGACGTCAAACCCTTGGAACGGAAGCGTTACGTCCAGCGGGATCGTTGCACCGATGCCAGGAATATCGCCGGGGAAGTCTTCGACGCGGAGACCGCCAAGCGACCAGTCAGCCGCGCGCACGCGGTGGCCACCCATTACAACGTACAAAGGCGCTGTAACGCGATGGTGCCGCCGCTGGTCTGGCCGCTCCCGTCTGACTTTTACCGCCATAGGCGAAGTAATCCACTAACTCGAAAACGCGCGCACGAAGGCACCGACCCACGCAGTTCACCCGCGAGGACCACTGACAAATTTCGCATCTTCTCGTTAACAGAGCGTGTGTTGTGTCGAAGTGGTTCAGCTTAAAACGATTGTTAATCCATGCACTTGGCGCGATCGGTTCAGTGATCATGGGCAAACGGGCGCGTCGAGTTGAACAATCACAGCGCCTGTCAAATTGCGATCAAGGTCACGATTTGAGCTGAAAACCCGTGCAAAGGAGGTCACTGGCTGGCATGGTTTTCAAATCCAGTGACTGACGGAATGGAGAGCGGTTGGCGTGTTCATAGTGCGGCGCAAGATCAAAATATGGGGGACCATTCAGGCTCCCGAGCCCGTCAAGGTCGAGGGGTACGTCGATGGCTGCGTGATGGCCGACATCATCGAAGTGGCGTTTGAAGGGACCGTTCAAGGTGACGTCATCGGCGCTGAGGTGAAGGTTCAAGGGACCGTCATTGGCGATGTGTATGCCGACAAACTGATACTGGGACGCGGGTGTCATCTTGAAGGTGAGATCTACCATGCGGAGCTGACGCTGGAGACTGGCGCGACATTCGAGGGGAAATCCCGGCGCTATGCCGAGCCAAGAAAATTGGCGCCCGTTTACGAATTTGAAACACCTGCTCCGGAGACAAATGGTTCGGACCCGTCTGAACCCTCGACACAACCGCGTTGAGGGTTACCGGTTTACATGCGCAACGGATGCCTTGGAGGCATCGAAGATTTTCCCAGGATTGAGAATATTGTCTGGATCGAGCGCGTGCTTGATTGCGCGCATCAGTTCGAGCCCGGACCCGAGTTCGTGCTGCAGGAACGCGGCTTTGCCCTGTCCGATCCCATGTTCCCCGGTGCATGTGCCTTCCATTGCGACGGCGCGTTCGGCGAGCGCTGTGGTGAGTTCGGACAGCCTTGCGACTTCGGCTGCGTCACTTGTGTCAATCATGACAATGCAGTGGAAGTTTCCATCGCCAACATGACCGACGATCGGGGCGATCAGGCCGAGGCGTGCGATGTCGTCCTGGGCTGCCTGCACAGCCTCGGCAAGCCGTGAAATTGGTACGCAGACGTCCGTCACAACGGCTTCGCGGCCCGGCCAGGTGGATTTGACGGCCCAAAAAGCCTCGTGCCGTGCCTTCCACAGCCGGTTGCGCTCTGGTTCATCCAATGCCCAGTCAAAAGCGTGTGCGCCATGTTCTTTGGCGATTTCAGAAACATAGCGGATCTGTTCCTGAGCACTATCGGGGGTTCCGTGCACCTCAAGAAACAGCGTCGGCATCTCGTCCAGACCGAGATTGGCGTGTGCGTTGACCGCCTTGATCTGCAGGGCGTCCAGAAGCTCGATGCGGGCGAGGCCAAGGCCAAGTTGCATCGCCTCAATGGTTGTCTGACATGCGCTTTCGACCGTCTCGAAGGTTGCAACTGCAGATAAGATAGTCTCAGGGCGACCGAACAGGCGAACCGTCAGTTCGGTTATCAAGCCAAGCGTTCCCTCAGAACCCACCAGCAAACGCGTCAGATCGTAACCGGCTGCTGATTTCCGCGCGCGGCCGCCGGTTTTGACGACGGACCCATCGGCCATGACAGCCGTCACGTTCAACACCGCCTCGCGCATGGTGCCATAGCGGACAGCGCATGTGCCAGAGGCCCGGGTGGCAGCCATCCCGCCGATGGATGCTTCGCCTGCGCCGGGGTCAACGGGGAAGAACAGGCCGGTGTCGCGAAGGGTTGCGTTGAGTTTGTCGCGCGAAATGCCGGCTTGCACGGTGCAGTCCAAGTCCTCGGCATTTATGGCGATGACTTCATCCATGCGGCTCATATCGATGCAAATGCCGCCGCGCGGGGCGTTGAGATGACCCTCTAGGGATGTCCCTGCTCCATAGGGAATGATGGGGACTTTGAAGTCTTGCGCCGTTTTGACCGCGTGGACCACATCTTCGGTCGTGTGTGCGAAAAAAACGGCATCGGCCGGCTGATTGTTGATCAAGGTCAAGGTGTTGGCGTGCTGACGGCGAAGCGCTTCGCTCGTGTGTGTTTGCTCTGGGAAACGCTGCTTCAGGCAGGCAATGGCCGCGCTTATTTGCTCATGCATCCCGGTTTGCGGGGTCTCATGTTGCGGGGTGTCAGGGACTGCCATTCGTCAGGCTTCCTTGTGTCACGCTTTCGGTTTCACGCTTTGGTTCCGACCGTCGGATCACAACGCGGGTTGGGCGATTTTTGCCGGTCTGTGGCCTTTTTCAGACCCTGGTCATCGATACTTCATATTGGATGTCTCGTGCCCTAAAACTGAACCACGGGACATGATCGTGTGACATTGCACGGCAATCAATGTTTGATCCGGACGATGTTTGATACGGGTTAAGGTTTGGGTTACCGGGCTGGGGCCCGGACGGTTCTGGCCGAATGACGGCTCTGGGCATATGGCAGCTCGAGGGACAGGGCATTTCCGGCAAGTGCTGGTTCATGCCCAAAGACTGTGACTGTGAGGGATAAGACAGAATGCAGGTTTTCGGTACGAGCCGCTGGTGGTCCGCGTGGTGTTCACTCTTGCCGGCTCTAGCTGTGCTCGCCTTCCAGGCTGGTGCACCGGGCCAGGCACAGGCACAGGCAGCCGCCGAGTGGACGCGGATTGCGACACAGGACGTCAACGTCAAGTCCGCGACGGCGGCCATTGACCTGTCTGAAGTGCCGGGGAAGGTCCGCGCGTTTGCCATCAGTTCGGGTGGATCAATGTTCACGGTCCGACGGGCCCGATTTACCTACGGGGATGGCCGGGTGCATACGGAACGTCGGCGTATCCGCCTGAGACCCGGCCTGCGTTCCAAACCCATTGACCGCAGCAAGACGGCGCGGTTCGCCGATAAACTGTTGCTGACCTTCCGGGTTGGGCGCGGTGGCCGGGGTTTCCGGGAGGTTGAGGTTTGGGGACTGCAGACGCTGGAAGATCGCGCCGCTCGGCGAGATGGAACGTCCGTTGCCGAGGCGGGCGGCGACCGCGATACGGTGACTGCTGTCGCCAATGCTTCAACTGGCGCGCCCAAGCTCACCGCGCCGCCCGTTGTAGCGCGCGAGGCTACAAGCGATCTGTCTTCAAGCAATGACGCTGGCCAGGATGGTGTCACCACCACCTTGGCGACAGCGCAGGCGCGGGCAACGGCTGGCACCAGCGCCGATACGGGCACCGACACGAGTGCCAACACAGGCGCCAACACCACGGGGAAGGTGCCCGCGGCAGAAATCAAAACCGCAGCATTGGCGGTCCCGCCACCGCCTGAAGCTCAGCCCAAGCCAGAGCCAAAGCTCCCCCCACCGCTGCCGTCCCGCGCGCTGCCAAGTGACACGTCGCCTGCTGGTGATGTGCTTCTGGGTGCGCAAAGTGTCGGCTTCACCGTTGGCAAAGACCTCATCCGGGTAAAGGGAAAAATGGGCAAGTTTTCGCGCATTCGTTTGCGCGTCTTGGATCAGGATGTGAACCTTAAGGCGATCAAAGTTCACTACGCCGGCGGGCTGTCGGAGGGCTTTGCCGTCGATAAGTTGATCCGTCCGCAGCTCAACAGTGCTTGGTTTCCGGTCAAGGCGAATGCCTTCATTGATCGCATCGAGCTGAGCTACGCGGAGCGGCCTGGCTTTAATGGCCGTGCGCGTGTCGAGGTGTTCGGCAAGCATGCGGATGGCTGGCTGGCGGCCGACGGGGAAGGCCGCCGCTTTAATGATGGTTGGGTCTTGCTGGCTGCGCAGACGGCCGGGTTTGTCGGCTTCGACAAGGATGATATCGTCGTTGGTGAGAACAACGGCGGGTTCAACGAAATCCGCGTCACCGTTCGCGAGCGCGCGATCACACTGAACACCATCAAGGTGATCTATAACGATGGTGAGACGGATACGATCCCGGTGAAGACGCAGGTGGATGCGGGCAGCACCTACGGCCCTATTGCGCTGCGGCGCGGCGGTGAGCGGATCGAAAAAATCCAAGCGATGTACCGGTCCCGCTACATGGATAAGGCTGCCAAATCGCTCGGCAGTGCCATCGTCGAATTCTGGGCAAGACACTAGATATTGGCATGAGGAGCGGCGACCTGCGTTATGCGACTTCACAGCGGGCAGAGGTGTTGAGGCCTTGAAGGAGCAAAGTCCCCAAAACGCTCGACCTGTCAGGGATGTGGCTGGCTGTGGCGACAGCGCCCATGCAAGCGAGACCTTTGCGCATGATCACGACGCCACGTCGTGCCTGATCACCATGCGTGATTTTCTGCGCTATACCGTGACCCAGTTTGAACGTGCTGATCTGGTGTATGGGCACGGTACGGAGACGGCGCTGGATGAAGCTGCGTTTCTCATTCTTTCCGAATTGTCTCTGCCCATCGATCAACTTGAGCCGTGGTTGGACGCGCGGCTGACTATGCGTGAGCGGCAGTCTTTGCTCGACCTCATCGAAACCCGGATCGTGACCCGCAAACCTGCGCCCTACCTCATTGGTCAGGCGTTTATCCAGGGGTACCGTTTTCACGTCGACGAGGGGGTAATCGTTCCAAGGTCGTTCCTCGGTGAGTTGCTGGCTGGTGGTCTGGAGGCTGTGGTTGATGATGCGGACGATATCGGACGGGTTTTAGACCTGTGTACGGGATCAGGTTGTCTGGCCATTATCGCCGCTGACCAGTTTCCACATGCCGACGTGGTCGCGACCGACATCAGTGATGCGGCGCTGGCTGCCGCGCGAAAGAATGTCGAGGCTTATGATCTTGCAGGTCGCGTGACGCTTCAAAAAGCCGATCTGTTTGATGGGCTTGATCCCAAACACCGCTTCGATCTCATCGTGTGCAATCCGCCATATGTTCGCTCCGGGGCGGTATCGGATTTTCCGCCGGAATATGCCGCTGAACCCGCACTGGCACATGATGGCGGGCAGGACGGGTTGGATTTGGTTCACCGTGTTCTTGCGAACGCAGCCGACTTTTTGACGCAAGACGGTATACTGGTGGTTGAGATCGGCCAGGAGCGTGATGCGGTTGAAGCGCACTATCCCGGCGTCGGGTTTTGGTGGCTGGATACCGCCGCCAGTTCGGGCGAAGTATTCGCAGTGCGTGCAGCTGACCTTTCCGACATCAAGGCTGCTTGACGCTTCAACGTAGGAAGGGCTGGGAACCGTGCCGAACGAAGCCTCCAGACGTGTGAAATCCTGGCGGCGTCACCGCGTCTCAATGCTTTTTTCCAGTCAACCTCAGTTTTGTTGTGGTTGTCTGTGTCTTTCGGCGGATGATGCGCGGCGCATTCGACGGATTTTTTCCATCGTCCGAAGCGTGACGCGCCAGGCCCGCCATCCAGCCAGCCGGTCAGGTCGCGTTGGGAGCAGTCCGCCGTTGGGTGCGAGACCCGATCAACCCGAGGCTGAAAAACTGCAGCGGCCTCCACTCACCGGAACCAGTCTTGAACGCTTCAAGAACTTGATGTGGCGGCGGTGACTCCGTGTTTGCAGGCTTTAAGCTCTTGATTTGGAGCATGTTCCGGGCGGAAAACCGCGTACACTTTTCCTGAACATGCTCGGTGCTCTTGAGTTGGAGCATGTTCCGGGCGGAAAACCGCATACACTTTTCCTGAACATGCTCTAGCCGAAAGCGCCGAAGTGGTGAGAGATACCGGTGCCGATTTCGCGGACGAAATCGTAGGCTTCTTCCATTGGCGTGAGGATTTCAGTTTCCAGACGAGCATAGTCGTCAATGCCGTGGGGCCGGTATGTGGCCCCTTCCGTGAAGCCATCGGCGGCAGCGGCTGAGGAGCTCTCGTGTGGGAAAGCCTGCCGCATAAAGGCCAGAACCTCGGGGATGTCCAAGGCCAGCGCGCGGTCCAGCAGTTGTTCGTAGCTCATGTCATTGCGAGGCGCGAAACGCGGCAGCTGGCCGGACAGGATGAAGATCCGCATGATCAACGCCGACCTAATCGCCTGGAGAAGATCGACTTCAAGGCGCGTATCGTCTGGCACCTTGCCACCTTCCAGCTCAAAGTCTTCGAGGATGGCGTGAAGGTCGATGGCATCCAGGCGCACATGGTGCATCAACCCGGCGATGTCACTTGCGCGCGTGTCCGTCAAGAGTGTCGTCGAAAGTGTGCGGAAAACGTTTTCCAGTTGGGGTTCGCGGCCCCATGACGCCCGCGATGCCCAAAAGCCTGCATCGAATACGGCTGCGTTCGCACCCATGGCATTGAGGCTTGAGACCTGCTTGCCGCGCGCGACCATCTCCAGCAACAGCCGAAGCCGCGGTGAGGTTTTGCCGAGGCTGACGACCTTGTCGCGCTCATACCCGGCGGCGGCTCCGATACCGGCAACCACGTTGGCGATGTAGCCGAACTGCTGCAAAATTGCATTGTTCGGGATGGCGCGCATGCGGGCTGGATCGCCGCGGTCAACGGCGGTTGCGGTGTCGCTTTGACGCTTGACGGCGCGGCTGCCGGTTTTGAACAGGAGGTTTGCGCCATAAGCACCGAGCAATGCACGATAGCCTGGATGCGCGAAGAGGTCTTGCTGATAGCCGCGCAAGCGCAAGTAGAAGTCCAGCGTCAGGTTGTCATCGTCATAGAACGGGTCATGGTCATCTTCAGGGATTCTGCCATCCTGAATGATTGACGAGAGCGCTGCGACGGTGAGTTCGCGGCTGCCGAAAAACATGAACCCGTCGCCACCCTGGAAACTGGTTTCATGCTTGAGTGGCAAGTTGCGTGTCGCGAACGACCGGCGAACGCGCGGTGACAACACATATTGCAGCCTGTCATGCAGGGAGCCGGGATGTGCGCCACGACCCATGGATTCCCCGTGGGTGGAGAAGATGAGAGTTTCGACGTTGCCAAGGTCGGCGTCGGCAATGTGCTGGGCCAAGGTGCGGTGCATGCGCTCGATCGCAAGCGTTGCGGAAATCTGCCCGACGAAGCGACCGGCATCGGAAAAGCCGGTCTGGATTGACAGCCGTCCACGGCCTCGGACGTACTCCTGATAAGCGGGCTCTTGAAGCAGTTGCTCCATGATGCGGGCACCGCGTTCCAGTCCGGCTGGTGTTTCGAACAGGGGCGAGATGTCGACGAGATCATCCACGCCGAACAGTTTGGCAAAAAACACAGCAATGAGAATCGTGGCTGGCGATTCTGATTCGGCGATCAAGAACCGGATCGGCGTTTCACTGTCGACGTATTTTTTGATCTGGGCCACCAGCGCCAGCTGCCGAATGGCCGTTGCCGTTTCGAGATCCAAGGTGCCGAAGTTGACCGTCTCGGGCTTCACGTCCCTGATCATTTCGGATAGCCGCGTAACGGACTGCCGCTCAGACAGATTTGTCGCCCAAGGTTCATGTACGAAAGCGCGCAGGGCGTTGGAAAGCTGTGCCGCGTTAATCCGCAGGTGGATGTGCGCTGTTCCAAGGCCTGTCGTCTGAACCAATTGTTTCAGCGCCGTGAACTTGATTTTTGTATCTGTGTCGGGGACCGCGTTTGTGATCTCGTCGATCAGGTTGGTGATCGGCTTCACGGACGTGATGTTGTAGCTGTCGCTTCGCGTGATGACGTTGGCCGCCTTGGCCAAGCCCTTGCCGTGATTTGCGATGACCTCGCCGAGGGCATTGATCTGCTCGGAGGCCGACGCAATGGCCAGATCCAGTTTCCCGATGGTCTGGCGGGCGCTCCGTTGAAGGCCCGCTTCGCTATGATCGAGCCCTTTGTCCAGTGCCAAAAAGCGGGTGCGGATATCTTCAAGGGCTGTGCGTTTTTCCTGCAGCCGGAGCTCTAACGACCTCGTCCAGGTGATGTCTGTGCGTCCATCCAAATCGTAACCGACCCAGCTGGCAATCGTCGTGAGTCTCGGCTCAAGTTTAAGTGCGTCTTCACCATAAATCTCCACCGCGACGCGCACGAATGTTTCATGCAGATCCTGGCAGGCGTTGCGCAAGTTAAGGAGCGTCGCTTGGGTGCGTTCATGCTCGTAGGTCAGATCAATCGTCTCGTTCGGGCGATGCGGAATGGAGATGGGTTCTGCCAAGTCGACGTCGGGACCTGTGGCCAGCTCGACCATGCGGCGCGACAGTTCACGCGAGATGCCGAACGTCGGGTGGGCTGTGAGTACGACACCGGTGCGTGCACGTGACCAGCGGTTTGCGAACTCTTCCAGGCTGTTGCAGCTGGCAGCGGTTTCCCGGACGAACTCCGCGAACTGCTCGTGCGTGTCTGCCACCGTTTTGAAGCCGATCCGATCTTTAAGGCGGCGCGCCCTGATCGTACAACCGCGATCGAGCAGACGGGTGCTCATCTCGCGAAGATCTTTGATGCTGATGTCACCGCTTTCGAGGCGGCGGGACAGATCAAATGCGACAGCCTGGATTGGGTTTAACCACGGGCTGTCAGGGATCAGGGTCCGCAGCGCCCGCAATTCATCACGCAGCTCGACTTCATTGAGTTTCGGTGGTGGCGCGGCGACTTTGTCTTGCATTGTTCGACCCTTCATAAAACGTGACCTGCGGCTGGACGCAGTTGCGCGTCTGCCGGCAGGCGTTACGTCATCGGCTTGGGAGCCGAAGACGTTTGCACTTGTTCGTTGCCTGCTGGCATTTGAAACCAGAACGTCTTGGTCTGCACGATGGAAGGTGCTGGATCAGGCGACCTTTTGTAGTTTGGATACGACACTTGCGACCGTCTCGCCCATCTCAGCCGGTGTCGGAGCTATGGTCACGCCAGCCTGTTGCAGGATCTCTACCTTTTCTTGCGCGGATTCTCCAAATGCCGTCACGATGGCTCCGGCGTGGCCCATGGTCCGGCCCTTTGGTGCGGACAAGCCGGCGATGTAAGCGATGACGGGTTTGGTCATGTGATCGCGCGCGAACACTGCACCTTCGGCTTCCTGCGGCCCGCCAATTTCACCAATCATCAGAACGGCGTCTGTTTCCGGATCCTTCTCGAACTCCTCCAAGATATCGCGGAAGGATGATCCGTTGATGGGATCGCCGCCGATGCCGACGCTTGTGGACACACCGTGGCCTAGAGCCTTCAACTGCGCCGCAGCTTCGTAACCCAACGTTCCGGACCGGCCGACGATGCCGATGCGGCCTGGGTCATAGATGTTGCCAGGCATAATGCCGAGCATGGCGCGGCCCGGTGAAATGGTGCCCGCGCAGTTCGGTCCGGTGAGCCGCATGCGGTTTACCTTTTTGTAGCGGCGCATGTACCGCTTCACCCGGATCATATCCTGGGCTGGAATACCGTCTGTGATGCAGGTGCAGTATTTGATGCCGGAGTCGGCTGCTTCCATGATGGCGTCGGCTGCGAATGGCGGGGGCACGAAGACGATCGAGGCTTCCGCGCCAGTTTCTTCAACCGCGCCTTTGACGGTGTTGAAAACGGGCCTGCCGAGGTGGGTGGTGCCGCCCTTGCCCGGCGTCACCCCGCCGATGACGTTCGATCCGTAATCGATCATTTCCTGAGCGTGAAACGTCCCGATCCGGCCTGTGAAGCCCTGGATGAGGATGGGCGTATTCTCATTGATGAAGATCGCCATGGTGCTGTTTCCTCCAACTGACGGTCATGAGCGCCGCCGCATTTGTTTCGCTCTGCGCGGAAATCCGTGGCGCGCTGTGATATTTGCAGCTGGTTGATGTTCCCGGAACAGAAACGGATCCAGCTTTTTTGTCCGCGGCTTTCACCGGGGCTGTTTGATTACGGCCGCCTCGCGAACGAAACGGCCATGACGTCAAGCCGCTTTTGCCGTTTGGTCTTTTGCGGCGGCAACCGCTTTTTGTGCAGCTTCGCCGAGTGTTTCAGCGGTCATGATGCTCACGCCGCTCTCTCTTAGGATTTTGCGTCCCTCTTCGACATTTGTGCCGGCGAGCCGAACGATCACAGGCAGCTTGATGTCGAGTTCGGTGACCGCTTCAACGACGCCCTGGGCGACCCAGTCGCACCGATTGATACCGGCGAACACATTGACGAGGAGTGCCTTGACGTTGTCGTCCTTCAGGACAGCCTTGAATGACTTTTGGACGCGGTCCGGGCTTGCGCCGCCGCCGATATCAAGGAAGTTGGCTGGCTCACCACCGGCCAGTTTGATCATGTCGAGCGTTGCCATCGCCAGACCGGCACCGTTCACGACGCAACCGATGTCTCCGTCGAGGCCAACGTATGACAGACCCCGGTCGGACGCGTAGGCCTCGCGGCTGTCCTCCTGGCTTTTGTCGCGGAGTTCTGAGATGTGCGGGCGGCGGAACAGCGCGTTGTCGTCGAACGACATCTTGGCGTCGAGGGCCAGCACGTTGCGGTCCGTTGTAATCACAAGAGGGTTGATTTCGACCATGGTTGCGTCAAGGTCGCGGAACGCACGGTAGCAGCCCATGATGCTGCGTTCGAACTTATTGACGAGGTCTGGTTCGATCCCCAGACCAAAGGCAAGTTCGCGGGCCTGGAATGACTGCATGCCGACGGCTGGGTCAACGACGATGCGCAGCAAGCTATCAGGTTCCGTCTCCGAGATTTCCTCGATGTCCATGCCGCCGGCGGTCGATGCGACAACGCAGATACGTTCCATGGCCCGGTCCATGACGAACCCGAGGTAGAACTCTTTGTCGATGCCCGTACCTTCTTCGATGTAAAGCCGGGAGACCAGCTTACCCTGGGGACCGGTTTGCGCCGTCACGAGACGTTTACCCAGCAAAGCATCGGCTGCGCCCCAAATGTCTTTGTCAGACCGACACAGCTTGACACCGCCAGCCTTGCCGCGAGCACCGGAGTGAATTTGGGCTTTTACAACCCACATCGACCCGCCGATTTCATTGGCGCGGTATGTGGCCTGTTCGGGGCTGTAGGCCAAGCCGCCACGGGGAATTGGAACACCAAATTTCGAAAGCAGCTCTTTTGCCTGGTATTCGTGAATGTCCATTGTCATCCTCCCGGACGGGTTAAACCTTTGAGGTCTTAGTTGTTCAATCCGGTGTGCGCTGCGCATCTCGTGCGAGCCTCCAGCGCACACCGATCGTCTGTTTTGAGCTGACTAACCGGCGCGTGCTTTGGCAGCATCCTTGATGGCGTCGTTGGTCAACAAGACGTTGCGCGCCATCCGCTCAGATGCGGCGTCAATCATCTTGCCGTTCAGCGATGCTGCGCCCTTGCCTTGCTCTTCAGCCTCTTTGAGCGCTTTCATCGTCAACTCGGCTTTTTCAACTTCGCCAGTTGTTGGCGAGAAGACTTCGTTCGCCAGAGCGATCTGACTTGGGTGGATCGCCCACTTGCCCTCATAACCAAGCGCGGCTGCGCGACGGGCGCTATCCTTGTAGCCTTCAGGATCATCGATGCCGCCAAAGGGACCATCGATTGCCCGCAACCCATAGGCGCGGCAGGCGATGAGCATACGCGTCAACGAAGCGTGCCACTGGTCGCCTGGATAATCCGGGTTCAAACCACCGATCACGACTGTTCTCGAGCGAAGGCTTGCCGCATAGTCCGCGACGCCGAAGTGCATGGCCTCCATCCGGTGCGGGTATTGCGCAATCTCATCGACGTTGGCCATTCCAAGCGATGTTTCGATCAGTGCCTCAAGGCCGATCTTGTTTTCGAAGCCTTTCGCGATCTCGATTTGCGAAAGCATCGCGTCGACCATGTAAAGGTCCGATGGCACGCCGACCTTTGGAACCAGTATGGTGTCGACCTTGTCGCCGACAGATTCGATGACTTCGACGACATCGCGGTACATGTAGTGTGTGTCGAGGCCGTTAATGCGGATCGAAAGCGTCTTGCCGTTGCCCTTCCAATCGAATTCCTTCAGAGCCTGGATGATATTGGCACGCGCCTCAATTTTTGATGGCGGAGCCACGGCGTCTTCGAGGTCGAGGAAAATATAGTCGGCTTCACTCGTCAGCGCTTTTTCAAACATTCCGGGGTTGGAACCGGGAACTGCTAGCTCGCTGCGGTGAAGGCGAGGTTTTCTCAAGTTGTAAAGCGTATGGCTCATTTTGATCCTGCTTTTGGCGTTGTCTGGTTATTGCCGATATATCGGATGTCAGTCGTGGTCAGGATGTGGTCCTGGTCCGCTTTGGGCTCACGTCTCGTCCAAGCTTGGAATATGGGAGAGCGCTTGTTGGAGGCCTGCGTTTCAAAGGCGTTATCCGCCTCGCCCCACTGTCATCAGCTTTTCGATGGCTGCCCAGTCGAACGAGGACAACCATCGCATTCGCAAATTAGCTGGCCAGCTTCAGACCGGGTGTGGACTCGCGGGATGTGGCCGACTTGGTGGCGGTTTCGCGGAAGTACTCCGCTGCCGCGCCTGTTCCAGAACCGGCCTTGATGTTTACGCCGCAATCCATGAGCGCCATTTCGACACCGAACAGGGCGCCACCGATCATGACTTCATCAAGCGCACCCAGGTGACCGATCCGGAAGACCTTTCCGGCGACCTTCGACAGCCCGACACCCAGAGACACGTTGTAACGGTAGTAGGCTGTTTTCACGACGTCGGCGCTGTCCACGTTCTCTGGAACAAGAATGGCGCTGACGGTGTCGGAGTGCCACTTTGGTTCTTTTGCACAGAGCGTCAGGCCCCAGGCATCAATCGCGCGGCGAACACCTTCGGCCATGCGGTGGTGACGGGCGAAGACGTTTTCCAAGCCTTCGTCGAACAGCATGTCCAATGACACGCGCATGCCGCGCAGAAGCTGCGTGGCCGGAGTGTATGGGAAGAAGCCTTGATCGTTCGTTTTGATCATGTCTTCGAAGGAGAAGAAGCACCGCGCCATTGTGGATGTCTTGGCGGCTTCAAGCGCCTTGTCGCTGACAGCCAGGATGCCCAAGCCCGTCGGCAGCATCAAACCTTTTTGCGAGCCTGACACACAACAGTCGACGCCCCATTCGCTCATGCGCATGTCGATGGAGGCGACGGAAGACACGCCATCGACCATCAATAGGGCAGGGTGGTTGGCGGCCTCGAGTGCTTTGCGAACACCGGCGATGTCACTTGTCACACCGGTTGCTGTCTCGTTCTGGGTGGCGAAGACGGCCTTGATCTCGTGGCTCTTGTCTTGTGCGAGACGCTCTGCGTATTTCTCAACCGGAACGCCTGTCCCCCATTCTTCGTCAAACACTTCGACGACCAGACCGAGACGCTCTGCCATGTCGACCCACAGGTGGGAGAATTGACCAAAGCGGCTCATCAGGACGCGGTCGCCTGCGTTCAGTGTGTTCGAGATCGCAGATTCCCAGGCACCTGTGCCCGACGATGGGAAGATAAAGACGCGGCCGTCCGTGAGCTTGAAGGCTTTCTTCAGGTCTTCGAAAAGCGGCAGCGTCAACTTTGGATATTCTGGGGAGCGCATGTCTTCCATACGCAGGTCCATCGCCTGACGTACGGGTTCTGGAATGTTAGTCGGCCCTGGGATGAAAAGATGGGGCTGTACGAGCATGTTGCTCCCTCCGGTTCGTGTTGGCCGCGCTCGACGTGATCGACGGCTGGATTTGTCAACGCGCGTTCATTTTGCCGTCTGGTGTGATCCTGCGTTTCACGCTTGGAGCCATCCGGACGTCGTAGGGCAAAAGTAGCATGCGTTATTTCGCCAACATGCGCCTTTGTGCATGCGGCCACAACACCCCGACGGGGAGAGTTTTTTTCTGGGAGGGCAGGAAATTTCAGGCTGACTGAGGCATGGGAGGCCTCCGGGCGGATGCAGAAATTCGCCTAAAGGGGTAGGACGAATTGTCGCGAATTGTACGGCTGCGACTGCGTCAGCGGCAGTCTTCCGGAATGGTCATGTAAAGGCCGACAGCCATCGCCCGGTTCCGGACGCCAAGTTTGTCGTACAGGTTTTTCAGGTGATATTTCACGGTGTTGTGGGAAATGCCGATCCGCGCGGCGATTTGTTCGTTTGTCAGACCGTTGGCAAGTGCGCGCAGCAGTTCCCGCTCCCGTTTGGTCAACTGCTCCAACGGGTCATTGGCCAGGCTTGAGATATCGACGAATGGAAGACTGAGGCGTCCGCGGGCGACGCTGACGAGCGTTTCGATCAGCATCTCCGGGTCGTCGCTTTTATTGATAAAGCCCCACGCGCCGTCTTTGACCGCCTGGCGCAGGACCATGGGATTGCTGTCGCCGGTATAGATAATCACGCGCGTGCCGATTTGACGGCGCTTTACGGTCCCGAGGACATCGGAGCCGGTCATGTCCGGCATGGCCCAGCCGATCACGCCGACATCTATTGCATATTTTTCGCAGACTGAAACGAAAGCATTGCCGCCGTTGACCACATCGATAACTTCAAATCGCCCATCCTTTTCCAGGTAGTCTCGCAAACCGGCGCGTACGACGGGGTTCTTGTCGGCAATGGCGATGCGTGTGCGCTGGCGCTTTTGCCCAGCCGGAGCGGGACGCTCGACTTGGCTGGAGGTCCGCTGGTTGGACCTGTCATTCAGATGCACAGGCTCTGGTGCTAAGCCCTGATCCAGCCGTCCAGACGGGGAGCCAGCATGATGCTGAGGCTGGAGGGTCCGCCCTGATCTGGTAGCAGAGGTGTCAGCCTGGATAGATGGCGAGGCCCCTTTGGGTTGGTCTAAGGTGTCCGCTTCGCCTGTTCTCTCCGAAGCCGGAGCGTGGTCTGCGGCCAATGTCTTCATTGCCTTCTTTCTCCGCTTCCCCATCGATTGACGTTTCGGCCGCGATTGCGTCGCCACCTGATCATCAACTCGTCAACGTTTTTTGAGCGCTGGCTGCCGCGCCCTTAAGCCACTTGATGGATCATTTCGGGTCCGGCTGCTGTGGTCGGGACAATAAACCGAAAGTGGGGGTAGCGCCAGCTTGAGCAGCCGCCCAGGCCACGCTGTTTGCATGTTAACGACACCGGCGATGAACGGGTCGGCAAAGCGCGCTTTGGTCGAAAACTTGCAGTGCTGCAAACGTCGATTCGCTCTTGGCGTTTCCAGCGCCAGCTTCCGGACATCCACCCACCTCTCAATAGGCTGTTTTTGTTGTATTTTCTTGCGTTTTTCCTTGCTGCTGTGACGCTTGGCCCGCCGGCTCAAAACGAGCCTTCACATAGGGAAAACAGCGTCATTGGTGTGTTTGATGTCGAAGCCATCGTGGAGCGTGGTGGCGTGTCGGACGTCATTGTGCGGTGCAGCACAGGGACAGCCACGCTCGTGTTCAACAAATCAAATGCACAATTCTGCACTGATGACGGTGATTGCTACGGCGCGCTGATGCCCGCCGCCCGAGTTGCCTGTGGTTTGTGACACCACAAACGGCACAGTCGGCGCGGCTCGCCGCATGGTGCCGAAGCTGTCTGCCAGCAACCGCGAGCGAGGTCGTGGCGCGTCGTGGAAGCGATGAAATCAATCCATCCGCTTCCCTCTCCAGCTTGCCTCCAGCTTGACCCTGTCCTTCTTGCTCAGTTTTGGCCATCCCGAATGACGGTATGGGCGAACGCGAGTTTGCGTGTGACCTCATCGGACAAGGCGAAGGGGTAGAAATCGCTGTGGCCCATGGACCGATTGAGGCTGTTGAGCGCTTTTGTGAGAGGCAGCCAATCGCTGACAAGGCTTTCGATCGTGCTTTCCCGATAGGCGTCAGCTGTGCGCTTCAACCCTAACGACGAGAGAATACTTTCATTGCCCATCAGCCGGAGCCTGTGGTTTGCAGCTGTATCCAGAGCATCAACCATGTGCAGGTAATGCGCCCAGGTTTCTGCCCAGTCTTCCCATGGATGTGCTGTCGCGTAGCGTGACACGTGTGTGTCGCGCCACCCTTTAGGTGCTCCCGTCTCATAGTGGCGCTTCAAGCTTTCGGCATAGTTTTGCTGTTCGTCTCCGAACAATTCACGGAACGCATCCAGGTGACCGCCGCCCTCGACCAGCAACATCCAGTAGTAGTGTCCACTTTCATGCCGGAGATGGCCGAGAAGAGACCGGTAGGGCTCGTCGAATTCCACGCGGTTGCGTTCACGTTCCACTGGATCGGCCTCGCCAATGTCGATCGTGACCAGACCATCCAGGTGCCCCGTCGTTGCATCTTGAACGAAGTCAAACGCAAGCGGGCCCTTGCCAACGTGGTCCCCATCGAGGGGGAGACGGAAGCGCAAAAGCCCATAAACTAAGCGTTTTTTTGCATGCTCCAGGCGAACCCAGGCTTCGACGTTTTCAGGATCGGACAGGTCGGGGATTGTTCTGTTCATCCGGCATGCGCGGCAGAATTCCTCGTCGATCTCTGCGCGGACAAGCCAGTTGCAGGCTTTGTGCTTGGCATTTTCGCAGTGTCGATAGGTGCCTGGGGCCTTCACAGGCTTGCGGATGGGCTGGTTGCGGACGCGATTTTGGAGGCTGATCATGGCCGCCTGATCTGCCGCAAATCCCAAGTCGTGTTCACATTCCGGGCATTTATGTGTTTCGAAGTAAATCGACGTGCCGCAGTTGTCACAAGTAAAGTCCTGCACAGGGGCGTTCTTTCTCTTTAAGTTCAGTACGCATCCACCTGAAATATCAGGCAAATTGACTGTTTAAGCAGCACCATCCACCGCCGACCTGCGGCAGGTTGCCCAGGTGCGTTACAAACGGTTGATCTTTTGCACGCGGCGGCTTGGATTTCACGGTGGGAACGCGCAATGCTGCGTTGCGGTTCAACATTGCGTTGCTGAAGCTGTTATGGCCTTTGGCAACCTCCGACACAATTGCGCGGAAAACGCGCGCTCCAACACAACGGTGCCCATGTCTATTCACGTCGCCCTAACGCACGCCACCAAGTATACCTACGATGCCACCATCGGCATGGGCCCTCAGGTTGTCCGGTTGCGGCCAGCGCCACATGCGCGCACGCCCATCCTCAGTTATTCGCTGAATATCTCCCCGAAGGATGCATGGGTGAACTGGCAGCAGGACCCGTTCGGCAACTTTCTTGCGCGGATCGTGATCCCGGAAAAGACCGACCACTTTTCGGTGACGGTCGACCTGGTGGCCGATATGGCGGTGATCAACCCGTTTGACTTCTTCGTCGAAGAGGCAGCATCGGAATGGCCATTTGCTTATGAGACCACGCTTCGCCGGGAACTGCAGCCTTATCTCGAAGCTGACCCAGTCGGGCCGTATCTCAAGCAGTATATCGGCGACATGAAACCGTTTGACGGGACGACGCTGGATTTCGTTGTCGACCTCAATCGTAGACTTAATGGCGAGATCAGTTATCTGATCCGTATGGAACCGGGCGTGCAGACGCCTGAACAGACACTGACCAACCGCTCCGGGTCCTGCAGGGACTCGGCTTGGCTGCTGGTGCAGATCTTGCGCAACCTGGGCTTGGCGGCAAGGTTCGTCTCTGGCTACCTGATCCAGCTGACGCCCGATGTGAAATCGCTCGATGGCCCAACCGGGACGGACATAGACTTTACGGACCTGCATGCCTGGGCCGAAGTCTATCTTCCCGGTGCTGGATGGGTTGGGCTCGATGCAACGTCTGGTTTGCTTGCCGGTGAAGGCCACATTCCGCTGGCGGCCACGCCGCAACCTTCAAGTGCTGCACCCATTTCGGGTGGCCATGAACCTGCCGAAGTATCGTTCGAGTTCGACATGGGGGTGACGCGCATCCTCGAAACGCCGCGCGTGACCAAACCTTACACCGATAAGATCTGGGCCGATATCCAGACGACGGGGCATGCTGTTGACGCGCGCCTGAAGGCTGGCGATGTGCGGCTGACCATGGGCGGAGAACCGACGTTCGTTTCCGCTCTGGATGCAGAGGGGGCGGAGTGGAACACGGCAGCCGTTGGCCCGACCAAGCGGGCCTACGCCGAAGATCTCATTCACCGTCTCAAGGCTCGTTTCGCGCCCGGTGGGCTGTTACACTACGGACAAGGCAAGTGGTATCCCGGCGAGCAACTGCCGCGTTGGGCGTTTGCGCTCTACTGGCGGGCAGACCAGGAGCCGCTTTGGGAAAATCAATCGCTGATTGCTTCTGAGCAACCCAAGACCCCGGCGACGGCGAAGGATGCTGAAACGTTCGCGGCGACCCTGTGTGACAGGCTGGGACTTCCGGCGACATCGGCGATGCCAGCTTATGAAGATGCCGCGCACTTCACTCTGGTTGAGCAGAAGCTGCCGCCAAACGTGACAATCGAAGACAGCAAGCTTGATGACCCAGCCGAGCGTGCGCGACTGGTGACGGTTTTTGACCGCGGGCTTACGACGCCGGCAAGCTATGTTCTGCCGATCCAAGTGTGGCATGCGGCCCATCTGGGGCGCCGCTGGGTGACGGAGCGGTGGGCACTTCGCCGGGGAAAACTGTTTCTTGTTCCTGGCGATTCACCGGCTGGCTTCCGGTTGCCGCTTGGGGGATTGAGCTACCTGCCGGCTGTGGACCGCCCAGATGGGCTCCCTCGCGATCCGTTTGCTGACCGGGAACCCCTGCCGCGACGTCAGATTCTTATGCAGCAACGCCGTGCTGTTGCGTTGGAAACGCCTGAGGCACCGCCATCGGGTCCGAGCGAAATCTATGGGTCGGTACGCACTGCCCTGACCGTTGAACCGCGCAACGGCAAGCTTTGCGTGTTCATGCCACCGGTGGTGGATGCGGAAGACTATGCAGCCTTGATCGCGGCCGTTGAAGAGACCGCCAAAGCGACATCACTGCCGGTTCATATCGAAGGCTACACGCCGCCAGATGATCCACGCATCAATGTCATCAAGGTCACGCCGGACCCCGGCGTCATCGAGGTGAATATTCAGCCGGCGAAGGACTGGGATCACGCTGTAGATATCACGACCGGCATTTATGAAGATGCGCACTTGGCGCGGCTTGCGACCGAGAAGTTCATGATTGATGGACGCCACACCGGAACGGGTGGCGGCAACCACATCGTCATGGGAGGCAGCACGCCAAACGATAGCCCGTTTTTGCGGCGGCCGGATTTGCTCGCCAGTCTCGTGTCGTATTGGCAGAACCACCCGTCGCTGTCGTATCTGTTTTCAGGCATGTTCATCGGCCCAACGAGCCAGGCACCGCGTGTCGATGAAGCCCGGCATGAGCAGCTCTACGAACTGGAAATTGCGCTTTCCGAAGTGCCGATGCCGGGTGAAGGATGGGTTCAGCCATGGCTCGTTGACCGGCTGTTCCGTAACCTATTGATCGACCTGACGGGTAACACCCACCGGGCCGAAATCTGTATCGACAAACTGTATTCACCCGACGGGCCGACGGGGCGGCTTGGTCTTGTCGAGTTTCGCAGCTTTGAGATGCCGCCGCATGCGCAGATGAGCCTCGCCCAACAACTGCTGCTTCGCGCCTTGATTGCGAGGTTTTGGGAAAACCCTTACCGGGCAAAACTGATCCGGTGGGGGACCCGGTTGCACGATACGTTCATGCTGCCGGAGTTTGTCTGGGCAGACTTCTGCGATGTGATTGACGACCTCAATGAGCATGGGTTCAAGGTGTCCAAGGAGTGGTTCAAACCGCATCAGGAATTCCGCTTTCCAAAGTACGGCGAAATTGATGCCGGTGGTCTCAATATCGAGTTCCGCCAGGCGCTCGAACCTTGGAATGTCCTGGGCGAAGAAGGGGCGATTGGCGGGACGGCGCGCTATGTCGACAGCTCGCTGGAGCGTTTGCAGGTGAAGGTCACGGGGCAGACCGGCGATCGTTATCAGGTCACCTGTAACGGCTTTGAGCTACCGTTGATGCAAACGGGAACGCAAGGCGCGCTTGCAGCGGGTGTCCGGTATCGGGCGTGGTGGCCGTGGGCGACGCTGCACCCGACAATCCCACCGCATGTGCCGCTGACATTCGACGTTGTCGACACATGGTCAGGCCGGTCGGTTGGCGGTTGCCGCTATCATGTCGCGCATCCCGGCGGGCGCAGTTTCGAAATCTTCCCAGTCAACGCGTTTGAAGCGGAAGGGCGCAGGCTGGCGCGTTTTGAAACGACTGGTCATACGCCGGGCTTAATGGAGACCGTCCCAAAGAGCGTGAACCCGGAATATCCAGCGACCTTGGACCTCAGGCGTGTGCGCCCGCATTAAGGCGTTTTCGTTGCTTTGCGGGTTGGGCTGCCGCACCAAGTTCTTAAGCAAAATGGGGTAATCTGACGTCTTATCCGTGGCCATCGGGCCAAACTGCGACGGGGGATAAGACATTGGCAACACATTTGCCTGAGATCAGCGAGGCTGCGGCCAGTATTGATCCAGACTTTGATGGTATGCGCCATCGCACGGCTGATGCTGCCGTATGGGTCGATCTGGTCTCGCCAAGCCATGAAAAGCTCGCCGCCATCGAGGCTCAGGTTGGCGTGGAGATCCCATCGGATGCCGACCTGCGGCATGCCCCATCTTCGCGCCGTTTATACGAGCAAAACGCGGCGCATTTCATGTCGTGTGAACTGCTGATCTGTGCGGGCAAGCGGCAGCCAGAGTATGGCGAACTGCTTCTGGTTCTGACGAATACGACGCTGGTCAGTGTGCGCTATCGCGGGCTGTCGGCATTTCGCTTGCTGGAGGGCCAAACTCATTTGCAAGATTTTTCGACTGGAGCGCCCGAACCCATCGCTGTGGGTCTGATGGAGGCCATCGTGGCGCGCGAAGCGGACCTCATTCACCGACTTGAAGACCATACCGATATCCTGACAAAGCAGGTTTTCGATGCGCGCGGCAAAGAGATCCAGCGTGAGCGCAGGCACAGCGTCGCCATCAAGGATATCGGACGGCTCAGCCTCACGATCTCCCGGGCAGAAAAGGCACTTCCCGCCCAGGTCAGGCTGCTGACCTATTTGCGGGCGATTATCAATGAGAACGGCCAGCGGGCGCTGGATGAAAGGATTGGCCGATTGCTCGCGGACCTGGACGTGCTGATGGACAGCGTTGCGCGAATGGTGTCACGCGTTGGGTTTTTGCTGGATGCAACGATGGGGCTGGTTGGCATCGAGCAAAACCAGATCATGAAGGTGTTCACCATCGCGACAGCCGCGTTTATGCCGCCTGCGATCCTCGCCGGTGTCTGGGGCATGAATTTTGCCGACATGCCTGAACTGTCGTTGCCGGGGGCTTACCCTGTTGCGCTCCTTGCCATCGTGATTTCGTCGCTTACGCCGATTGTTATTTTTAAGCGGCTGGGCTGGCTCTAACGCTTCAGACAGGCGTGGGGCCATCCGGACAGGCGAGACAGATGACGTGTCCGTCCGGGTCGCGCACGTAGAGCTCGAGCATGCCGTACCACGCGAGCCCAGGTCCTTTGATGATGCTGGCGGAGGAGAGGTTGTTGATGACCGTCCGCCCATCGAAGCCGCGAAAATAAACTGTTCCTGCCGGGGATGGTTTCTGGGCAGGGCTGAAGATCTCCAACTCCTCGCTCAGGCTCTCGTTGGTTTGAAGCATGATTTCGGCGCCGTTCCAGTCCAAAACTGCAAACACCGCGCCTTCGGGATCGGCTTCGGCAGCCAGTCCAAATGAACGGTCTGCCTTGACGGTCATCTTCAGTTTCATCCCGAGTCCGTCACGGTAAAACGCAATACTCTTCGACATGTCTGTCACCATGAGATTTGGGATAATCATGGGGCGGCATCTCCTGCTGAAGGCTGCGTTGTTGTCGTGCGATCGTTCAACGGTGGTCTTAGATCGGGACGGACTGGTCAGCCGGTTGTGGCGGTCCAATGGGCTGGTGTCACACTTGGCCGGGCTGCGGCGATCCGTAGGCTCTTGCCGTTGGTCGCTGTAATCGCGGTGGGCAGCTCGAATTGACAGCTCCGCCTTCGTGGCCTCACATAACGATGCGCCGGGAAACCTTCTAGCGTAGGTTGGCGCGCACTAGGTGGCCTGGATGTCTTGGTGGCCTTGATGTTATGGGCCGCGCGGCGGTGTCTCGGGTGTCTCGGGCATGGGAGGGTGTCTAACGCCCGCATGGTACCGCCTCTTGGGCTCGAACCAAGGACCTCCGGTTCCACAAACCGGCGCTCTAACCAACTGAGCTAAGGCGGCAGACAACTGCGTTTTTCGTCAACGGCGCATTCCGCCATGTGTCGTATCTAGATGCCGGAAGACCGGCAAAATGATATGGGGAGTGTGTCTTGTCAACGGGTGAGTTCGTTGCTGCACAAACGCTGTGTTTCGGCGCGATGTGGGATCGGTCTCGATGTCACGCCGCTAACGCTGCCATGTCGAAAAACCATGCCGTATGACCGTGCCCGATGACCCGCTCAAGTTGCCGCCCTCCCGGCCTGACCACGATATTGGGAGGGTTGAAACCGCCTCCGGCCGTCCTGCATCCGACGACGCTGCACTTTCGCGGGCGAGGCGGCCTTATTTGGCCAAGCTGGCGCACGAACTGAAAACTCCACTGACAGCCATTGTTTCTGCATCGGAAATCATGCGCGATGAGCAACTTGGTCCACTGGGGGATGCGCGTTATCGGGAATACAGCGCAGATATTCATCGCACCGCACAGCACGCGCTCGACGTTATCAATCGCATGATGGCGCTCAGGCGTGTCGAAGGCCCCTCGGTCGAACCCGTTCGGCACATCACGGAAATCAAGACCGAGGCGCTGTTGGCCAACGTGGCGTCGTCCATGGCACCGATTTTCCATCGCGCGGGACTGCATTTTGAAACGGTGATTGCGAAGGACCTGCCACGACTGATCGCTGACGAAGTGCAGATCAGGCAAGTCTTGTTCAACTTGCTGACCAACGCCGTAAAATTCACCCCCCTCGACGGTTCTGTGATCTTGAAAGCGCAACTGACCGACGCAAGTGGGCTCAGTATCTCGGTGCGCGATGCCGGCCAGGGTATGTCGGATGTGGACATCCAGGCGGTATACAGCGCAAGCCGACCGACTCCAGGCCAGAGTGGGGGACACGCTCTGGGACAGGAGCGCGTTCGCAAACCAGGTGAGGGCTCGGAATTGGGCCAATATCCTGATCTCAAGCTTAGCCTCGGCTTGGGCCTGCCGCTGGTTTTTCAGCTGGTGGCAGAAAATGGCGGTGCGGTTTCAATTATCAGCCCGCCGCAAGGTGCACCAACCGGCACGTGTGTTTCAGCCACGTTTCCGAATGACCGCCTAGTGTTTATCTGAACAGCTTGTCAGGGCTTGGCGCACCT
>JBCBRH010000031.1:0-53848 GCA_039819785.1 Pseudomonadota bacterium | reverse complement strand
TCGAGGTTGAACGAATAAAAAAGCTGCCCCTGGTCCTCGTTGAGTCGCCCCATCATTGCCGACCTCCGTCAATGCCTGACCTGACAAGAAGGAATCACTGTTCGCCCGCCAGCTCAACCGACTTTTGCAACAAAATCAGCCCAGAGGCGAACAGCTCAATTTGAGGATACTGGGATCGAAGCCGAGGTTTAGCGGACCAATCCGTTCATCCTGAAAGGCCTGGCCGACTTGGGTGAAAACTAGGGTGGCGACAGATAAATCCTCATAAATTTATTCAAAATCAACATATTATCAAATGACCTTCCCGAGACAGGGGTTGTACTTCGTTCCGGACACATAGGTTACACTTTCGGCCCTTTGCGAAAGGATGCAGAGGTGCCGTGGAAGGAGTGTAACGTGGAAGACGAATGTCTTCGTTTGGTGGCCCGCCTCCAGGGCGGGGAGAAAATGGCCGCGCTTTGCCGCGAGTTCGGGATCTCGCGCAAGACCGGCTACAAGATCTTCAATCGCTACAAGAACACAGGGCTTGAAGGCCTGACCGACCGGTCGCGGCGGCCCTACCGCCATGCCAATCAACTGCCGTTCCAGATCGAAAGCCTGATCGTCGCGATCAAAAAAGAGTATCCGGACTGGGGCGCGCCGAAGATCCGCGAGCGCCTGCGCAGGCTCTACCCCGATGTCCACACGCCCGCCTGCTCGACGGTGCATGCGATCCTCGACCGGAACGGCCTTGTGAAGCGCGGCCCAAAACGCAGGCGGAACAAGGCCGTGGGCACCGAACTCCATCACGTGAAGGAGCCCAACCAGCTCTGGTGCGCTGACTACAAAGGCGAGTTCATGCTCGCCGATAAGCGCTACTGCTACCCACTCACGATCACCGACTATGCCAGCCGCTACGTGATCGCCTGCGACGCGCTGTCGACCACCAAGGAGCGCTACGCCTTCACCGTTTTTGAGCGCGCCTTCAAGGACTTCGGCCTTCCAACGACAATCCGGACAGACAACGGCGTCCCATTTGCCAGCCCGAACAGCCTGTTCAACCTCTCCAAACTGTCGGTGTGGTGGCTCAGGCTTGGCATCAATATCGAACGCATCAAGCCGGGATGCCCGCAGCAGAACGGCCGACACGAACGCATGCATCTGACTTTGAAAAAGGAAACCACGCGGCCGGCAGGTGAAAACTTCCTGCAGCAGCAGGACATGTTCGATGTCTTCATCGACCGCTTCAATCGCGAACGCCCGCATCAGGGCATCGGCATGAAGACGCCCGCCGAACTCTACCAGCCGTCACAGCGTGAATACCGGGGCCTGCCGGAGCTCGATTACCCCTGGCACGACCGATCCGCAACCATCACCACCTTCGGGCGCATCTGTATCGGAAAGCACAAAGTGAACGTCAGCCAAGTCTTTGCCGGACAGTCGGTGGGCGTAAAGGAGGTTGCCGACCGAATCTGGCTGGTCAGCTTCATGGCTTACGATCTCGGCGTCCTAGTCGTACTACTATTCAACCCCAAAGAGACACGGGCCCCAAACTGCGCGCGGTAGCCGCACCGAAAGCGTCTCGGTCGACCACTCATCGGTTGCGCACGCCGTAACTCGCGGACACTCCGGGGGAAGTTCGAATCCAGCGTCAAACCGTGTTTTTGCGAGCAACTTCAAGTAGTTAGATGGCGGAGAGAGAGGGATTCGAACCCTCGAGACGGTTCCCCGCCTACACGCGTTCCAGGCGTGCGCCTTCAACCACTCGGCCACCTCTCCGGGGTCCCCAAACTGCCGTTCCGCTCTCTCATTCCGACGACGCGCACTCAACTGAGCGCGGCGATGCCGTCAAGATCAAAGACCGTCGTGGACGGGGAGGCCGCGAACTAACCTCAAATTGGGCATGGATGCAATACGGGATTGGTGATCAAAGCCGAAAGGGTGGCCAACGCCCGTGGACTTTGGCCTGTCATCGGCTGCGAACAGCTGAACGTCATGCGGCTTTGATACTGAGGGCTTTGGCTGTGACGCGCCCCGTCGGCCGGAGACTGTGCCAGTGTCTCAGCATGTTTCGGGCATCTCGCTTAGTGACGTCCAGCGCTCCACCCTTGCTTGCTTCCAGCGCTCCCCCCTTGCTTGCTTCCAGCAAGACAAACCGGTTACATCCATGGTTCCAGGGACAGGCTTTTCCTGAACGAGATTCGAGGCTCAGCTGGTGATTATCAACTTTCTCAAGTCATGCTTCGCCATCCTGGGCCAGTGGGCCAAAGGCGTCGCCGCGCTGCCATTTCATCTGGTTCGCGGCGCGCTTCGGGTCTGTCTGGCTATTCTCGTCGGCATTCTCGGGTTTATTGGCTCGATCGTTCGCCCCGCCGTGCGTTTCCTTGCATTTGTGTTCCTGATCATTGCAGCGGTTGCGCTCGTCGCTGATCTCACGCCTTGGCTGTCGGGTGTTGGGGCATTCCAGTCCACCAGCCTGGGGGATCACTGGCGCGGGATCGCACGCGTTACGTTGCAGAAAACCGAAGCTGGTGCTGAAGCGCTGCAGTGGGGGCTGCCTGTTCTTTTAAACATTCTGCTGCAGACCCCAACCTATGTGTTGTTTGGCATCCTAGGTGCTGTGCTTTCGCTAGCGGGGCGGCGCTCTGAACCGATCAATGTGTACGCCAACTGAGGGTGCAATCCTCGCTCCCAAATAGAACCAACCTAAGCAAGCAAAAACCCGCTGGCTCGTTTCACTGGCGGTTTGTTTTCAGCTGCCGCCGCTTTGTGCGGTATCGCTGGTGTTCACAGGATTAGACCAGGGATAGCGCAGATCACGGTCGGTGAAGATGCCGGCGCCGACCATCACCATCAAAGCCCCAACCAGTGCAAACATCGCACGGCCGTGTCGGACGTTCAGTTCGGCGACCTCGTCCGGGCTGATGGGAACGCGCTCTTCCTCGGTTGCGCGCAGACCCATGATCTTGCGTTGTGCCGAACGGCGCACATGGCCGGCATCGTCGATCTCAACGCCTGCCCGGGCCGCGATTTTTTCCGCAATCTCATCAAACGGGAGGGCGGGGTCGACATTGGCCTCGCTGACATATCCCAACGGAACGGCCGTTTCATCTTTCAAAATGACCCGAGTGCCCTTGAGGAGAACGGGTGTCCACTGGCCGCCGTAGATTTCACGGCGGATTTCGATATTCGATATGTCGGAATATGGAATTGTCCGGCTGTTGTAAATAAGAGACGGAAAGATTCCGCGCCCGCGTGGCAGCCTCAGCGCCACCGCGTTCTTCCCGAAGGCCACCCGAGAGCGCAACGAAATCATCAGCTCAATCAACACCAATAGCATCAGCAGGCTCAACCCGACTGCAACCACCAGAAGGCCGAGAAGTCCTTCGCCGTCCCCCAACGTCAAACGAAAATAAAGCATGGGGAACAGGCTGACGAAGAAGGGCAGCAACAGCAGGAACACAAAAGACAGCGCCATTTTACGCCCGGGGCCGGCCTCGAATACATCGCGCGATGGCCGGGACATGACGTCGTTCTCAGACATCCACTTGTTCCTTATTTGCGTTCAACAGATTGATACCTATCTAACTACCGGACGTGCTCACTTCGTCTGTCGTGACGAGTGCCTGACGCCTCGCAGACCACGCTTGCTCCTTCATTGAGCACGTGAAATCACCAGCGGGCTAGCTTGATCTTACGAGAATGACCGGCTTGCGGCAAAGGCAAGCGATTGAAACCAAGGAAGAAGACGACATGTTGCTGTTTTCACGCAAACCGGCCATGCCGACCGCTCAAACGGCCCTGCCGGGTCGGGCTGAAGAGCTGCCGACGGCAACCACGCACCATGTATTGAAAACACCACTTAAGGGGCCGCATCCAGAGGGCGCTGAGACTGTTTTCTTCGCGCTTGGGTGTTTTTGGGGTGCTGAGCGGAAGTTTTGGGCGCTTGGCGACGGAATTGTGACGACAGCGGTTGGGTACCAGGGCGGGTTCACGCCGAATGCGACCTATGAGGAAGTGTGCACCGGCCATACCGGGCATACAGAAGTGGTGATGGTGGTGTATGAGCCTGGTAAGATCTCGTTCGAGGCCCTTTTGAAGGTGTTCTTCGAAAGCCATGACCCGACCCAGGGAAATCGTCAGGGTAACGACGTTGGAACGCAGTATCGCTCTGCGATTTACACGACAACAGATGCGCAGTTGGCGACAGCCCGAGCTGCGAAGGCTGCTTATGAAACAGCGCTGTTGTGTCGGGGTTTTAGCGCGATTACGACCGAAATAGCGGCGGCGCCGACGTTTTACTTCGCGGAGGACTATCACCAGCAGTACCTCGCCAAGGTTCCAAACGGTTATTGCGGGCTTGGCGGTACTGGCGTGGCCTGTCCGGTCGGGCTTGATGAGCCTGAGGCCGCTGCATCGGCTTAACAACGGCGGCTTATTCGGCTGCACAAACGGACGTTTGAAACCATGCCAGAACATCAGGTCAACACCCTGTGGTCCTTCATATCGACAACCGTGTTTACGGCTTATAAGTTCGTCGAGTGGTTGTTCTGGCTGCTTTTTCTCGTATGCGTATTCTGGGTGGACGTGATCACCTTCTTCGCGTTTCGGTTCTACGAGCGCGCTAAGGAGAGGCGGCACGCTCAACTTGTACTGGAAAGGCAGCGTCAAGATGGGTGGTCGTCAGGTCCGCCGAATTTGCGAGATCGAAGCCTTGACTAATTCTGACATTCTCTAGGAGAGGTCGGCGGCGTGGGCCTTCAGGTCGGCTAGTGGGATCAGATTGAGCGTGGCGATATTTGTTGCCTGAAGCACGACTTTCGGCGCGTGACCGGCGTCAAAGGCCTCTTTCCATCGCAGCGCGCACAGGCACCATCGGTCACCTGCTTTCAGGCCCGGAAAACCGAACTCCGGCCGTGGTGTCGAAAGATCATTGCCACGTGATTTCGAAAAACTGAGAAACTCATCGGTCAGGATCGCGCAGACGGTGTGGGTGCCGACGTCGTTGGCGGCCGTATCGCAGCAGCCGTTTCTAAAAAAACCTGTCATCGGATTGGTCGAGCACAGGGCCATCGGCTCGCCAAAAACGTTATCTTGCGCGGTCTCGCGTTCGCTACGGTTTTGGTTGGTCATGGGGTTTCTTTAGCGCGTCACTGACTGTCGCGCAAAAGCTTTCGCCCCTGGACTGCGGTTTGACGCAACAGGCCCGGCTTTGGATCTGGCAAGACAATCGCCTCGCTGATGCCGCCGCTTGCCGGTGCTGCCAGCACGGTCCTGCAGGCCTTGGGAAGGCTTGCCAAGGTCATGGGTGGTTTGGGTTTGCGCTTCTTTGCTGGCTTTTTCTTCGAAGGCTTGCGCGGCTTGGGGTTTTCCATCGCCTTTTTCGTTCTGGCATACCACTTCTCAGCATAGGCGCAGCTGGTGTTACTTGGAGGCCCTTGATCCTTGCAACCGGCCGCTTTGCTGTCGGCCGGGCATTTCAGGCGGATGTGCATATGATAGTGGTGACCGCGCCATCCCTGGACTTTACGAAGCCAGGGTGCGTCGCCGCCATTGGCCCGGCACAGGGCGACCTTGATGGCCGGATTGACCCCGACACGTGCGACCTCGGGGTAGGATGCGGCACGCTTGATGAGTTTGACGGTTTTCGGCGTGAAGGTTTCCGGGTTCACGTCGAGCCGACTCTTGAGCATCGACACGGCGGAAATCCGTTCACGATCTTCATAACTCAGGTGCCGGTCCGGCATGGGTTTCAACCAAATGTCGGCATCTAGACCGACCTGGTGGCTGGCGTGTCCTGTCAACATCGGACCACCGCGTGGCTGTGTCAGGTCGCCAACGAGGAGCCCCGGCCAGCCGTCCTTTGCCTTGGCTTCGGTGGCCAGTTTTTTGACCATGGAAATCAACACCGGATGACCCCAGTTCCGGTTTCGCGACAGTCGCATGGCCTGCCAAGCCGAACCTGTCGGTTCCAGTCTTTGACCGCCAGCAAGGCAGCCACGGGAATAAAAACCGATCGCGCGGGCTTTCAGCTTTGCGGCTTCAGGCTGATAGCCGAATAGTTTTTTTGCAGGTGTTTTTTCGAGCGCCTCGGCCTGCGTCGCCTGTTCGTCGGCTTTGATCTTTTTGGCGATCGGGTCAGCACTTGAAGACGCGGAAGCCGCAATAAGAACAGCTGCACTCAATGTACCGACGACGAGCGTGTCGCGTGTCCGGTCTGCAAGCCACCGCTTCGGGGTCTGTTCGATCATTGCTGTCCCGCCTCATTCCCTGCTTTGGCCGCATAGCTTTATCCCGCTTGTGACGAAAATGCGGCCACGCAAAGTTAGCTTACCCATCCCACTTAGGAATCCCTTGCGCCATCACCTTTTGCCAACCGCCGGAATGGCAGCGTCAGGCTCCACAGCAGTTTGGTCGGTTCGGGCGATTGATAATCAGGCAGGCCGATTGTCATGCCGGTCTGACCACCAGCCGGCTCAGCCGTGTATGTCCCAAGCCATCTGTCCCAAATCGACAGCGCGAAACCGTAGTTGGTGTCGTGTTCGCGGCGAACGACCGAGTGGTGGATGCGGTGCATGTCCGGTGTGACGATGACGCGACGCAGCGCGGAATCCAGCCAAATCGGCAGTTTGATATTGGCGTGGTTGAACATGGCTGAAGCATTCAGAAGCACTTCGAACAGCACCACCGCTAACGCTGCCGGGCCCAAGGCCAAAACGCACACGATTTTCCAGATCATGGACAGCGCGATTTCGAATGGGTGAAACCTTATGGCTGTCGAGACGTCGATATCGATATCGGCGTGATGCATCTGGTGCAGGCGCCAAAGAGCGGGAATTTTGTGCGAGGCCACATGCTGCAGCCAAATCGCGAAATCCAGGATGATGATGGCCAGAATGACTTCCAGCCATAGCGGCCATCCGGTCAAATTAAACAGCCCCCAGCCAGCGCCCTCTGCCCAAATCGCGGTCGCCACGGCTGCCAGCGGAATGGCAAGCGCTCCCATGGCGCGAACGAAGGCCGTATCGATTCCAACAATCAGGAAATTCGTTGCCCAGCGCTTGATTTTCGGTGCGGTCAAGGTGCGCCGAGGCACGATGAATTCAAGTGAAGCCATCAAAACCAGAACGCTTGCAAAGATTGTGAATCGCAAGACGCCTTCGCTGACGCCATCGAATATTTCCATTGCGGCGGAGTTTCCTTTAAATTTTGTGCATGATCAGTATAGCAAAATTTGCCGCCGATGACCGGCATGCACGCAAAGTTGTCTGGAGACCAGCGCCCTCAAGTGGCAGGGCAGAATGCGCCTTAGTTCTTTGTTTCCTAACGATAATTTTGAAACACAGGCGCGTGCAGCATTGCTGCTGAAGAGCTTGCTGTGCGACACTGCGCGCGCGGCAGTTTGTTCGGATCGAACCGTTGAGGGTTGTGGGGGGCAACGGATCAAGCGAACGGGGAGATCAGTCGTTTGGACCCAAGCTTTCTGACAACGCCTGCACGGCGGTCCGGCGATCCGCTTTCTCAGGCTACACCCCCGCCTTTGACCCGGACGCCTCATCTCTTGTTGGCGCATGGCGCAAGCCAACCTGTCACGAGCGCGTTCTTTGAGAACTTGACCTCGCAAATCACCGCGCGCGGCATCACGGTGCACCGGTTCGAATTTGGGTACATGGCCCAGCGCCGCAGTGGCGGTTCGAAACGTCCGCCCCCGCGGATCGACACGTTGTTGCCTGAACTCGACAGCGCTGTGCACGCTGCCCGAAAGCTAGCGGACGTCGACGGTGGTTTGCTCTTTGTCGGCGGCAAGTCAATGGGTGGACGCGCCTCCAGCCTGGTTGCGGACCGGCTGTTCGAAGCAGGAACGATCAGCGGCTGGGTTGGCATCAGCTATCCGTTCCACCCGGTCGGCAAGCCGGACAATCTCAGGACCGGACACCTGATCGGACTGAATTGCCCGGCCGTCATCGTTCAAGGTCAGCGCGATCCGTTCGGGACACCGCCTGAGGTCGCCAATTATGGGCTGAGCACGCGGATTGCATTATCCTGGATCCAGGATGGTGACCATGACCTGAAGCCGCGCAAGCGGAGTGGTGCCACTTGGGACGGCAACCTGGAGGCTGCAGGCGCAGCTGTATCGGACTTTATCTGGTCAAACGTGCGTCAAACATAAGCCAAGACACGGCTACCGGAACGGTGTGTGTGTCATCGATCATCGGCTTGTCCGCAGGCGCGACAGCGTCGTCAGGCGATGATGTTGGGCTCAGGCCTTTTGGTGCCGCGCGCGTGCACCGCGTTCCAACGCCGCACAGGTCAGTTTATCGAGGCCGAGCCGGTCGGACAGCAACTCAAGGAAACGGACTTCCTCAGCCTTGATCTCCAGATCGGTTGCGGCAATCTCCGCTGACAACGCATAGGCCGTTTCATAGAGCCTTTTGGGCAGACCCTCACGGATTCGCTCTAGGACGATTTCCAGCCCATTGGGCTTTGACAGTTCGGCCCCGCAAATCTGGCTATCTTCGATCAACGTCTCTTCGTCATAGCGCGCAAACGCTGGCAGGTCTTTTACGGTCGCACCGATGCGCTGCAGTTCAGCGTCTGAGATGTTCCGGTCGACGGCGGCGATGGTGATCATGGCGTAGATGAGTGCCTGTTCAGGGCTTAGCGGCTGCTTCATTCGGGTGAGCGCTCCTTGTGCTTAGACCGTTACATAGCGCCAGATGCCTGCTAATCAAGCACTTGCGAATGCAGACCCCTCTCACGGCCAAGTTTATTCAATGCTGAAACTCAACCGTGAAGGGGCATTTGATGGGATTGCAGATCAACCATCCATCACCCGGTGCAAGCCATGCGATTATTTCGGTCGACAGTCCGGTCTGAGTGATTGACGCAGGCGGACCGCTTTTGCATTAGGTAAGGTCTAAGTTTATCGGGCTGCACCGTTTTATTCGAACGCGAACTGATGCTCGCCTGTCGCCCACGCGTGCCCGGTGATTTCCAAAGTTGAGACATCAAACACCATGACAAGCCCCACTGACACGCTCGACCGCGAAGCGCTTGCCGCAAGCAAAGCCTGGCCGTTTGAAGAGGCGCGCCGGTTGATCAAGCGGCTTCAAAAGGTTCCAAGCGGGCTGGAGAAGACGGTTATCTTTGAGACCGGGTATGGGCCCTCGGGGCTGCCGCACATCGGTACGTTCGGGGAAGTGGCACGCACGTCCATGGTTCGGTATGCGTTTGAAGTTCTGACCGAAGGCAAACACCCGACACGCATGATCTGCTTTTCCGACGATATGGACGGATTGCGGAAGGTGCCGACGAATGTGCCGAATCAGGAGATGCTGGCCGACTACCTCGATATGCCGCTGTCCCGTGTGCCGGATCCGTTCGGCGAAGACCATCCCAGCTTTGCTGCGCATAACAACGCACGACTGAGGGCGTTCCTTGATCAGTTCGGTTTTGAATACGAGTTCTTCTCAGCGACCGAGTGCTACACGACCGGCGTGCTCGACGACACGTTGATGAAGATGCTTGAGGTCTATGACAAGGTCATGGACATCATCTTGCCGACACTTGGCGCTGAACGCCGGGCGACGTATTCGCCGTTCCTGCCTGTGTGCCCGCGCACTGGCAAAGTGTTGCAAGTGCCCATGATCGAGCGCGATCCATCCAAGGGCACGATCGTTTATCTCGACCCCGAGACGCAGGAGAAGGTCGAGACCAAAGTCACGGGCGGGGCGGTAAAATGCCAATGGAAAGCGGACTGGGCGTTGCGATGGACGGCCCTTGGTGTTGATTATGAAATGGCCGGGAAAGACCTCATCGAATCGGTCAACCTCTCGTCACGCATCTGCAAAGCGCTTGGTGGAACGCCTCCTGAAGGTTTCAACTACGAGCTGTTCCTGGACGACAATGGCGAGAAGATTTCAAAGTCGAAAGGCAACGGCCTGACGATTGAAGACTGGCTGAAATACGCGAGCCCGGAAAGCTTGTCGCTGTTCATGTTTTCAAAGCCGAAAAGCGCCAAGCGGCTTTATTTCGATGTCATTCCGCGCGCGGTCGACGACTACGCGACGCACGTGGCCAACTACCATACTCAGGCACCGAAACAGCAATTTGAAAACCCTGCCTGGCACATTCATCGCGGTGCCCCGCCTGACTTGAAGCTGCCGGTTTCGTTTGCCTTGTTGCTGAACCTGGTGTCGGCCTCCAACGCGCATGACAGTCAAGTGCTGTGGGGCTTCATCAATCGACTTGCGCCTGATGCCACGCCGGAAAACGCGCCGCTGCTGGATGATATGGTCGGCTATGCGGTGCGCTATTACGAAGGCTTCGTTGCACCTACGAAATCGTTTCGTCATCCAACGGCCGATGAGCGTAAGGCGCTTGAAGCGCTCGATGCATCCCTTGCCGAGGCAGATCCGAACGCTGAGCCGGAAGACCTGCAGGCGCTGGTATATGCCGCTGGTAAGGAAAACGGTTTTGCCGACAAACTGAGGGACTGGTTCAAGGCCATTTATGAAGTGTTGTTGGGCGCCAGCCAGGGGCCGCGATTTGGCTCATTCATTGCGCTTTACGGAGTGGAAGAGACGCGCGCACTGATCGCCAAGGGGCTGGCTGGAGAGCTTGCCACGACCGAAGATGGGGCGGCGGCTTAGGGCACTGTGTCCGTCGTGTTTCCCCCCGGGACCAACTATGCCCTCAACTGAGCGGTTTTGGGAGCTGACCAATGCCACGTCGCTTAGCCCGGACGCGAGGCGGGAATTCACGGCGCGGACGGTTGATGGTTGGTGGGCCCTTTGTCTTGACGCGGCTGGTACGCTTGGTTTTTTGGGTTTGCAGGCCGCTCACAGCTCTGCTCGAAGGGTGCTCTTGGACGTTGATCTGGGCTGGGGTTTGCAAGCGCTCGCCTGCTTTCATCACGTCCCATCCAGACCCTGACAGCCCCCACAGCTGGTTCACAGTTTTCACGATGCGATCCTGACGTGCGAGAATGCTGACGGAGTCCCAGCGGATCGCTTCCTTGATATCCTCGCCGAATGGTAGCAGCACGCTTGCGTAGCGGAGCATCCGCTTTTTTTCAGCCCATGAACGGTTGCCCAGCTTAGAATTCAGCCACTGGTCGGTCAGGACCAGATTGCCAATGTTACTTCGCATCGATTTGGCTTTGTCGTCGCTGCCAAGCATAAGGCTCCAGAAGTGCGTGATCTTTTCGGGCAGCACGTGTTCGATATTGTATTTGTCTTTGCCATACTTCTCCGCCGTTTCAATGCTCAGTCCTTCAGCTGTGCAGGCCACCCTCAGCAGGATCAGTTTTGCAACCGAGCCCTCTAGTGCGGTGATCAGGTTGTGTTCAACCTGCTTCATATTCGGAAGTTCAAAGGCTGTCTTGAAGTCGAGGGCTGCCCCTTCGGCTTTGACGCACTCTGTCAGCCGGGCAATCTGCCGAGAGATCGTCGGTTTGTTGCGTTTGCCGTGCAGGATCAACAGGATGTGCAAAAACCGGTCGTAGTTCCGAACGAAGGCACGCTTCAGGTGCGTGTCGCGTCCCGCCGCTGCGAAGAACAACAAGACGGGTGGTTTCCAGGCGTCCGGACTGTCTTTCGTGTTGGCCGATATGACCGCGCCCGCCATGTCCAATAGCTTCAAAGCCTTCGCGAAGTCTTCGTCTGGTGGTTCAAGTTCGCCGGTTATTGCCGATATCAGTCGCTTTTCGGTGACTTCGGCAAGCGCGCTGCTGGCGGGCTCGAAAACCTCGTCCATGAAGCGTTCTGCGCCCATCTCGCGGGCCAGATCCAGTACGCGGTCTTCGGTGCGTCTTGGAGACTTCGGTGCGTAGCCGTCACGGATGTAACTGAACAGGTCTTTGCGCCGCGCTTCACCTTCATCGAACGCAGATCCAAGCATGCGCTTACGGCGATCCCAAAGTCTGACGAGTTCACCTCGGCGTGGCTCTGGCACGTCTCTGAGGATATCGGTCTTGAGACGTTCGCTTTCGAGCAGTGGACGACCGCGCTTGTTTAGTCTGGCGAACACGTCCCATCCGGTTTCGCGATCGGCGGTGATCACGATGGCCAGCAGACAGCGTTCTCGGAGGAATTCGGCGAAGGCGTTCCGCTCCTCGGGAGCTAGCGCGTCGACCGCCTCGGCGATTTGTACGCGGGCTTGCTTCAGCCGGATAAGGGGCGCAACGTCGTCTTCGGTGATGGCAGGGTCACTGTCTGCAGCTCCAAGCGTTGCGCCTATGGTTTGCACGTGGGTCCGCAGGAACGCGCCTTCGGGGCCTTGGCCGATATTCAGAAGCGGTATCGCAGGTGGAGGCTGTGTCTTGCCCTCGGCCGTTCCAGCTGACATGCCGGGCTGGTTTCGTTGCGTCGGCGCTGCGATCATATCGTGCAGTGACTGCTTGACGCTTTCGGTTTCAATGCGGTCGCGCAGGCAGGCCAGGAGAATTGTCAGTGTGGTCAAGCGTTGCTGACCGTCCACCACGTCGGCTCTATCGCCTGCTTGGGGGCGATCTGGCCGGTCAAGACCAGCGACCGGTTCATGACCACTCGCAGGAGTGTCGACGCCCGCGTCTTCGCGCAACAGCACGATTTGACCGAGAAAATAGAACGATGCCCATTGCGATGGGGCTGGGTAAGGCGGTGCGCCGTTGCTCAGGTTCAAGGGGCTGTTTTTCGGAGAGGGGGGGTGGCCGGTTGGGCTGAGCCCGAAGTCGCGCAACAGGTCGGAGACCTCAGCGCGTGTCCAAGCATAGTCGCGTTGGAATTCCGGGATATTGAAAAGGCTGTCTCCGAAGAACACGTCCTTTAGAGGCTGCCCCCCTCGAAAATGGTCCAGCATTTTGCATTCGCTTTTATTTTGCCCCAGTCATGCCCGTGCCAATACCATAGCGTGTAACTGAAAAATATTAGAACCTCAATTGGTTAGCCCATCATAGACAAGGTAGATCTGACGCTTAACGGATTATGCAGCACCAGTTTGGTTTGCAGATGGCTCTTGAACCGGGGTGTTATCGCTGTCTGTTTGCAAGCCGAGTGACGCGGCCTTATGAAAACTTGCCGGCAGTTCGACACGCCAAATTCTTGAAATGATCTCGACAAAATGCTGTTGGCGTCTCGCGATGGTCTCAGCATCCCAGATGTCTGCTTGAATGGCGTCTTGTGTGATCCTGACAATCCGCCGTCCTTTTTCCGGGTTGGCGTAGATGTCGATTTTGGTCTTGAATTCCTCGTTCTTGGCACGGCTGTTCTGTGCCGGACTGACAAGGACCAGATTGCCCAGGCTCGTGGTGCAAACCGCACGTTGTTCTGCGTTCGGAAAGACCTCTCGCCAAGCGCTGCTTCCTTTTGGACGTTGCGGGAGCACATGCTCAACCGAGAACTCTCCACTCGGCAGGCTGGCCACACTACCGGTTAGTTCGTCGTTCAAACGCATCAGCACGAGTTTGCAGGCCTGTGGGTTACGACCGTAAAGATCACGCAAGTGATGCGCGACCATGCGGGTTTCCTCTTTTGTGATTGCAAACACGCCATCGGTATCTGTCGTAAAGGCATTGCCTTCGCGCAGGGCCGTGCAGACCTTTGTCATGCGCGTCTGGCGGCGACCTGCGCCCAGACACATTAGCCGCAGCAAGTGGGCCAGGCGATCAATCTCGACCAGAGCGCGGTAGCCTTGGTCCGGATCTGTCTGCGCACGTTGCACGGCGAACATCGCCGCTGGCATCCAGTCTTCGCCAGAAAGCCTGCGCATTTTCAGCAGCAGCGTCTTCAGATCATCGGGCAAGGGATTGCCGTTCTGGTCGGCGGTGAGGATGAGGCGGTAGGCTTTGGCGAACGGGAGTAGCGCCTCGTGAACAAAGGATTCAGCGCCACCCATCTCGGCGATGAGATGGCGTATGGCCTTTATGATCTGTGGTCGCTTGATGCCGAACGCTGTCCGGATATGGGAGAAAAGATCTTCAAATCTGGGGCCGAGTTCGCGCTCGATTTCGTCCCAGACAACCTGGACACGATCGGTGCTCTGGGTGGGCGTTTCGCGCAGCACTTCTGCTTTCAAGATCTGATTACGCTGCAATTTGAGCCCGGTGTCGTTGATCACCGAAAAGAGCTTGTGCGCTTTATCCAGATCTTCCGTCATGATCGAGACCACATGACAGTTGTTCTTGAGGTATTCCACCATTTGGCGGCGCTCGTCCGTCGTTAGCTGACCCACGAGATCGGAGAGCAAGGATTGTGCATCTTTCAGATTGCGATGCGGCTGGGGCAAAGTGTCTGGCGAGACCGCCGCGATCTGGCTGGCGGCCATGTCTTGAATATGCGCTGCAAAGAATGCCTGATCGATCTCGCGCAACGTCAGTCTGGGGATGGTTTCGCGTTGCTGTAGCTGAGTGCGGGACGCAGCGGGGTTTTTGGGCGCAAACAGTAAGCTATCAATCGCTGCACGGTGGGCTTGATCGGTTTCGGCATCGCGCAACACCGCCAACAGTATCGACAGCGTGACCAGACGCTGCTGACCATCGACGATATCCAGCCGTTGCATACCGTTCTCAGACGATCTCGCAGGTCCACCGGTATCGCGAAGAAAAATCAGGTTGCCGAGAAAGTAATCGGCCTCGCTGATGGCCGGGTCATCCAGACCAGCGGCAGCTGAGATATCCTCGAACAACTGAGCGATCTGCTTGCTGCTCCAGGAGTATGGTCGCTGGTAGGCCGGTATCATATAGGTTCTAGATGCGGAAAAAACTTCCAAGACCGTCAGGGAAGCCGTTTCAAGCCTATTAAACATGAGTGCCTTCGCGTTTCAGTGGAGCCAGGCCGTTGCCACAAAGGCATGGCCTGATCCGGTTGTTTTCTTTCTCACCGGGGGCTATGCCGGATCGCTGGCTCTTCATTTTGCGAACCAGTATAAACCTTGCAACAGTTCAAGGCTCGAGACCATCGAGGCCCTTCAAATTCCTTCAAATGGGAAGCGCTGGCACTGCCGCGAACGCATCCTTGCAAACCGATCAACCAACTAGGAGCCACCATGGGCGAGGGCGCAAACGCACGTGATATCGAATTGGTCGTGAAGGTCATGCCCAAGCCCGAATGGCAACGCGCCACGGCTTCAGGAACCTACTCGGGATCTGTTCATGATGCACGCGATGGTTTCATTCATCTGTCCACGCCTGAGCAGCTGGCTGGGACTTTGGAAAAACACTACAAAGGCCAAACTGATCTGGTTGCGATCACATATTCACCAGCGCAATTAGGCGACGGTTTGAAATGGGAAATCTCTCGCGGTGGAGAACGGTTTCCTCATTTGTATGGAATGCTTCAAACCAATGCCGCATTGTCCGTGATCGACCTGACGACCGACGACGCTGGTGTTCCACAAGTGCCGGCCAGTCTTTTGGCGGAACACGCACCCACTGAGGACACACAATCATGATCGGTGGCCTCGTTGAACTTGCGCGGCCAATGCTCGGAGCGCTGCCGCCGGAAGAAGCCCATGATCTGACCATTCGCATGCTGGAACTGGGGATCTACCCGCGTTTGCGGGACGACGAAGATCCTATCCTTTCACAAACCGTGTGTGGTCTGCCCTTCCCAAATCCTGTTGGAATTGCAGCTGGTTTCGACAAGGATGCGCGCGTCCCCGATGCTATTCTCGATCTTGGATGCGGGTTCGCCGAAGTTGGTACACTCACACCGGAGCCGCAGTCGGGCAATCCCAGCCCTCGTGTTTTCCGATTGAAGGATGAGCACGCAATCATCAATCGGCTGGGTTTCAACAATGGCGGGCACGCTGCCGCACTTGAGCGTTTGAAAAAGCGTCGAGGGGCAACCGGCGTGGTTGGCGTGAACATTGGTGCCAACAAGGATACGCAGGACCGCGCTGTCGATTATGCCACCGGGATCACGACGTTTTATGATGTCGCGAGCTACTTTACGGTGAATATCTCATCGCCGAACACGCCGGGGTTGCGCGACCTCCAGGCCCCTGACGCCCTGAAGGCTTTGCTGGCGCGTGTGATGGCGGCACGGGAGGATTGCGTCAAAGCGCGGGCGCGGGGCGGGCCTGAGCATACCCGGCCGATTATTGTGAAGCTGGCGCCTGATATTGCCGAACCTGATTTGGAGCCGATCGTCGATGTCCTGCTGGACAATAAAGTCGATGGAATTGCGATTTCGAATACGACTCTGACCCGGCCTGGCATTGCAGGGGCCACGGCCCGGCAAGGCGGCGGCTTATCGGGGCGGCCCTTGTTCCATCGCTCGACGGTTTTTCTGGCCCGTGTTTACCGTCTCACTGACGGGGCGGTTCCACTGATCGGGATCGGCGGCATCGACAGTGCCGGGACGGCCATTGAAAAGGTGAAAGCGGGTGCCTCACTCATCCAGCTTTACACAGGGCTCGTTTATGAGGGGCCGGGACTGATCGGGCGGATCAAGTCTGGACTTGGTCAGGCCGCGCGAGGCGCTGGCGGGTTTGATAAGCTCTGCGGCAGTGGGGCGGAAGCCTGGGCGGCAAAGCCGCTTGACCTGAATGAATAGGCCCAGATGATCCGGAGCGAAGAAAACGTCGTGACCGTAAGTCAGGGAAAGCAGTTCGGTCTTGGCGGGCCGCCCGTTCAGCAGTGTTTCAGGTCCGTCGTGAAAAACGGTCGTGAACCGTCTGAAATCAGGTGGTAGAAGCCTTAAAACTCATAAATCGGTCGAACTTTTGCCCATTCACTGTGGTGTCTGCCGGTCTCCAAGTCGACCGGCTTGGTTGGACGATAACTTGGTTGGACGATAACCTGGAGCCCCGTGCCCATGACCTTTTTGACGATGGCCTCGCGGCCGAAATCCCCACGATCGAATACCTTGAAGCCTGCGTTCGGCAATGGCTTTTTTCGGTGTTCGACCGCCATGCTCCCCGTGTTTGCCTTTGCGCTGGTGGCTGGACCTTACGTCGACACGGCACACGCCAAGAAGCGGATGACCTGTTCGTTTATTGCCAAGCAGTGCAAAAAAGAGTGCACCAAGGAAGTCAACGAGGGGTTTTGCACCTCCTATTGCGGAGATGAGAGAGCCGCTTGTCTTAAGACGGGCCGGTGGGAAGGCATGGTCCGCAAATTCAGTAACGTCATCAAGCGCTGAGAAACGTCAGATGCGTTGGGCAGGTTGGAAGCTTCCGCTGATCGTAGCAGGGAGGCAGCCAGCCAGCAGGATGGCTCGAGCGATGTATGAGATCATGAGTGCTGCCCACAGGCCGTGATTGCCATATAAGCCGCTCAGCCCCCACCATGCCGCGAGGAACACGATCAAGCTCAGGATCATCATGTTTCGCATGGCGCGTGTCGCCGTTGCCCCAATGAAGATACCGTCCAATTGAAAGCACCAGACGCCGAGTATCGGCGTGAGGGCCGCCCACGGCAGATACGTTCGTGCAGCTTCACGGACTGCAGCATCCGTGGTCATGAAGTCGATGATGGCCGGGGCAGCAGAAAAGATTGCGGCTGACAAGATGAGAGATGTGACGGCGGCCCAAATGGTTGACAGTTTTCCAGCCGCGATGAACCTGTTTTTGTCTTGTGCGCCAACGGCTTGTCCAACCAGCGTTTCGGCGGCATACGCGTAGCCATCAAGGAAATAGACCGTCACGGCTGTGATGGCGAGCAGGATTGCATTGGCCGCCAACGTCAGTTCGTCGGCGCGCGCGGCACTGGCGGTCATGATGAAAAAAATCGCCAGCAGGCACAGAGTGCGCACCATGATGTCCCCGTTGACGGTCAACACCTGGGTGAACTTTTCTGGGTTCAAGATGTCCGTTTTTCGCCAGTCCTGCCCACGGTTGACGAGCTGCCGGGTGGCTAGGTAACCGCCTGCAAAAAGGGCTGCCAATTCAGCGATCACCACAGCCGCTGCGACGCCTGCAACACCCCATTCGAAGACCAATACGAACAGCACCGACAGGACCAAGTTGATGCCGTTCAACAGCAGCTGAAGCCCGAACGCAATGTCGGCCCGGGCTTGACCGATGAACCAGCCCAGCAGGGCGTAGTTCATCAAGGCTGCCGGGGCTGCCCAGATGCGGACAGTGAAGTATGTCCGTGCCTCATCGGTGACAGCGTCCGTTGCCGAAACAAGCGCGAAGGCCGCTTCAGCCAACGGCCACTGAAGCAAAATGAGTGCCGCGCCAGCGGCCAACCCGATGATCATGGGCCTGACGAGATTGGCTGCGACTTCCGACTGGTCATCTGCTCCCACCGCCTGGGCGGTCAGACCTGTTGTCCCCATGCGCAGGAAGCCGAATGCCCAGAACAGCAATGAAAAGATGTTGGCGGATACGGCTACAGCGCCGATCAAATGGGCTTGGCCGAGTTGTCCGATGACGGCGGTATCGACGAAACCGATGAGGGGTGTGGTGGCATTGGACAGCGTGATCGGCACGGCGATCGCCAGAACTTGGCGGCTGTTGATCGGACCATCGGGCTTGGCGGGAGGCGGGCCTATTGCTTGGTGCTCTTCTGAGGACGGCTTCGGTTCGGTCACAATCGCTCGTTGTCGTTTTTCGACCCGATGACACCAAATGCCCTGCTAATAAGCCAGATGGGGACGACCAGCATGGCCCCCAAGACGACATAGCCAAAGACCCATTCCACTGCGCCAAATCCCATGTCGTAAAGACGCCCGGCGAGAATGTTGAGATGGTAGAACAGGTTTTGTGGCGTGATACCCAGCGCGGACAAAACCACGCCGACGACCAGCGACAGAATGATCAGGCGGATCAAGACGCCGAAAGGGTTTCCGCCGAAAATTTGCCGTGTATCCATTAGCGGATCGTTCCTGTGCTTTTCATGATCGTTGTCGTGCCAAAGACTGGGATTGTTCGCAGTTCGAGCTAACACCGAACACGGCTCAAGCCGTTGCATTGCATTGCTATTGTTACACCGGTGTCAAGCGACGAACCCGGGCACCCGTGCTAGCCGGTACATATCGTATAGCTTAAGCTTGGCTGAAGTTGGAGTGCCGTGTGCGCAACGTCTGGCCCGGGGCGGAAGTTTCATCCTGAGGTATCAGTCCCGCTGGGCTGGCATCTTTGATTGTGTGTGGTGGATTTGACAATAAAACCAGCCAAGACGCCGGCTCCCAAGACTAAGCGTACCAAGCGCAAGCCGGTCGCGTCAGCTTCAGCGTCAGCGTCAGCGTCACTCAAAACGGCAGCGCCCAGACGTCGCTCCGCCAAGCTTGAACGTGAACAGTTGGCCGGGCTACCAGACGTGTTTGCCGATTGGTTTCGGAAACGGAATTGGGCACCGCGGCCACATCAACTGGCGTTACTCGAAAAGGCAGCTGCCGGGCGGTCAGCACTGCTGATTGCGCCGACCGGTGCGGGCAAGACGCTGGCTGGTTTTTTGCCAAGCCTGATTGAATTGTCCGATGCCGCGTTCACCGGCCCAAAGCGCAAACCCGGTGAGGTGTTCTCCGGGTCTGGGTTGCACACGCTCTACATCTCACCGCTCAAAGCGCTTGCCGTAGACGTAGCACGGAACCTGGAACGGCCGATCGCCGACATGGGCCTACCTATTACAGCAGAGACGCGAACAGGTGACACCAATGCGGCCAAGCGGACGCGCCAACGGACCAAGCCGCCTCATATTCTCCTGACCACGCCGGAACAGGTCGCGCTGCTGCTGGCCCATCCAGATGCGCCGTTTTTATTCGGTGATCTGAAAACCATCATCCTTGACGAGTTGCATGCCATTTCCGGCTCCAAACGGGGAGACCTGCTCGCGCTCGACATCGCGCGGCTACGTAAGCTTGCGCCTGGCCTAAAGGCGATCGGCTTGTCGGCAACGGTGGCGCGGCCTGGAGAATTGCGGGCCTTCCTTGAAGCTCAAGACGCGCCGGAGACGCGGATCAACCTGGCAGATGTGGTCTTTGCGGACGGCGGGGCGCAGCCTGATCTGAACATTCTCGAACTCGATGACCCTGTGCCGTGGTCCGGGCATTCGGCGCGGTATGCGATGCCGTCGGTTTATGAAGCCATCAAGTCGCATAACTTGACGCTGGTGTTCGTGAACACCCGTATGCAAGCGGAGCTTTCGTTCCAGGAGTTGTGGCGGCTGAATGAGGATGGCTTGCGGATCGCCCTGCACCATGGGTCGCTTGATGCCGGCCAGCGGCGCAAGGTTGAGGCTGCCATGGCTGAGGGTTCGCTCGATGCCGTGGTGGCGACGTCTACGCTCGATCTTGGGATTGACTGGGGGGACGTCGATCTTGTCGTCAACGTCGGTGCACCAAAGGGGGCCTCCCGGCTGGCGCAGCGCATCGGGCGGGCCAATCACCGGATGGATGAAGCCTCGGAGGCCATCCTTGTGCCATCCAACCGCTTTGAGGTTCTCGAGTGTCGGGCAGCGCTTGATGCCGCGCGCGCGGGCGTCCAGGACGTGGCGCTGTCGCGGGCTGGCGCGCTAGATGTCTTGGCACAGCATATTCTCGGCATGGCGTGTCAGGCGCCGTTTGATCCCAATCAGCTGTTTGATGAGGTGCGCTCCGCGTTGCCCTATGCCCAGCTCACGCGGGACCGTTTTGACCGTGCGATCGCGTTTGTCTCAACCGGCGGGTACGCGCTGAAGGCCTACGAACGCTATGCCAAACTGCGCCCGACGCCTGAAGGGATGTTGCGTGTGTCGAACGCGCAGATTGCCCAAACCTACCGGATGAATGTCGGGACGATTGTCGATAGCCCGATGATCAAGGTGCGTCTGACCCGGGCTGGCAAGCTGCCGCCTGGAGCTACGGGTCAGGCCAGGAACGGATACCGTGGCAACGGCATCGTGAAGCTGAACGGACCGCGGCGTGAACCGACGACCCAGCGTGCATTGGCCGGTGGCCGCGTGCTTGGCGAAGTGGATGAGTATTTCATTGAACAGTTGACGCCTGGTTCCACGTTTGTGTTCGCCGGCGAGGTCTTAAGGTTCGAGGGTCTGCGTGACACCGAAGCCTTCGTTTCGCGGGCAAGCGCTCAGGAACCGATGATCCCGAGCTACCCCGGCGGCAAGTTCCCGCTGTCGACCCATCTGGCCGAGCGCGTCCGGACAATGCTGTCTGATCGCGCGTCGTGGTCGGGGTTGCCTGAACCTGTTGTCGAGTGGCTGGTGCTTCATGCTGAACGATCCATTGTCCCCGAACCCGATGAGGTATTGATCGAGACATTCCCACGGGGCAAACGGGGCTATCTGGTCGCCTACCCCTTCGAAGGGCGGCTCGCCCATCAGACGCTTGGCATGTTGTTGACGCGGCGCCTTGAACGAACGGGTGCTGCGCCGCTTGGCTTTGTTGCAAACGACTACGGCATCGCGGTTTGGTGCATGAAAGACCTGTCGCAGATGATCGATGCGGGACAGCTCACGCTATCAGAGCTATTTGATGAAGATATGCTGGGGGATGATCTCGATGCCTGGCTGGCCGAATCAAACCTCATGAAACGGACATTTCGCACGTGTGCCGTCATTGCCGGGCTGATTGAGCGGCGACATCCCGGCAAGGAAAAAAGCGGGCGCCAGGTCACCATGTCGACGGACCTCGTTTATGACGTCCTGCGCAAGCATGAGCCGCAGCATCTTCTATTGCAGGCCGCGTGGGCGGATGCTGCGACCGGACTGCTCGACATCGGGCGGCTGTCGGACTTTCTGGCGCGGACACATGGCAAGCTCCGGCATTGCGCGCTAGATCGGGTTTCGCCGTTGTCAGTGCCGATCCTATTGGAAGTTGGCAAAGAAAGTGTCGGCGGGTCCGCGCGTGAGGGCATACTGCGGGACGCTGCCGAGGATCTCATTCGCGAAGCAATGACGGCCTGATCGCTACAACGCGAACGCCGTTTTACCACTGATCCACTGTTAAGTTGCACAGGGCAGGTTGGCGAAACGACGAAGATTGCTAAGGTTTGCGCTGCCGATGAATTCGAGGGGATATCCATGCTGCAGCTTAAGCCCGAGCGCTTGAATCTCGGTGAGTTTGATAGCCAGGAGTTGTCGATCTGCGGGAAGACCCTGATTGCCGACGTTAGCGGTGCGGTGTACTGGCCAGCAGAAAAGGCCTTGATCGTCGCTGACCTTCACCTTGAAAAAGGATCGTCGTTTGCTGCCCGTGGGCAGATGCTGCCGCCGTACGATACCCGCGAGACACTGGCCAAGCTCGCGGGTGTAATTGATAAGTATGGTGCAACGTCTGTGATCGCGCTCGGCGACAGCTTTCACGACACCGATGCCGTCAATCGCATTGATGGCGAAGATCTTGAAACACTCTCCATTATGCAGGATGCGTGTGAGTGGATCTGGGTGACCGGCAACCATGACCCCGTCATTTCTGACCGTGTGGGCGGGCATGTGTTTCCTGCCGTTGCTCTCGCCGGACTGAGCCTTCGGCATGAGCCCACCAGCGGGACACAGACGCATGAAATTGCCGGCCACCTTCACCCTGCTGCCAAGATGAGCCGCAATGGCTTTACGGTGCGGCGGCCCTGCTTTGTCGGCAACGGGTTGAGGCTCGTGATGCCTGCGTTTGGTGCCTTTACCGGCGGTTTAAATGTGCTGGATGAAGCGTTCAGCCCGCTGTTTGGTATCGACGGGATGAAAGTCTGGATGCTTGGGCAAGAAGGACTTTATCCGATCGCCACCCGTTTGCTGCGCGGGGACTGAGTTCGGCGCGGACTATCGACCAACAATTGATACGGTGTGCGTTCGCAAGCTTGGCGTTGAACTCACGTGCGTTGGCCAATGATGTTTCGGTGCGGGCTTCACGGCAGGTTGTATTCAAAAGAGGTTGGGCCGATCGGGGCTTTCTTGCCGTCGACTCCCATCTCGATCACAACGGTGGCCTTGGCAAAAGCTCCGCTTTCGGTCGGGAAACGCTCGCAGGTCACCGTCGCCAGAACACTTGTTCCATCGCCGTCAGGGACATCGGTTTCGCTAAAGGTCAAATCACCGTCGCAGTCGCTCAATTCCTGAATGGCAATGGCCAGCGCCATGATCGCGCGGGGTTCTTGCGCATACGTGGCAAAGGGGAGTTCGCGCGCGCTCGCCGCAGTGGCTGCGACCGCTGACAGCATTAGACTGACAATCGCCAGCGTGATCATGCGTGACGTCGGCATCCGCTTACTCCTTAAAGACATCCACTATCGCATTGGGCAGCAAGATATTCAGGATTGTTGCCAGTCGCTCGACGGCCCGGCCGGCAGCGCTATTAGAGTGAGCGGGATGTGGATTTCAATCGAAAAACGACCACCTGGACCGCTGGGCCTCCGCTTTAGCGAGCCGGCAGTTGGCCACGTTCGGTCTCATGAAGATCAGCTGCGTGGGTTACGGAACGTGGCCGAAGCAATCAGACCTGCAGCGACGGCGAGGAACACCGTCATCAGTCCATAAAAAAGCGGGCGGTCGAATGCCAGGTCATGGACGAAACGTTCAAAGCCCTCACGGCGCATGGTCACGAGTTGGTCTGACTTGGCGATAAGCTGACCGGATTTGAACAGATATGCGCGCGTTGCCAAAGGTCCGACGGGCACGTTCGCGGGTAGCCGGACTTCCGACCGGAACAGACTTTTACCGATAAAGTTTATGCCGGCCTCATCTTCCTTATAGAGCCCTTCGCGCTTCTTCAGACGGATGACGGCATCGCGGAACTCAGCCCTTTCATTCGGGCCGATCCGACGACTTTCTTTTGCGGATGGCATCATCTGAACGTGGTCGAAGCCGATGCGATTAGACCTCAACACGCGGCGTGGTGCGATCTCGGTCAACGGCCGGGTGGATGCAATGGTGTAGTAGCTCGGGATGGTTTGAAATTGCATTGCGCGCGTGTTGATCCAGAGCCCCGCCACGTTTGATTTCCGCCGAACCACCAGGGGGGTAAACGTTCCCTCCACGACGATGACAATGTCATAGCCGACTTCATCTTCAGAAATGTCTTCACCGCGGGTGATGGCGCCGAAGACGGTGATGGCGGTTCCCGTGAAGGCCGATGTCACTGCCACCGATCGTGTCGAAACGTCCATTTCGATGGAGGCAGTCGAGGCCCTGTTCGTGGGGCCGGAAGCCAGGTTATCGTCTGGGTCAATGTCCTGGTCAGAGGGGTCCGTTTCACCCGCGATCGATTGCGGGCCTGCGGCTGGCGGGACCTCGAAAACCTGGGCGTATGCTGTCTGCGTCATGGATAGGCTCAACCACAAGACTGAAACGGCGGTTAGGCCGAAGAAAGCGTGTCGGCGTAGTGATTTGAACTGGGTGACACGTGGTGTCTGATTGCATGGCTTACCCATCAGTGTCCCCCCGACAAAACCGGAGTTATCGAGTAGAGGTCGATGGGGGTTACAATCAGGCCATAGGCCACACGCAGACAAACCAGGAGCACGAGGGCTGCCAGAAGGAACCTGAGCTGTTCGCCTTTCAACTTTTGCCCAGCGACGGCTCCGAATTGAGCCCCGATGACACCGCCGATCATCAGCAAGAGCGCGAGGACAATATCGACGGTATAATTGTTCGTGGCATGCAGCACTGTCGTGAGGGCGGTGACGAAAACGATCTGGAACAAGGACGTGCCGACGACGACGTTGGTTGGCATTTTCAACAGGTAGATCATGGCGGGCACCATGATGAAGCCACCGCCGACACCCATCACCGCTGCCAGAAGGCCGACGAACGCTCCGATCAGGATCGGGGGAATGGCGGAGATGTAAAGCTTGGAGCGGTGGAACCGCATCTTGAACGGCAGGCCGTGTATCCAACTGTGCTGACCCGAGCGTCTGTTGCCGCTGCGCCCGCCTGCACGGACCTGGCGCATGGTGTTCAGGCTCTCGATCATCATCAAGGTGCCGACTGCGCCCAGGAAAGTGACGTAACTCAACGAGACGAATAGGTCGTATTGCCCAAGAGCGCGAAGAAAAACGACCAATTGGACACCGATGATTGATCCGACGAAACCGCCAGCCAGCAGCACAAGACCCATCTTGATGTCGACGTTGTTGCGACGGTATTGGGCGATGGCACCTGACACCGAGGAGGCAACGATTTGTGCCGCTTCCGTGCCGACGGCAACGGCTGGAGGAATGCCTGAAAAGATCAGTAGCGGCGTCATGAGGAAGCCACCGCCGACGCCAAAGACACCTGACAAGAAACCCACGGCCGCACCCATGCCGAGGAACACCCAGATGTTCGCGGACATTTCAGCGATGGGCAGGTAAAAGTACATCCAATCGGTCCGTGGCGGCAATGAGCTCGGCGGTTGGGAAAGGCGAGCGGCGGCCGCTAACGCGTGCGGTGCAAAATGCCCAGGCCCAGGCTTGCTGGTCAACCACGAACATCTAATGATTTCGCCCACATACCCAGATATCGGCAGATTTTAACAGACCAATCGATGATTGCTGATTAATCCCCAACACAGGCTGTTTGGTTGCGATGCAAAAAAACCGCGCTTCGGGGCGCGGTTTTCTTTTTTTTGGGCGTGGTTTTCACAGGCGTGCGTTTGACCATCGGAAAGGCATCATATGCGTTCGATTGAACAACTCAACCTCTCGCCGCTGGCCCTGATCAACTTGCGTATTGACCGTTTGCCCGCTTCTTCCACTCCTCGCCGGCAGCGCGCGCGTCGTTTGCGATCTTGCTTGGCAATTTTGGACGCCATTTGATGATCATATGTTCGGCTTCCATCGACTGCTGGCTCGACAGTTTGCCGCGCACTTCGTTGCGCTTCTTGACCGCTTCCGCGTCTCCGGATTTGGCGCTCAATGTGTAGAACTTATAGGATTCCACCAGGTCTTTTTTCACGCCAAGTCCGTTTTCAAACAGCACCGCGAGGTTGTACTGGCTGTCGGTCAAACCATAATCGGCTGCCTTGGCAAACCAGTGGGCCGCGCTCAGGTAATCCGGCGATGTCGTTGAGCTGCCAGCCTTGAGGACGGCGAGATTGTGCATTGCCTTCACGTTGCCGCGATCGGCTGCCTGCTCATAGTGGCTGGCGGCTTTTTCCATGTTCTTCTTCACGCCAAGTCCACGCTCGAACATGGTGCCCAGACGATACATGGATTGAGCGAAGCCCTGGTTGGCCGAACGGGTGTACCAGGCCACGGCATCTTGGAAGTTTTGGTTTGTGCCTTTGCCTTCCGCCAATCGGGCGGCAACCTCGAACTGAGCCGATGGATCGCCTTTGGCTGCTGCAAGCCGCAATGACAGCGGCCCGACGGTTGCTGGCGGAAGGTCGAGCTTGGAGGCCAGACCCGAGCGCTGAACTGCCGATTGTGCAAGGCCGTTGTCGGATGAAACACCGAACTCTTTCATGACTGCTGCTGGCGTCGCCCGGGCTGCTTCCTGACCCAGCTTCGAAGACGCCTGAGCCATGGAACGGCGCTCTTGGATGTGGGCCAGTTCCGGTGCGCTGAGCGCGCGGCGCGATGGCTGAATGTCGACCCCTGGGACGTTTTCCAGATTTGCGACCGGTCCACCCACGATTTTGTTGAGCTCGGCTTCAAGCGATGGCTGGCCGCTCGCGCGCCCCAGGTTGGCCTGTTTGTCTGCGCCCTCGTTCGATGTTTCCATCGAGCGTTCGATGACCGGCTGTCCTGGTGTTGCTGCGACGGGTCTGTCCTTGCGCATCAGCATCAATGCCGATGTCACCGCGATCAGCGTGACGAAGGCGCCGATCATGACCGTGTTGCGTCGCATACCGAAGATTGTTCCACCAGCATCGCCGTCCGTCGTTGTCGAACCGGACAGAACGGCGTCCACGCCAGCGCTGTGGGACTTGACTTCTTTTGCCTTACCACCGCCGCGCAAACCATCCAGGATTGATTTGCGTCCCGGTTTTTTCGTTGCCGCCGCAGCCATTTCTTCGTCGGCCTGAGCGCTGACCTGCGCCTTTGTGCGCCGCGCGTCGTCGATGAAGTCCTGACGAATGCGGTCGATCGGGCTCATGGGCGACAGGTCCGGTGCGATGACGCCGCCTGTTTCGGTTTCGTATGCGGCATCGTTCGGCTGGCCTTCGGGCGCAGTTTGGCCGTTGGCCGCAGGCTGACCGTAGGCAGCAGGCGGTGTGCGCGAGCCGAAGTCATCGTCTTCGAATGACTGCCCGGACTGGAAGCCGTCGGCAGCTGCACGCGGGGCGGTTGGATCGGCTATAGCTGCTGGAACAGCCGCAGCGATGCCGGCTGGTGCAAACGTCATTGATGATGAGGACGACTGGCTGGTTGATGCATAGTCATCGTCTTCGTCGTCCAGGTCGGCGCTGTGCAGACCTGCGCCAGGTGCTGTCATGAAAGCTGCTTCGGCAGACATTTCCATCGCCTCGACACGGTCTAGAATGTTGACCATGGCCTGCTGGATGGTGTCGAGGGTCCCAGCCGTCTGCTCGTGGTCTTTGCGCTGATCAGCGATGAAGTGCTCAAGCAGCTCACGCATTTCTGTCACTGCGGGCGCTTGCTCATTTGTCTTGGGGCCCAGTTCAGCGAAGCGTTCGGCAACGGCTGCGGCCGCCACGTTTGCGATCTTGTCGAAATCCACCTCGGGGGCATCGGTCCCGACAGGAGCGGCGGGCGCGAATTCCGAGATCAAGGCGTTAAACCGTTCATCCGACAGCTGCGCGATGACCATGGCCAGCTTGTCATCGACGGAGACGATTTTGTCGAGCTTTGCGTCGGTCCGGTCGAGATGGGCTAGCAGATCATCGACGGGGAACTCGTCAGACTTGAGGGTGTCAAGGTCATCCCGCGTGGCCACGTCCTGCAGGGCCTGTGTAATGTCCTCCTGCATGCGTTCCACGCGGTCCGACAAAGCGAAGAGCGAGTCGTCAGGTCGCATATCCGCGAGAGACTGCTCTACGCGATCGGCGATTTCAGAAAAACGCTCCTGGAGCCATTCGCGATCGAAATCGACCGAGGCGGCGGATGTTTGAATATGTGCGGCAGGCTCAGAGGCGGATAAGAAGGCTTCAGGCTGCACACCGCCGCTTTCGTTTTCTACGCTCTGGGTGGTAGTCAAGGCTGGCGTTTCAGCCGGCATAGCGGCTGACAGCGACGGGAAGCCTGCAATCATCGGCGGCTGATTGGTTTCGCCGGTTTCATAGGCCTGGGTCAACGCTTCGGCCGTCGCGTGATCCCAAGGGTCGGACCCGTCGAGATCGGTTTCAGCTTCATCTACTTCAGGGCTTTGAATGGCTTTTGGGGCTTCCAGTGTTTCTGCGTCAGGCTCCATGTCGCGATGTCCTTCCGCCTGGAAGGCTGGCTGGTCGATTGCCTTTGGGTTGAAGTGATCGTCCATCAGCGCGTCTTCGTTCAGTGCCGAGCGCAGCGGGCTGGTTTCTGTGAAAACCTCAGCTGGGAACCCCTCAGAGGGGAACGCCTCAGTTGGGGTTGCACCTGCGTCTGAATCGTCATTGCTGTGTGTTGGGGTCGCGTCGGGCTGGCCGTCGACGATCTGGTCCTGCAGCGCATCGGTGATGGCGGCGCTCAGTGATGGAATTGGGCCGGCGTCAAAGCCTGTGTTGCTGGCACCGTTTACGTGGTCTGGCTGGTCTGGCTGGTCTGGTTGTGTCGGCTGGGCCATCTGACCCAGTGCTGCTGCCGGGATCACCCCATCGCGATTTTCCGAAATCCGCTCAACGAGTTGATGGATACCATCTTGAATGCGTTCGAAAGCTGGAACGTAGGCTGCGGGGACGCGGGCCTTCCTGGCCTTTGTCTGGCCTTCAAGGTCTTCGAGGCGCTGTTGCATCTGCGACAGAACCTCAGTCTGCCGCCGATCGACATCCTGCAGCTGGGTGGCGATGAGCTTCAGGATGCTCTTAAGATCTTCCGTTCCTGTTTCATCGGAACCGATGCCAGCTGAATGATCAGCATGCGTCTCGTAAAGATCGTGGGCGGCTGCGGAGGCGAGATCGTTATTATCCGACATTTCAGGGTCCTGTTTCACGGTCCGACAGAACGCTTCAGAGCCGACTGATCCTGCAATGTGCGAGGGTGAGGGTCATGGGCCAGATCCCATGGCTGCTCGTGCCGGCTTTTAGGCGTATTTGCTGGTTCACACGCGGCACGAAGGGAACCTCTCAAACCTCAAGCTCGGTGGTTCGCGTAAACGATGCGTTAAGGGCGCGGCAAAACCGGCAAAGACTTCCGCAGCATCACGCGGTGTGTTGATCGTGAGACGCGCAATGTGCAGCGCTGAAGAGCCTGAACGCAGCTCAATTCAGGTGGTTCGGTAATGAAATTGCCCGATTTTCCAGGCACCTGGGTTAGCGCATGACGACAGTCGTGGTATGTCGGCGCCGGGACCGCAGATCTGGCGCCAGCTCTTATCAGCCGCGCTGATTGTTCAAAATGAAGAGGTAAACCATGATTTCTCCTTTGAAATCCGACCGTGTCGGCCCCGCTTTCGGTGCTGCGATGGGCGTTTTTGCCGCCGCCGTTATCGCCATTGCGATGCTCGCCATGCCACTGGCGAAGGCTGCACCGGGCGATGAAGACGATGCACGTTTTTCCATGTCCCCCGTGGATGGCGGATTTATCCGGCTAGACAAGAAAACCGGGTCCATGTCGTTTTGCAAAAGCGAGAACGGTGCCTGGTCGTGCAATCCAATGGACGTCGCACCAGATGCGGATGCGGGTGCAGCTGCCCCAAGCCCCACGCTATCTCAGTCCGAGTTGGACAAGCTCAAGGCCGAGAACGAAGAGTTGAAGGCTGAAATCCGCAAAATGGAAGAGGTGTTTGGTCTGGACGGGCGCAAGCCGCCTGCGACGGGCGACGACGAGGGCCCTTTAGCTGGACCACCAGGCGGCATGCCAGAACTGAAGTTGCCGAGCGAAAAAGATGTCGATCAAGCTGTCGATTATCTCGAAGGCATGATCCGCAAGTTTCGCGAGCGTTTCGAGGATTTCGGCGACAAGACCGACCCCGATATTCCGCGCAAACAAGATCGCGCCCCGAATGTCGAAGCCCCGACACCGCTTTAGAGCTCTCACAACCGAGACAGGAACGTGCTCGGAGCTAGGTCTTGTATCCCTGTTTGACCGGCGTCCGGCATTGGCGGGACGCTGGTCAAACCGGTTAAGCACTTAGACCGACGATCGAGCCGGGCTCGTGAACAACCGATCCTGGATATTCAGCCCTTGGTGTTCTTGAGCTGCCCTAACAAGGGCTTTTGACGTGGCCGGTTCCGTCATGGCGTGGCCGGCCCCCTCTATGATCTGTAAGTCAATCGAGGGGAGGGCAGCGCAAAGATCCCATGCGCTTTTTAGTGGTGTGATCACGTCATAGCGGCCGTTGATGACGGTGATCGGCGTCCCCGCCAACCTGTCCATATTCTGCAGCAATTGACCGTCGTATGACATGAAGCCGCGATTGATAAAGTAGTGGCACTCGATCCGGGCGAACGCCAACGCAAACGTGTCATGTTCAAACAGCCTGCGGCGTTTGGATTGAGGCGTTAAGGACAGTGTGGACGCTTCCCAGTGACTCCAGGCCTTGGCGGCCGGCATACGGATGGCATCGCTCGGGTGGGTCAGGCGATGATAGTAGGATGCGATGACATCTGATCTCTCTTCAATCGACAGCGGGGCAATAAAAGCCTCATACGCGTCCGGGAACAGACGGTTGCAGCCATCGAGATAAAACCAGTCGAGTTCTGTCTGACGCATCAGGAAGACACCGCGCAGGATCATCGACGACACGCGCTGCGGGTGCGTTTGCGCATAGGCCAGCGCAAGGGTCGCGCCCCAGGACCCTCCGAACAATTGCCAGCGATCAATGCCCAGATAGATGCGCAGGCGTTCCATGTCGGAGACGAGATGCCAGGTGGTATTGGCCTCGAGGCTCGCATGTGGACGCGATCGTCCGCAGCCGCGCTGATCAAACAGGATGATCCTGTAAACGCTGGGGTCATGGAACCTGCGCATTTGCGGATTGGACCCTGCACCAGGCCCGCCATGAATCATGACGACGGGCTGTCCGTTTGGGTTGCCGCAATCCTCAAAATAAATGCAGTGGCCATCGCCGACATCCAGCAAACCGGTTTGCAGAGGTTGGAGAGGTGGAAAAAGCTCAGACGGCTCTTGTCCCATAGTGCGTTGGCCTCGACTGCCAGGTTCATCCGTCGGCTGAGAGCAGGCTAAATTGAGACGGTGCGTAGAAACCGGCACGTTCGCCGTTTCCCCAACACGTGATGGGCCGCCCGACGCGTCCAGTTATCATAGTAGTCTTTGATCTGTTCTCATTGAAGGGTGGGTGCGCCAATTGACACCGGTCTTTTTGGCGATTTTTGCGGTGATATGGTTTGACACTTCCAATCAATCCCAGTGCTGCTGTTAGTTCGCCGTGCGACGGCGCTCCTTCAACCGCGCCAGCCGCATTTCGCGATCATACAGGATCTCGCCGCCCGGTATCCGCAGATCGCGAACCAGTTCCAGTGAATGGCGGCTGGGCCTTGGTGTTACGAGGCTGACGGCGATGCCTGCAATGATGCTGGCTGGGACGGCGATCATCCCTGACAGTGCGCTGGAGATATTGGTCAAGCCCGCTTCGCTTGCGATAATGACCAGGACCGTCAGCACGAAGCCGGTGACCATGCCGGCAACTGCGCCGAACAGATTAATCCGTTTCCACCAGATGGATGCAACAAGCACTGGGAACACCGTCGCCCCATTCATGGAAAGCGACCATAGAAGCAACTTTAGTGGGTCCGATGGCACCGTCATCGCTGCAAACGCTGCCAGCGCCAGGACAAGCAAGACCAGAATTCGAACAGTGGCAAACCGAATGTTATCTGCTGCGGGTTTCCAAGACAGCCCATGCACAACGTCTTCGGCCAGTAAATTCGCAATCGTGAGGGCGGCGGCGGATGCGCCTGCGACACCGGCCATGACGATGCCGGCTGCCGCCAGGAATTCGAAGACACGGGGAAGTTCGCCCGCCGCCGGCAATGCGAGAAGAATGCTGTCGCGCTCAAACGCGACGCTCGTGAGTGCCATGCGGGTGCTGCGCGTCGCGACTTCGGCAAACCCCTCTTTGATGAGGATCCGCAACCACTCAGGAGGGGCTGCGATCGATGCATTGGGCACTTCCATCAGATAGTGGCGCAAGAACACCGTAATTGTAGCCACGGTGATGATGATCGCACCGAAAAAGAAGGTGGCCCATCCAAGCGTTTTGCGCGCCTCGTAGACGCCGGGCGTGGTCGCCAGCCTTGGTAACAGCCACGGCGAACCGGCAACGCCGAACATGATTGTGAAGGTTGCCAGAACATAAGCGAGCGGGCCGATGGTTCCGAAGGGATCTGAAAACCGCTTCGCAATGACCTGGGCGCCTTCACCCGTCAATGCGAACACCAAGCCGGGCTGGACAACCACAGGCAATCCGTTCGCGGCCTCCTGCGTGCCGATCGCACGTAAAACGGGGCCATGGGAAAAGTGCGGGACCGGAAGATAGCCCATCATCACCGCAATGATCGTGACGGGGACGCACAGCGCCACCAACGTCGCGATCGCCGCTGCCACGTTGGTCCAGGTCAGTGCTCTCATGCCGCCCATGATGAGGATGACTGCAATCACCGTTGCGATTAACGACCCCACAATGAGGTTCGACTGGCCGGTCAGCCAAGCAGCTGCGCGCATCGCAACGACAAGTTCTGCGATCAGAAATAGAAAGCACGGGACTGCAATCAATCCAGCTGAAACGGCCCTGAGCAGTCGGCTTTCAAAGCGCCTCGCCAGATAGGTTGGAAGCGTAAATGTCCCAAACTTGCGAAGAAAAGGCGCAAGCAAAACGGCCATCAGCACGAAACCCGCCAATGCGCCGTTTAACAGGAAGAGGCTATCGAAACCTGCGATAAAAAGCATGCCGGCCATGGTGACCATGCCACTGGCACCTATCGCGGTTGTCGCCAAGCCAAGGCCGCAATACACGGCGGGAACGCGTCGGCCAGACGCAAAGAAGTCGAGTGGTTTACTGGTGTAGCTTGCTGCGCCGATGGCCAGCAGCAAAACAAGCGGGCCCAGCAACATGAAAAGGCGCAAGGCCTCATCGGACGTGCCGAGCTGTTCGAAAATCAGGGCCAGCAGAACAAGAGCAGCAAACCCGCTGGCAAAGATGCCGAAATAGGTTCCCAGTCTGGGGTTCACGAGGCGCGTTTGTGGGGTCAGGGCCATCTATTTCGACTTGGTTGCCGGTGCTTTCAATAAAACCGCGATGCCGAGCATCTAATTCCGAAACCGGGAGACTGATGCGATCTGCACCCTCGCTGATTCTCAAAACCGAAGTGCGATGGTTTTCCACACGCTCACCTGGCGAAAAACAAGTGGTCAGCTGTCTTCATGAGCGCCATGCCAGTGGTCGATGGCGTCCTGGCGATTGACGAAACTTGCAGCGGTAAACACGGCGATGATCACCATGCCATGTGCGGCCAGAAAATATCCAAGCGGAAAGCCGAGAAACTTGTTGTGGTTCAGACTGTCACCGTACAGCGGCAGAACAATGAGAACGATCAGGAACGGAACGAGGCTGGCCAACATCTGCCATTTGGTATGCCGCCAATAGGGCTTGCGTTCCTTCCGCTCGATCATCGGCTGATCTTCCTTATGCTGCGTGTCTAAAACCTGATGCCCGGCTGGCGATCACTGTAAAATTCACCACACGTGCCGTGGGCGTTTATCATGGTGCCATCAGACTTCGGCAAAAACCAGAAGCCTTCGAGCGACAGATGTATACCTGTAAACACCGCAAAAAGAGGCAATCGAGCCAAATTTGTGAACGTTAACAGGCACTGGTGGCGAATACCGGGTTGTCAGAGCTTCCGAACTGCTGCTTACATCCCTGACTGTGTCACAAAGGCGGTGAACTTTGGTTATTACCTGCCTTGTGATTGATTTTTGCGCCTAAAACTCGAGCAAAACTCCGCATCGATCTTCGTTGGCCCCTATCTCTTGGAGACGTACATTGGCCCTCACCCGCCTTATCATTGTCGATGATCACCCGTTGTTTCGCGGTGCGCTCAATCAATCCTTATCTGCATCCCTAGACGACTTGGAGATTGCCGAAGCCAGCTCTTTGGATGAGCTGAACGAAATGTTTGCCGAGAAAAAACCCATCGACCTCATTTTGCTCGACCTGACCATGCCTGGCGTCCAGGGGCTGTCGGGTCTGTTATATCTGCGCGCCCAACACCCCGAAATCCCGGTTGTTATTGTTTCAGCAAAGGAAGACCCAGGCACCATTCGACGCTGTATCGAATTTGGCGCCTCTGGCTTTGTTCCCAAGTCCCAGCCCGTTGATGATATCCGTGCTGCGGTGAAGGCTGTTCTCAATGGCGATGTGTGGACGCCACCCGATGTGGACCTGTCTCAGGCCGCAGATGACGAGACGTCTGATCTGCTGGCCCGGCTTTCAACTCTCACACCCCAACAGGTGCGCGTCTTGATGATGCTAAGCGAAGGGCTTTTGAACAAGCAGATCGCCTACAAGCTGTCGGTCTCGGAAGCGACAATCAAGGCGCACGTCTCGGCGATCCTTCAAAAGCTCGGTGTCGATAGCCGAACGCAAGCGGTGATTGCGATCAACAAGATCGAGGCCGGCGACTGGCAAAAGATGCCGAATTGATGAGACATTGATCAGACAGGGAGCGGGCGTGGCAGCATGGCCTGCTTGCCCCCTTGTCAGATTTCCCGCACCCTGGTCCGATCTTTTCCAAATCACCGGGGACTTGCGATTTCTATGGTCGATTCCACCAAAGTGACACCCGACTCAGAGCCGCTGAACACCTACGATACGGACTTTGAAGCGGGACAGCACAACGTCGCGTTCTTCGGATTTGACGTTCACAACCCGGTCTTTTTCATCTCCGCATGCATGATCGTGGCTTTCGTTGGGACCACATTGGTATTCCCTGCGGCCTCGGCGGAGTGGTTCGGTGACCTCAGAAAATTTCTGACCTCGACGTTCGACTGGGTGTTCTTGTTGGGCGCCAACGTGTTCGTCGTGTTCGCATTGTGCCTGATTATTTCGCCCTATGGCCGCATCAGGCTGGGGGGCCCGGATGCCGTTCCTGAGTTTACGTTTAGCGGGTGGCTGGCGATGTTGTTTTCAGCCGGCATGGGCATCGGGCTTATGTTTTTTGGTGTGTTGGAGCCGGTTGCGCATTTCCAAAACCCACCGCTAGGGCTGACGCCGGAAGCCTCTGATGCTGAGCGTATGGAAGCGGCGATGGCGGCCACCATCTTCCATTGGGGGCTGCATCCATGGGCGATCTTCGGTGTTGTTGCGTTGGCGCTGTCGTTCTTCAGCTACAATCGCGGCCTGCCCTTAACAATCCGGTCGATCTTTTACCCGTTATTTGGTGAGCGCGTCTGGGGACCGCTTGGCCACGCGATCGATACTCTGGCGGTCTTTGCGACGCTGTTTGGGCTCGCGACATCGCTTGGATACGGATCCGAACAGGCGCTTGCGGGTCTGAGCTATCTATTTGGCATTCCCAATACGGACATGAGCCGTGTCCTTTTGATTTGCGGCATCACCGGGGTTGCGACCCTGTCGGTTATTGCGGGTCTCGATGCCGGCGTCCGAAGGTTGAGCGAACTGAATATGATGCTGGCCGGTGGTCTGTTGTTGTTTGTCTTGGTCAGTGGCCCGACACTTCAGATTCTGTCCACTTTGGGGACGAGCGCTTTGGCCTATGCCACGCATCTGCCCCAGCTCTCCAGCCCTGTCGGGCGGGATCAGTTGTTTGTGCATGACTGGACGACATTTTACTGGGCTTGGTGGATTTCATGGTCGCCGTTTGTCGGCATGTTCATTGCCCGTGTCTCGCGCGGTCGGACGGTGCGCGAACTGTTGGTCTGCGTGTTGATCGTGCCAACGCTTGCCAGCGTGGTATGGATGAGCACGTTTGGTGGTACAGCGTTGTTGCAGCTGACACAGGATGGGTATCAAGGCGTGGCTGAGACGGTGACGAATTGGGCACCGGAGCTGTCGCTGTTCAAGATGCTTGAGCAGCTGCCGTTTTCAGCCGTGTTATCGTTTCTCGGCATTGTCCTTGTGCTGGTGTTCTTTGTGACCTCTTCGGACTCGGGGTCGTTGGTGATCGATACGATCACGGCCGGCGGCAAGCTTCACCCGCCTGTTGGGCAACGGATTTTCTGGGCCGTGTTCGAGGGGTTGGTCGCGATCGCGCTCATGCTTGGCGGCGGATTGGCGTCACTGCAGGCAGCATCGATTGCGACGGGCTTTCCGTTCTTATTCGTCCTGTTGGGCATGTGCTACTGCCTTTGGCTTGGCTTGCGCGACGAACACGCTTTGCTTCAAAAGGCTGGAGCACGCTAGACCACGTCCGTCGTACGCTTTGTTCATTGGGCAACGACAGTGCGTTTATATCCATCGAACCGACGGCCCAGGTCTGCCAGCACCGGCATCGCAATCCCCCACATCACCGCAACCGCGACCAGCGCCAAGGTTCTATCTGATGTAAAGGTGATGCCGCCCAGGCTTTCGCCGCCCAGATATGTCAGCGGTCCAACGGCTGCTCCAAGGAGTGCGGCTACGACGAGGCGGTGGTGGAGGAAGCGGAAGGACACGTTGAGAAGGGTTGCGAAGCCGAGCCACATGGCCAACAGCCAAGCTGGGGGCCAGCCAAGCCCGGCCAATTCCAACTGGCCAGCGAAACTGACCAGCCCGGTCTGGATCAAGGCGGTCTCGAACACCAGCCCCATAAGCCCCGACAAACCGACGAGTTGTAGTTCCGGCAGCGGCAACCGCGCCAGGGCAAGGTGTATGGCGATGATCACAGCGGCAGCCAGGGGCCCTGCCCATGGCATTGCGTTCACCGCACCATAAACGCACGCCGTCCATGTCAGCTTGAATGCCACGATATTGAAAAGGATATGCACGGCAGACTCCGGTCGCGCATGCTTCGTTCAAGCCCAGTTCGCGATGCGCTCGGCACGTTCAAAGCACGTCAGTGATGGTGTGAAAGCATAACTGTGAACGCAAATGATGCCGCAAAGGTTCTGTGGCATCGTGTGGCACAGACCTCTCAGCGGAGCCCATCATTGTCGCGGTTCTATGATCGGTGCGTCGAGCGCCACCGCTTTTTTGAGAGCACTGAAGCTGTCTGGAAAACTGAAGTCGGGTTATGCCTGATGCGTCCGGCGTCCACGGGCCATCCGCACATGGCTCTGAGTGATGTGGCGCTGCGGTAGGTGACGGCCCTGACGGGCAAATAGCGCCGTTTCTATATTTGCCAGGAATAGTCGTGCTGCACTATCCCAGCCATACTCTTCGGCACGCTTGCGAACCGTTGCGCGGTCCAGCTTGAGGGCGCTCGCAGCTGCTTCAGCGATATTTTCTGATAAAATGCCGGTTTCACCTGGTGATACCAGATCGATCGGGCCGGTGACCGGATAGGCCGCGATGGGAAGGCCTGATGCCATGGCTTCCAGTAAAACAATCCCGAACGTTTCGGTCTTGCTCGGCAGGACGAAGACATCTGCCGAGGCGTAACAGGCGGCGAGTTCCTCACCCACCTTTTTTCCGGTGAAGATCACATCAGGGTAATGCTGGCTGAGTTCTTCCCGGGCCGGGCCGTCACCTACGACGACTTTCCTGCCTGGCAAGTCGGCGTCGAGAAACGCTTGAATGTTCTTTTCGATCGCGATACGGCCAACATTGATGAAAATCGGGCCATCACCGAAAATCCGCACATCGCGTGGACGGAAAAGCGTTGTATCCACGCCGCGTGTCCACGGCAGAATGTTGTTGAAGCCACGGCCTTCCAACTCCTTGGCAAGTGATGGCGTGGCCACCATCACGCCGGCGCCTGCGTTATGGAACCGACGCTGCCATGCCCACGTCCATGCCTCGGGTAAAGAAAAGCGCGATGAGAGGTAGTCGGGAAACCGAGTGTGGAAGCTGGTCGTGAATGGAATGCGTTTTCGCCGGCAATGGATCAGCGCCATGATGCCCAGCGGGCCTTCTGTTGCGATGTGTATCGCGTCGGGCTCAATGGCCTGGATGCGTGCAACCAGATAGCGGTAGCCCGGCAATGATAGTCTGATTTCCGGATAGGTCGGGCACGGCACGGTGTGGAATTCGGTCGGCGTCAGGAATTCGAGTTCGGCATCAAGGTTGGCCACTTCTTCGCTGAGGCGTTCATAGGTCCGCACCACCCCGTTGACCTGGGGCCGCCAAGCATCAGTGATGACCAAGATGCGCATTGCTAGGCCGCCTGTAGCTTTGTCTTGGCCTCCGAGGCCTTCAACTGGTCTTGCCGCTCACGCACAACATCCAACCACCTGATAAGTTCGAACTCACCGGCGTCACTCTCACCGATTGCCGTACAGCTCTCAACCCAGTCGCCCGTATTTATGTAGTGGACATCGTTAATCTGGCGGGATGCCGCGTGGTGGATGTGACCGCAGATGATCCCGTGGACGTCGCGCCGTCCTGCCTCACCGGCTAGGTTGTCTTCGAACTCACCGATGAAGTTGACGGCGGATTTTACGCGCTGCTTGAGGTAGCTGGAGATTGACCAGTAGCCCAGACCAAAGCGACGTCGCACGAAGTTGAGAGGGACGTTTGCCCACAACGCCAGCTCGTAGCCGCGGTCGCCCAGGAAGGCCAGCCACTTGGCGTAACGAACAACCACGTCAAGTTCATCGCCATGCATCACAAGGTATTTCTTACCATCAGCGGTGGTGAAGATGTCGTTCATTTTGATTTCGATGCCGCCGAATTTCTGGCCGACATACTGGCGCAATCCATCGTCGTGGTTGCCGGGAATGAAGACAACCCGCGTGCCCTTGCGGACCTTACGGAGGATTTTTTGCAGGACATCGTTATGGGCCTGCGGCCAGACGGCGCCGCGGCGGATGCGCCAGAAATCGACAATGTCGCCGACAAGGTAAATCGTCTCGGCGTCGTTTTCCCGGAGGAAATCGATGAGCATGTCTGCCTGGCTGTTTCGCGTCCCCAGGTGCACGTCGGAAATAAATAACGTCCGGTATTTCGTCATCGTTTCTGCGCTCCCAGTTTGGCGTGATCGCGCCAGCGCGTCGCTGTCCGTTCTGCGGTTCACTTGTGCGGATTCAGTTTTCAAAATTGTGACAGTTCCAGGTCGTAAAGCCGTTTAAGGATCGTTTTGGCACCATCTTGCACCTGATCACGGGTTTTTTGCACGTAAAAGGTTGAGTTTGAGTGGCCGCCGTTGTCCTTCCAGCCTGACAGCATCAATAAATCTGGAATGGGAAATAGCGGGCGACGAGTTCTTGAAACCGGCCGCTGGCGCGCACATCCAACAGAGCTGCGTTCAACTCGGCACGCAACTTGCGGTTGTCGCGAGCAACGCCGATCGCAATGCCGTCTCCGAAGAACCTGGGCTCAAGGTAAGGCCCGCCCCGGAACGTACAGCATTGTTGCGACAAGGTTCCGTTCAGCCAGAAGGCCAGCGAGATGCCGTCTGCAAACAACGCATCGATGCGTTTTTCCTTCAAGGCGGCCCGAGCTGTGTCGATGTCGTCAAAGCCCTCAATGCGGCTGCCTAGGAAAAAGCGTCTCACGAATGCTTCGTGGGCACTGCCCTTGACGATGCCGACGCGGCGCCCCTCCAACCCTTCCGGTGTGGCTGCGAAGGTCGAAGCATCGCGCCGTGTGGCAAAACGGCCTGGGGTTCTGAAATAAGGGTCCGTGAATGCGACCTTGGCGACGGTGTCCGGTGTGACGGCATGTGCGGCGATCACCGCGTCTGCATCCTTGCGTTGGACGGCCGGCAGCAAGGACTCCCATGGCTGCACTTGGATATCGCAGGTGGCGTTCAACTCCAGACAGATCGCGCGGGCAAGGTCGACATTGAAGCCGGTCAATATCCCATCTTCATCATAGAAGTTGAACGGCGGGAAGGCGGCTTCCGTTACGAACCGAAGGATACGGCGTCTTTCGACCTGGGGGCCATCGATGCGGTCGATGCCACCAGCCCTTGCACCGCGTGGGTCAAATCCTTGCGCGATGCTCGCCTGAATTGTGTGCGGGGTCATTAGCAGCACAAGGGCCAGACTGACCAGAAGGCGGCGCATACTACGTCCGGATTTGGTGTGGTTTGGCTGTGTTGCTTGGCGTTCAGAGCGTCGGGTCATGCATTCGTCCATCGGGTAGCCCAAAGAATTCGAACGGGTGTGACACATTTCCCATAGCACATTCGCGGTACGCACACGTTGCAACAGCCCTGCTTTTTTGTGCACACTCATAGCGTGTGTTGGGGGGACTGTTCGAAATTGCCGTACGATCGGACGTGGCGGGAGGTCTTGCGCGGTTCTGGCGCGCGTACCCGCTTGGGCAAATCGCCGTCTACACCCAAGCCGTCGGATTTCCAAAACGCCGCATTACCCCCTGGTCACAGAATTGATCCGGGAAGCTTGCAAGCGCGGGCAAAAGACAGTGCGGGTAACGGGGCGGGTGACCCGGTGGGTGACGGGGCGGGTCGGGATGATCTGACCCCTTCGTCAAACGTGTTGCCGACGGAAATGTGGCCCCCATCTGGCATGTCGGACGAGGACATGTTCCACGATTACCCATCGCGCCGCACTTCTGAGGCGGAACGGCTTCATCTGGCCGTCCATGGGTTGGCGTGGCGCGATCCGCAATTGTCGGCGGCCTTTATGTTGTCCCGGCGCGGCCTGCTGTGTCTGACGGGCGTTGCACTTGCAATTGGCGCTTTAGGTTTTGCGGTGCCGATTGCCGGGCATTCGCTTGTGTTGCTGCTTCTCACCATCCCATTTCTGTGTCTTTCGACGATGAGGCTGTGTGCGCTGGTTTTGCTGTTGATCCCGCCGAAGCGCCCACGTCACGTTAAGTCCCAGCATGCCGTGCGTTCAGAGCGCATGTCGCGGGCAATGGGGCGTGGCGATCATCTGTCAGCGCCGGTCCTGCCTGATCATGGTCTTCCCCGCTATGCCGTCCTGGTGCCGATCTACCGGGAGGCCGACAGCATTCCCGGGCTCGTCCAATCGCTCATGCTGCTCGATTATCCCCGCGCGCTGCTCGACATTGTTTTCATTCTCGAGGCTGACGATCACGCGACGCAGCATGCGCTTGCGCGCTACGGGCTTCCCGGTTTCATGCGCACGGTCGTGGTACCGCCGGGTCAGCCGCGCACCAAGCCGCGGGCGTTAAATTACGCCTTACAAGGGGCTGCGGGTGATCTTGTCGTGGTCTATGATGCGGAAGATGCGCCCGAACCGGATCAACTGAAAAAAGCAGTCAACATGTTTGCCGCCGGTGATGCCCGACTTGCCTGCCTGCAGGCGCGGTTGAGCATCAACAATCGTGCAGACAGCTGGTTTTCCCGCCAATTTGCCATCGAGTATTCGGTCCTATTCGGTGCGCTTTTGCCGGTGTTGCGATGGTTGCGGTTCCCCATCCCGCTGGGTGGGACGTCCAATCATTTTCGGCGCCATGTTCTTGAGAATGTTGGTGGTTGGGATGCATTCAATGTCACCGAGGATGCTGATCTTGGCTTGCGGCTGGCGCGGGCTGGCTATGCTGTTGAAATGCTCAATTCAACCACGTGGGAAGAGGCACCCGTTCGATGGCGGGTGTGGCGCGGGCAGAGGCGGCGATGGCTGAAGGGCTGGCTGCAAACGCTGATCGTTCACACGCGCGAGCCGTTGCGGCTCGCAAGCGAATTGGGCGCGCGCGGTACGATTGGTTTTTACACTCTCATGGCCGGGCTTGTTTTGTCGGCGCTCGTGCATCCGTGGGTTTTTGTTCTGGGCGGGATGTGGCTTGCTGGCGTTGACGGGCCTGGTTCAAGCTCAGACGCGCTGACATCGCAGCTGCAGCTAGAGCCCACTGCGTGGACATGGTCGCAATGGCTTTGGGCGGTTGCGATTGTGAACCTGGTGCTGGGTTATGCATCAGCCATCGGCCTAGCCTGGGTGGTCTGTGCGCGAGACGGTTGGCGTGACCTGTGCCTCCATTGCCTGATGATGCCGGTGTACTGGCTGCTGATTTCAGCTGCGGCGTACATGGCCATAATCGAACTGGTGCGGATGCCACATCATTGGGAAAAAACCGTGCACCGCGCCCGCCCCGTGACCCGGCTTCCGCGCGGCTGAAAGCTCTGTCAGAGCCAATTGCTCTTAAGGTTGGCTGGTCCATGAATATCACGGCTTTGTGTCGGCCATCCTCTTGCGCAAGGCGACATGTGTGCGCCATCGATCTCCCATCACGTCCCAAGCAGTGTGAGTGCCCGTCATGTTCAGCCGTCCGTTGCCAAAGGTTTTCTGTCTGACACTTGGCTCAATCGCGGCGGCGCTCGTCGTGGTGCCCGTGTCCGCCCGTGCCGCTGACAGTGGCCAGCCCACCGGCTTGGCCCATCAGGCCGAAGCCAGCACCGAGGCCATAGCTACGGGCGGGGCTGGCGGCGGGGCTGATCGAACAGTCATTGAAGAAAAACCTTGCCAATCAAAAAATCGCCTAGCACGCGAAGGCTCACCCTACCTTCGGCAACATGCTGATAACCCTGTCGACTGGTATCCGTGGTCAGAAGAGGCATTCGACAAGGCGCGGCGTGAAAACAAACCGATCTTGCTCTCGATTGGGTATTCGACCTGCCATTGGTGTCATGTGATGGCCCGGGAGAGCTACTCGGATGCGGGCGTTGCCAGAATTCTCAATAATGGTTTCGTGGCCATCAAAGTCGACCGGGAACGGAGACCGGAAGTGGATGAGACGTACATGCTCGCCACGCAATACTTTGCGGAAGTCGGCGGCTGGCCGAACAACGTCTTTCTGACACCCGATCTGAAACCATTCTATGGCGGTGTTTATTTTCCGAAGGACGCTTTTACCGAACTACTCATCGAGGTGAAAGACAGCTGGGCAACCAATCGCGAGGCCGTGCTTCAAGAGGCTGACCGGGTGGCAGCCCTTGTCGATCAGGTCATGACCCACCGGGCGCAGGCGCGCGAGATCACGCCGGAGGCACTGAAGGCGACCGTCGGCCTGCTCACCTCGGCGTTTGACTCGAAGCATGGCGGCATCGGCACGGCACCAAAATTCCCGCGTGAACACATACTATTGTTCCTTCTGGATCAGGCGCAGATGACCAACGATAAGCCGACACTGGCGATCGTCATGAAGGCGCTGGATGCCATTTTGCGTGGCGGCATTCGCGATCAGGTCGGCGGGGGCGTACATCGTTATGCCGTCGATCAACAGTGGCGAACTCCGCACTATGAGATCATGTTGTTCAATCAGGCGAACGTGGTGCGGGCCCTTTTGCAGGCCTATCGCATCACCGGGGACGTACAGTTCGAGGCTGGTGCGCGAACCATTCTCGATTTTGTCTTGCGTGAGATGCGCGACCCCAAGGGTGCGTTCTACTCAGCCTTCGATGCTGAAAGCCTCACCGCTGAAGGGGCCAAACAAGAAGGCTATTACTACACCTGGACTCGGGAGGATCTGAAGGCGGCGTTGCCTGCGGACGATGCCGCGCTTGCGCTTCGCGCATTCGGGTTTGAGGCGGACCTGACGCTCGCGCCGCGCCAGCCATTGTTTCTACCTGAGCCACTCGCCGACTTAGCTCAATCGGAAAACATGAGCGAAGCTGCCCTGAGCGAGCGCCTTGATACCATCCGGTTGAAACTGCGCGATGCCCGCACCACACGGACGCGACCGCACCGCGATGAAAAGGTCCTCACGTCTTGGAACGGCCTCATGATCCGGGCAATGGCCGAGGCTGCCGTCACCTTCAACGACGACACATATGGTGCCGCAGCGATAAAAGCCGCCTCTCACATCTGGGAAGATTTGGGCGGTGCAGATAATGCTTTGAAGCGCTATGCGTTCGAGGGCAAAGCGGAGCTGGATGCGACCCAGCCTGACTACGCGCTGATATCGTTGGCGTTCCTTGCTGTTTATGATGCCACGGAAAACCCCGTCTGGCTTGCGCGTGCCAAGACGCTGACCGCGAAGATGCATGCAACGTTTTTCGATACTGAGGTCGGCGACTATTTCATGACAGCCGAAGACGGATTTTACCGGCCGAAGATCATGGTTGAGACGGACCTTCCATCGGGAAATGCGGGGGCGCTGGAGGTCTTCGCCAAACTTGCCCGCCGCGATGCGGACCCCGAACACCGCGCCAAAGCTGACACGATCCTGAGCGCGATTTCCGGGAACCTGCTCCAGGATGCGGGGAGCAACGCCTATGGCCTGCGGGTTGCCAATCAGTTCTTGCGGGGCGAAACCGGCCCGGTCCGAATGATCGCCAACGGTCGCGTGCGGGCGGTGGCACGGACAGCGGCTGGCACCGAAGGTGAAATCGAGGTCACGCTGAAAATTGCGCCTGGGTGGCACATCAATGCCGATAAGCCGCTCGACGAATTTTTTATTCCCACCAAGCTTTCACTGCCAGACGGAGCCTCAGCATCGGTTCGGTATCCGAAGGCCTCTGTTCAAACCCTGGGCTTCCACAAGGCCCCGCTGGCGCTTTATGAGGGCGAGGTTGTCATGACAGTGACACCGGCGAGCGGTGGCATGGGGGGCCCGCGTGAAGCCACGCTGACGGTGCAGACCTGCAGCGACCAGATCTGCCTCGAACCCGAAACAGTGCAGCTGAATGTGCTGGATAAGTGAGGGGGAGACGGTGTGGCAAGTGGAGCGGGCGAAGGGAATCGAACCCTCGTATGCAGCTTGGGAAGCTGCCGTTCTGCCATTGAACTACGCCCGCCATCCTGCGATGACCATATCCCAGCGCCGCGCCCGCAGGCAAGCGATCACGACGGCTGATAGGGTTGTGAATTCGCGCAGGATCGACGGCGTGGTAGAGGGGCGCTCGGGAAATCGCGGGGTACAGGCCTTCGCCCTCCCACCATGCGAACACTCAAGGTGACATGACGGAAACAACTGCCAGCCTCACGGAGGCCCGTCCCCCTACAATCGACACCGAACGTTCTGATCGGGCCAAGTTCACCGATCCGGACTGGACAGCCAAAGGCGAACCGCGTGCGCGTGTCCCGTTCGTGCGGCTTGATACGCTTTGGTTCAACACCGGCACGCTCTGCAATATCGAATGCAAAAGCTGCTACATTGAATCCAGCCCATCGAATGACCGGCTGGTCTACGTGAGCCGAGCCGATGTCGCGCCATTCCTAGCCGAAGCCAAGGCGCGTGGGACGCGCGAGATCGGCTTTACCGGCGGCGAACCGTTTTTGAACGGCGAAATGCTCGGTATCCTCGAAGACACGCTGAACGAAGGCTTTGAGGTGCTTGTCCTCACAAATGCGATGCGGCCCATGCAGCGGCCACGCATCAAAGAGGGTTTGTTGGCGTTGAAGGCGCGGTTTGGGTCGCAACTGACATTGCGCGTCAGCCTGGACCACCACACCAAGGCGCTGCACGAAACCGAACGCGGGCTCAACACCTGGGACAATGCTCTGGAGGGCATGGATTGGCTATCCGAGAACGGGTTTCAGATGGCGATTGCCGGGCGGACGTGCTGGGGCGAAGATGATGCCGCATCGCGGGCCGGTTATGCGCGGCTGATCGCGGCGCACGGCTGGCCGATTGAGCCGGCGGACACGCAACAGCTGATGCTGCTTCCAGAAATGAATGAAGCCGCCGAGGTTCCAGAAATCACCACCGCGTGCTGGTCGATCCTGCAAAAGCGGCCCGTCGACATGATGTGTTCAACCTCGCGCATGGTCGTCAAACGGCGTGGGGCTGGGGCTGCGACCGTGCTTCCGTGCACATTGATCCCCTATGACGCGGCCTTCGATATGGGGCCAACGCTGGCTGCTGCGGAAGCAGCAAATGGCGGGATGTTCGATGGCGGCGCGGTGAAGCTTTGCCACGTGCATTGCGCGAGGTTCTGCGTGCTGGGCGGGGGCAGCTGTTCGTAGTTGCGCTCACGGGCCGAGCCGGGCGCGGGGGGCACCCTGGCCCTGCGCGGGCGCGCCGTAAGCGGCGGGTCGCCTTGCTCCCTGGATCGCTGACGCGATCCGACCTGAAACACTTTTGCGCTCACGGGCCGAGCCGGGCGCGGGGCACATCATTTTAGTGGTCAACACGAGTGAACCCGTGATTGAGCAGAGGCGGGTCGCGTCTGGGTAAAACGCAGCTCTTCTAAATTGCTGTTTGCGCAAAAAAACCGCCACGGATGTGCGGCGGTTTTTTATTTTTCTGGTCTGACACGTAACGAAAGAAACACTACAGTCGCTTAGCTGCGGCTGGCTTTCAGTTCGTCACGGATTTCCATCAGCAGTTTTTCAGATGCCGTGGGTGCAGCCACTTCAGCTTCTTTTTCCTTCTCGAATTGCGCGCGCATCGCGTTGATGGCTTTCACCAGCATGAAAACGGCAAACGCCACAATCAGGAAGCTGATCACGTTGTTTGCGAAAACGCCGATGTTCATTGTCACAGGATCTTTTCCAGCGGCTGCCTCAGCCAGCGGGATCTTGATATCCGAGAAATCCACTCCGCCCATGGCCAAGCCGATCGGTGGCATGATCACATCCTTAACCAACGACGTCACGATGGTTCCGAATGCCCCGCCGATGATGATACCGACGGCCATGTCAACCATGTTGCCCTTGACGGCGAATTCGCGAAATTCTGTCAGTATTCCCATGACTTACTTCTTCCTTTGACATCTCTAAGAGCGGACCTTGTGTCCCTGAGCGCTGCAGGGCTTCTTCTCAATTCATCCGCAGGCGGGACAATAATCATTCCAACGAAAGTCGCAATTCTTTCCTGCGATGCCGCCCGACTTCCAAGCCACAATCGCTTAAACTTGAGCGCCCACCTAAAGCGCCGCTGCGCCAACCGGTGTGGACGACACCCGTTGCCCACGATGTCCATTGCCATGGAGCTTGAATGTTTCACGACGTTTCGATCTTCGCGATTGCGCTTTGCTATGTGACGGCCCTGTTCGGCGTGGCGTGGGCTGGTGATCGTTATGTCAGCAAGGACCAGTGGGCGCGCACGACACCGATGATCTATCCGCTGTCTTTGGCGGTGTACTGCACGTCTTGGACGTTTTTTGGCAGCGTCGGGTTGTCGGCGACGACGGGCTACAGCTTCATTCCCGTCTACATCGGGCCGATCCTGATGATGACACTGGGCTTGCCGCTGATGATGCGCATCGTGCGGATCGCGAAAAGCCAGAACGTCACGTCGGTCTCTGACTTCATCGCGTCTCGTTACGGCAAGAGCTCGGCACTTGGTGCGGTTGTTACCGTCATTGCCGTGATTGGAACGCTGCCTTACATCGCGCTGCAGCTGAAAGCGATCGCGATCAGTTTTACGATCGTGACCGGTACGCCGGAAACGGTTGCGACGTCGAGCAGCGGTGCCCATTCGTCGACTGCGCTGTTGATCACGATGGGGCTGTTTGCCTTCGCCGTCCTGTTTGGAACCCGCCATGTGGATGCCAGCGAACACCAGCGTGGGTTGATGTTGGCCATCGCCACGGAATCGGTTGTCAAACTGGCGGCCTTCATTTGTGTCGGGCTGTTTGTTGTTTTTTCCTTTTTCGGCAGCTTTGGAAACCTGCGGGAGCGGGCGCTGGCGAACCCCGACGTTGCGGCGGTCTTTGCGCAGCAGTTCGACGGGGGGCTGTGGCTGACGGTGGCGTTCCTCAGTTTCCTGGCGATGATCCTGCTGCCACGACAGTTCCATGTTGCCGTCGTTGAAAATGATAATCCGAAAGAGTTGCGCCGCGCGGCCTGGGTACTGCCGATCTATCTGATCGCGATCAATCTGCTGGTGGTGCCGATTGCGGCCGCCGGGCTTCTGGTTGCATCACCCAGCGCTGATCCCGACTTCTACATGCTTTTGCTGCCGCTGGATTCTGGATCGCACCTGATGACGGTGATTGCCTTCCTGGGCGGGCTGTCGGCAGCCACCGCCATGGTGATCGTCGAGACGGTTGCTTTGTCGATCATGATCTCGAACGGCATCCTCATTCCATTGATGCTGAATGACAAGGTCCGCCAGTTCCTACCGCAGGCGGACATTTCCGATATTCTCATCTGGGTCCGGCGGGGCGCGATCTTCGTCATCCTGTCGCTCGCCTATCTCGTGTTTCTCGCGCTTGGAGAGACGAAGGGGCTCGCTGCGATCGGGCTGGTTTCGTTTGCCGCGATTGCGCAACTGGCACCAGCCTTCTTCGGGGGGCTGATCTGGCGGAACGCAACGCGGAATGGTGCCCTTGCCGGCATGGCTGCGGGCTTTGCCGTTTGGGCCTATACGCTTTTGCTTCCCTGGGTCGCGACGGCTGGCTGGGTCTCAGAAGGTCTGGTCGATGCCGGCCCGTGGGGGTTGGAGTTCCTGAAACCTCAATCGCTGATGTACCTGAGCTTCCATCCCCTCACGCATGGCGTGTTGTGGAGCTTGGGCATTAATATCCTGGTCTACATCGTGGTCTCACTCCTACGCGCACCAGAGCCGATTGAACGGTTGCAGGCCGCAGTCTTTGTTCAGGAAGGCGGGGCGCCACGTACTGGAACCGCGACGGCGCTACGATTGTGGCGGACCGCTGTCACGGTCGGCGATTTGCAACGCGCAACGGCGCGCTACCTGGGGCAGGACCGGGCCGAGCGCGCCTTTGCTGGCTATGCGCGGTCTCGCAGCCAACGGCTCAATCCCATCTCCGAAGCCGACCTTCAACTGATCCGCTTTACCGAGCATCTGTTGACCAGTTCCATCGGCGCGGCGTCCGCGCGGCTCGTGTTGGCGCTGTTGTTGCGGCGTGGAAATGTGTCCGGGCAATCGGCGCTCAAGCTTCTGGATGATGCGTCGGAAGCGTTGCAGTACAACCGGGACCTTCTTCAATCGGCGATCGACCAAGTTGGAAGTGGCCTGAGCGTGTTCAACAGCGACATGCGGCTGATCTGCTGGAACAGGCAGTTCCGCGAGATCTTTATGCTGCCAGCCGATGTCGGGCAGGTCGGCGCGCCGCTGGATCAGATCTTGCGCGCGCTTGCTGAACGCGGAGACTTTGGCGAAGGCGAGATCGACGACCTGGTGGCGGAGCGGCTGATGAAGCTGGCCGTCAACAAAGAGACCTTCCAGGAACGGTTTGGACAAAACGGGCGGATCATCGAGATCAGCACGAGTGCGATGCCGCAGGGCGGGATCGTTACAACGTACACGGATATCACAGAGCGCGTTGAGGCCGAAGATGCACTGGCGCGGGCAAACGAGACGTTGGAACGGCGTGTTCGCGAGCGGACGGCTGAGCTGATGGAAGTGAACGCTGCGCTGGCGGTCGCCAAGTCAAAGGCGGATACGGCCAGCATGGAAAAGACGCGATTTCTTGCAGCGGCCAGTCACGACATTCTCCAGCCCCTCAATGCCGCGAGGCTATACGCCACCAGCTTGAAGGAGCGTACGCTTCCTGAAACCGAGGCGAAGCTTGCGCGCAACGTGGATGCGTCTTTGCTCGCGGTGGAAGAGATCTTTTCGACACTGATTGATATCTCGCGGATGGATTCAGGCCGGCTCGAAGCCAAGATCACAGACTTCCCGATCCGCGAAATTCTGGATCAGCTGCGGGTCGAGTATCAACCGCTGGCGCAAGAGCGCGACCTTAAGATGGTGGTCATGCCTTCCAACTACTGGGTGCGCTCGGATCGGCGCCTGTTGCGGCGCATGCTGCAAAACCTATTGTCCAATGCAATCAAGTATACGCCTAGCGGCGGTGTGCTTTTAGGGGTCAGGCCGCGAGGGTCATTCCTGGTTCTACAGGTTCTAGATACCGGGCCGGGCATTCCACCGGAAAAACAGGCTGCTATTTTTAAAGAGTTTCAGAGGCTTGAAACGACCGCAAGCGAAGTCAGCGGTCTTGGCCTTGGGCTGTCCATCGTAGAGCGTGTCGGGCGCCTGTTGGAGCATGACATCGGACTGAACTCGGAAATGGGCAAGGGTTCGACGTTTTCTGTCATCGTTCCGCGCGGGGTTGCCCAGGAGACACCTGAAAAGGTTCAAGCACCTGTTCGCTCCGTTGGCAGTCTGTCGGGCCTGAAGGTTTTGTGCATCGATAATGAACCGGCGGTCCTGGCGGGGATGAGCACTCTGCTTGATGGCTGGGGGTGTCACGTTTTGACGGCCGCCAATCTCAATCTGGCTGTGAAAGCCGTGGCCGACGGGCCCATCATTCCCGACATCATCCTGGCTGACTATCACCTGGACGAAGGCCTCGGACCTGAAGCTATTGAAGCCGTGCGCGCATTCCTCAAGGTGGACATTCCTGCGATCATCATCACCGCTGACCACACGGCTGAAGGGGAAAACGATATTCGCGGGCGTGGGCTTGGCATGTTGCGTAAGCCGGTTCGTGCCGCAGCGCTGCGCGCACTGATGACAAATGCCATTCAGCAAAGCCGCGCGGCGGCAGAGTGAAACGATACGCGCTTAAGGCTCAAGCTCAAGCTCATCCCAGCATCATGGCCAGCATCATGGCCAGCATCATGGGTTGAAGAGCGGTGTGGGGAAAGTTTCTCACGGCCACAGCCAGCGCCGCCATCTTAGTCAGGGTCGCGACGCCCGTTCCAACCGCCAACGCTCTTCGTCAATGCGGATATCAGAGAGCATCCGGTCCAGGAGCAGGCAAGTGCGTTTGAAGAGGTCGGAGCCGCGCCGATAGTCAGCAGGTGCGAAGAAATCAATTCGCCCCGCGTTGAGCAGGTCGACACACTTTTTTCGATTTTTTCCTGGCGGATGGACCGCAATGGCATAGCCGCCATTCTTGCGCATCACGGCCATGGACGGCACGTCGGTGTCACCATCGCCGAAGTAAATCATGTTTGAGAACGGGATTGGGCGCGTCACTTCAGGCATATGCTGGTTGATGGTCTTGCCGAGATCCTCAATGCCCTTGTTGATACGGAACAAGTATTGGGTCTTGCCGGTGTCCGTGATGACGCGCTTGGGGTAGGGCAGGTCATAGGCTTCGAACCAGTATTCGGATGCGAACACGTTGTGAAAGCGATGAAAGATCGGTGTTCCTTCAACGATCTCCTGCAGGCCCGATGAAATCAGATAGTGCCTCAACGTAACACCCTGGCTCTCGCTCCGCAGCTTCAAATACTCGTCAATCGCTTCGAACCAATCCATAACCCCTTCGAAGAGCTCAACGTCGGCACCCTGTGCGACCAAGTCGGAGCGGTCGATACGAACGCCCGCTTCCTTGGCCTTCTTATACAGGAGGTGCATGTAGGTGATGAGCGGATCAGCACCTTCGCGTGCAGCGATTTCGTTCGACTCGGCCCAGAACCCGGCTGGATCAACGCCGATTTTGGGCATGAACGCGTATTCCTGCATTGGCCTGGGGGACAGCGTGCCGTCGAAATCATAGACCAGCGCGATGGTCTTTTTTTCAAACGTTTCGCGACCAGCTTTTGCTGCTGCTTTCGTTGGCGGAGACTTTTTTCGCGCCGCCGGTTTGATCGCAACCGATGCCGCACCTGTCGCAGCGGCGGTTTTCTTTTTGACCGGCTTTGACTTGCTGGTCTTCTCGACGGGCACTTTTGGATTGGGTTTCATGATGTCTTGCAGCTTGTGTCGCGCTGTGGGCAGGGGCAAACCATTTTGATCCGGCAAAGTCGATCCGGCGGCAGACGGTCTGGCCGAGGTCTTCTGGCCGAAGCAACGGTTCATCTCTAGCCTAACGCGTTCTGACGTCAGGTTGATAGGCTTAGCGCGAAGCGAAGCGGTTTAGTTCACACTTGAAAAGTGCCACGGCAAGCGTTTTGCCGCGTGTGTTCCGTCAGCTGCCGTCTGCGTCCCGTCGCGCATGGGCTCCAGAAGCGAAGACGTTAGAACGTCTTCCGTTCGTACCGCATTGGCCCTGGAGCTTTCGAGCGTTTCTAGAACAAAAGCTGTGATTTCAGCTGACAGGCGGATGTCATCCACCCCGCCGAGGTAATGCCGACGCAAACGGCCGGAGCGGTCGAAAATCAGAACGGCCGGCGTACCCTGGACGTCATACGCTTCCATCGTGTGGGGAAGCCCTGACGCCTCGAGGTGGTCAATGCCGACGGGGAAGCCAAAGCGATTTGCTTTTACAAAAGCCCTCACGAATGCGGGGCTTTGGCTTGCTTTATTCTCAAACGGCGCATTGAGGCCGATGACAGCAACTTGCGATTTGTCAAACGCTTCACTCAACCGTTGGGCCTGAGGAAGGGCATGCTGCCGTGATCCATTGCAGTGGGTTTGAAAAAAGACGAGGACGACGACGCGACCGCGCAGGCTTTTCAACGTTATCGGCAAGGCGCAGTTAAACCAGTGCGATGCAATCCATTTGGGTGGATTTTCTGGATCGAATTGCATTGTGTCGTTTACGAGCTCGCTTGGCTTGTGCACTGACAACTTTCAACGGTTGCGTTTGCCCTATGGCTGTGGGCCGGGATGGCCAATAATTTTTTATATCGTGATTATTCGACATTCAGTGACAGGCCGAGGGGCTTGCTACAACCCGAACCTGTGACCCATAGACGTTAGTGCTACAGCTTCGAGCCGTGGCCGTTTCGATGACCGAGGCCAGGGCACCTCATTGTTTTTGCTTTCTCTTTTGATATCCACCTCCGATCAAGGGGCGGCTATCACGCTCGAATGACGTGCCGGCTGGAACGGGGACGTGGTGAATGGAAAGCAACACAGTCCCGGACACTTTGTCAGAGCGCCAAGCCAAGGGGTTGTCCGAAGTCTTAACGAATGGCACTCGTGTTGGCGAATGAGGATCGGGGACGGTGCATTGACCGACATTTTTCTTGGTTGAGCGTCGTCTTGCGGCTTTGTTGCGATCGGTCTTCTGATGGGTTTGGTGTGCGGCCGGGCCTTTTTTGAGTTGCGTTTGGAGGTTTGGATACAAATGAAAATGCGTCGTTTTGGTTTTGCGTTGGCACTTCTTGGTTTGGTCTTGGGGTTCTCCAGTGTGCCACCGTTCAAGGTTGATCCAGCGTTTGCACAGAATGAAACAGCGGCGAAATCAGATCCAGATATTGCGACGCTGGCATTCCGGACGGGATCGTTTCGGCAATTTCTGCTGGCAGCCAAGATGACCGGCTTGGAAAGCGAATTGAAGGGCGATGGCCCCTGGACTGTGTTCGCGCCGACGGACGAGGCGATCGGGAAATTGCCACAGGGTGTCTGGTTCAAGCTGCTTCAGCCGGAAAACCGCGATCTCTTAAAGCGCGTCCTACGTTTCCACATGGTGCCGGGGGAGTATCCACCGCAGCGTCTGACGGGGGCAAGTGCATCTCTTTACACAATCCCAGGTGCCGGCGGGCCTCTGCTGGTGGACATCCGCCAGGGTGGCATCACGGTTCAAGGGGCGACGGCTGCTCCGGAATTTTTTGCAGCCTCGAACGGATTGATCCAGGCGGTTGATGCCGTGTTGATCCCCAAGGGTCTGCAAACAAAGCTGGCCAAGCTGTAGAGCGTTCTTCGGCTTGCTTGAGCGCGGAGCGATGGCGCGGCCAGCTAGCCACCTCGAGCCCCACAGTTATTACAGGAAAGGCCCCCACGCTTTACGGCGTGAGGGGCCTTTTTCTTGGTACTGTCTTGACGGCTTATTCGGCGGCTTGCGCCTTAAGTTCTAAAGGGCCTGCGGCCATTACCTCGGCGTCGACATGGTCAGTGAAAATCGCGAAGTTGTTGATGAACATGCCAGCCAATTTGGTGGCTGTTTGATCATACTGGGTGGTGTCGGCCCAGGTGTCGCGTGGGTTGAGGATTTTGGTGTCGACGCCGAGGTAATGGCCGCAGGCCCTTTAGAACTTAAGGCGCAAGCCGCCGAATAAGCCGTCAAGACAGTACCAAGAAAAAGGCCCCTCACGCCGTAAAGCGTGGGGGCCTTTCCTGTAATAACTGTGGGGC
>JBCBRH010000030.1:0-55422 GCA_039819785.1 Pseudomonadota bacterium | reverse complement strand
GCGCAGCCGCCACGCGCTGACGTAGATCGTCAGAATAAGGTTTTACCATGCATGCTGGCCCCCTTGCTCCAGCACACATGTTGAATCAGAAACAAACTGATTTGGGAATCCACCGATTCAAAGAAAATCTGAAACGATCTAAAGGGCGACAGGAGGCAAAGCGATGACCCGCCAAACGAGCCGACTTCATCCCGGCATTGACTGCCGGGATCAACCGATCTGCGCGCTGGAACCGCAGGAGGTCGTTCCGTCCGCGTCCGGCCTTCGGTTGCACCCTAAGCCAAAACGCCAAGCCCGAGGACAGAACCCTCAGCGATATGAAACCTACGACGCTTCGTAGTGGTCCACGACAACTTGGTTCAGAAGCCGGACGCCCCAGCCGGACCCCCAGCTTTGGTTGATGTCATTGCGTCCGCTATCCATGGCCGTGCCCGCCAGGTCGATATGCACCCATGGCGTATCATCCTTGACGAACCGCTTGATGAATTGGGCCGCCGTACAGGCCCCGCCCCAGCGGCCGCCAATATTCTTCATGTCGGCAAACTTGCTGTCGATCAGCTTGTCATAGGCCTTATCGAGCGGCATCCGCCAGACCTTCTCGCCTGTCGTCTTCGACGCTTCAAGGATCTGTTCAGATAACGCATCGTCGCTGGCGTAGAGCCCGGCATATTCCTTACCCAGCGCGACCATGATCGCACCGGTCAATGTCGCCAGATCGATCACGAACTTTGGCTTGAAGCGTTCCTGTGCATACCAGACGACGTCGGCCAGAACGAGACGGCCCTCTGCATCCGTGTTGATCACTTCGATGGTCTGGCCCGACATGGAGGTGACGACGTCGCCCGGACGCTGAGCGTTGTGCGACGGCATGTTCTCAACACACCCAATGAGGCCCACGGCGTTCACTTTGGCCTTACGTTCCGCGAGCGTCCGCATCAGGCCGACCACAGTGGCCGCCCCTCCCATGTCACCCTTCATGTCTTCCATGCCCTGCGCGCCTTTGATGGAGATACCGCCGGTGTCGAACACGACACCCTTTCCGACAAAGGCAACCGGTGGCGCACCCGCATCGTCGGCGCCCTGCCAGCGCATCACGGCCACGCGGGCGGGGCGTTCACTGCCCTGTGCCACACCCAGCAGTGCGCCCATGCCAAGCTTGGTCAGTTCGTCGGGCACCAGAATGTCGACATTCATGCCAAACTCTTCGAGCGACTTGGCCGCATCCGCCAGCTCCACCGGCCCAAGGCTGTTGGCCGGCTCGTTGACGAGATCGCGCGCCAGATGGACGCCGTTCGCAATGGCACGACCATCGATGAAGGCCTTTGAAGCAGCTTCGGGGTCGGCACAATGGAACACCAGTTTGGTAACGCCATCTTGCTTGGCATCGGCCTCGTCGGTGTCGCTCTCCTTCGTCTTGTATTTACCGAACTTGTAGTGCCGCAGCTGCGCACCCAGCGCCGTCCCAGCCACGAACGCCGTTGAAACGTCAGCTCCGTCCAGGGGCGGCTCACATACAATGCTGGCCGTGGGGATCTTACGGGACAACAACTGGCTCATGATCGTGCCGCCAAGATTGATCCAGTCGTTCTCGCTCACCTCTTTGTTGGCGCCGATGCCGCAGACAATCACACGCTTCTCGTCCAGACCACGCGGCGCGAGAATGTCGAGAAACGACTTCGCTTTTCCAGTGAAGTCGGCAGCCGTTGCACTTGCGACGATGAGCCCGTCGGATTTTTCATCCATCGCGCGCCCCACCTCGGACAGCGCCATATCCTTTCCGGCGAGCAGAACGGTGGTGGCCTCGCGTGAGGCATCAAGTGCTGCAAACGAAATCTCAATCCGGTTGGTTGGCGTTGTTTTCATGTTTGGATAGTGCTCCCAGGGGTGTTTGAGCGTTCTTGTTTGATCGATTATTTCCGAATAAAGACGGGCTCGGTCGTCACAAAACGGTCCAGGGACCTTGGAAGTTCAAGGTGGACAGCGCGCATGGACGATCGCAGTACGCCGGACCAATCGGCAAGCGGCAACCTAGCTGGATGCATCGAAACTTCAAGCCTGCGCCATTTCCGCGACCCAATGCGCGTGCGGCGCGCGCATGGGTGCCCCAGGGTCACACGGGGGCCACAGTACCAGCACGAGTGTGGAAACAGACAGCTGACCGGGGAAAAATGGACGACTAGGTCGAATTTCAGCCACCCTGCCGTGCGAGCCGCTATCACTGACTTAAACAAGCCATTGTGACAACTGGCGCAAAACACGGTCGCCAAGCCTAACTGTCCATCCGCGAATGAAGTGCCTGACACCACCCGTGTCCTCCACAACCCAACGGCCCTGATGAGCATCTTTTCTCGCTACATTTTCCGGCAGGCCGCTAGCGCCCTTCTCATCATCCTGTTGTCGCTGGGTGGCGTGGTATGGATCGCGCTGGCACTCAAACAGCTGAATGTCGTCACATCGCAGGGGCAAAGCGCCCTGACCTTCATCACGATGACCACGCTGGCCCTGCCGCATCTTCTGGCCGTAATCGCCCCCTTCGCGCTGCTCATCGCCGTCATGCAGACGCTCAACCGGCTCAATAGCGACAGCGAAACGATCGTCATGACCGCGTCCGGTGCGAACATCTGGGTGCTAGCCAAGCCGTTGTTAGTCCTCGGGTTCCTCGTCACCATGGCAGTCGGCTTCGTCAACCACGTCGCAATGCCATGGTCATTGCAGCTCCTGAAGCACTACATTGTCGAGGTCCGTACCGATCTCTTGACCCAGGTCATTCAGCCTGGTCGGTTTTCATCGCCGGAGCAGGGCCTCACGTTTCATATCCGGGATAGGACCTTTCAGGGAGAACTGTTGGGTCTCGTCGTCGATGATCGCCGCAAGGACGGGGAATCACAGGCCTATCTGTCCGAGCGCGCACAGATCGTGAAACAAAACGGGGCAACCTATGTGCTCATGCGCGACGGGCACATCTTGCAGAGCAAGGTGGGTGGAAATGGCACTGAAATCATCGAATTCGACCAATACATCGTCGACCTCGACCAGTTCGATAAGTCCACGCCGGGCGAAGTCTTCCTAAAACCAAAGGAACGCTATCTCGGGCAGCTTTTGAACCCGGACCCCAACGATCCCTACTTTAAGAACCGGCCTGGAAAATTCCGCTCCGAGTTGCATGAGCGATTTTCCAACCCTCTGTATCCAATAGCTTTTGTTCTGATCGCACTTGCAGCCATGGGGCAAGCGCGCTCAACACGGCAAAACCGTATGGAAGGCATTATTATTGGCGCGGTCGCAGGCTTTGGATGCCGCCTGACAGGACTGGCCGTCAACAACCTGGTGGCCTCGAATGAAGCATTTGTGCCGCTGATGTATGCGATCCCAATCGGAGCCGCGGTCATATCCATTGTGGCCATCTGGCGGGGCGCGCGGCAACGTGGTGGACTGACTCTGCGCGATCGTATCGCCTTTACCGTGGCCGACAGGTGGACCGCATTGCGCGCGAGAAAAACGTCGACACCTTCGCATGAAGACGGTGGCGGGCACAGATCGCCTGTGCCGCCGCCCATCGAAGGCGTCCGCACATGATGTTTTTCAATCGCGCGACCCTGGCGCGCTATGTGGCCTGGAAGTTCATCACGCAGATCCTGGCCGTCTTTATCCTGTGCTCACTGCTCATCTTCATGATTGATTTTGTTGAGCTTTTGCGTCAGGCTGGCAAGTATGCCGATGTGCCGATGCACACCCTCATCTGGTTGTCGTTCTTACGGCTCCCCGCTTACACCGAGTTCCTGCTGGCCTTCGCGGTGCTGGTGGGAAGCATCTCTTCACTGCTATTGTTGGCGCGCAAAAGCGAACTGGCGGTGATGCGCGCCGGCGGCATGTCCGTCTGGCAGTTTTTGGCACCTGGTCTGGCGATCGCGTTCATCCTCGGTATCTTCGCGGTCACCGTCTACAACCCGATGGCTGCCAAGGCCCGCGACTTGTCCGAAGAACTGCGCGCCGAAGCCTTCGGTAGAGACGCCAATCTCCTCAGTTCAACGGGTGGCCTCACTTGGTTGCGCCAGGACGGAGCCGACGGACCATCCATCATCAATGCTGCACATGCGAAGAATAAGGGCCTCGAGCTGACCAGCGTCACGGTCTACCAGTTTGATCCCGACGGCAGCTTCAAGGGGCGCGTCGATGCAGAAAGCGCCGAGCTGCGCGAAGGCTATTGGGTGTTACGCAAGGCCCTCGTCTCGACAGCCGGAACAAGACCAGAACAATACAGCACCTACCTTGTTGCGACCTACCTGTCTCCCGAGCGCGTTCAAGATGCGCTGGGAACGGTCATATCTCTGTCATTCTGGGACCTGCCAAACCTCATCGAAATCGCCGAAAAGGCTGGGCTGAAGACAGAAAAGTTAAGAATCCAATACGAGCTCCTGCTGTCACGCCCGTTTCTGTGCATAGCCATGGTCCTTTTAGCGGCTACTGTGTCGTTGAAGTCATTCCGGTCCGGCGGCATCCAGACTATGGTCCTGACAGGAATGGTTGGGGGGCTGGGGTTCTTTCTTCTCGCGGAGGTTTCGCGGCAAGTTGGCGCGGCTGGACTAATTCCGCCTTGGGCCTCCGTTTGGGTGCCCGTGGCGCTGGTTTCAATGATTTCCTTGACGGTGTTGCTGCACCAGGAGGACGGATAAGTTTGACGCGTACGGCGCGAAAACCGCTGCAGGGCGGAAGAGGGGACGCGCTGCACCGTGGCAAGGAACTGCTACGGGCGGTTGAAGAGGGTAGGCTAACGCGCGTGCTGCGCGGAAGCCGGTCTATGCTTGGCAGCCATTCGGTTCTAGGCAGACAGCCATCCGCTTCAGTCTCATCAGACCCGGTCGCTTCTAATCCAGTGTGGGCAAGACCCGCGCTGACGCTGATGACGGCTGCGCTTCTGCTGTCGACCGTTTCCGTCGTGACCACGCCAAGCAAAACCGCGCACGCCCAAACGGTTGATGCGCCCGTCGCCTCACCAGCACCCGCCTTCAACAATCCAGGCACCGGTCTGCTGCCAAACACCGATCTGGATCGTTCGCAGCCGCTGTATCTCCAGGGCGATGAACTGATCTATGACAATTCCGGAAACAGCGTCACCGCTCGCGGCAACGTCGAGATTTTCTACAACAACTACATCCTGACCGCTGACGAGGTCACCTACGACCAGTCCGCCAATACGTTGACGGCTGTCGGGAATGTTGCGTTGAAGGAGCCCAATGGCAACGTCGTGCGCGCCGACCGCTACACACTGACCGATGACTTCCGTGACGGCTTTGTGGAATCGCTCCGTGTCACCACCAGCGATGATAGCCGCATCACGGCCCGGCGCGGCACACGGCGCGAAGGCAACGTGACCGAATTCGAGGACGGCAAGTTCACGCCCTGTAAAACGGTTGATGGCTCGCCGCCGCTTTGGTGCGTCTCCGCTGCGCGCATCATTCACGATCAGGAAGCCGCAACGATTTCGTATCAGGATGCCCAGTTCGAGGTCTTCGGCGTCCCGGTGTTGTATCTTCCTTATTTCCAACACGCAGACCCCTCCGTGAAGCGGAAGTCAGGGTTCTTGCTTCCCAAATACGGCACGTCCGATGATCTCGGGTTCTTCACCGAGGTGCCCTATTACTTCGCCCTGGCGACGAACTACGACTTTACGTTCCGTCCACGCTACATGACCCAGCAAGGCACTCTGTGGCAGGGCGACTGGCGCCATCGTCTTGCAAACGGGCAGTACACCATCAGCTTCGCCGGCTTGGACCAGGATGCGAACGATTTACCCAACAATGACCCCGATCGCGACGGCTTCCGCGGGTCCATCGAAACCAAAGGTCTGTTCTCGCTTTCGAGCTGGTGGCAGGCCGGCTGGGACGTGACGCTGGAAACCGACGACACGTTCCGGCGCTTCTATAAGCTCGACAACATCCTTCTCACGGACCGCGTGAACCGGACATTCCTGGTCGGTCAGTCCGACCGGAATTACTTTTCAGCCAATTTCTACCAGTTCGGCGGCCTGACACTTGAAGATGACTTCCGGTCTGAAAGCCGCGTCCACCCGGTTATTGACTACAGCTATGTCGTCAAAGACCCGGTCGTTGGTGGAGAATTGTCGTTTGATACCAACGTGCTGAGTTTCTCCCGCGGGGATTTCGCTGGCGATGGAACCGGTCAGCAGGACCTCAACCGCGTGATAGCAGACGTCAAATGGCGCAAGCGCCTGATTGACCCCATCGGCATCACGTACACACCGTTCGCCAACTTGCGCGGCGATCTTTACCAGTTCGGCAACTTCATCGACGCCGAAACCGGGGATCCCAACGACAACGAAACGGTAGCGCGCGGCGTGGCGGCCGGTGGTATTACCGTCACCTATCCTTGGATTGCATCATCGGCACAGGCCTCCCACACCATAGAGCCCATCGGTCAGGTGATTGGACGCACGGCCAGCACTGAACAACGCGCCTTGCCGAACGAAGACGCACAAAGCCTCGTATTTGACGACACCAACCTCTTCGATATCGATAAGTTCTCGGGCTATGACCGTGTTGAAACGGGGTCACGCGCCAACGCCGGGCTGCAATACACATTCCAAACCAATTGGGGCGGCCACGCGCGGCTGCTTGCCGGTCAAAGCTTCCATCTCGGCGGCGAAAACGCGTTCTCCAATCCAGGTAACATTGTCGTCGACAATCCAGCGACATTGGCCGTTGAAGAAGAGACAGTTGCAGCCTTCAACCCGGACTCAGGTCTTGAAACGAGCCAGTCTGACTATGTGCTGGGGGCCTACCTGTCACCGGTCGATCAGTTCCGCCTGATCGGACAAGCCCGGTTTGACGAGAATGATCTCGGCGTTCGCCGCATTGAGCTGGCCAGTTTCATGACATACGGCCCAGCGTCGTTGACGACTTTGTACAGCTATCGGAACAACGACCCCGAAGATGGCTCCACACTGTCCGAGAGCGAAGTGTCTGCCGTGCTCAATCTCCAGCTAACCGACAACTGGAGTGTTGGCGCACAGGGGCGTTTTGACATCGACGAGGAAGCTTGGCTCAGCGACACATTCCGGATCAGATATGCTGATGAATGCTTTGTCCTGACAGCAAGTTACTCCGAAACGCTGTATGACGACGCGACCCGTGACCTCGAACCAGATCGCACGGTCTATCTGCAATTCCAGCTCAAGCATATCGGCGACTTCGAATACAAGACCGACGCACTCGACTTTGTCTTTGGCGACGAACAGCCCCCAGCTTAAAGGCTGCATCCTCCTAACGATGCGTGTGGCCCATGTCTCACGGATCTCAATTGTCTTGAGGGGATCGTCGGTGGCAGATCGCCGACCTGGAGCGGGCAATGTCAATGAGGCTAAGGCCAACCTATACGCCTCCCCGATCGTTGGCTTTCTCACGTCAAACTTCTGTGGCAAATCCGTCGGGAAACCCAAGTAACGTGTTGCTGAAACAGCTTAATGTCGATTGTGCCCCACCAAGGCCAAGGTTTTGCCCCATGTCGTCGTGACATCCAGCTGCGACCCGCGTTACGCTTTCACCGAGTCGCCACCCGCGAGCCGAGAGCACGTTTATGTACAGAACTCCATCACGCCTGAGACATCAGTCCTGGCATCCAAAAAAGTCCACGCGCCTGTTTGCCCGATCCGCCGTAAAGTACGCGGCCGTGCTGGCCGTTATTTCGACAGCGCTGGGCATTTTGGGTGGTTTGACCAGCGAACCATCCCACGCGCGCTCGACAAACTCGGTCAAGATCGTCGCCAAGGTCGGTGACCTCGTCATCACAAACTTCCAGGTCGATGCACGGGCTTCGCTTTTGATGCAGCAGTCCCGCGAGATTCGCGAAACGGCCGGCAAAAAAGCTCAGGCTTACTTCAAGAGTACGGTCCAGAAGCGCTGGCAAAAAATCGCCAAATCCGAAAAATTTCGTAATTCCTTGCGCGAGTACGTGATGGCCAAGCGGCCCACCAGCCGGGAAGAACAGCAAAAATACATCAAAGAATATGCCCGCAAGAGGCAAAAACAGCTTCAAAAGTCACTCCAGGTTGAGGCCCGTAGGCACGGTCGCAAAGCCGTCAGCGGCAGCCTGCAGAAAAAAGCCCTGGAGAACCTCGTCGATGAAAGCCTCAAGTTGTATGAGGCCAAGCGCCTGAACGTCCTGGCCTCTTACGATGATGCAAAGGCGTCGATCGCCAAGATCGCCGAGCGCAACAACAAATCCGTCAAAGAATTCGAAGCCAACCTGCGCAAAACCGGCATCCAGCCCATCACTTTGCGGGACAAAATCCGGGCTGATAAATCTTGGCAAAACGTCATTCGCAAGCAGTACGGTTTTCAGCTGGCGATGATGCAGTCCAACCTCGACCGCTACATCGACAAGGCTGGTGGCGGCAATGCCGGTGGCGGATCGAGTGACGTCCAACTTGACGTCAAACGCATCCGGATCGCGTCGTCGGCACCAGGTGCGGGCTTGGCCCAGGCGCTTCAGCAGGCAGACGGTCTGCGCTCTCAGATCACAGGCTGCAACAGCCTGTCTGGAGCAGCCACCACCATCCCCGGCGCGCGGTTCGAGGATTTGGGACAGCGCAGTGCAGACAACATCTCAAATCCAATCGTCCGCCAACTCCTCTTGCAGGCACAGGTCGGCCAGCCAATCCCCCCACAGATTGACGGTTCCAATGTCGATGTCTGGGTGCTGTGCGGTCGCGCAAAGGCAACTGCGGGCTCCGGGCCCCAAGCGGCACCTAGACGTTCAGCAAAAGCCGATCCGCGCGCAAAGGAATTTGAAATTCTTGCACGTCGCCATCTCAATGACCTCCGCCGTGAAGTCCGCATCGAATACCAGTGACCCGCTTGGCCGGAAACAATGATCCTGCCCAGCGATGTCGCCAAAAAGGAAACAAGCACCATCGGTTCGCACGCCGAACCGGATGGCAGCCCCACGCTTCTCGGCGTAACTATGGGTGACCCCGCAGGCATCGGTCCGGAAATCACCGTACGCGCCTGGCATCATTTCAAGACCGCCACATCAAACGCCAGCACCACACCGGGCACAGCATTTGTCGCCTTCTCAGACCCCGCGGTCCTTGAGCAGTGCGCGAGTGCGTTGAAGCGACCTGTTCCCATCAAAGTCATCTCGGCATTGGACGAGGCGCGCGCCACCTTTCAGCACGCACTGCCGGTGTTTCCCTTATCGCTCCTGAAACCCGTTAAACCCGGACAGCCCGAGGCCATGAACGCTCCAGCGGTCATCCACGCCATTGAAACAGCGGTGGCCGCGACCCTGAAGGGCCATATCGATGCCGTGGTCACAAACCCCATCGCAAAGAGCGTGTTGTACGACATTGGCTTCGCGCATCCCGGTCATACCGAGTTTCTAGCAAGCCTTGCAGCGCATGCCCGCCCCGAAATGCCAGCCCATCCCGTTATGATGCTGGCGAGCGATGAACTCCGCGTCGTCCCGCTCACCATCCATATTCCCCTGAAAGAGGTCCCCGCCGCGATCACCGTGGATGCCATCTGTGCAACCGCCCGAGTCCTTAATCGCGCACTGCAAATCGACTTCGGCATGCAATCCCCACGGATCGCAGTTGCAGGTCTCAACCCGCATGCAGGCGAAAGCGGCACCATAGGCACCGAAGATGAAGAGACGGTCCGGCCCGCTATCGAAAAACTCATCGCTGAGGGGCTCGACATCTCAGGGCCGCTATCGGCGGACACGATGTTCCACAAAGCGGCCCGACAAACCTTCGATGCCGCGCTGTGCATGTATCACGACCAAGCGCTGATCCCGATCAAGACACTGGCGTTCGACCAGGGTGTCAATGTCACGCTGGGACTGCCGTTCATTCGCACCTCGCCAGACCACGGGACGGCTTTCGATATCGCAGGCACTGGAAGAGCGTCAGCCGATAGCCTCATCGCAGCCCTGAACATGGCCGATGATATCGTCCGGCGGAAGCGCGCCGCAAAGGCAGCCGCGTGAGCAATCCCCCCCGTGCTTTTAAACGCCCCAAGGCTGGCTCGCGAAAGCCGCACGACACCGCCGATAGCCCGCGGAAAGACGCGCCAGCCAGGCTGAGCCTGGACGGGCTCCCCCCACTGCGCGCCATTATCAGGACGCACGACCTCAAGGCGAAAAAATCATTCGGCCAGAATTTCTTGATGGACCTGAACCTGACCTGCCGGATTGCGCGCCTCGGCAACGTCAATGGCCGAACCGTTATTGAGGTGGGGCCGGGACCAGGGGGGCTCACACGCGCGCTCCTCCACGAAGGCGCTAAGCGCGTGATCGCCATCGAGCGCGACGACCGCTGCCGGCCTGTGATGGACGAGATCGCAGCCCATCAACCCGGTCGACTGCAACCGGTCTTCGATGATGCCCTGAAGCTCGACCTGTCTTTACTTGCAAACGACGATGGGGCGCAAAAACCTCTGATCGTCGCTAACCTGCCCTATGGCGTCGCCACACCGTTGCTCATCAAGTGGCTGGAAACCGAACCGTGGCCGCCTTGGTGGGATCGCATGGTGCTCATGTACCAGCGCGAGGTCGCCGAACGGATCGTCGCCGAACCCGAAACCAAGGCCTATGGACGGCTTGCCATTCTTGCGCAGTGGCGGACAACCCCGCGCATTGTCATGAACCTGCCGGCTGAAGCGTTCACCCCTCCGCCCAAGGTCACATCAAGCGTTGTCACCTTCGATCCGTTACCACACCCCATTGCACCTTGTGCGATGGCGGATCTGGCCAAGGTCACGGCAGCAGCCTTTGGTCAGCGGCGCAAGATGCTGCGGCAAAGTCTAAAAAGCCTGACCCCGCAGCCCGAAGCCGTGCTGGAGGCTGCCGGTATCGCGCCGGAGCGCCGTGCTGAAACACTGAGCGTTGCTGACTTCGCGAACCTTGCGAGAGCTTACGCAGCACTATATCCCAGCGCCTAAAGCTCCATTCCATAAGCCAAAACTGGAACCGCAAATGGGTGTCCGCATCGGCAACGACGTCATCAAAGCTCGCCTTGGATCCCATCGACGAATGTTGACAACCCCACCTGACGCTCGCGCTTCAAGCGCTCGGCGGTCAGTATAGCCTTCAGCCGCGAAAGGCTTTCCTCGACCACGTGATTGACGATGACGTAATCATACTCAGCCCAATGGTCGATTTCCGAAGACGCCTTGGCCATGCGGCCCGCCACGACTTCCGCGCTGTCTTGATTGCGTGCCGACAACCGCTCGCTCAGCGCCCTCGCAGACGGAGGAAGAATGAAGACACGAACGACATCCTGTCCCACTTTTTCGGCCAGCTGCTGCGCGCCTTGCCAATCGATGTCGAATAGAAAATCCTGTCCTGCACCCAGGGCGTCCATGACCTCGGCGCGTGGTGTCCCATAGCAATTGCCAAACACCGTCGCCGACTCCAAGAGCGCACCCTCATCCCGCAGCTTTTCAAAGGCGGGCATGTCAATGAAATGGTAATCCGTGCCGTCGATCTCGCCGGGCCGTGGCGGCCGCGTCGTCACCGAAACCGACAGCCGGATGGCATCGTCATCGCGCAAGAGCCCACGCGACAATGTCGTTTTTCCAGCACCAGACGGAGATGAAACCACGAGCAGCACGCCCCGTCTGCTCAGGCCCGTCTGCGTATCTGAGATCTCAGGACTACTCGACATTTTGCACCTGTTCGCGCATCTGATCGATGACAACTTTCAACGCCATTCCCAATTGCGTCACCTGCGCATCGTTGGACTTCGAACAGATGGTGTTTGCCTCCCGATTGAACTCCTGCGCGAGGAAGTCCAGTCTCCGGCCAACCGCAGACTTCTCGGCTAATAAGCCGCGAGCGGCATCGACATGTGCACGAAGCCGCGTCAACTCCTCTTCGATATCAGCCCGTGTCACGAGCAAAGCCACCTCCTGATAGAGGCGAGCTTCATCAAGTGATTCATCGGCCAAGCGAAGTCGCGACACTTGTGTTTTTAATCGCTCGACAATAGCTTCAGGCGCCCGCACCGGGGACGCAGCAATCTCATCGGTAATCCTGGCGATGTCATCGACTTGGGCTTGAAGGGTGTCGGCAAGCTTGTACCCTTCACCACCGCGGGCAATGACCAAATCTGAAAGGCAAGACCGAAAGCTGGCCAAGAGATTTTCTGCTCTCGCCTTGCGTACCGTTTCGTCCTCTGTAGCTTCAGCAATCTCAAGCACGCCCTTGGCGGCCATAACAGCATCGGGCGATATGGGTGCACCGCCGACGCGCTTTTCAATGATCTGGCTTGCGGCAACGACCTGATCAAGCGCTGCCGCATTGACCTGGATCTCAACGGGCGCGTTGCGGCGCTGCATGGACAAGGAAATGTTGATGTTGCCGCGCGTCAATTTCTGAGAGACCGCCTCCCGGATGGGGGCTTCCAGCTCATCAGCACCCACCGGCAATCGCAGCCGGATATCGAGGCCCTTTCCGTTGACACTGCGGGCCTCCCAATACCACGAAGCGGTGTCATCGCTCCCATCGCACCGCGCAAACCCAGTCATGCTGTTGAGCGTCATGCTGGCACCACTTGGAACCCAAAAGGCCAAAGCGTGCACGCGTGTTGGTGCGTATCCAGTGAAGGCATTCGGTCAATGTCCCGCGTTTGAAACGGCCGCGTAGTCGGCTGGCGCATTTTCACCACAACGCGCAATCACGCAACCCTGTGCACAGATGGGTGCGGACAACGGGTGAGGAATGCCTACCGCGGGTTGCGAATGGGAAGCGGAACGGTGCCACGAAACTGGGTTGCAGCAACCCCCGATGATACGGGTGATGCGTTGACCAGTTGAACAGCGCTTGCCGGTCTTGTCGTTTGGTCGTTCTCACTGGCCTTGGTGGCCTTCGCGGCGTCCTCAGCAGCTTTCAACTTGGCAGCAGCTGCAGCCTTCGCACGCGCTGCCTTTTCAATCCGCCGCCATTGCGCGACGGCCTTGTTATGTTCAGCCAACGTCTTTGAAAACTTGTGTCCACCCGTGCCGTCGGCCACGAAGAACAGGGCATTTGACTGGGTGGGATTGAGCACGGCTTCAATGGAAGCCCGGCCCGGGTTGCTGATCGGCGTGGGTGGGAGGCCGTCAATCCGATAGGTGTTGTAGGGCGTCGTCTTCGCAATGTCGGACTTATAAATAGGCCGCCCGAGCGAACCCTTCCCACCAACGATGCCATAGATGATGGTCGGGTCCGACTGCAACCTCATCCCTTTGCGCAAACGGTTGACGAAGACTGCAGCAACCTCCCGGCGCTCGTCGGCCTGACCCGTCTCTTTTTCGACAATCGACGCGAGGATCAACGCCTCTTCAGGGGTCGAAAACGGAAGGCCCTCCTGCCGCTTTTCCCAGGCCCGCGCCAAAAATGACTTTTGCGCTTGAGCCAAACGGTCCAACACAGCTTGCCGGTCATACCCGTCTGTAAAGCTGTAGGTGTCCGGCATCAAAATTCCTTCGCCAGGCACCGCCTTGATTTCGCCCTTCAAGAATTCTGCAGCGTTGATGCGCGCAACAATCTGCTGGCTCGTCAAGCCTTCAGGAAACGTCAGCTTCTTGAGATAAGACCGGCCCGATAGAATAGATGACAAAACCTGCGCCATCGGCGCACCGGCCTCAAACCGATATTGCCCAGCCTTCAGGTCAGTATTGTCGCCGGTGAGCCACGAGCGGCCCAGGTGATTGATGATAAAGACCCAGCGATTTGAGATCACACCGGCCTGTTCAAGCCGCGAGGCAATCTGCAATCGACCCTCTCCGCGGGGAATACCCACAACCTTGGCTTCCGCCAAAGGCCCAGCCGCCGTGTGCGCATGGTTGAGAAAAAAAACCGTGCCCCCGGCAAGCAGTAAGACGATAGCGATAACGGTGAGAACACCGCTGATGAGGCGCACAAAACGGCTCACACTTGCCGTTTTTTCACGGCGCTTACGACGCTTCGCAGAAGCTTGTGGTGGGCGGCCTGGCTCCAAAACTTCAGACGGGCTCCGTGGTCGAACGCGGCGGCGTTCGGTTGACATATTCGGTCGGGTTTCTAAGCGATCCAGCGCCGACATGTTGCGCTCGTCCTTCTGGCTCCGGCAGCTCACCCCTCAGGTCGCGTATCACGCGCCGCGTTTTTGACCCAACGGTGGCGCACACGGGCAGAACTGCAAAGACGTTGACGCCGAATCTCAGCGCGTTCGATCCAACATGACCTAGCCTGCGATCAGACAGGAATTATGGCAGCCCCAACAATCCACGGAAAAGGGCCAAAACCGTCGCCCTGTGACTAATTTGTCAACCTGGTCAGAGGAATCTTTTCGCTCAGCTATGCCCCGAAGCCAAGACCCTGGCCGAACCGATCCCATGACAAACTCCAGCCAGGACAACAGCCATGCAACGACCGTCATCAGCTGGTCCACAAAAAGCAAACAGGCCCTAGGCATCCACGCTTCGCATAATCAGCGACGCGTTCGTTCCCCCAAAACCAAACGAGTTGGACAACACCGTATTGATTTCCATCTTCTTGGCCGCGTTCGGCACAAGATCGATCGAGGTTTCGACAGACGGGTTATCCAGGTTGATGGTCGGTGGCGCCACATTATCGCGCATCGCCAGAATGCAATAGACGGCCTCAACCGCACCAGCAGCCCCCAGCAAATGGCCGATCGCCGACTTGGTCGATGACATGGCAAGTTTGCCCGTCGTGTTTCCAAACAGCCGTTCCACAGCCTTCAGCTCGATCTCATCGCCCATGGGCGTTGAAGTGCCATGCGCATTCACGTAGTCGATGTCACTGGCCGAAATTCCAGCGCGCGTGAGTGCCGCCTTCATGCAACGGAATGCGCCATCGCCATCCTCTGCGGGTGCCGTGATATGATAGGCATCACCCGACATGCCATACCCGATGACTTCTGCGTAAATCTTCGCACCGCGCGCCTTGGCATGTTCGTAGTCTTCCAACACGACAATCCCGGCACCTTCGCCGATGACAAACCCATCTCGTCCTTCATCATAGGGTCGTGAGGCCTTTTCCGGGCAATCGTTATAGCCGGTCGAGAGCGCGCGACAGGCGGCAAAGCCAGCCAGTGCGATCCGGCAAATAGGGCTTTCAGCCCCACCGGCAACCATCACATCGGCGTCGCCAAGTTGTATCAGACGCGCTGCATCACCAATGGCGTGTGAGCCCGTTGAGCAGGCCGTCACCACAGAATGGTTCGGTCCCTTGAGCTTGTGCCGGATGGAAACATATCCAGATGCCAGATTGATCAAGCGGCCTGGAATAAAAAACGGGCTGACCCGGCGCGGTCCCTTTTCTTTGAGCAAAATGGACGTGTCGGCTATTCCAGACAGCCCGCCGATCCCAGATCCAATAAGAACGCCTGTCCGCTCCTGTTTGTCCTCGGTGTCAGCCTTGTAACCAGAGTCAGCCAAAGCCTGATCCGCCGCCGACATCGCGTAGACGATGAAGTCGTCGACTTTGCGCTGTTCCTTCGGCTCCATCCAGTCGTCGGCATTGAAATCTCCGTCCGCAGTCTCACCACGCGGAACGAAACAGCCGATCTGGCTCGCAATGTCAGACACCTCGAACTCAGTGACGCGCCGGGCACCACTTTTGCCCTCGAGCAGGCGTGACCAAGACGCCTCCACACCGCAGCCAAGTGGTGTAACAAGACCTGCACCGGTAATCACGACGCGACGCATGGCGCTTCGATCCTCCAAGCTGTGAGGCCCTTGAAGATTAGGGGCCTCTACTGTTTTGTTGTGCTGATTAAAGTGACAAACCGCACTGCCGTCCAGTGACGCTGGAAAGCCGTAGCTGAAGACCTGATTGCGCCACAAGCGCGCGGACCCACAGTTGCAATCTTGATTTGCACGGCCTGTCCTGTCGGTTGCTCTCAGGGAAAAACCGGCAATCCAGACCAGTGAGAACCTGAGTGCCCGCACAGGATGAGATGCTGCGACGTCCCCACGCCTGATGCGCAAAACCTCACACATCCCGTCATCATTGTCCGAACAGAAGAAACATCGAAAAGACGGATGGGGACGAATAAAACGTCATTGGGCGGGGACGGCTAGAGAAAGGGGACAGCCTAGACGAGACGTCACCGAGATAGACCAACACCAAAACCAACAGGTCTCTGCCCAGCCCAGTAACCCCAAAGTTTCAGCCATACGCCCCAGGCCTCACGCCCCGACCGTAGAGGCCTAAGCCGCGTTTGCATTCTTCTCAAGAAACTTCACGGCATCGCCGACGGTCAAAATATGCTCAGCAGCATCGTCAGGGATCTCGCAGCCAAACTCTTCTTCGAAAGCCATGACGAGCTCAACGGTATCAAGACTGTCGGCACCCAGGTCATCAATGAAGCTGGCGTTGTCTGAAACTTTTTCAGCTTCCACACCAAGGTGCTCGACAACGATTTTCTTCACGCGCTCTGCAACGTCGCTCATTTCATTCCTCTTCGCTTATTGCGTTTCGTTACTCGTAGGGCGCGCGCCAACAACTGATTGACGCGTCCGTGTTTTTTAAGTCTTCACCGCCCTTAAGAGCGCGAATTCCAAGTCAGACGTCCGTATCTGAGTCCCATGGCCCAGGCACCTTACCCTGACGCTTTTTCGAGGCCTTTTACCCGTTTTCCAGTGTAAAAACGGCCCTCAGCCTCAGCCGGATAACACTTCCCAGCGCCATTGGCCAGAATGCGATCACCATGGCAAGACAGACCTTTGGCAACCGGAGCATAACAACACCAACCACGCGTTATGCTCAGATCAACCGATCTCGCAGTGTTTTTGAAGCCGAATCTACATCATCGCCATCCCACCATTGACGTGTAGTGTCTGCCCGGTCACATAAGCCCCTGACTGACCTGCTAAAAATAGCGCTGCTGCCGCGATGTCATCAGGCGTTCCAAAGCGCTGGGCCGGGATCATCTTGGAAATCTCTTCCGTTTGCTTTTCATTCAACGCCTCCGTCATCGGTGTCGAAATAAAGCCTGGCGCAATGCAGTTCGCGGTAATGCCGCGCGAGGCCACTTCGCGCGCCAGCGACTTTGTCATACCGATCATACCGGCTTTTGATGCGGCATAATTACCCTGACCAGGGTTGCCGAAAACGCCAGAGACCGATGAAATATTGATGATCCGGCCATAGCCGCTTTTGTTTCGCATCATGTGTCGCGATGCAGCGCGCGCCAGCATGAATGTCGACGTCAGGTTGACGGCAATCACATCGTCCCACTGCTCGTCTTTCATCACCATGAACAAGTTATCTTTGGTCAGTCCGGCGTTGTTCACCAGGATATCCACCCGGCCAAGCTTTTCGATGGCCTGATCGATGAGTTTCCCCACAGCCTCGCGATCAGCCAGGTCGCATGGGAGCACATGCACGCGTTCACCCAGTTCGGCAGCAAGTGCCTCAAGTTTTTCGACCTGACGACCGGAAATGGCGACGGTTGCCCCTGCGCCATGCAGCGTCGTCGCAATGGCCCCGCCAATCCCACCCGTAGCCCCGGTCACAAGGGCGGTCTTGCCTGTTAGATCAAACATCATCGGTATTCTGTCCTTCCGGGGTAAGCTGTATCACTGCGCGGGCGGCGCATCAGTCTCTTGGGAAAGTGGCGATCCATAATTTGCCGCTGGATCAAACCTTGAAGATTGCGGAGGCTGCCGCGAGGTCATCTGGAGCACCGACGCTCATCGCATTGAAATCACGGTGGGTTCTTCGAACCAGTCCAGCCAGAACCTTACCTGAGCCCACCTCAATGATATCTGTGATCCCGTTTGCCGCCATAAACTGCACGCATTCGCGCCAGCGCACTGTGCCAACCACCTGATCCACCAGCCGCTGCTTGATCTCATCGGGATCCTGCGTCGGGGTCGCCGTCACATTTGAGATGACCGGAACCACTGGAGCCGAAACCGAAACCGTTTGAAGCGCTTCCGCCATTGCGTCTGCCGCCGGTTGCATCAACGAGCAGTGGAACGGCGCCGAGACAGGCAACGGAACCGCGCGTCGCACACCGTGGGCTTTGGCCAGACTGCCAACTCGCTCCAATGCGCTCGCATGTCCAGACAGCACGACCTGGGCTGGTTCGTTGTCATTGGCCACGTCACACACCTGACCCTGGGCGGCCTCCGCAGCCACTTTCACAGCAACATCGATCCCAACGCCCAACAGCGCCGACATCGCTCCTTCGCCAACGGGCACAGCCGCCTGCATGGCCTGCCCCCGAAGCTTCAAAAGTTTGGCGGCATCACCGAGTTGGAAGGCTCCGGCGGCTGCAAGCGCTGAGTATTCACCCAATGAATGGCCCGCGACGAACTTTATCTGCGTCTTCAGGTCTAGACCGTGCTCAGCCTGCAGAACCTTGATAACGGCAAGCGAAACGGCCATCAGCGCAGGCTGCGCGTTCTCGGTCAGCGTCAGTTCGTCCTTTGGGCCCTCAAACATCAACGTCGTAAGGCTTTGGCCGAGCGCATCGTCAATTTCATCGAAGACTGCGCGCGCCACCGGAAACGTCTCTGCGAGCGCCTTGCCCATGCCGACGTCCTGCGAACCTTGTCCGGGAAATACCAATGCCACCGCCACGGTGCGATCGTCCTTTATTCTGTTGAGGGATTGCGTAAATAGGGGAGCCCGTTAAAGCCACGCGCAGGATAGACATGTCAAGCAGGCACAGATCATCGATCGTCGAGGGGATACCAAGCGAAGCCCGAAAAGCAGCCCAGATCGACCGCACAACCGGTCGTATCCGGGTCCTGCCAGCGATCCTTTGCTCCTAGCCTACGCGCCTTCACGTCTATCCGCTGCCCCTGAGACACCTTCAGTCTTGTATTTCCGCCACGCACCATGTAACAGAACCGCTTCCCGGTGAAAGCCGGGGGCTGAACGGAGTTTGCCGGTTTGATCGGCTGAGGTCAAAACACCTCCGACTCCCGTGTCCCCGCTCTTTGGTAAACCTGGTGGGCCTCTTCCTGCACTTCGATCGATCGAAATGCGCCAGGGTCCATAGGGGCTTTGCGCTTTTGCTACAATTTGGAACTGGAAGAAGAGGCTGAACCACCATGCCGCTCTATGAGCATGTGTTCATGACCCGACAGGACGTTTCAAACGCCCAGGTCGAAGGTCTGACGAAGGAATACACCGACATCCTCGCCGAAAACGGCGGCAAAGTCGTCCGCAGCGAGTACTGGGGCCTGAAGTCCCTGGCCTACAAGATCAAGAAGAACCGCAAAGCGCACTATACGATGCTCAATATTGACGCCCCGCACGCAGCGATGGCCGAGATGGAGCGCCGCATGAGCTTGTCGACGGACATCATTCGCTTCCTGACTCTCAAAGTCGACACGCACGAAGCCGATCTGTCGGTAATGATGCGCAAGAATGATCGTGATGACCGGCGCGACAACCGTGGCGGCCCTGGTGGACGCGGCGGACCACGCGGCGGTGACCGAGGCGGCCCAAGAGGTGGTGGCGGTGATCGTGGATCGACGTTCCGCTCACGCCCTGACGGGGATCGCCCACCGCCACGCGGCGATCGTCCCCCACGCGACAACACCGGATCGGAGGCTTAAACAATGGCAGCAGCACCACGTCGTCCATTCAATCGCCGCCGCAAGACATGCCCGTTCTCCGGTGATGCAGCGCCGAAGATCGATTACAAGGATGTACGCCTTCTCGGCCGTTACGTCTCAGAGCGCGGCAAAATCGTCCCAAGCCGCATCACGGCGGTGTCGGCTCTGAAACAACGCGAACTCTCACGCGCCATCAAACGCGCGCGTTTCCTGGGCCTTTTGCCCTACGTCATCAAGTAGGTTTGACGGCCTTAAGAAGCCCGCCGACCGGACACCAATGTGCGTTCCTGTGTAGGACCGAACGTTTTTTCAGCGGTCGGTTGAACATCCTAACGCACTCGAAATGAGAAACCGATCAACCGGTCACACACGACAAGCCTACGGCGCAGCGCAGCAACGCGTTGCGCCACTTTCGCAAAACAGCGGAAATAACTAAAAAAAATTTCCAGGGTTGGGACAGACGCCGCGCCAATAGCCACATCGCCTCGGCACGCTCCCTAACCGCCATCAAGCGGGACAGCTAGACCAATGACAAAGCTTCTGGCGGCCAGCATCCTGGCCGGGATCATCGCCGCCATTGCGTTTGCCTCGGCCACCACCGGCCCGGCTTTCACGCGATTCTTGCTTTTCCTCGTCACACCCCTGCCCATCTTCATGGTCGGGCTCGGGATCGGTTGGCGTGCCGCTGCAATTTCTGCGGCGGCTGGCGGCATCACACTGGCCCTGCTTGGCAACATCCAGATCGGGGCATTGTTCACCGTCAGCCAGATGATCCCTGGCGTGATCCTGTCATATCTGGCTCTCCTGAACCGCCCAATCACCGATGACGCAGGCCGACCCGCGGTGGAATGGTACCCCGTTGGCCGCCTCATCCTGTGGGCAAGCGGCATTGGCTCAGGCATTGCGATCACGACGCTGGCTCTGTTGGGCAACTCAATGGACCGCCTTCGGGAAGAGCTGCGCGGCCTGATCGAAAAATTCATGACCGCCCAGCTTGAAGCCATGGGCGATGGGCAGAGCCTCAAGCCTGAAGACCTCGATCGCATCACGGATGTCGCCTTGCAGATGTTGCCTGCGATCATGGCCATCTCGGTGATGGGTGCTTTGTTGTTCAATCTTTGGCTGGCCGGCCGTATCGCCAGGGCTGCCGGACAACTGACCCGACCCTGGCCTGATCTGGCGGCATTCACATTCCCGCCGCTCACGCAGGTTGCTTTCGCAGTCGCTCTCGGGGTCGGCTTTATCTCTGGCACGATTGGCCTCATGGGCTCAGCCGTCGCAGGGAGCCTGTTCTTCGCCTACATCCTGATGGGGCTGGCCATCATTCACTACACCAGTCGCGGAAACGCATGGCGGTGGGTCATTTTATGGCTCGTCTATTTCAGCCTGATCTTCGCCAATGGGATCACACTTCTAATCGCACTGCTTGGTGTCTTGGAGCGATTTTCCCCCATCCGTCGCGACTTCATCAAGCCGCGCGGTGGCACGCCCCCGCCGCCACCAGGTCCCACGGGCGGTCCACCACCATAACACACCAACATGAGCGGCAGCAGGTCCACTGCCAAAGCAACCAGACCTCGACCGGGCCAACCCAACCGTTCGCGCAACGCTTCCGCGCCACCAATCCGCAATCCTTTTTTCTAAATCCAGACACACACACGTTAGGAGAACACGTCATGCAGGTCATATTACTCGAGCGCATCGGCTCATTGGGCCAGATGGGCGATGTCGTCACCGTCAAGGACGGCTACGCCCGCAACTTCCTTCTGCCGCAGAACAAAGCCATGCGCGCCACCAAGGAAAACATCGCTGACTTCGAGGAACGCAGGGTTCAATTGGAAGCCAACAACCTGGAGCGCAAGAAGGAAGCCGAAGCCGTACACGACACGCTGAGCGGAAAGATCTTTGTCGCCATCCGCCAGGCCGGTGACACTGGTCAGCTCTACGGCTCCGTCTCGACCCGGGACATCGCGGACGCCATCAAGGAGGGCGGCTTCACCATCGACCGCCGCCAGGTCATCCTGGACAAACCCATCAAGACACTGGGTCTGCATCCAGTCAGCGTACTCTTACACCCCGAAGTCGAAAGCAAGGTTGAGATCAACGTTGCTCGAACTGAGGACGAAGCTGAGCGTCAGGCTGCCGGTGAAGACGTCACCGTCATCAAGGATGAAGAACTTGAACTTGAAACCTTTGATCCGGATGCGGAAGGCAATGAAGATGACCGCGAAGACATCAGCGGCGGCGATGTCGCTGAGGACGCGGAAAACGCTTGAAGCCGTCCGGTGCTGGACCATCAAACACCGTCCAGAGACCTTGGCGAGCTAAACGAAAAAGAGGCCCGGTTTCCCGGGCCTCTTTTTTCTTGCGGCGCTGTCAACTTACATGTCTGCCCCGACAGTGAAAGCCGTCGGCATCGCCCCTCGGATATCGTGGACTTAATTATTCAAAGACACCGACACCACCGTTTTGGAGATCTTGCGCAGTGATGCCTGCAACTCCTCGACGTTTTTCACGTTGTGGTAGTAGTTGGCTTCGTTCGTCGCACATTGCTTCATGTATGGAACGCCATACTCGTTGCCGTTGACATAGACCATGTGGATCTCAATGCCTTGAGCTTTCATGCCTTGGCAAACCGCCAGCAGGTTTTCAAAACCCTTGGTGCTGCCTTTGTTGTATCCAAACACTGGGTTTTCATCACCCGCGTTGATCTGGTTTGGCACTTCGTAGCGATAGGCTTCCGTATAGGCGTCCGAAACAAACACCGCGATCTTCCGGCTTTCGCCATAGGCTGACGGATACCCTGGAACACCCCATTCGCCCTGCCAGTTCGGTGAAAGCAGCCGCCAAATCCACGCCATGCCCAAATCAAATCGGCCAGTACCCTTGAGCGACAGGTCCTCGATGGCTTCCTCGAATTGACCGATGTTCGTGGTCGGACCCATGATTGTCTGGGATGGACACGTGAACGTGCTGCTGCGCGACTGCAGATAAGATACGATCTGATCTTTCGACGTCGGGATAAAGCCAAGCTCGTCAGGCGACTTATCGGTCAGAGCATTCGGATTATCTCCGATCAGCTCATCACGAGGTTCGAGACACCACTTTGAGGTGTTGCGATAACCGCCGTTCGCCTTCTTCGCCTTGCCCCAATGCCCGTTGGGCGGCACAGGCCCGGCAAGCCAATCTTTCGCTCTGTCTTCGCCAACATTCACACGGTCGGCGAATGGAAAGAACGTCGCGTGGAAGTCCGCGTCATTCTGAGACAGCGAATCCAACTCGACAATCATCTCGGCCATAGCTTCCTTGGCGTCGTCCCAGGACCGGCCAAAGCCCATCGAACCCGTCGTGTCTAATCCAATGACCACTTCAGCACCATCGGTCTGACGGTTCGCCGACGCGGACACTTCAACGTCCAACTCGTTGATGTTGAAAATCCGGCTCAGCAGGGTTGGCACCTTGGCCGTGGCATCAAACGACACAGCTGGCCCATCGACCTCTGCTTCTGCGGATTCGATTGCATTCGTGGGATAGGTCGGCTTGTTCTGGTCAAACAGCCTTTGGGCTTGCGCCTCAACCTCGGCATCGCTGCCAAGGACATCTGTCGCGGCACCGAGAACGGCACTATCAACTGCTGACTGCAATTGCGACTTCACGATGTAGGCACGTCCGTAGTCGATGCCGACGCCTGCGGTTGCCAAGACCGGGAAAACCATGAGACCGAAGCCGATCGCTGAAACGCCATTGCGGTTCTGCGCAAACGCCCTCGTCAACTTTCTAAACCTCGGCGCGAACGTCTTTTTTGATACGTTTTTCATCAACCTGCTCCAAGTCGGAAGAATTATCTGTGAGCAGATTGACCCAGCCGGCCATAAAATTTACTTGGAATAATCCAGACAATCCTATCGAAATTATTCAGAAGCTCTTAACCCGTGCATATCAAGAATTAAGACGGGCAACACCTAAGTGATTGAATATGCACGAACTTCGCATTTTCGACTTTTAATTTCGGCCAAAATTCGCACAATAGCCCGCCAAAATTGTTTAGATAAAAGAAACCACAAATCATCAAAAGCATTATGAAGCTGCATTAGAAGCAGAAACAAATCCCAATGCTCAAATGCTCGGTTTATCTGGCATGCAATAACAATACCAATGGCCGGTCTCCCAGACCGGAATAGAAAATGGCGCCAACGTAAAACGTCGACGCCATTTAAAAAGCCGTCCCCATCATCCCTCCGCACAGTAAGCCCGGATGGGATATTCGCTGCGCGAACTAGGCGGCGGCGACTTCTTCCTTGGCATAGCTCTTTGGGTCGTAATTGATGACAGGTGCCAGCCAACGCTCGGCAACTTCAATCGTCCAACCCTTGCGCCGCGCATAGTCTTCCACCTGATCACGCTCGATCTTGCCAACACCGAAGTAATGGCTATCAGGGTGAGCAAAGTAGAGACCTGAGACCGATGAGCCCGGCCACATCGCATAGCTCTCGGTCAGCGAGATACCCGTGGCCGCCTCAGCATCCAGCAATGACCACAGCGTTTCTTTTTCCGTATGGTCCGGCTGAGCTGGATAGCCAGGTGCTGGGCGAATGCCATTATACTTCTCCAAAATCAGATCCTCATTGGAGATCGTCTCGTTAGGTGCGTAGCCCCAATACTCGGTACGGACCTTCTGGTGCATCCTTTCAGCGAAGGCCTCAGCCAACCGGTCAGCCAGAGCCTTGAACATGATCTTCCCGTAATCGTCATGCTCGTTGATATGCTTGGCAATCGCCTCGTCTTCGCCAATGCCGGTCGTAACGGCAAACCCGCCGAGATAATCAGCAACGCCGCTGTCGACCGGGGCAACGAAGTCCGCGAGCGCAGTGTGTGCCCGGTTGCGTTTCGGGTCACGCGCAATCTGCTGGCGCAACGTATGCAGCATCGCCCGTCCCTTTGAGCGGCTGTCATCGGCAAACAAACGGATGTCGTCACCCACGCTGTTGGCAGGCCAGAAACCGATGACGGCCGCAGCAGACAGCCAGCCCTCGCCGACGACACGCTTCAGCATTTCGCGCGCATCCGCATACACTTTCGTGGCTTCCTCTCCGACAACTGGGTCTTCGAGAATGAGCGGGTAGCGCCCACGCAGCTCCCATGTTGAGAAGAATGGCGTCCAATCAATCACGTCGACAAGATCGCTTAAATCGTATTGGGAAAACGTTTTGTTCCCGAGGAACGAGGGCTTCACCGGTTGATGACCAGACCAATCAATCTCAAACAGGTTTGATTTGGCCTGTGCGTATGTGATGCGCTTTTTCTTGGCTTCATTCGCCAGATGGTTTGTCCGAACCGTCTCATATTCCGACTGGATGTTTGAGATGTAATCAGGCGCATCCCGTTCGGAAACGAGCTTCGAAACAACGCCCACCGCACGTGAGGCATCCAGAACATAGATCGCTTGTCCGCGTGTATAGTTCGGCGCAATCTTCACGGCCGTATGGACCCGGCTGGTGGTCGCGCCGCCAATCAGAAGCGGACAGTCGAAGCCTTCGCGTTCCATTTCAGCGGCCACATAGCACATCTCGTCGAGCGACGGCGTGATGAGCCCGGACAACCCGATGATGTCGACATTTTCCTCTTTGGCCTTGGCGATGATCTTCTGGGCTGGAACCATGACCCCCATGTCGATGACCTCATAGTTGTTACATTGAAGGACGACGCCCACGATGTTCTTGCCGATGTCGTGCACATCGCCTTTCACGGTCGCCATCAGAACTTTACCGACAGCCGGCTTGTCCTGCGTGCCCTGCTTGATCTTTTCTTCTTCCAGGAACGGCTGCAGGTAGGCCACCGCTTGTTTCATGACCCGCGCCGACTTCACAACCTGTGGCAGGAACATCTTTCCCGCGCCGAACAGGTCACCGACGACATTCATGCCGTCCATCAACGGGCCTTCAATGACATCAAGCGGCTTGTCGAGTTTGCCGCGCGCCTCTTCGGTGTCCTCTTCGATCCAGGTTGTAATACCATGCACAAGGGAATGCGTGAGGCGTGCTTCAACGCCGCCCTCCCGCCACGTCAGGTCTTTTTCCTGACGTTTGACACTGCTGTCGCCTTTGAACTTCTCAGCCGCATCAAGCAAACGGTCCGTCGCATCGTCGCGACGGTTTAGGATGACGTCTTCAACCAACTCACGCAGCTCAGCTGGGATATCGTCATAAACGGTCAGCTGGCCGGCGTTGACGATGCCCATATCCATACCCGCCTGGATGGCGTGAAACAGGAATACCGAATGCATGGCTTCGCGGACGGGCTCGTTACCGCGGAATGCGAAGGAGAGGTTCGAGACACCACCCGAAATATGGGTGAGCGGCATGACCTCTTTGATGCGCCGCGTCGCTTCAATAAATGCCACACCGTAGTTGTTGTGCTCTTCAATCCCAGTCGCAACCGCGAAGATATTGGGATCGAAGATAATGTCTTCGGGCGGGAACCCAACCTCTTCGGTCAGCAGCTTGTAAGCGCGGTGGCAGATTTCAAACTTCTGCTCCGCCGTTTCGGCCTGCCCGTCTTCATTGAAGGCCATCACCACAACAGCCGCGCCATAGCGCAGGATCTTCTTGGCCTGCTCAAGGAACTGTTCCTCGCCTTCCTTGAGCGAGATCGAATTGACGATGGCCTTACCCTGGACGCACTTCAGCCCTGCCTCGATGACCGACCATTTGGAACTGTCGATCATGATTGGCACCCGGGCGATATCCGGCTCGGATGCGATCATGTTCAAGAACGTGGTCATCGCCCGCTCACTGTCGAGCAGGCCTTCGTCCATATTGATGTCGATGATCTGGGCGCCGTTCTCGACCTGCTGACGTGCAACACTCAGCGCTTCGCCATAGTCGTCCGCCTCGATCAACTTGCGAAACTTGGCCGAACCCGTGACGTTTGTGCGCTCGCCAACGTTGATGAAGCTTTGTGCTGCTGAAGACATTTCAAACCTTTAACTTCCAACGGGTTCGCAACGCGCGTCCCTTGGTTTTCAAACTTTGTTTATCCGGCGACGAACGGCTCAAGACCCGACAATCGCATTTTCGTTGCACGTTCTGGAAGTTCGCGCGGTGGATATTGCGCCACGCGTTCGGCGATGGCCTGGATATGCTCAGGCGTTGAACCGCAGCATCCGCCAATCGCGTTCAACAAACCATCGCGGGCCCACGGCTCGATCAGGTCTGCCATCTCTTGGGCACTCTGGTCGTACTCGCCCATCTCATTGGGAAGACCCGCGTTTGGGTACGCCGTTACGCGGCATTCGGAAATCTTTGCCAACTCAGCCACATATGGACGCATCAATTCAGCCCCCAGCGCGCAATTGAGCCCGACCGAGAACGGCCGCAGATGACGCATCGAATACCAGAACGCTTCAGCCGTCTGTCCAGACAACGTCCGGCCTGATCGGTCCGTGATGGTGCCCGACAGCATGATCGGCAGCGTGATGTCCATCTCTTCAAACGCTTCCAAAGTGGCAAAACCGGCAGCCTTTGCATTGAGCGTATCAAAAATCGTTTCGATCAAAATGATGTCCACGCCGCCTTCAATCAAAGCGCGGATTTGCTCACCATAAGCTTCCCGCAGTTCGTCGAAATCGACATTCCGATACCCCGGGTCATTCACCTGAGGCGAAATAGAAGCGGTCCGGTTCGTAGGCCCGATCGCACCCGCCACGAAACGCGGTTTAGATGGGTCCTGCTCCGTGAAGGCGACAGCCTGCTCTTTTGCAATTTTGGCAGCAGCGACATTCATTTCGTAGCTCAGCTCTTCCATCCCATAATCAGCCATGGAAATGCGCTGGGCGTTGAACGTGTTTGTGCCGATGATGTCGGCGCCGACCTCAAGGTACTGAGCGTGGATTTCACCAATCACGTCGGGTTGGCTCAACACCAGAAGGTCGTTGTTGCCTTTGACGTCCTGCCCCCAGTCCTTGAAGCGGTCGCCTCGATAGGCGGCTTCGTCAAACTTGTGGCGCTGGATCATCGTCCCCATAGCACCATCAATGATGAGAATGCGCTGGTCGGCTGCCGCTTCCAGAGTGGCCAGACTGTCGTGATGTATCATTACCTAACTACTGAGCGGTTTCGCTCATGTCCCTGTGTTCGTAATAAATTGATGGATTTCCGCGACGTGCAAAGTCAGAAAACGCGAAATGCCTTTTGCTGGCCTCCGGCGGGCTACTCTGCAGCGTCGGCTGCCAACTGTTGCGCAGGTCGCAATCCGAGGAGATGACAGATCGCATACGTGAGATCCGCCCGGTTCAGACTGTAGAAGTGGAAATGCTTTGCGCCGTGATCGACGAGGTCCATGACCTGTTCGGTCGCGACAGCAGCTGCGACCAGGTTGGCGGTGGGCTGATCGTTCTCCAAACCATCGAAGCGATGTGCCAGCCAAGAAGGAACACTTGCACCCGTCTTCCCGGCAAACCCAGAGACCTGTTTGAAATTATGAATCGGGATGATCCCAGGCGTAATGGGCACCCAGATGCCCGCAGCCCGCGCCCGTTCGAGGAAGCGCAGATAATGCGCATTGTCGAAAACAAACTGGCAGATAACGCGGTCAGCCCCTGCATCAACCTTGCGTTTCAAATGCTCGATATCCGCCTCAATGCTTGGGCTTTCGGGGTGGGTTTCAGGATAACCACCAACTGAGATTTCGAAGTTGCCAATCTTTTTCAGCCCCTCAACCAACTCAGCGGCTCCGGCATAGCCTCCAGGCGTTGGCTCATACCGGCTCCCGACGCCTGCGGCCGGGTCTCCGCGCAACGCAACAATATGGCGAACGCCAGCATCCCAATAGGCTTTGGCGACCTCGTCGACTTCCTCTTTCGTGGCATCAACGGTCGTCAGATGGGCCGCCGGGCGCATCGACGTTGTCCGGACAATCCGTTCAACCGTGTTGTGCGTCCGTTCACGTGTGGACCCGCCAGCGCCATAAGTGACCGACACGAACTCCGGCTGCAACGGCTCCAGGCGGCGGACGGATGACCACAGCGTCTCTGCCATTTTGTCGGTCTTTGGTGGGAAGAACTCGAATGAGACCGAGATCTCGCCATTGGCGACCAATCGACTTTTCCGCTCCATCCTCAAATCTCCTCAAGTTCCACATCAATCCCGGTCGGTGCTTGGACTTCCGGGATAACGTGCGCCCGCTCGGCGCACCATAGCGCAACAGTTAAACCTTCATCATCGTTGTGTCGGCCAGTCTTGGCCGGCTCAATTCCCGGTGCACTTGTCTGCTTACGTATAGCAATCGGCAGAGTTTCGGTGGCCGTCAGATTGAGACCTGCGTCCGCACACCACCCCTCCATAATTGCCGTCGAAAAGCCGAGCCGCTCATGGGCATGTTCATCGCGCAAGAATTCAAAGTCATGCGGCAGGAAATCTACGACCAGCAGCCGGCCGTCCGGTTTCAGAACACGGGCAGCCTCGCTGATAGCGCGCTGAGGCTCTGAAAGGAAATGCAAAACCTGATGCATGACCACCACGTCCGCCTCGCCCGATGGCATCGGAATGTTGTAGAGGTCTCCGTGCCGCAGGTGGGCGTGCACAATGCCAGCTGCCGATATCTTTGACCGTGCATACGTCAACATTGCCTGGTTGACATCGAACCCGACACCATAGGCAAATCGCTGAGAAAACAACTGGAGTATCCGTCCAGTGCCCGTGCCCAGATCTACGAACGTATCAAACGGCCCCGGACCGAGGATACTGACCATAGCCCGCTCAACGGCGCGCTCTGAAACGTGCAGGGACCTGATCCTATCCCAGTCACCCGCATGGGTCTCAAAGTACTTCTGCGAAGACGCTTCCCGTTGGACCTTGATTTCACTCGCACGCTCGGCGTCAAGCTCCAGAACCGGATCTGTTGGATCCGCCATTGTCATCAGCGCGCGGGCCAGCTTTCCACCCTCTGTGCGGTCTGACACATAAAAATACACCCAGCTCCCTTCGCGGAACCGTTCAACAAGGCCCGCCTCGGTTAACAGCTTCAAGTGGCGCGAAAGCCTTGGCTGGCTCTGACCCAGAACAAGTGTCAGGTCCTTCACATTCAACTCACCAGCACGCAGAAGCATAAGGACGCGCAACCGCGTAGGCTCTGCCACGGCCTTCAAGGCTGCAACGAGGATATCGGGCCTGAACCCCGCAATCTGGATGGTTGGCGCGCTGCTCATTCTCAGAGAAATATAAAGATATCTTTATATGTCAAGTGCAATCGGTGTTCCGCCTGACCCCATCCCCGACAGACCCGGCAAGCCGGTAGGCCTGTGTCGCCACCACCCTGGCGAACATCACCACACCGGGAACTGGTAGCGCGGCAACAACTGTCTCTCCGGGAACAGGTTCATTAACCTTACCGGCATATGCTCAAGACTGTTCACCCCGCACTCACCACTCGACTTGGGATATGCGCATGCGCCCGCACCATATTGACCGCCTGTTCCCCGCCCAACAGCCTGTTCAATTGCCGATCCAGCTGGACCAACGCCCTTCGCGCGCTTCCGCGGTTCTCTTCATCGCATTGCTGGTCCCTGCGATCGTCATCATGATGATCCCGGTTTTCACCATCGCTGCGACCGCCTACGCAGACCCGGCAACGCGGGACGTCTTGGCATCAAAGCCTTGGGTCGCCGCACAAATTTCTATCGGATTGATCCTATGGCTCTCGCTTTGGGTCATCCCTTTGCGTGGCTTCTGGATCAGACTGACCCGGGGACGCCGCATCGAGATCGCAACGTGTGGCACCGTCCAGGTCACGGAAATCAGCCCTTTGCGCAGACGGGTCTGGACAGCCCACGTCGCAGACTTTGCTGGCTTGAGCCACACCGTCCGGTCTTCCTTATCCGGCACGCGGCATGAACTAAGCCTTCAACAGGACAATCCGAACAGGACCTTGTTATTGCAGATCGCGCCAACCATCACCGACATGGAAACGATAACGCTTGCCAAGCTGTTGAATTGCCGGGTCTTGAACACATCGATCGTGCGGCAGCCCCAATTGGCTCATACCGCTCCACCGGTTCTCCATGAACCCCAGGCAGCGGCTGCGTAACGCACAACTTCAGCATAAGTCGCTGATCATCTCAGGCACCCTCTGGGCTGAAAAACCGTTGCATGCACGCCTCAGCATCGTGACGATTGCGCGCTGCAGCTCTCACCACAACCACAACGGCGTTATCGCGCTGAATTGTGCTTTGACGCCGTGCAAAAGCCATTGTCTTAGTGTCACCACGATCGGAGTATGACCCGACGTGTCCAACGACCGGAGATAAAAAGACGATGCAGGCAAGTCATGGCTTGAACGGCACTCTCAATCAGAACACCAAAGCCGGTCTGTCTCGTTGGCCCCATACCTACCGTTTCATGACACCGCGCGGCGTCGTAGGACCAGTCGTTACAGCACTTTTGGTGATGGCCACGGTGCTGGCGGGCGCACCAACGTCCGCGTTCGCCGAGGCCCCTGCAAAATACATGCAGCGCGTGGCAAACCAACTGATTGCGGCTCAACGCCGAGGATCGCGGGAAGCCTACGCGCGCGTCATCCGCAGCCACGCCGACATCCCATCCATTGGACTTTATTCCCTCGGAAGCTATCGCTCAGGTCTGCGTAGCTCGGACCGCTCCAGTTACTACACCGGCATGGTCAAATTCATCTCGCGGTACGCGGCCAAGGAAGGACCGAAATACCTTGTCGCCCGGGCCGTCGTCATCGGGCAATCCGGTGAAACCAAAAGCGGTGTCTACGTCGACAGTAATGTCGTTTTGCAAAGCGGCATGAGTTACGATGTCCGCTGGTTTCTCGTCCGCCGCGGCAAGACCTGGAAGGTCCGTGACGCCGAGGTCATCGGCTTCTGGATGAGCCCGTTTTTGAAGAACCTCTTCGAGACATACATTTCCGAAAACGGTGGAAATCCCAAGTCTCTGGTCATCGCTCTCAGCCGACAGTAAGCCGACTGCCCCGGTCCAAAATCTTCTTAAGCTGAGACACCGGTCCGGAGACTTTTTGATCGTTTGACCCACCACTTGATCAACTGACTGAAGACGCCAGCGCTGGGTTTCATGCACGGCGCTCGCGGTCTGGCACCACGTCATCAGTGACAATTCACAGATGACGGCCTCACTTCGGTTCATCCGATGGCTCAGCAGCATCGTCTGATGCCTCGGCAGTCACTTCATCGGCTGACATGTTCGCGCGTTGCTTCTGCCAATCCACGTCAATCATACGGTACGTCGTTCCCTGCTTCGCATTCTGCTCGGAGAAAAATCCTAGTTTTACGCGCTTATTGACCGGCACCGGCGGATTGGCCAGCAGCGCGTCAACCGCACCAAGACTGTCGTCCAGGCGTGTGTTCAGCCGCAGGGTCAAATCGAAGACGCCAGACCCGCTGACAATCTTTGGGAAGGGTTTGTCCTTGGTGTAGAACAAAAGCGTTCCAGAATAGCTACTGCGGCCTGCCACTGAAATCGGTGCAAAGGGTTGCTTGGGCCTCGCAACACGCTCAAAGCGACGCTTCTCACGATCAAAAGCGCCAGGTTTCACGAAGAACGTGCCGTCAACCTGATAGGCGCTGTAAAACGTCTTCGTTTCCGCGCCACCCGCCGATGTTGCAATCAGTTCCACATCAAGAACTGTCCCGTCACGCGCTCCATGATTGGAGACCGTCATGGGGATGGCGAAAACCTCATAGTTTCCGCTCGCATCCCGCGTGTAGTGCACGACCGGCGGGACGTGAAACTGAAGCTCCGGCTGCTTCAGAACGCTATGGTAGAGTGAGATCGCTGAAAAGATTAGCGCAACGGTTGAGGCAACGCCCGTCAACACGCCCGCCCAACCGCCAACCCGTCCCCCATCAACCGTGGATTTGGCAATCTCCGTGTTTTCATCACCCAGCTCGTTGAGCTGTCTACTCCGCATCGACATGACACTCGTTCCGATCACTTTGTGAAAGTCGCGGCAACGTGGCGCGCCAAATTGGGCGCAGGAATGTCAAAACTCCGCCAAGTCGGCGGCAACCATGTGTTTCCAGCCTTCGACACCCTCATTGAACGGATGCGACGCTTTGGCGGCTTTTGACGTATGTGCGAAAACACCGAACCCATAAAGCATCAATGATCGTTGCCGAGCCACGTGAAGAATGACCATTCCGAGCAAAAGTCCTGTGGGCAGCCTCGTTCCTTTTTCAAGTCTATCTGAACCCTCAGCGCCAACCCTAAATCCAGGTATCGCCCGCCCCCCGAATTGGGCCGACGATCAGAAGCAAATCTGTGCAACCGAGGAAAGAGGAGTGCACGACATGCTGACGAAAACGACGAAAACGAAACTGGTTGCTTTAACCGCCGCACCACTGTTGGCGCTATGGCCACTAGCGGCTTCAGCGCAAACACCAGAGGCACAAACGGCACCTGGCCTGCAAAAGCCGGCACCGGCAAGCCCCGGCACCATCGAGCTCTCACCAACAGGTGACCCGAGCACGCTGAGCGCCCCAACGGGTGGGGAGATGGGAGCGGAGGCCCCAACGCTGGGTGCCCCCGAAACCGCCGATACCCCGGCAGCCGGAGGCGCTGGAACATCGGATGAATCAAAATCCGCTGTCGCCGCTGATGATCTCATCGGGCGACAGGTGATCGCGGCAGACGGCAAAGCCGTCGGTGAGGTCGCAGCCGTCAAAGCTGATGAAGCTGGCCGGGTAACTGAACTACACATCAAGACCGGTGGCTTTCTCGGCTTTGGCGCAAAGACGCGCGTGCTGACGCCGGAGATTTTCGTTGAAACGCCGCAAGCTATTCAGCTGCGTGTGGCCTCAACGGATCTAAACCAACTTCCTGAGTTGCAGGAACCGGCCACACCGAAGAGTTAACCTTGGTATTATGTGCCTTGAAATGAGACGCGGGTCGCCGGGAAATCGGCGGCCCGTTTCAGTTTGAAACAAAACGCCTATGTAATTCCCAAATAAAAATGATTTGCAAACCAATTTGAAACGCAACCCTCGCGAAGACACTCCAAATGTGAGCAGACTACAATCTAATGAATACGCATGCCCGAATTGGGCCTGCATCGGGGCATGGAGGCCCGAAAATGATCGAACTGACACAATCAAACCCCTGGTCCGAAGCGCTCGGCTCGATGATGCAGAAAGACGCAAGCCGTCGTTTTCTGATGTCGCTTGAGCGCCGGAACAAGGCTATCGCCAGTGTTCCGGATGGAAGTCTGGTCGATACGATCCGCGCTCTTCTCGAAGAACGCTCAAAAATCAATTGAAGATGCCAAAAAGGGAACCTCGCGGTTCCCTTTTTTTCTCTTGCTAGCCGGGTGGATTCTTACCGATCGAAACGCTTGAATTTGATCCGGCTTGGCTCAACAGCGGCATCCCCCAGCCGCCGTTTCTTGTCTTCCTCGTAGTCATTGAAATTGCCTTCGAACCATTCGACATGGCTGTCGCCTTCGAAGGCAAGAATGTGCGTTGCCAAACGGTCCAGAAAAAACCTGTCGTGGCTGATCACGACGGCGCAACCCGGATAATCCTCCAGAGCAGCCTCTAAAGCCGACAACGTCTCGGTATCCAGATCGTTTGTCGGCTCATCGAGCAGCAAAAGGTTCCCGCCCTTTTTCAGCATCTTGGCAAGGTGCACACGGTTGCGTTCACCCCCCGATAACATGCCAAGCTTCTTTTGCTGGTCGGCACCCTTGAAATTAAACCATCCGCAATAGGCCCGTGATGGCACTTCGCGCTTGCCGAGCATGATCTGATCGACACCGCCTGAGATTTCCTCCCACACCGTCTTGCTGTCATCCAGATGATCACGGGACTGATCCACGTAGGACAACTCGACTGTTTCACCAAGTCGGATGGACCCGGCGTCAGGTTCCTCCTGGCCGGTGATCATCTTAAACAGTGTGGATTTGCCAGCACCGTTCGGGCCAATAACCCCGACAATCCCACCTGGTGGAAGCTTAAAGTCCAACCCGTCAATCAAAAGCCGCTCTTCAAAGCCCTTCTTGATGCCGTCAGCTTCCACGACGACACCGCCAAGCCGTGACCCCGGCGCAATCTGAATGGACGACCGGCCAACATCTTCGCGCCCTGCATCTTCGACCATTTTTTCATAAGCCGAGATCCGCGCCTTCGACTTTGCCTGCCGCGCCTTGGGTGAGGATCTTATCCATTCCAGTTCACGCTTGAGCGCGCGCTGTTTACTTTCTTCCTGGCCCTTTTCAACCTCAAGCCGTTTGGCCTTCTGCTCCAGCCAGCTGGAATAATTCCCATGGTAGGGGACGCCCTGACCCCGGTCCAATTCCAGCGTCCATTCTGTGATGTTGTCGAGGAAATAACGATCGTGGGTAATCAGGATGACGCACCCGGCGTAGTCGATCAAAAAGCGCTCCAGCCAGGCAACGCTTTCCGCATCCAGATGGTTCGTCGGCTCATCCAGTAGCAAAATATCGGGCTTCGACAGCAACAGCTGCGTCAGCGCGACCCGGCGCTTTTCACCGCCCGAAAGGCTCGTCACATCCGCTTCCCCCGGCGGGCAGCGAAGTGCGTCCATGGCTTGCTCAACCTGGGCATCGAGATCCCACAGGTTCTGGCTGTCGATCTGATCTTGCAGCGCTGCCATTTCATCGGCGGTCTCTTCAGAGTAATTCGATGCAATCTCATTGAACCGGTCAAGCAGGGCTTTTTTCTCCGCAACGCCCACCATGACATTCCCAAGCACATCCTTTGATGCGTCGAGCTCGGGTTCCTGCGCGAGGTAACCGACTTTAATACCGTCGGCCGCCCAGGCTTCACCGATGAAATCGCTCATCTGCCCGGCCATGATCTTCAATAGCGTCGACTTACCAGCGCCGTTCAAACCGACGACCCCGATCTTGGCCCCCGGGAAAAACGACAATGAGACATCCTTCAACACCTGTTTCCCGCCGGGATAGGTCTTGGACAGCTTGCTCATGTGATAGACGTATTGCGGGTTCGCCATGAAGGGCGCTCCTGTGGCTGCTCTTGTCGCTGTAAGGAATAACGAGACCGGGTTTTAGCCTGAACGCGCGCGGCTCACAACCAAGCCCGTCGTGCAATGTCTCACCTGCTGTGAAAACCAGCTACATCTCCGGTTCAGTCCTGCATGTGGCACCTCACATCGCTCTCATGGCCCTGCAAGAAGCCTATCGAAGCGGTTGGCTCGGTCCAGGCTTTTGCTCTAGTCTGCTGGCATGAAACAACTTGTTTATGTAGCCGACCCGATGTGTTCATGGTGCTGGGGTTTCGCGCCGGAATTGTCAAAACTGCAAAACCATTTCGGCAATCGCTTGGGCATCGTCCCCGTCATGGGCGGCTTGCGGCCGGGGTCAACCGAACCCATGACTGCTGAACTCAAAGATGCCGTCCGAAGTCACTGGCTGCATGTGGCTGAAGCCACCGGCCAACCCTTCGATCATTCGTTCTTTGAGTGGCCAGGTTTCATCTACGATACCGAACCTGCCTGTCGTGCGGTGGTTGCTGTCCGCACGATCCGGCCGGAAGTCTCATTGATGTATTTTGGAACGGTCCAGCAGGCGTTCTACGCCGAATGCCGCGACGTCACAAAACAATCCGAGCTGATGGCCTGCGCAACATCCATTGGGCTTGATGCCGATGACTTCAACGAAGCTTTTGAGGGGGCTGGTGCTGAGCAAGCCGTTGAGCGAGACTTCATGATCCGGCATCGCCTGAAGGTGTCGGGTTTCCCAACGCTATTTGCCGAAGAAATCGGCCACAAGCCCGTAATGCTGGTGGAGGGTTACCGCAAACTCGATGGGCTGATCCCAGCGATTGAAAAATGGCTGGGCTGACGCACCCGGCCGAACTGAACCCGGATGGCTCCAGAACGCAAACCGGCTTTAGAACACCAGGCCCCTAAAGTCTCCAATGAAGCGTTGCAACATCTGCCACGCGGGCATGTTCGACTGTCCGGTAAAAAAGAAACCGCCAAGCCCCACGGTAAAAACCAGCCAGCCCCATAGCGTGTGTTCAATCACGACAGCCCACAACGACCGCGTGGCCGCATAGCGATAGGCCAGCAGGCACCCGATGACCGCCGTCCCAATGACGGCCACCCAATTCCCAAACAGCATGTGCGCGACACCGAACAACACCCCGTTGAGGACGATCATCACCCACGGCAGACCCGCAAACAAAACGCCGTAGCGGTGAAAAAAGAACGTGCGATAGACCAGCTCTTGCACGATGACGGACGCCAACGGGTAAAGGGTCATCACGCGTTGCCAGGTCTCTGGTCGCCGCATCGGGAAGTTCAAGAACGCACGCGGCATCTCTTGCTGCACATAGGCTGCCACCATGCCCCCACCGATGATGAAGACGGCGAAAATCGACAGCAGCTCACGCCACGGGATACCTTGAACCAGTTCCCGACGGAGCAGAAACGACCGGTCCCATAGGAGGACGATGACAAACACCAACAGCACCGGCGGGAGCAGAACGAACAAAGGCATCCGTTCAGCATGCACCAGATGGTAAAGCACGATCGGAACGCCGATATAGAGCAGGCACAATTCCAAGAGCAGCCAAACCCGCCAAAGGATGTGCAGCCTGATTTGACCGTCGCCGTTGTGAACGGATCCACCAGCACTCAGGTTCGGCCAACCAAAGGCTTTGAAAGCCCCACCCACGCCTCAGTCAGCCTCGTGGATTGGATCAGCGCGGCTTGCAGTCCGGCGCGCACAAAATTCATGATACCGGCGTTGGACCTCCACGGCGATACGCTGCGCCGACTGCAAAGGGCGGTAGGTCCACACAGGAATGGCGTCAAACACTTCAGGCATGGGACGAACGGCCCCTTGGGTCTCGAGCGCCTTATGGAAGCGGTCAAACTTCGCGGACCCGCCGCTGGGATGAAACACCAGCACCGGGCGCCCGGTCGCACACGCCTCGCCACACATGTTCACACTGTCGCCTGTGACCACCAACACGTCGGCTGCGGCCAAAAACTGCGGATACGGGTTTTCGCCACTCCCGTCCCAGAAAATCCGTGGCGCATCCTCAATCGCACTGCGCGCCGCCGCAATCAGTTCGGGATGAGACCGGCGAGACGCCGTCATCATGAAGCTCGCACCCAATTCTGCCAGGCTCTTCAGTCCCGACGCCAACCGCCGATGATCCTCATCCGAAAACCGATAGACCTTGTTACGCCCGCCCAGAGAAACCAGCACGCGCGGCGCCGGCAACGCGAGGATGTCTGCGCTCAAGCTGCCGCGGAGAGCATCAATCCGGCTTGGCGTATAGGCATGCGGGCTTGTCAGTGTCGTGAATACGTTGCCGCCGCGGCGCTTGTCGTGAGCAGGCACCCAGATCATGTCAGCGGTGGCTGGTCCGCTCTTCGGGTCCTGCAAAACCAGCGTAAAGGTCTCCGGTCCCGCCAGGCGTTTCAGCGCCCGAATGTAGGGAATGGATGCGCGCCCCGTCGCCATGGCGATATCCGGCCAGGGCGGACAAAAGATGCCGTCCTGTTTCCCAAGCCGCTCCGATGGCGCAACGGGTGCCCAAGGCGCAAAGGTCTTCCACAGACCGGTGGGGCTGACGTCGATTTGCCGGGCCTCAAGCCCGAGCGCCAGGGCGACACCACGTAGCTGGGCAATGTTGCCAGCCCGCCCGTCGCTTATCATCCAGCAGCTGGAACCAGCCAGATCAGATAAGGGCTCAGCGGGTATTTCAGTACCATTCCGTGACGAATCCCGTGCCAATGCAATTGCACCATCAGCACGGTCAGCATTGGCCAGACCAGCAGGCGGCTGATGCCCATTGCCCTTTCCATATTTGTCTGCCTTCGTTTCGGTCACCATGGCCCCATTATCCGCATCCGCTCGGCAGCTCACATTCTTTTTGACCGGTTTCGCTTCCGGCGTCGAGATCAGCCCGGACACAATCACACGAGTTTACAACGCTTGCGCCGCCGTAGCCCGATGGAACAACCCAAGCGCATGAGACAAACCCGGTGGTCAACACGCTGCCAAATCACTATGACGAAACCTCGCACGAGCCGTCTTATCTCGCCCAAGCGTATGATGCGGTCTGCCGCACCATATGCTTGAGAATCGCCGCAAATGAATGGAGTTTTCGCCCATGGGCCTATCCCTCGACGTCATCGACTGGCGCATTCTGAGGGAGTTGCAAAGTGATGGCCGCATAACCAACGTGGCACTTGCCGAGCGCGTTGGGTTATCCGCGCCACCGTGTCTGCGCCGGGTCAAGGCGCTGGAAGACGCCGGTCTGATTGCTGGCTATACGGCCCTCTTGGATGAACGCGCGCTGGGATTTGGCTTGACGGGATTTGTGATGGTCGGTCTGCATAATCAATCCGAGACCGATTTACGCGCCTTTGAAAACAACATCCTGAGCTGGCCATTGGTGCGCGAGGCGCATATGCTTTCAGGTGAGAGCGACTTCATCATGAAGTGCGTGGCCAGCACGTTGGAAAAGTTCCAGGATTTCGTGCTCCAAGACCTGACAGCCACGCCCAATGTCGCCAATGTCAAAACGTTTTTGACCATCAGGCGCGCCAAACGCCAGCCTGGAATTCCGATTGAGGAAAAAACGAGGTCGGGCTGACGACCTCTTGCTCACCGAAACCGTTTCATGATGGCCGTAAATTGGTTTTGCTGCAGGCACCGCCCAACCCGTCAACACGCGGCACAAGCCCAGGATCTAACCAAGGGATCTTGCCCAGGACCTCGCCTACTTCCATTCAATCTTGAGGATTTCAAACGACCGTGACCCCTTAGGCGTCGTCACCTCGACCACATCGCCTTTTTCTTTGCCGATCAGCGCGCGCGCGATCGGGCTCGAAATCGAGATCTTACCATCGCGCAGGTTGGCTTCGGCATCGCCCACGATTTTATACTTCACTTCTTCTTCGGTATCTTCGTCGACGAGTTTCACCGTTGCCCCGAACTTCACCGTTGTTCCGGACATGGATTTAGGATCGATGACATCGGCGCGCGAGAGCTTGTCTTCAAGCTCAGCCACCTTGGCCTCATTCATCCCCTGGGCTTCTTTTGCTGCGTGATACTCAGCGTTTTCGGACAAGTCACCATGGGCCCGCGCCTCCGCGATCGCCTGGATGATGCGGGGGCGTTCCTCAGACTTCAACCGCTGGAGTTCAGCCTCCAGCGTCGAATAGCCTTCGGCCGTCATGGGCACGCGTTCCATCGACATCACTTAACGTCTCCTAATGGCCCAGCCTCCAAAGGAGGTGGAACCGCAACACTGCGAAAACTGTGAGCCTGCGCGAGCAGCGCCTCACTCTGACAGTTGGGGGATTAGTGGTCAGCGGCTTGTAAAGCTCTGTAACGGTGCGACCTTGAGGATGTCAGCCTTCAGGGCTTTGATTGCCCGTGTCACGGCAACAGCACCGGCCAAAGTTGTATAATATGGAATGTGGTGAAGCAAGGCAGTCCGACGGATGTCCTTTGAGTCTTCCAGAGCTTTCGCGCCTTCAGTTGTATTAAACACCAGCTGAACTTCACCATTTTTCATGGCGTCCACAATATGCGGCCGCCCTTCGAGCACTTTGTTGATGGCCATGCATGATACACCATGACCCTCGAGGAACCGTTTCGTTCCCCGCGTCGCGGTTAATTCAAATCCCATCGCGACCAGTTCTTCAAGCGGGCCGACAATACCGGGTTTATCGGCTTCCTTCATGGATACGAACACGCGCCCCGCCATGGGCAGAACCTGGCCAGCGCCAAGTTGGGCTTTACCAAACGCCATAGCGAAATCCGTGTCGATCCCCATGACTTCGCCGGTTGACCGCATCTCCGGGCCCAGAACTGGATCGACGCCTGCGAAGCGCACAAACGGGAACACGGCTTCTTTCACCGCAACGTGGCCCATATCTGGTTTTTGCAAGTCCATATCGACCAGCTTTTCACCAGCCATGACGCGCGCAGCGATGGCTGCAACCGGAAGCCCAATGACCTTGGCCACAAACGGCACAGTCCGTGACGCCCGCGGATTGACCTCCAGAATAAAGGCAATCCCATCCTTGATTGCGAACTGGATGTTCATCAGCCCTACGACACCCAGAGCCAGTGCCAGCTGACGTGCTTGCCGTTCCAGCTCGGCAATAATTTTAGGCCCAAGCGAATGGGGCGGCAGGGCACACGCGCTGTCACCTGAGTGGATGCCAGCCTCTTCAATGTGTTCCATGACGCCAGCGACGAAAATATCCGTGCCATCGCAAATGCAGTCCACATCGACTTCGACTGCATTGGTCAAATAGCTGTCGATCAACAACGGCCTGCGGTCCGAAACAACAAGCTCGCTGGGCCGGTCCAACGTATTCGCGAGGCGCGCGAGATACCGCTCAACCTCACTCCCATCGTGTACAATTTCCATGGCGCGCCCACCAAGCACAAAGCTGGGCCGGATGACGACCGGATAACCGATCTCATCGGTCACAGCGCGGGCTTCGCCCGGTGCACGCGCAATGCCGCTCTTGGGCTGCTTGAGGCCCAACTTATCGATCAAAACGCGGAACCGGTCGCGATCTTCAGCCAGATCAATGGCATCGGGTGAGGTGCCGAGGATGGGAACGCCTGCTGCTTCTAAGGCTTCTGCAAGCTTGAGAGGTGTCTGCCCGCCAAACTGAACGATGACGCCCTTCACCGTCCCTTTCGATTGTTCAAGCCGGACGATCTCAAGAACGTCTTCTGCGGTCAGCGGCTCAAAGTAGAGCCGATCCGACGTATCGTAATCCGTCGACACCGTTTCAGGATTGCAGTTGACCATGATGGTTTCATAGCCAGCATCCGTCAGTGCAAAACAGGCGTGGCAACAGCAATAGTCAAACTCAATCCCTTGGCCGATGCGGTTCGGCCCGCCACCGAGGATAATGATTTTGTCACGCGCGCTTGGGTCTGCTTCACACACACCAGCACCATCAAGCCCACCTTCGTGCGTGGCATACATATACGCCGTTGGCGAAGCAAACTCCGCCGCACAGGTATCGATCCGCTTAAAGACCGAGTGCACGCCTAACCGGGACCGCAAGGCCAAAACATCGGCCTCAGATTGCCCGGACAGTTTCGCCAGCCGGGCATCGCCAAACCCCATCGCCTTCAGTTCGCGCAGCCGGGAGGCGTTTTGCGGCAGGCCATGTTCGCGCACGAGATTTTCCATCTCGACAATTTCGCGCATCCGCTCAAGAAACCACGGATCAATTTTTGAATACTCGTGCGCTGTTTCCACATCGACACCGAGCCGCAACGCTTGCGCGACTTTCAACAGCCGGTCCGGTGTCGGACGCGAAAGTGCGGCGCGAATGACATTTTTATCATCGCCGACACCCAAGCCCTCGAGTTCGACATCATCCAGGCCTGTTAGTCCGGTTTCCATGGACCGCAACGCTTTTTGCAGGCTTTCACCAAACGTGCGCCCAATGGCCATCACTTCGCCGACGGACTTCATCGACGTGGTCAAAGTGGCATCAGCACCTTCGAATTTCTCGAACGCAAACCGTGGAATTTTCGTGACGACATAGTCGATCGTCGGTTCAAACGCGGCCGGCGTTGCCCCGCCCGTAATATCGTTTTCCAACTCATCGAGCGTGTAGCCAACGGCAAGCTTTGCCGCCACCTTCGCAATCGGAAAACCCGTTGCCTTGGATGCCAGCGCCGAGGACCGCGACACGCGCGGGTTCATCTCAATCACGACCAACCGGCCATCTTCCGGATTTACGGCGAACTGCACATTTGAGCCACCCGTCTCCACGCCGATCTCACGCAGAACTGCAATCGAGGCATCCCGCATGATCTGGTATTCTTTGTCGCTCAAAGTGAGCGCTGGGGCGACAGTAATAGAATCGCCCGTGTGAACCCCCATTGGATCGATGTTTTCGATAGAGCAGATGATGATGCAATTGTCGTCGCGATCCCGGACAACCTCCATCTCATACTCTTTCCAACCCAGGACGCTCTCTTCAACGAGCACCTGCCGCGTCGGCGAGGCATCAAGCCCGCGCTCGACGATGTCGAAATACTCTTCCCGATTATAGGCAATGCCGCCGCCGGTTCCCCCAAGCGTGAAAGAGGGCCGCAAAATCGCAGGCAAACCGACAAACTCCAGAGCCGCCACAGCCTCCTCGCGCGAATGGGCGAGCATGGATTTGGGCGTCTCCAGATCAATCGTCTTCATCGCCTCGCGGAAAAGCTGACGGTCTTCCGCCTTGTCGATGGCCCCAGCGTCCGCGCCAATCAGCTCGACACCCAGCGCAGACAAGATCCCCTGCTTATGCAGCGCAAGCGCGGTATTCAGGGCTGTCTGACCACCCATCGTCGGAAGGATCGCGTCTGGACGCTCCTCGGCAATGATCTTGGCGACGATTTCCGGTGTGATGGGCTCAACATAGGTTGCATCAGCCAGATCGGGATCGGTCATAATCGTGGCCGGATTCGAGTTGACCAGAATGATCCGATATCCCTCGGCTTTCAGCGCCTTACAGGCCTGTGTACCGGAATAATCGAATTCGCAGGCTTGGCCGATCACGATCGGCCCGGCCCCGATGATGAGGATGGATTTGATGTCTGTTCTTTTGGGCATGTTAGCCGCGTGTCTTAAGCGAGCCTGTAGGCTTTGGCTATAGCCATCTGTAGCGACATGTGCGCGGCCTACCGTCCGAGATGAATATTTCGACGCCACGGACAGGTGCAACAAGCACCGACGCCCAACCGGCAACCTCGTCCCATGGCCCTTATTGGCCGGCCGGCGGGGTAATTTTCAAGCCCTCTGGATACGTGTAGGTTGCCTTGAAAAACGGCTTGTCCGGCTGACCCTTGGGTGCAACGGCATTCATGATCGGCAAACCGGTCGCATCATCCACATGCACAATCCGAATGGGTGAGTTCGGCTCAGTCTTTCCCAGCGCGTTAAGCTGCTCACCTTCGAACGTTTTGACGGTTTTACCCTCGATAGATAGATCATCCGTGCAGCGATAGCGCAACGGATCGCGAGGCGGCTCAACGACGGTCGCGTTCAACTGATCAGAAAGCGCACCGACCTGTTCCATCTTCAAAGGCTGCCATTTTGCGCTTGCGCCGGTCCGGGTCCAGGCCCGCCCTGACACAAGCACCGTCTCGATCGCTTCCGGGGCACCAAGTGTCTTCACCCGTTGGCGCATGTTGGTTGGCAGCTCGTAATCCACTGTCATGAACACCACACCACGTTGATCGATCATCCGGGTCTTCATGGAAAAGGCGCCCTGGTCACGTTGCGCCGCAAAAGCCTGCGCCACCTCTTCGCGACACCGTTTGTCGGCTGCACTTTCGACGGGCGTCTTGCGGTTGGAACCCGCAGCGGGATTTCCTCCCATGCCCGGAACCCCCATACCAGGCGCACCTACACCAGGCACCCCGATCCCTGTGCCACTGGGAAGCTGCCCGCCTCCGGTTATAGATCCGGAGCCCAATTCTGGTGCAGGAGCCGCCTTGACAGCCGGGGCGTTGGCTAAGGTGAGCGCCAATGCGGCGGCGACGCCTGCAGACGATGCGTAGGCCACGAGAAGGCGTATGGCGGAGCGGCTGGGTTGATCGGCGGGGATGGCATAGCTCGGCATTCTGGGTGTCCTCCGTGCGCTTACGCTCAAAGGCCGACGTCCCGTTGCGGGAGTAGGTCGGACTTCTGCTTTCATCCCCAGCGTTCGATGGCCACACGGCTCAAGAAAGCACAGGTTTGACAGTCCGGCGTGGCGCTTATTGTTTTTCTGTTTCTTTGACGTCTTCTTTTTTGTCCGGCGCGGCATCTGTTGTTGCCTTTTTCGCTGCGCTGGATTTCTTGATTCTCTCGAACATGGCCTTCATGCGAACACATGGGTCTTCGCGATCCACTCTGGGTGTAAACACCACAAAGTCATACAGCGGGGTCCCATCCTCGGTCTTGACGGTGTAGGCGCTGGGATCAACCTCATCGTCCACCACCTCCACTTTGCCGACCGCCACAATGGACTGGGTTGCTGCACCACGCGCTTCAAGGTAAACCGCCACGCCACGGTCACGGCGCACATGGCCGTTGCCGGCGATCAGAATGGCTCCCTTCTCATTGCCAGGCGACAACAGCGCATCAGCCATTACGGCGTCACGGTAGCGCTGCACGTCAGCCATGCGAGGGAAATGTTGCTTAGGCATCAACCCGCAGTGGCTATCCTCAATCTCTTGCAGCAATGCGTCCTGGCGGTTCGCCGGAAGTCCGTCTATGAGCGCAAGCCGGCTCACTTCGCCTGCCCCCAGGTACCCCTCCAGGCCCTTCTGGGACACACCGCGATTGGCCTCTCGGGTCGGGCTGGCTGGAGCCACGACGATTTGTTCATACTGGGCTTGAGCAATGATCGGTTCGTAAATCTTGAAATCGGGCCAACCGCTTTCTTTCCACTTCACTATCCGCCCGAACGCGCGCGGTTTCCGGACCCGCGGGACACGGGCATTACGCCCATAGAATTTATCGATGCCCTCGTATTGGTCCACGCTCAGCATCTCCATGGCGATCATATCGATCTGCGGCGCACCCTCGACAATCCGCGAACCCCTCAGTTTCGAGATCGCACGGATCCCCCAGGCCTGCCAAAGATGATGGTCCGGATTATCGTGAATTTCCCCTAACAATGGAAACCTTGCGAGTGCGAGGGCTTTTGCCAACGCATCGGCTGAAACGAAGGCACCAGATGTCGGATCATATATTTTGCCAACCAGCGGGTGGTCGCGAAGTTTTTCCGCCTGCCACTCGAGCGGCAGAGGCGGTGCACTCCGATTGTCCGTCGCGTTTGCCATCGCGGGACTTAGTCCAAAAACAGCAAGAGCAAGGATGCTCAACAGGAAAGAACTGTATCCAACGCCGCCGAAACGTCCGCGAGGCAAACAGCTTTCCAACATATCGGGTCCTTCATTCCACTGAGGCTGCAACAAGCAATGGTTTGGCACCGATAGCCCGGGCAGATTTTATTCTGTTATGGGTTGTGTACCCTTTTTGGCCCGCATCAGATTTGCAAACCGCGTGAATAGATAATGACTGTCTTGTGGTCCAGGCGAGGCCTCTGGATGGTACTGCACTGAAAATATTGGCTTATCCGTCACCGCGATCCCACAGTTGGTCTTGTCGAACAAAGACACATGCGTCTCCGATACGGTCTCCGGCAGGCTATCGCGATCAACCGTAAATCCATGGTTCATCGACGTGATTTCCACTTTGCCCGTGGTATGGTCCATGACCGGGTGGTTGGCCCCGTGGTGACCCTGGGGCATCTTGCTGGTCTTGGCACCCGCCGCCAGCGCCAGCATCTGATGTCCCAGGCAAATTCCGAACATGGGAACGTCCGCTTCCATTAACTTCTTGATCTGCGGCACGGCATAATCTCCCGTCGCCGCCGGGTCACCAGGCCCGTTTGATAAGAACACCCCATCCGGGTTCCGCGCGAGAATATCTTCTGCACTCTCCTTGGACGGCACAACCGTCACTCGGCATCCCGCACTGGCCAGGCAGCGAAGAATATTCCGTTTCAAGCCAAAATCGATGGCGACAACATGAAATTCAGGGGCGGCTTGAGGTGCATATCCATCGGGCCAGGCCCAGCGCATTTCATCCCAGCCGTAGGACTGGCCGCTCGTAACATCCGGCACAAGATCAGTTCCTTCCAACCCATGCCAACCAGCGGCTTCGGCCTGAAGTGCTGGAACGTCGAACGTTCCACTTGCGTCATGGGCAATCACCGCATTGACCATTCCGTCATCCCGAATGCGCGCGGTTAGCGCCCGTGTATCAACTCCGCTGATGCCGATGATCCCGCGCAGCTTCAACCATGCATCGAAGTGCTGTGCCGAGCGATAGTTTGACGGGTCGCTGATCGAGGCGCGTAAAACACATCCCCGCACACCTGAGCGCGATGCCAGGTTCGATGTCTCGCTGTCATCATCGTTGACGCCAACGTTTCCGACATGCGGGAACGTGAAAGTGATGATTTGTCCGGCATAGGATGGATCGGTCAAGATTTCCTGATAACCGGTGATCGCCGTGTTGAAGCAGACTTCGCCAACAGCTGATCCCGTTGCCCCGACGCCGTGTCCGGACAAAACAGTCCCATCGGCGAGGACCAAGACGGCCGTCGCTCTCCGTTCCGCCCAGGGATCACTCGCTGGGACTGACCCTGACCCGACGACTTGACCCACCGCCGTGTCCTGCGATGACTGTTCGCTCATATGACGTTCCCGCTCGTGAAATAAGGTGAGGTGCTGCAGTTTTGCCTGACAGACTGCGCAAACCGGCCTGAACCTAAGCGGAAATAACGTGGATTGGAATGCCCGCGACAGCGATGCCACGGCGATGCCGCCGGGCGGCACCCCACAAGTCAGACATCACTGGCCCTTGCTGGCCGCCCTGCGCGGCTCTAAACCCAGCAGCTGAACAACCGGCACGAACCACGGAGACAACCATGCGTGACCAGCTCAATGCTGCCATCAAAGACGCCATGAAATCTGGCCAGAAGGCCCGGCTTTCCACGCTCCGGCTCGTCAATGCCGCCATCAAGGACCGAGACATTGCAGCCCGCGTCGACGACAAAGGCACCGCAACGGGAAAGGACCGGGTGGATGATCAAGAAATCCTGGCCCTCCTGCAAAAGATGATTAAGCAGCGGCGCGACTCGATCGAATCTTACACAACCGGCGGCCGCGAAGACCTCGCCGATAAGGAAGCGTCTGAAATCGTGATCATCCAGGAGTTTCTCCCCGAGCAGATGGATGAGGCTTCAACCCGTGAAGCGGTCGAAAAGGCCATTGACGAACTGGGGTGTGGTGGCCTGAAGGATATGGGTAAGACCATGGCTTTCCTGAAGGAAAAGTATGCCGGACAGATGGATTTTTCCAAGGCCAGCGCCATCGCCAAGGAAAAGCTGAAGTAGGCGTAAATCGAATTGCACTGCAAAAACGCCCTGTGAACTTCGGTAATAACGCGCCAATTTTTCACGCTGCCCGGACTGAGAATCACGTCACCCTTCAATCACGCCAATGATTGCGGCCCTGCCAGCCGCCCATGCAATTTGGTATGGCTCACAAATCGGCCCGGGCTTGTTACGCATGCGCTACCCGCCATCACTTCTCGATGAAATCCGCGCCCGCCTGCCGGTCAGTCAGGTTGTCGGGCGCAGCGTGCCTTTGAAGCGCAAAGGACGCGAATTCGCAGGCTTATCTCCGTTCAAGGACGAGAAAACACCTTCGTTTTTTGTGAATGATCAGAAGGGGTTCTACCACTGCTTTGCCTCCGGCGAGCACGGCGACATCTTTAAATTTCTCATGACCACACAGGGGTTATCATTCCCCGAAGCCGTATCACGCTTGGCTGAGGAGGCCGGCGTTGCCCTACCGAAGCTGGAGCGGGTCGACCCCAAGGTTGAAGAACAACGCGACCGATGGCATCGACTGCTCGATACGACAGCCGAATTCTTTGTCGCATCGCTATATAGTGCGCAGGGCCGTGCATGTCTGAGTTATCTGCAGGAAAAGCGCGGGCTGTCGCCAGCCACCCTTGAGACCTTTCAGATCGGCTACGCCCCCAATTCGCGAACCGCACTGAAGGATCATCTGGCCAAAAACGGCTTCACCCCGGCGGAAATGGCGACCATGGGCGTCCTCATCGCGGGCGATGACATCCCCCAACCCTACGACCGGTTCCGTAACCGGGCGATCTTTCCCATTCATGACATCAAAGGCCGCGTGATCGCGTTTGGCGGGCGCGCACTCGCCGAGGACCAACCTGCCAAATACCTCAATTCACCCGAAACCCCGCTCTTCCATAAAGGGCACCAGCTCTACAACGCGCACCGCGCCCGCAAGCCCTCGTATGACAACAGCCGTATTCTTGTCGTCGAGGGCTACATGGACGTCGTTGCGTTGGCGCAGGTCGGCATTATGGAGGCAGTCGCCCCACTCGGAACTGCCCTGACAGAAAACCAAATCAAGCTTCTGTGGCGCTACACCGACGAACCCACGCTTTGCTTTGATGGCGACAGTGCAGGAAAAAAAGCTGCCCACCGCGCAATCGATACGGCAATCCATATGCTGGCGCCCGGCCAAAGCCTGAAGTTTGCATTTCTCCCCGATGGGCAAGACCCCGACGATCTGATCAAGGAGGGCGGCTCCGAAGCAATTGAAGCCGTCATTTCCGCAACAAAACCGTTCGCTGACATCTTCTTTGACCGGGAATGGCAGTCCGGCACCTGGGACACACCTGAACGGCGCGCACAGTTGGAGCGCCAGCTAGGCACTTTGATCGCTCGCATCGAACATCAAGATGTCCGCACACACTATCAGCGCAACATCAAAGACCGGCTCTACCAGGCCTGGTCCAAGTCCCGAAACTTTAGACAAACTGCGAACCGGTCCGCTGAACGTTATCCATCCACGCCAAGCCGCTCTGGCCAAACCCAAAATGGGGCAAGCCGGGCTACAATGAGTGGGAGTTACACCGCTCCTGCCCAGTCACGACGGCAAAGTGGACCCCAGGGCCGCAGCCGCACGCCCTGGCTGGAGCCCCAGCGGACAGCCAGCCTGATACATAGTCGAATGGTGACAGGCACAATCGCTGCCCCATCCATGCGTGAAACCTTGCTGATTAAAGCTCTGATCAACCATCCATGGCTGATTGATGAGTACTCTGAAGATATCGCGCGTCTCGAAATAGCATCACCTAAGCTCGCAAATCTAAAAAAAGCCCTCCTTTCTGCTCACGCCGCGCAGAATTCCCTTGACACCGACACATTGCGTTCTCATCTCAAGTCCAAGGGATTAGTTTCGGACCTCGATTTCATCGACAAGGCTGCAACGCATCGGTGCGACCGATTTGCAGAACCTGACACCGAGCCCCAAGACGTCGAACTGGGTTGGAGCCATGCTTTGAAGCTCCAAGACCGTCATTTGAGCCTTCAAAACGCATTAGCCACGGCTGAGCGCGCTTGGCACGACACCAAAGACGAAGCCGCGTTTGCTCGCATTCAAGAGATCAAATCAGAGTTGGCGGAGAGCGCTCTGTCCTATGAAGACTGAAACTTGGGAATTACGACGCTACGAGACTATGAGGCCATGTGCGCCTCTATGACATCGGTGCAAACGGGCTTAGTGGACCAACGTAGGAAACTAGGGGAATTGAAAAGACGCGGTTCTGCCTCATCTAACTGAGTGGAGCCGAAACACGACGTCGAAACCTGACATCCAAACCGGTTATGCCAGCGGGCAAATCAGCGTCCTAAAGGATGCATCAACACCGGGCTGCCAAGGGTTTCTTCAATCAAAGAACGTTCGCCACGGAAAAGGCCTGAGAGAGATCACGCGTTGGCGCGGTCCAGACTGTTTGACGACCCCGTTGGATGCGGAAACCAAGGGAAAGCCAAGCAAGTTGCGCTCAGCCTGAAGAACACGCGCGCCGCGTGAAGCAGATCAGCCTGTCCGGGCGGCCCAACATTCTGAATGGATTGGAAAACAATGGCAAAAGCACAGGAAAAAGAAGCAACGGGCGCTGACCACGCAGAGCGCGACGGTCCGCTTCTTGATATGTCCGACAGCGCGGTCAAACGCTTCATCAAAGCAGGCAAGGCACGCGGATATGTCACCTACGAAGAACTAAACACCGTACTCCCCTCGGAAGAAGTCTCATCGGACCAGATCGAAGACCTCTACTCCACGCTATCTGACATGGGCATTAATGTTGTCGAATCCGAGGAGGAGGGCGACGAAGACGGCGAGGAAAGCGACGCCGAACCCGTTGACGCCGCCGCCAGCGGCAGCCGCGCCGTAACAACGCAGAACAAAGTCCCTTCGACCACACCAGCGAAATCCGAACAGGCAGAACGTACCGACGACCCGGTGCGAATGTACCTGCGTGAAATGGGCTCCGTTGAGCTGCTGTCGCGCGAAGGCGAGATCGCGATCGCCAAACGCATCGAGGCTGGTCGCGAGGCGATGATCGCCGGGTTGTGCGAAAGCCCTTTGACGTTCCAGGCCATCATCATTTGGCGCGACGAACTCAACGATGGCCGCATTCTTCTTCGCGACATCATCGATCTTGAAGCCACGTATGAAGGCCCTGAAGCCAAGAACGCCCCACCGGTGAACCCCAACGCGCCAGCCTCCGCACTTGAAGGCACGCAACCAGCAGCCGCAGGTGAAGCTACGGCTGCGCCGGCAAAAGATGGTGCCGCCCCAGCGGAAGGACAGGCGGAAGGCGATAGCGACAGCGACGAAGACGATGACGAATACGAGAACGCCCTGTCGTTGGCGGCGATGGAAGCCGAACTGAAGCCGAAGGTGCTGGAAACCTTCGACAACATCGCGTCGAACTATAAAAAGCTCCGCAAGCAGCAAGACAAGAAGATCGAGCAACAGCTGACGGGCGAAACCGGCACACGCCAGCAACAAAAAGCCTACGACAAATTGCGCGACGAAATCGTCGCCGACGTAAAGAGCCTCTCGCTGAACAACAACAGGATCGAGAGCCTCGTCGAACAGCTTTACGCGATCAACAAACGGTTAATCCAGTTGGAAGGCCGCCTGATGCGTCTTGGTGACAGCTACGGCGTTCCGCGGCAGGCTTTCATTGACGAGTATTTCGGAAACGAGTTGGACCAAACCTGGCTCGACCGCGTCGCCAAACTCAACAAGAAGTGGTCATCCTTCATCGACGGCGACCGCAGCCAGATCGCCCAGATCCGCGGTGAAATCCACGAGCTGGCAACCGAAACAGGGCTTGAAATCCCAGAGTTCCGCCGGATCGTCCGCGCGGTGCAAAAAGGCGAGCGCGAAGCCCGGCAGGCGAAAAAGGAAATGGTCGAAGCCAACCTGCGGCTCGTGATCTCGATTGCGAAGAAGTATACCAACCGCGGTCTGCAGTTCCTCGATTTAATCCAGGAAGGCAACATCGGCTTGATGAAGGCCGTCGACAAATTCGAATATCGGCGCGGCTATAAATTCTCCACCTACGCGACGTGGTGGATCCGGCAGGCCATCACCCGGTCGATTGCTGACCAGGCCCGCACCATTCGTATCCCCGTGCACATGATTGAGACGATCAACAAGATCGTCCGCACATCACGTCAGATGCTCCACGAAATCGGTCGCGAGCCGACACCGGAAGAGCTCGCCGAGAAGCTGGCCATGCCGCTTGAGAAAGTCCGCAAGGTTCTCAAGATTGCGAAGGAACCGATTTCACTGGAAACGCCGATCGGTGACGAGGAAGACAGCCATCTCGGCGACTTCATTGAAGACCGGAATGCTGTTCTCCCGATCGATGCAGCAATCCAGTCCAACCTTCGCGAGACCACAACACGGGTTCTGGCTTCTTTGACGCCGCGTGAAGAACGCGTTCTTCGCATGAGGTTTGGCATCGGTATGAACACCGACCACACACTTGAAGAAGTCGGCCAACAGTTCTCTGTCACACGTGAGCGCATCCGTCAGATCGAAGCCAAGGCCCTTCGGAAGCTCAAGCACCCCAGCCGTTCGCGCAAACTGCGTTCGTTCCTGGACAGCTGATGACAACGATGGCCCTCGAAAAGCGCTTGGCGGCATACCCGTCATCCACTTCGAGGGCCACAGCACGTCTCCGGTCATCCGTCGAAAACACCAGCACCATAACACTCCAGTAACTTCCCAAGCGTTCAATTGAAGCCTCGCGCACACTCGCCAGAGGCTCAGTTGTATGTGGATTGTTCTCATCCCACTTGTTGTCGTCACAGCCGCATTCTGGCTGCTGATGGCGTTTGCGGCCTGGCGATCCATCCAGTCCCTTCGGCATCAAAGATGGGTGTCGCTGGCCATATTCCTGACCATCATTGCCTTCCCCATGGGGCTCTATTTCGAAAGGCACGCGACTGCAGATCAGATCGAAGCAGACCGCGCAAACGCCGTGGCCGCCTTTGTCCGCCATCCCATGCCGGCATCATATCCCAGCCTATTGGAAATCCGAGGGGCAGCAACGACCAATGAGCTCATCGTCTATCTGGCCACACTCGCGATCGACGAAATCCATATCGTCCAATCCAACCCTCGGGCCGGGCAACAATACGTGGTCACGTACTCGCTGGCCGCAGATTGCCTTGCACAAGGGGCTCACCTGCTAGAGGAGCTCAAAACCCGGGGCAGACTGAGGTACGCCACCCCATCACAGAAAAAGTGCCTCATCCAGGATACGGGCTATGTGGACGCCAACCGCGACCACATCCCGGCAATTGAATTCATGGCCGGCACACAGACAACGCTCAGGCAGCCTGGCGCCGGGTGGTATGGTGGCAGCTTCGAAGCCCGTATCCGGACCGCAAACGGTAGCCTGCTACTCGATTACTGGGAGCGACCGTTCATTGAGCGCCCATCAAGCCCTGGACCCTGGGGTTATGCCTTCCCAGCTAACACCGATTGGAAGGACTATCGCACCCCAAACCGGTTGAAGTTCTTTGCCGGAGCCGTCGGGCTCTTGGCTCGCAACTCGCATCGCACCACGGCCCGCTAGAGCATGTTCAGGAAAAGTGCACGCGGTTTTCCGCCCGGAACATGCTCCAAATCAAGAACTTAGAGCCTGCTTTGCTGGTCCACCAAAAGCAAACAGGCTCTAATGCAAGCGCCGTCAGCGCAAAAAATCGAACACCAAGCTTTGCAGATAAAAAGCGACCCCTGCGGAATTAATATCGATTTGCAAAAGTCTCTGCACTAGAGTGTTTGGGATGGCCTATGGAACGAGTTTTCCAAAAGCACTCCAGGGGGTTGCATAGTTGCGTAGAAGCGTACTGCATAGGCAGGCGAACCTGTTCACAGGCGAGGCCGACGCGCAAAGGCGCAACCGGTGGCGCTGGACATCCCTCGGTCTCGCTTTGGTCTTCTCGCTGTGTCTCGTTGTCAGCCAAGTTACGAGCCCACTCACCGGAACAGTCACCAGCTCTGCCATTCGGGACGCAAGTTCGGACAGCGCCTCCGTTTCCCAGACCTTCATTCAACAGGTTCGCGTCAAAGCCTACGATCTGGCTGTCCCCGTTCTTTCCATAATCAAACGGCCCATCACCGCACTGCAAGACACTTGGACGACGTATCGGCAGTCGGGCAATGAAGCCGAAATCATCTCGACATTGCGCCGTCGCGTGGCCGAGCTTGAAGTCTGGCAGGTGCGCGCCGAGGAACTTGAACAAAAGCTCAGCGAGCTGGCAAAACTGGCGGAAGTCGTGACCGTTCCGAACCTTGGTTTCTCAACGGCCGAAGTCGTTGGGCAAGCAGCCGATCCACGTCATCGCAGACTCATCATCGCCGCAGGCGCCAACGCCGGTCGCGTCACTGGCCAGCCGGTCGTCTCCGCTCAAGGCCTGATCGGAACCATCCTCACGACAACCGGTCAAAGCGCGATTGTCCGGCTTCTCACGGAAAAACGTGTCACCGTCGATGTTCTCGTCGGGACGTCTCGAAAGCGCGCGCGTATCATCGGCCAGGGTGGGGCGAACATGCTCTTGGACATGGCACCATGGGACCTGCGCCAAACAGGCGATGGTGATCTGGTCGTCACATCGGGAAATCGCGGGCGATTGCCGCGTGGTCTCCGGATCGGCCGGGTGGTCCAGCGTGGCAACAATTTGCTGGTCCAGCCGTTTTTATCGGGCGCGGAATTACGGTTTGTCAGTGTCTTAGAATTTTCACCGGCCATTGTCAGCATGCAAGAAAATGATCTCATACGTGCCGCACCGCCTGCAACCACGGGCTCCATCCCCCCTCCCGCCAAAGGGCCAACACCTCAAGTCTCCGCAACACACCGGGGACAGAACTGATGCGCGCAACGGGCATAAACCTGACAGCCACTGACGCTCGCCGACCTGCCAGACCTCGCAATGCCTCGGCGCAGGCCTCCATAGGCGCGACCATCGCGGCCCCAGTCAGTCTTTGCGGTCTCGCCCTTGTGTTGCTCATGCCCGATACGGCCGGAAGCCTCGCAATTGTTCTCAAATGGACCGGCGTCTGGTCCGATGGGTTCTGGTCCGCGCAAACCTGGCCAGGAGGAGCGGGCCTTCAAGCGCCGTTGGTAGGCGCGGGCATGCCCACCATCTGGGGCTTCGACAGCTTCAAAGCCGCAACCGCCACTGACCAGACAGCCGTCATGGTCGCCACGGCTCTCATTCTACCGATGGCCGTGACTTACTGGGCCGCGCATCAGTCATCCGCACTTGGACCCATGACGGTTTTCATCCTGTGCGTCATTTTCGATCTGCTCGCGGGCAGCACGATTGGAGGTACTGCGTTGACGGCGCTTATGGGCTACGCAACAGCCCTCGTTGTTGTGAACGCTTCTCCTGACACGAAACGCACACCAACGCTTCCAACCATCTGGGGCCTTGCGACACTCACAGCATGCTTCGGTGGACTCTTGCTCTGGGGCGTCGATATGTTCTCTGCACCGACCGGCGGAGCGCTTGACGTCCGCGCCATCGCCAGCGGTGCCGCGCTTGCAACGCTCGTCTTTCCATTCGTCGCCATTTGGCTTTGGCTCAACCGAATGCTGGCCAACATGTCCCGAAGCTAAGTCACGAAAGCCAACGCTTAGCAGACCCGGTCGCGCTGGACACACCTCCAATCAGATGCTAGGCCAGCCAACTGCGCGGCACACGTGATCTGGTCAGGGCGATTAGCTCAGTTGGTAGAGCAGCTGACTCTTAATCAGCGGGTCGGAGGTTCGAACCCTCCATCGCCTACCAATGTTTTCCAGATGTCAGTTGTCAAATATGAAAAGGCCGGATGTGGTCATCCGGCCTTGTGGGTC
>JBCBRH010000029.1:0-55853 GCA_039819785.1 Pseudomonadota bacterium | reverse complement strand
GGGCGCCATCGGTGCGGTGTTCGGGTCATGGCGCAACAACCGTGCGAACACCTATCGCCGCCTCCACGACATCCCTGAGAGCTGGGGCACGGCGGTCAGCGTCCAGGCCATGGTGTTCGCACGGTTGTTGCGCCATGACCCGAACACCGCACCGATGGCGCCCCACAACTGTTCGTTCGTGTCCTGTGGAAACGGACGACCAAGCGTGCTTTCGACGGCACCTTTGTATTGATCGATAATATCGCGCCAGTCTTCCGCCGACAGCTCCGTATCAAGCGCATAGCCGCTGAGGTTCTTGAAGTTCTCAAGCGTGTCTTCAAAGATACCGTGATCAACGCCCAGAACGACGTCGCCATACATCTGGATAAAACGCCGATAGCTATCGAGCGCAAACCGTTCGTCATTGGACCGCTTGGCAAGTCCCTTCACGGTCTCATCGTTCAAGCCCAGATTGAGGATCGTATCCATCATGCCCGGCATCGACGCCCGGGCACCGGACCGGACCGAAACCAGCAGCGGATTGTCATGATCGCCAAACCGCATACCCACCGCATCATTGACGGTCTCAATGGCATCTAGAACTTGGGCTTCCACGCCTTCGGGCATTTTCCGGCCAGCCGCATAATAGGCCGTACAAACCTCGGTCGTCAGCGTAAACCCGGGCGGCACCGGCAGACCCAGGTTCGACATCTCGGCAAGATTGGCACCCTTCCCGCCAAGAAGGTTGCGCAGCGTCGCATCGCCTTCAGAGGCCTCCGCACCAAACAGGTAGACCCATTTCTCGGTGTGATTGGACTGAGCGTCAGCCATTGAGCGATCTCCTGCAGTTGCGGCAAGGTGCGTTGCCAAGCCATACCCTTAGCAAGCGTCTTCTGACACCGGAAGGCGGAGAAACGGTTGACGTCCGCCACAGGGCTAGGTCTTTTTGGGTAAGCAGACAGGCATGACGTGAGATCGCACCCCATTGAGCAGGCCTGTCCGAATTGGTTCACGGTTCATCAGGATAACCCAGGAAGAAGATAATGCCCTCACCGCCGGTTGATCCGCTTGATCAGGTCCTCGACCACCTCGACAAGAACACCGATCAAGCCCTTGAGCGCTGCTTCGAATTATTGCGCATCCCAAGTGTGTCGACGGACCCTGAGTATGCTCCGGCCTGCCTCGACGCTGCAAACTGGTGCACGCAGGCGCTGCGCGACATCGGCTTCACCGCCGGGATCAAGAAAACGACCGGTCACCCGATGGTCGTCGCACATGACCGCAAGACCGTTCCCAAGGGCATGCCCCACGTCCTGTTTTACGGCCACTACGATGTCCAGCCACCCGATCCCCTCGACCTTTGGAAATCAAAACCTTTCGAGCCGCGCATCGCCACGGAAAAAGGTAACGGCAAGGTCATCATCGCGCGCGGAGCAGAAGACAATAAAGGCCAGCTGTGCACCTTCCTGGAAGCCGCGCGTGCCTGGAAGACCGTTGCAGGTGGGCTACCCATCGCAGTCTCAGTCCTTATCGAAGGCGAAGAGGAATGCGGTTCACCATCCCTGCCGGACTTTCTAAAAAAACATGGCAAGGAAATCACCGCTGACTTCGCCATGGTGTGCGACACAAGCCAGTGGGACAAAGACACACCGGCAATCACCACGATGCTACGCGGCCTAGCAGGCATCGAAATCGAGATTACAGCGGCCAAGCGGGATCTTCATTCAGGTCTTTACGGGGGCCCCGCTCTGAACCCCATCCGCGTGCTGGCGAAAATCCTCGGCGACATGCACGACGCCAAAGGCAAAGTGACGATCCCAGGCTTCTATGACGGCGTCAAAAAACCAAGCGCCAAACAGCTCAGGCAGTGGGACGCACTGGACTTCAAACTGGAAAACTTCCTTGGTCCAGTCGGCCTCTCCCAACCTGCTGGCGAAACCAAGCACTCGGCTCTCGAGCAACTCTGGTCACGACCGACACTTGAATTCAACGGCATCACCGGCGGCTATCAGGGCCCTGGTTCAAAAACGATTGTGCCATCCAAAGCATCGGCCAAAATCACCTGTCGTCTGGTGCCTGGTCAAAATCCCAAGCAGCTTCTCAAAGCGATTGAAAAATTCGTCAAAGAACGCCTCCCATTTGATTGCAAGGCCCGCTGTTTCGACCAGCATGGTTCGGCTGCAATTGGTTTTGACACCGACACGGTATTCATTCAGGCCGCCGCCGAAGCACTGACCGACGAATGGAAAAAGCCAGCTGCCCTGATGGGGTGCGGTGCATCCATACCCATCGTCACATCCTTCAAGGATAAGTTGAAAATGGATACGCTTCTTGTCGGGTTCGGCCTGGAAGACGACCGCATTCATGCCCCCAATGAAAAGTACAACCTCAAAAGCTTCCGCAAAGGTGCCCGCAGCTGGGCCCGCATTCTGCATCGCCTTTCATCGCTTTGAACCGCAATAAAAAGACCAAGACCCAACAATGCCCACCATACCGAACAAAACCGTCCGCGGCGCCAAACCGCTGTCTGCCACTTACCTGAGCATGCTCACACTGCTCGCGCTATTGGCACCGTTGCTCTTGCCATCCAGCAGCGCCGAAGCACAGCGCGCACCCTACCGCGACGACAACAACCGCGGCAGCAGGCACATCGCCGGAGAGTTCGACTACTACGCGCTGGTGCTGTCCTGGAGCCCGACATACTGCGCCTCCCGCAAAACCAATCGTTACGAGCCGCAATGTCATGCGAAACGCGCCCGGCCCTATGCATTCGTGTTGCATGGGCTGTGGCCTCAGTATACGCGCGGCTATCCGGAGCGCTGCTGGACACGTGACCGGCCCTTCGTTCCGCGGCGCATCATCAACGACATGCTCGACATCATGCCGTCGCCAAAACTCGTCATCCACGAATACAAGAAGCACGGCACCTGCACGGGCCTGACACCTGCTGGGTATTACGATCTGTCGCGGCGTATGTTCGAGAGCATCAAGATTCCCGGCCCCTTCACACAGCCGGTCAAAGCCCAGATGATCTCACCCGAGGCTCTATCCGACGCCTTCGTAGCGGCGAACCCAAAGCTGAGGTCTGATATGATCGCCATTTCGTGCGGCGGCGCAGGCAATCGGCTCCGCGAAATTCGGATATGCTTCTCCAAAAGCGGCAAACCAACCCCATGTGGCCGCAATGAAAATCAGCGACGGATGTGTTCGGCAAAACGCATGTTCATACCGCCCGTGCGCGTCCCGCGTTAAACTGTTGAGAACGCCCGTCTCGGCCACAAAACGGGCGTTCATGGAGCGCACCTGTGGACATCGAGCTGCCACCGGCATTGAAATAAGTCGGTCAGGTTGCGCGTCGCCAGCCAGCCCAACACAGTTGTGGAAATCGATTCTTTCACGACAGGGCCCCAAGCGATGACCCAGACCCCGCCGCATACACCGCACCCACTCGGTCAAACACTCCCACCGGCAGCGCGCGGTCCGCGATCGCAACCATCTCTAGGTTCCAGCCAACAGACCGGTCAGCGCCAAAACCAAAGATCGGACCAACATCAGTCGGGCCGCAAAAGTCGGCGCAACAAGATCAGCCATGGTCGCCCGTGGCTTTATGGCATCGGCGGCTTCGTTATGGGTATCGTCTTCTGGCACGCTGTCGGGTTCTGGACCTTTGTTTCAAACGCGGTGTTCTCCGGCCCGCGCGAACAAATCGCAAGCCGCACAACAAGCACCGCATTACGCCAGGCACCCATCACAACCGGGTCGGTTCGCGGTCAGGCTGGCAGCACGACATCGCAGGCAGCCGCCACGACAAGCGTCAATCCTTTTTCACCGGCCCGTCCGTTACCAATTCCCGAACAGACGCCCAACGGCAAACACGCCGCCACGCTCACCCCGCATGCTGGCGAGCCCGACCTGCTGCCGACGGGCACCCTCAATTGTGCGGATCTGGCACTCGACCGCCAGACGGGTTCAACATGGTCCGGCGCATGCGACACGGCCTCTTCAGCCGCGCAGCAGCAGCCAACCAACAGCGCGCAACAGCGTGGCGACCGCCTTTCTTCAACCCAACCGACTACGGCTCCAACGAGCACAGGCTGGGCGACTGCTGTCGAACCTTCGCGTTGACAACGCTAGAAACTGCGAATTCCAATCGTCCGTGGAAAACACCGAACGCAACTCAAATTTGTCCAACGGTGCCACAACGCATCCCATTTTTGTCGCTTGGTTAAGTCGGGTGGCATGTTGCGCTCAAGCCGGAGGCGTACGAACCAGTGTTTGAAACAAATCAACGTTGGGCATACCGCTCGCCCGCGGGCTTCGAAGCATCGCGCCTCGTTATCGGTGCCATTGTTTCATGGAGCGATGAGGACCGGATCATCTGCGCCAGTGTCTCAGGCGCGCCACGACGCGAACCAGACGGCACACTAACTGCCGTGACCATTCCATTTCTGCCGATGACGGAAGAGGCTTTTGCCAAAACCGTTTCCCAACAAGATGGGCTGGCCGATCCCGCGACCGGATTCGCGGACGCTCTCCGGGAGTGGAGCAGCGACGAACGGGGCTTGTCGGTGTTCACAGTCCACTTCGATGGTCTGTTGGACCAGTTCATCGCGCGCCAGATGGCTGAGATCGTCTCCCCTGCAAGCCCCATAGTCACCTGAACAAACCACAACCTGAAGCTGCAAAGAGCCATATCGCCAGCAATCTTGAATCGTGTGAAGGTACACCACTAACACACGCATTTCATTGGCAGATTTGGAACACATCTTCAGCCCATCTTAACGCACTCGATGCATTCTCAGTCATCGGCAGAGTCGGCTTTGAGTGATATTTGGGCGTGGGGTTCTCAGGAATGTGCGTGTTTATTGTGAATAGCAACAGCTGGCTTGCCCGAGCCAGGGCCGCACATATCTCAGGCCGCCCGCAAAGCCCGAAATGGCATCCTGCCGTCTCTGTTTTCATCGTCACCACCGCTGATCTGCCAAAGGCACTGACCGGCCTGTCCTGTCCAACGATCAAAGCCAGCTTCGACAACGAGGCAGAAGTGGTGGACGATCTGCGCATCGACACCACCGGAATATTCGAGCCACAAAACGTTGAAGTCGACGATCCAGGGCGACCGAACGAACAACAAACGACGCCCCAAGTTGCAACACCAAACAACTGGGCACTGCCAGCTCGCCTCGCCATCACAGCGCGCGGGTATCGGCACCAGCGGGATGGACGCCGGGCAACATGTCTCCCAAAATCTCAAAACAGACCGCCACGCCCAGCACGGATAAATGGTGGTAAAAGGCGAACTGCGCGCAACAAGCCCGTTTCAGCTCAAAGCAGCCACGCCCAACAGAACCCTGCGCGCCAAAGGCGTTCAGAACACAAACCAAACTGTGTTCAGCCGAAAAAAGCAAAGTGTTGGAACCGTTTAGCCGCAACACCCCGCCTCCAAAACAGTAGGCCCAAAAAGGTCGCAACACGATAGACGGGCGTCAACGTCAGGCGGCATGGCTCGCTGATTTATCAGCCAGCTCAGCGCGCCAGGATGAAGGAGCAACGCCGAGATAGCCGAGGCTTCCGGCCTCGGTTGCATCCACGCTGTCACCCGCATTGATCCGTGTCGGGTCGAGGCTCCACACTTGAGCAAGCATAAGAACGTGCGCCTCGGTTGGATGAAGCAGCAGCTCACCGCCGGCATCACCGTGCCGGTCACGTACTCCGCGAAGCTCAAAAAGCTTCAAACCCAGCGCCCGCTCTTCTGACGTCGGCATGCCCTTGTTGGAAACCACGCCCTCATCTGTCGCGGCAAATACCCGGACAAAGCGACCATCGCGAAACCGCTGCCAGGAGAAGTAGTCGTATTCGGCATAGTTCAGAAAATACTGAACGTCGGGGTAGGCACGACCAAGTTCACCAACCAGCGGCATGACCTTGTCTTTGAAGGCTGCCCCCATGGGATGCGGCAGTGCCAATCCAACCACGAATGTCCAACCTTCAACCGGGGGCGACACAAAAACAGCCGTGTCAGCCGAGGTCTTGTCCTGCAATGCGCGCAAACCGCCCGACCAGTTTGCCGGTCGCGGATCGACCAGACGAAGTCGCTCCACAACTGAGACAGTATGCGGCGTTCGAACCGCCAGCCAGGCCGTATTCCGTCCGAAGGGCCGTGGCGCGTCAGGCGCAACATGGCGCGTAAGCGCCCGCCGTTTTTCTTCGCGGCCGATCGCAAAAACGCACAGCAGCACCAGACACAACGCGACCGTCAGAAATCCCAGCGGTAAGTCCATGAAGAAATCCCCGACACAACGTCCCCCAACCCTACGGTTGATGCGAGTCGCGGGAAACTGCAACGACATCACCGACGTTCGGTCGAACCGGGTGCGGCATTGCAACGGATGGATGCGATCAACATTCGCTTAGAGACCACGGAATTCAGGCGATCATCCAACGCAAGAAGCAATGCTTGAGGGTGAGAAGCGGCGGATCGGTCAAAACCGAAGGCTACGGAGGCCGGCCGAAAAACCTGTCGGCAGCGGGGTAGATGATCCGACAACCATCTCTCAACCGGCCTCCACCGCATGGGCACGCCAAAGAGAGGGCGAAAGACGCAGCCACACGAAGCTTTCGCAACCGGCTTAGCGGAGCCGATTGCAAACGATGGCTACAATATGAACATGACGGGCAGATGAAGGGCACGCGCAATACTTCGAGGATGAGAAAAGCAACTCGACCCTGTGGACAACATCTCAGCCCCATAGAAACGCGCCATTTAAGTCAGGCGTCTAGCGTTCCTTCACGATACGGCTAGACCCAATGATGAAGTGAATAATGAGCCCCCTCCGAAGCAGGCTCAGCCCTGTGCTGCACCCAACATCCCCGCTAGGATATGATCGCAAATCTTGCGATGACGCCATACGACAGGAGACCAACGCATGAACCCCTTTGGGTCTGTACCCACCGTCAAATCGACGGCGCACCAGCGCAATCCAAACGTCGCCGACGATATCGACTTCGAGATTTTCGGTCAGGAAATGCAGTATGTCGTCATTGAGTTGGACCCCGGTGAAAGTGCTGTGGCCGAGGCTGGCGCGATGATGATGAAAGACGTCACCGTTCAAATGGACACGGTATTCGGAGACGGCAGCCAAAAACAATCGGGCATACTCGGCGGATTGATGGGAGCCGGCAAACGTCTCCTCACCGGCGAAAGCCTCTTCATGACAGTGTTCACGCATCTGGGCCAAGGCAAAGCCCACGTATCATTCGCGGCTCCTTACCCTGGCACCGTCATCCCGTTTCATCTGACAGACGTTGGTGGGACACTGATCGCCCAAAAAGATGCATTTTTATGCGCCGCCAAGGGTGTCTCTGTCGGGATCGCATTCCAAAAGCGCGTCATGACCGGTCTTTTCGGCGGCGAAGGCTTCATCATGCAGAAGCTGGAAGGCGACGGCTACGCGTTCATCCATGTCGGTGGCTGCGTCGTTGAACGTGAATTGGCTGCCGGCGAAGAAATCCACGTCGATACCGGATGCGTTGCTGCCTACACATCAACGGTTGATTTCGATCTTGAGCGCGCAGGCTCAGTCAAATCCATGATTTTCGGTGGCGAGGGTGTGTTTTTCGCGAGATTGCGCGGCCCCGGCAAAGTCTGGATTCAGAGCCTGCCATTCTCGCGACTTGCCGGACGCGTCCTAGCGAACATGGGACCAGGCGGTGGCGTTGGCGAAGGATCAGTCCTCGGCCCCATCGGTGGAATATTCGACGGCGACAACGGATAAGACGCCGAACACGACGGCGGCAGTCAGCGCAAACCGACTGGCAATATCCATCTCCAAACTAAGTTCCAAAAACCCAGGCGACTTGCCGTCCAGCCCGCTTGAAACGCAACCAAACGGCTGCGACCGAGGTCATGGTTTCAGCAAACCTGTGGCACGCAACGAAAACCGGGCCACGACAACCGGGCAATTCTTGAACAACCTCGAAACCAAGGCGGGCCTCGCTGCTTTCCCCCGACACTGACCTAGGGAGTCATGCCGTTACGTCCCTGCGCCAGATCGCCCAATGCCCTGAATGCCCAGCTCAAACGTCCGCCGACACGGCAAAACTCCTGGGCACACAACGCTAAACACAAAAAAGAAGGGCCGAGACATTCGTCTCGACCCTCCAATCTGATCGGGAGATCAGTGTGTTCCAGAGCTTACGGAAGTGAGACGCTTGCAGTGAAGACGAAGCGTGAGTCACATGTGTCCAGATCACAGAAGCCTTCCTGGTCCGTATCGTGATAACGGAAGTCCAGCGTGATGTTCTCGACAGCCAGTTCAAGACCAGCACTCCAGTAGAAGTAGTCCTGATCAACGCCACCGACGTCATCTTCGAAATATGTCGCACCAACGAAACCAGTGATCGATGGCGTAAAGATACCAACTGCTGGGAATTCATAGCCCAACGAAAGTTCAGGTGTCAGAGCCGCGCCCGTTTCAGCGAAGTAGTCTGGTGAATAGTAGAGGACACCGCCGATGGAGAACTTCTGGATCGTCGTGCTCGCACCACCCTTGATCTCGACATAGTCGAGATCAGCTGTGCCAAGCGACTCAGCGCCGGGGTAAGCATAGTAGATGACGCCAAGATCAAAATCGACGCCCATGTAGCTTGGTGTAATACCAGCGTAGAGGTCGACTTCGATCGTCGCATCACCGCTTCCCGGACCGCCGCTACCGTCAACGAAGTCAACGTTAGAAGCCCAGACACCGGCGTAGAACATGCCGTAGGTCGCATCGAAGCCACCCTGAACGGCCGGATCTTCCAATGTCTGCGAACCACCGCGGAAAACGTAATCTGACGTTGCACCGATGTTTGCAGAAAGCTCAAGCTTGTCTTGAGCGACGGCGGAACCGCCAAATGCTGCTGTTGCTAGAACTCCGGCTCCTACAGCCGATAGCAGTTTCGTCGTCATCTTCATGTCCTTAAGACCCCCAATAAAGGTTCGTAAATCCCGTTACGACAGCCAACATCCAGTCCGCACGATCTGTCCGCGGTCTGTCGCTGATGAGCCTAGATGACCTGAGAGTGCCTCCAGGCTCAAGCGCATTCCCTCTCTGACGTGTCTGCGCACCATCTCGTGTTGCACAACAGTTACGTGACGCCCTATTTGACCAGAAATTGAGCAGAAAACCGGGGATTGGCGCGGGCTTCGACACGCGAATTTTTAACTTTTTGGTCAGATTTGCCCAAACCGCCGCACCCCAGCAGGATATTGCCGGTTGCTTTGCAGCGTTCTGACCATTTCGAGTCGCGATCCGAACCGGCGTTTCAGGCGAATAACACCGTCACATCGCCGATGAACACTTGAACCGCTTTGAAGACGGCAACACTGTGTGCCACCCGGGCACCCACATGCCCAACAGCCACCCCACCCTAAAGAGCCCACACCTTATGCCCAAGTTATCCAGCGCTTCCTCACCAGTCGTGGACGCCGATCGGAAAGTCGCGGTTGTTACGGGCGCTGCCAAACGTATCGGCCGTGCAGTTTCAATGTCATTGGCGTCAGATGGGTGGGATATCGCCCTTCATGTCCGCTCCGAAAATGATCCAGCTGCCACCGAAGTCGCAGACGCGATCATAAAGCAGGGTCGACGCGCAACCATTATCCCAGCAGATCTCGCCAATAGTATTGAAACTGCTAGGATTATGGATGTCTGCCAGGCCCGGCTCGGGGCAGCGACATGCCTCGTCAACAATGCGTCGTTGTTTGAAGAAGATCAGATCGGCGACTTATCGGACGACCTCTGGACAGCCCATCTCGACATCAATCTGAAGTCGCCGGTGTTTCTGGGTCAGGCGCTTTTGCAGCAACTCCCCGAGAGCAAGACTGGCAATGTGATCAACATTATCGACCAGCGCGTCCTGCGGCTAACGCCTGAATTCTTTTCTTACACCATCTCCAAGTCTGCGCTCTGGACCGCCACCCGGACCATGGCAATCGCCATGGCTCCACGCGTCAGGGTCAACGCGATCGGCCCTGGCCCGGTGTTGCAGAGCATCCATCAAACCGAAGCAGACTTTGCAGAAGAAGTCGCAAGCGTCCCGCTAAAGAGAGGGGCAAGCCCCGAAGAAATCGCAGCCGGTGTCCGTATGATCCTGCAAACGCCGGCCATGACGGGGCAAATGATCGCTTTGGACGGCGGTCAGCACCTGCTGTAAGCACCGGCACCCCATTGGAAAGCCATTGAGCAATACGTCAGCCACATCGCGGCAAGGGCTGCAGAGTCCGCAAAAAATCACCTGCCACGCGAGCCGAAACCTGCGGATTGCCACAATTCCATCAATCTCAGCCCCAATTCGCCCGCCAATGTTTGGGTCGGGATAAACCAATTTTCCACACCGTATACGAAGCGTTAACGCAATCTGTTTACTAAGTTTCAATCTGTAAGTTTGCGTTCCAGACGCTTCATTCGACCGCCGAACGGCCGGAAACCAGGACCAGAACCAGGGCTCTGCACGTTTGGTTGACAGCTCGTCTCACAAACGATGCTGACGGGTGTGCCGTGGTCGGCAAGGTGTACTGGAAAACACCAAGGTTGAATAAGCTATGAAAAGTGCGATCGCCAAAACCGTAGTTTGTGTGGCCGTAGCGTCCTCGCTCGCCACAGCACTCGGTGTCACGGCAGCATCTGCTGCCAATCTTCCAGCCATCGTCGCAGGCGGGTCAAACACCGTCCCACAGTGCGCCACGCCCGGCAGGCTCATGGCCTTCCTAAAGGATCGCAATCCAAGACTGTCTGGTCGCTACAGCGACATCACCGTGGATTATATGCGCCACGGTGAAGACCTCGGCCTGCGTTGGGACTACGGTTTCTTCCAAATGATCGTTGAGACCAACAGCCTCAAATACACAGGCGACGTGAGCGCCTCGCAAAACAACATGGCGGGTCTGGGCGCAACCGGTGGCGGCGTGCGTGGCGAACGGTTCAGAACCGTGTCTGACGGCGTGCGCGGCCATCTCGAACACATCTTGATGTACACCGGAACCTATATCGAAAACCCGGTCGCCGAGCGCACACGCAAAGTCCAGGAATGGCGCGTACTCGACAAGTGGCGCTCAAGTATCCGCGGGCCCATGACCTATGCGCATCTGACCCGCAAATGGGCACCACCTGATCGTGGTTACGCCAGAGACATCCAGGCAATCGCCGACATCTTCTACAACGACTACTGCAACGCGACCGACCCACAACCTGAGTTGCTTGCAAAGGTCCGTGGGACGGCATCCCGCCAACAGGTCGCATCGAACACGTCGGCAACAGCCAGAAAAGTAGCCGCGACCACGCGTGATAGTCTCGGCGGCGCAAACACGACGGCACGGGCAACAGCCTCAGCACCAGCTCAAAAAGCTGCTGCAAACTTCACGGTTTTGAACGGGTCGACAACGACCACCAACGTGAAAACAGACGGCGCAGCCGTGAAGGAAACGCGCATTGCGGGCCTTTCTCCCAGCGCCTTCAAAAACGCCATCGACCAAAACCAGCAGAAAACCAATAAGTCTGAAGCAAACAACACCAAGACGCTAAGCCCCGATACCGCCAAAGCACCCAAGGGATCGTGCCGCGTCTGGCAGGCAAGCTATGGCGGGGCCCGCGCGCTCATTATTAAAGCCGTCAACGACGGCGTGACAAACTACACGGTTCTTGACGTCAACGCGGGACGCGAAAAGCGCGAAGCTAACGCCTACATCTCGGCCTATGCCAAGGGCGGGAAAACCATCGAGGAGTTTCGCAGCCCCAAGGCGGCTCTGGCAAAGGCCTTCAAACTCTGCCCTGAAAAATAGTTCAGGGTTCGAAGTCAGGACTCGTCCTCACGACCGTGAGCAGGCTGTCAACCAACTGCAAAACTCTTGCCCTGCTGCACATAGCCTCTCGCGTTTGCGGGAGGCTTTGTCATATATGGAGCGATCGCCAGCGTTGAGGGCCGCAGGCTTGTCTCCGTTGCCACATAATGAAAACGAGACGCAGCGTAAGCTGGCGCCTGCTTATTTAAAGACCGCTGAACGATTAACCGAGCGCGGAGCAACCTGAACCATGCGGTTCAAAAACATTGAGGTTCGACACCCGCCGAAACTGCATCGGATCCGCAGCATCGAAGACCTATCGACAGTCGAATTCGTTGATGGTCTGGCCGAGGTCGAGGTCCCCATTGAATTGCTTCACGATCTGCCATTGAAGCATGACGAGCGCAACGACAGTCCGCGCCTCAACTCCGTCATGCGCTCCATCCGGGCCAAGGGGTATTCCAGCCTGGACCCAATCGTCTGCCGCATCGGAGCAAGAGGGAGATGGGTCGTTATCGACGGCGGCCATAGACTGACTGCAGCCCAACTGGTGGCAAAGGAGTTCTGGACCAATCTGTGGGGCCGCGACCTGGGCGACGTCACCTTTTTCCTCTACGAGACCGAAAGCAGCAATTCAAGGCTCTCAGAGGGCCAAGTCCCCTCGCGACCAACGTCAACCGATCCGTGATGGCTGTTCGGCTTATCAAGCCCAGCCCCACGCGCGCGCCACCAGAGCATGTTCAGGAAAAGTGTATGCGGTTTTCCGCCCGGAACATGCTCCAAATCAAGGACTTAGAGTCCTGCTTTGCTGCTCCACGAAAAGCAAACAGGCTCTCGAGCATGTTCAGGAAAAGTGTACGCGGTTTTCCGCCCGGAACATGCTCCAAATCAAGGACTTAGAGCCTGCTTCGCTGGTCCACGAGAAGCAGGCTCTAAGGCTTCGGCAGCAAGTATTTCAGCGCCGCTGACGACAGCGCACCGCCCAATACGCAGGGCACACCGAACTGCGCCTGCCCCAGCGCAGCAGCCCCCACACATCCCAGAGCCAACACCGTTTGCCCAGCCTGCCCCCAGGTATTGAGGTCACGAACGCGCTGCGGACCTTTCTGGCGCAATTCGTCGATGGATTTCAGCGCCGCCTCGCGCAACCGCCGGGTCTCGAACAACTCAGCAGCATCAATCACCTCTCGCAAATGACCGCGCAGTTCCTCAGGCCGGTGATTCAATTCGCGCTTAGCCAGGTCCAGCAGGTTTTTGTCCCGCGTCGCATTGGTGGCGTAGGTCCATTTCGCCATCGAACCGATCGTGAGTTTCTCGACATCGTTCTTCTCACCAGCCCACTGCAACGCATCGATAATGCGAACAGCCGGTGCCCAATTTCCGGTGGCAAAGTACATGCCCCAGTACACATCAAGTGTGAAACCATCATCAAGGGGCAGCCCGCTCAGAGCCTTGCCATCGCCGTACAGATATCGGTGGATCATGACTTTGCGCGCCGGCATCCGTTCTGCAAACGTCTCCAGAAGCGCTTTCCAGTTCGGCAGCTCGGAATAGACAACCGCTTTGATCAACACCACTTGCTGAGCTGGCGGCAAGGGAAACATCTTCGCGATCATGCCCGGCGCGTCGACTTGATTGTCTTGAATGACACCGGCCAGAAAGCCCGTGTAGACCCCCGATTTTTCCGGATCATTGATCACACCCAACCGAACCATCGCGTGAACGAGGTCTGGGATGTCATCGGGCGACTTCTCATCCCGGTAATCGTTGATAAACGCCAGAACGTGTTCGGACTTGTGAAAGCGTGGGCTCGCATCGCCTGCCTTGCGCTCGAATGCATGAGCCTTGCGCTCAAACGAATACGTCTGCGCGACAGCGGCCCCGAACATCGGAAACCCGATGCACAGAACAACAAACGGGACGAAGTGCGCAATGTAACGCGTTACAGTCATCACCAGCATCGTTGGGGTTCGGAACACAAGGTGTACCGGTTGCAGCACCACGGGGCGCAAGTAAGGCAAATTCGCCTGTGCGCCAGCTCAACCGAAGACCTTGACGCACCTGTGATCAGCCCCCAATCCTTCCGGCATGGAACACGAGACGACCAGCCCGCCCCATAGCAGTGATGGCACTAACGTTGAAAGCCCGGACGCAAGCCCGGAGCAGGCCGCAGACGTCAACTCAAAACCAGACGTCAATGCGACAACGGACGACGCACCGAGCGCAGTCACAAAATCCGCGCCTGAAGACATCGACGACACTGAAAACCCCTCCACCGTGCCAGTCCGAACGGGACCAGAGGTCATATCCGGTTATCTGAAGACGCTGCCGTCGTCACCAGGCGTCTACCGGATGATGAACACGGCAGGTGACGTCATCTATGTGGGCAAAGCCCGCTCACTCAAGGCGCGTGTCTCCAACTATGCGCGGCTGGGCGGCCACACCAACCGCATTGCGCGCATGATTGCATCCACAGCATCTATGGAATTCGTCACCGTGCGGACCGAGGCCGAGGCGCTGCTGCTGGAAGCCAACCTGATCAAGCGCTTCCGGCCGCGCTTCAACGTCCTGATGCGGGATGACAAATCCTTCCCGTATATTCTGCTGGCGCGCGATCACGATGCACCCCAGATCCTCAAGCATCGCGGCGCACGCAATCGAAAGGGCAACTACTTCGGCCCGTTCGCATCCGCCGGAGCTGTCAACCGCACCATCACCATGTTGCAGCGCGCCTTCCTGCTGCGCACCTGTTCTGACAGCGTCTACGAAAGCCGCACACGCCCCTGCCTGCTCTACCAGATCAAGCGGTGCGCAGGCCCGTGCACAGGTGAAATCTCAATCGAAGACTACGGCAAACTGGTCGATGAAAGCGTTCGCTTTCTAAACGGTGAGAGCCAGAACGTCCGACAGATGTACCAAAAGCTGATGCAGGAGGCCGCCGAAAACCTGGAATACGAACGCGCAGCCAAATTTCGCAACCGATTGTGGGCCTTGGCCCATGTCACGTCGGACCAGGCGATCAGCGCTGACGGCGTCGAAGAAGCCGACGTGTTCGCGATCCACCACGAAGGTGGACAAAGCTGCATCCAGGTCTTTTTCTTCCGGACAGGTCAGAACTGGGGCAACCGGGCGTATTTCCCCAAGGCCGACAAGTCTCTGGAAACAGGCGACATTTTGGCAAGCTTCATCGCCCAGTTTTACGATGACAAACCGATACCGCGACAAATCCTGCTTTCCCACGACCTCCCCGAGCGCGAGCTCCTCGCCGAAGCCCTGAGCGTCAAAGCCAGCCGCAAAGTCGAGGTCACCGCCCCCAAACGCGGCACAAAAACCAACCTCGTGGGCCATGCGCTCCAAAACGCCCGCGAGGCGCTTGGCCGGAAAGTCGCCGAAAGCGCATCACAGGCCAAGCTTCTTGAAGGGGTCGCTGAACGTTTTGACCTCAACGCGCCGCCGCAACGCATCGAAGTCTTTGACAACTCGCATATTTCCGGCACCAACGCAGTCGGCGGTATGATCGTTGCCGGGCCCGAAGGACTGATGAAGGCGCAGTACCGCAAGTTCAATATCAAGTCGGAAAACATTTCAGCCGGCGACGACTACGCCATGATGCGCGAAGTCCTGACCCGTCGGTTCAAACGCGTCGCCGCCGCCTTGGCCGCTTCGGAAGCAAACGCCGCGCAGGACACTGAGAACGCACCGAATTCGGGGGCAGACACCAACGCCGCCGAGAAAGAGGCCGCAAAAGAGGCCGCCATCCCAGACCTCGTGCTGGTCGATGGCGGTGCAGGCCAGCTCTCCGTCGCAGTCGAGATCATGGATGAACTCGGGCTGACCGGCGTGATTGCCGTGATCGGCGTGGCCAAAGGCCCGGACCGCGATGCCGGTCGTGAGCACTTCCATATACCCGGTCGTTCACGCCCAATCATGCTCGAACCCCGCGATCCCGTTTTGTATTTCGTTCAGCGCCTGCGCGACGAGGCCCACCGTTTCGCCATTGGCACACACCGCGCGAAACGCACGAAGGCGATTTCGGCCAACCCGCTCGATGAGATCGAAGGCATTGGCCCAACCCGCAGACGCGCCCTCATGAAGCATTTCGGTTCCGCCAAGTCGGTCTCTCGCGCCAATCTGAAAGACCTGACAGCCGTCGACGGTATCTCTGCTGACATGGCACAAAAGATTTACGATTTCTTCCACGAAAAGCGCGAGTGACACCACCCGATGCTCAACACCCCGAATGCACTAACAATCGGCCGCATCCTGGCCATACCGCTCATTGTGGCCTGCCTCACAACGGACCCAGCCAACACGGGCGCGCGCGCCCTCGCCCTGGCCCTGTTTATTGCAGCATCTGTCACCGATTGGCTGGATGGATACCTCGCGCGGACCTGGAAGCAGCAATCAGCCATCGGCGCGATGCTGGACCCCATCGCCGATAAGCTTCTGGTTGGTGCCATCCTGGTCATGCTGGTGGCCGACGCCACCATTTCCGGCGTTCACGTGTTAGCCGTCGTCACCATCATCTGCCGTGAACTGCTCGTCTCAGGCCTGCGAGAAGTGCTGGCGGGCGCAGCCGTGAAGCTGCCCGTATCATTTGCCGCCAAAGCCAAAACAGCTGTGCAGATGACGGCACTTGCCGCGTTGATAGCAGCGCCAATGGCCTCTGAAACCATTGCGGGCGCTGGCCTCTTGCTCCTTTGGGCAGCAGCACTACTATCGGCTTGGACAGGCGCGGAATACACCCGCGCAGCGCTTAGGTTCGCCATCAGCCAGGATCGGAGCGAAACGCAAAAGGACCACAGGACCGACGATGAGTGACACCGTGAAACTGATGTACTTCGCCTGGGTACGCGAAAAAGTCGGGATGTCCAGCGAAGTGGCAACCCTTCCCAAAACCGCGAAAACGGTTGGCGATGTCATGGCCTGGCTGAAAACCCGCGGGCCCGAATTCAAGGCAGCCTTCGAAAACGATACCGTAATCCGGGCCGCCATCGACCAGACACACGCCCAGCACGACGCCAGCATCACAGATGCGCGCGAGATCGCATTTTTTCCACCCGTTACAGGTGGTTGATGAAATGACCAGCAATGGCAACGCAGGTTCGGGATTAAGCGAGACGCATCCATGAGCGTAACCGTGCAGGAAGCCGACTTCGATGTGGCCGACGAGACCAAATCCTTGACCGAAGGCGACACTGACATTGGCGCGGTGGTCACCTTCACCGGTCTGGTGCGTGGTGGAACGACGGCCAACCCGGCAGCAACCATGACGCTCGAACACTACCCGGGCATGACTGAAACCGAACTCGAAAGCATCGAAGCTGAAGCACTGGCGCGTTGGCCACTTTCCGCCACGCGGATCATCCATAGGGTGGGGCCGCTCAACCCTGGCGAAAACATTGTTCTCGTCATCACCGCCAGCCGGCATCGCCAGGCAGCCTTTGAAGCGGCCGCATTCCTGATGGACTACTTGAAAACCAAAGCGCCGTTCTGGAAGAAAGAAACCGATCAAGACGGACAGGGCACGTGGGTCGATGCCCGCGAAAGCGACGACGCCGCAACCCGCCGCTGGACGGATACGGACAAACGCCGGTCATGAGCCGGCGACCTCGGACCAGTTGGTCTGTGAGCAAGGCGATGCCACTTGGACCGTACGGCGCAGCAACTGAGCAGAACACGACTTCAGCGCGAACGGCCTGTCCGCCGAAAGCTGATAACCCTTACCTTTTTATTAATCTTAATCGTTCCTTAACCCGTTTGCGGCATCCTCACGCAAAAAGACCCGACTGCTGACTGCAAACCGCCACTTTCTAAAGTGAAGTTCACAGTCAAGACACATCGGGGTGTATTGCGTCAGACGGGGGTCGACCGTGATCAAAACTCAACGCGCATGCTGCGTCAGCGGCATGACGATCGGACTTTTCTGCTTCTCGGCATTAATCTTAATGATGAGCCCTTTGTTCGGGGCCATCGGCATGGCGACACCGGTCTTGGCAGCAACGCCAGCTCCATCCGCGCCGGTCCAGCAGCGAACGCGATTTATCATCGGCCTGCCGGACAAAGCGGATTATCAGGTTTTCGCACTTTCAAAACCAAACCGCGTCGTTGTCGAAATGAACACCGTTTCATTCCGCTTGCCGCGCTTGCCGACCGACGGCCCGGTCGGTCTGGTGAAAACCTTCAAAGGCGGTTCAGCTGGCAACGGCAAATCCCGCGTGATCATTTCCGTGACCGCCCCGGTCGTTGTAGATAGCTCAAACCTTGTCGCGTCTCCCTCCGGTGACGGGCACCAGCTTGTGCTTGAATTCCGGCCCATGCAGCAAACCTTTGCGGGCCGCGAAAAGCTGGAGCAAAAATTCGACAAGCCATCCGGCCTGCTGGGCGACAATGACGGCTCGACGTTCGGCTCTACGATTGCATCCAGCATTACCAATGCCATCGGCAGTCTTTTGGCGCAGCCCCCGCTGCCAAAGCCAGCCGAAAGCCCGTCGACCATTGCCGCCAGAAGCTACCGCCCCATTGTTGTCATCGACCCCGGACACGGCGGGCGCGATTCCGGTGCCAAGAAAAACGGTGTCGTTGAAAAAGTCGTTGTCCTCGAATTCGCAAAGGTACTGCGCGACAGGCTGGAAGCCACAGGCCGCTACAAGGTCCTTATGACCAGAGACACCGACAAATTCATTTCACTGGACGGTCGCCGTCGGTTTGCTGAGAAGATGGGGGCCGAGTTATTCATCGCGGTCCACGCGGACTACGCCAAATCAAACGCCAGTGGCGCAACCGTCTATTCCCTCCGCCAGAAAGTGGCCAAGCGCCTGATGCGCAAAGCCAAGCACAAAGCCTCGACGGATTTTCGCGGTGATCGGTTTAAGGCCAACTCGAAAGCTGACAAAGGCGCGGTAAAAGCCATCCTGGGTGACCTGTTTGACCGCGAGATCAAACGCACCAACATGCGCACCGATGTGGTCTCCCGCTCACTTGTGAAGTTCATGGGCGGGGCAACGAACCTGCGCAAACACCCACACAAGGAAGCCGCCTTCAAGGTTTTGAAAACAGCGCACTTCCCCTCGGTCTTGGTCGAACTGGCATATGTGACGAACAAATCCGATGCACGACAACTCAAGTCAGCCAGCTGGCGCGGCAAGGTCGCAGAAGCCATGGTCGAAGCCGTGGACCGGTACTTCAACACCCAGATCGCCAGATTGCCCTTGTAACTCAGGGTGCGTTCGCGACTTTTCCCGCAAAAAACCGGACCCAATGAAAAAAGGGCTAATCTCAAAAGATCAGCCCTTTTGTCTTTGAACACGTGGCGGGGTGTTGATCCGTCACCTTATCCGTTCAGCATCAACGCGAACTGAACATTGAAGTAACGCACCCCGCGATGCGTAAGTCAGATGGTACTTGGAGGGTAGTGAGGTTTGAGGCGCCACAGCAGGCGAAACACCCAATCGTCGATAAACTTCCGATTAAACCCACGGAATGTGTTCGCAAAACTTGGCAACAGGACCGGAACTGGATGAAGGCTGAGAGCCATTGGGCCACTCCATCGTCGTTTTGAGTGCCTCACCAAAGGAAAGCCGCAGCGTTTGTGAGTTAAACACAGCAGCACTCCTGGCCATCGTCAGCCACCAACCCAAAAAACCCGGCACAACGCGCCCCCAACCACTGCCAGGGATGACAGCAGAAAGGCCCGTGAAAGGTTTCAGAATTGGTCAGGTGAAGCGGTCCGTGACGGGATGTTGAGAACCTTGGAAGAAACAAACCGTCAGCTACTCCCTCGGGCGGTCCCATCGGTCGCCGCCGCGTAGCTGACTGGCTCACGCCAGTCCTATGAAGGAACCCGTATGGGCCTTGTCTTCGCAGGATCAAGGGCAAGTGCCCCCTTTTGCCGTAACGCGCTCACAGATCGAGATATCGACAGGTAGGCCGATTATCCCGCTGAGGTCCAAGCCCTCACGGAACTCGAGGCTAAGTGATTCGCGTGACAGTCCTCAAACACAGCCCGGGCAACCGATGCGAAATGCTGAAAACGAAGGCATTCTCGCCACAACATTGCGAATTGGCGCAAATTCAGGCATCCGCCGCCTCAGAATCGGCGCGCGGCCGCATCGCCTCCTGCGCAGCCTTGGTCACGGCCTGCTGCACCTTCTCGAACGCACGGACCTCGATTTGCCGGATCCGTTCACGGCTGACGCTGAATTCCACCGACAGTTCTTCAAGGGTTTTTGGATCTTCCGACAGGCGTCTGGCTTCGAAAATCCGCCGCTCGCGTTCGTTCAAAACATCAAGCGCGGTCGTCAAGAACCCGCGGCGCTGAGATTGCTCTTCGCGCTGAGCCAGCATCTCTTCCTGGTCTGGCGTGTCGTCGACAAGCCAGTCCTGCCATTCGCCAGCTTCTGCGTCTTGTCGAAGCGGCGCATTCAGTGACGAATCCCCGCCAAGCCGCCGGTTCATAGACACAACGTCGTCTTTGGACACCCCAAGCTTGGTGGCGATCTGCTCGACCTGATCGGGCCGCATGTCACCGTCTTCCAATGCCTGGATTTGCGACTTGGCCCGCCTTAGCTTGAAGAACAGCTTTTTTTGCGCAGCCGTCGTGCCCATTTTTACCAGTGACCAGGATCGCAGGATGTATTCCTGTATCGAAGCGCGTATCCACCACATCGCGTAGGTGGCCAACCGGACTTCCTTCTCCGGGTCAAATTTTTTGACCGCCTGCATCAGCCCGACGTTGCCCTCAGACACCACCTCGCTAATGGGCAGGCCATAACCGCGATAGCCCATAGCAATCCGGCCAACGAGGCGAAGGTGTGATGTCACGAGCTGGTGGGCGGCATCCGTATCGCCGTGCTCCTGCCAGCGCTTCGCCAACATGTATTCTTGGTCCGGTTCCAACATTGGAAATTTCCGGATCTCAGACATGTAGCGCGACAAACCGACAGACCCGCTGCCGACCGATGGGAGAGTTTTTGTAGCCATAGTTCGCTTCCGCTCACGAAATGCCGGTGCGCAATGAGAAAGCTGCAGCGGCGAAACAACGTATGTGAGTTAAACGCCGCAAGCGACCTATTTGATCGCTGGAAAACGACGTGCGCAGGTCACATTCGTGGGAAGTAAGCTTCCCACACGTCTCTTCATGAGGGCTTCCTACACCAAAATCGTGGTGGAACAGGGGCTGGCAACAGCCCCCCCAACAGTGGCGTCTGAAGCGCGCAAGACCGAGTTTGACCTCAACCTCGCACACTGAAAACCGGGAAAATTAGTCAGATGTCTTTTCAGACGCCGTTTTGCTGGCCATCGATTCAATGTCGACGCGGTCAGCCCAATCGGTCTTGTTTGCAGCACGTTCGGCGCGGTCGGCACGGCCTTCATTAGGCCACAGGCTCACAACACACACGATGAGCAAAAGACCAAGCCCGACAAAGACTTCTGTCATGCTGCTGAACATTTCAGACGACCCGCCATGGGCCATCAAGACCACAAACATGACAAGAGTCGTGAGTAGTTTAAAGCGCATCGGCATGGGTCTTGGTCCTCATAAAGCGATTCCTCGACGTACTCTGACGCCCTTCAGCCCCCACAACATGCCTGTCATCATCGACAAGGCTGCCTCGGGCAGTTCGAACACCGTACCCTGTCCGCTTTGAGATAGTCTTGTGATCGGCAAGGCAATGCCATTTTCAATCGTCACGTTTGATTAAGCATTGCCTTAAGTTGCAAATAGTCATCGGGCGGCGGTCTCGAAAACGTCAGCACTTCGCCTGTCACCGGGTGCGTAAACCCCAATTCAGCTGCATGCAGCATCTGACGCTTGGTGGCATCGATCAGGTCTGCGACCTCATCTTCAAACCGACGCGACCGCGATCTGAAACCCAGCGCATAAAGCGGGTCTCCAATGACCGGGTTTCCCAGGTGTGCAAGATGCACACGAATTTGATGTGTCCGACCGGTTTCCAGTTGAAGCTGCATCTCACAGGCAAGGATTTCCGGTGCCGAAGCTGCAGAAGACCGCGTGTCGCGCGCAACCTGCGGGCCGCCGCCGCCCGCAGAAGCCTTGCGGACCATGCCGCGGCCAAGCCTGTCTTGAACCTCGAAGTTCGTGGCCGCAAACCGTCCGCGCTGCTCGGAAACAACCGCCATTTTCAAACGATTGATAGAACTCCGGCCCAGCGGCGCTTCGATCCGCCCAGCACGATGCATCGGGACACCCCAGCACAGCGCAACGTAGGCCCGATGCAGCTGTCCGTCACTTCCATGCGCTGCAAATTGAGCCGACAGGCCCTGGTGGGCCGCATCGGACTTGGCAACGACAAGCAGTCCGGACGTGTCTTTGTCCAGCCGGTGCACAATCCCCGGGCGCCGCACCCCACCGATGCCTGAAAGCTCCTCGCCGCAATGGGCAATCAAACCGTTCACAAGCGTACCGGTTTCATGACCAGCAGAAGGGTGCACGACCAGACCTGCGGGCTTATTGATGACGATCAGATCAGGGTCCTCATAGACGATATCGAGCGTCATTGGCTCACCCATCGGCACGGGATCTTCAGGGCGCGGGACGGCAACCACAAAGACATCGCCGGCCTGGACCTTGCGCTTTGGATCGATCAAGACCTCATCAAAACACTGAACGGCACCCGTCCGGATTAAAACCTGCAGCCGCGATCGGCTCAGCATCTCGATGTGTTCAGCAAGAAACCGATCCAGCCGTTGACCGGCATGGCTGTCTTCCGCCACAACCATGACGGGCGGATCATGTGCCTCACCGTCATCGCGATCGGGAGTATCATCTGGTCGGGGAACAACCGTAACATCTTGGCTTTCGGGGCCATCGGCACGAGCGACCCGATCTTTGTCTCGGCGATCAATCATCGTTAGGACCTGACGTCATTATGATGCGCCGGTAAAACCACAAACCGACCTATCAAGCACAAAGAACCCGCGAGACCCGAAGGCATGACAGACGAGCTGAGCGCTGACACGACGCGACCTGCATCCCAATCCAGCCATGCCCAAAAAACTGCTGTCGACAACGCAGCAGGCGACCCGGAAAATACTGGCCAACCATCCACGGACTCGAAAGCACCGGCTGGTGAAGACGCCAAGATTCGCGCGCTGAACATCCTGGTTATTGTGTTGGGCGTCATACTGGTCCTTGGCTTTTTCACCGTGATTGGCCGCATCATCTATCTGGTGACACGACCGTCTGAACCAACCGTCTCGACAGTTGCCCAACCGGTGTCCATATCCGCTAATCAGGCGATAGACGAACTTGCGCTGCCCAGTGGGGCAAACATCAAAACGCTCAACGTTGGGAATGGGCAGATGGTGCTCCATTACCAGGTGGCGGCCACCCAACATAGCGGCCGGACCGATAGCACGGTTCCCGCAAACACGCGAAGTCTGAGCGAGGTGACAACGGGTGAAGACCCCCATGAGGGCATTGTGGTGATCGACATCGCCTCAGGAAAGGTGATCCGGCGCTTCCGCATAACAACCAGCGCGGCAGCTGAATAGCCAATCCGCCGACCAAGAGTGACCCGCCTTAACCTACGAGATGACAAGGCAAAATCTGATCGGCAAATATGGACTTGGCCGGCTGGTACAAACTTCAAGAAACCGCTTATTTGCCGCGATCAAGCCGCGTAATGCGCTCGAGCAAGCCACCTGAGCGTGCAGGTGTACGGGCTTTGCCTCCTGAGGCCAGGCTTTCGACCGGTTGAGGTAGTAGGGCGTTGCCCGACGCACCCGTGTCCGAAGCCAGTGCGGCCCCAGCCGTTTCAAGGTCATTTTCCGCGTCGGCACGATCATCGCCGTTACCGTTACCGTGTCCAGACACAAGACCAACACCGCCGGTGACGCCAGCCGCGGTATCGGTCGTCACACGGCTGCGAGGTTCGGTGATCCGGTCCGTCAGCGTCAAACCACCTCCGTTAGCCAGGCTCTCTGAACCGTCATGGCCAGAAGTTCCAACACCATTTCCACCATTGCCATTGGACCCGTTGATCAACCGTTGCACGTCACCCGGAGACCGGCTCCCCGCACCCAGCTTGCGCATCTCGCTGATGTAGTGCGACGCCTGTCGCGCAAGTCGCTCATTGGTTGCCGCCACTTCCGCGCGCAAAGCCATGATGGTCGTCGCCTGCCCTTCCGTCTGGGACTGCAAAGCCGCAATCCGAGATTTCATCGCCATTTTACCCTCGGCGAGAGCCGTGTCCTTCCGCTCGCTCTCCTGATACGCCTTCAGCGATGATCGCAGTCGATTGATCTCAAGATCCTGATCCTCGATCTCGGCTTTGAGTTGCCGGATCGCAGCTTCGTTCTGGCGCCGTGCAGCCAGATCATCACCGCTGGCATCGGCCTGAACCGAGCGAAGTGATGCTTCAGCATCCGTCAATTGCTTCCGCAGATGGATGATTTCATCATCGACGCTGCCGGTGCGACCGGCGGTGGGCACACCCTCTCCCAACGCCGAGGCCGCAGCCTTCACGCCGCCAGCCCGGCTCACCAATGCCTGCAACCTGGAAATCATCTGTTCCTGATCGCGGGTCTTGGCGCGCAAGGCCTCCACTTCGGTCCGCAACGCCACTTCGCTATCAAAGCGCGGATCGCCCATGCCTTCGCGGTTGCGCGCGGCACGCGTGGTGAGTGCCGCCTGCAGGCGGTGAATTTCATCGCGGTTCTGCGTATTGATCTGTGTGGTCTCTTCCAGCGCCCGGCGCTGCCGGTCTGCAGTCTCGCTCAAACGGGAAATTTCACGGTCCCGTTGCAACAGGAGCTTTTTGGCTTCTGCAAGCCGCTGTTCAACCTTCGGCAGGCGGTCCATGATCGTCTGCTCAAGAACGCGGCGGGCGTTCTCGTGCTCTTCCAGGATCGTGCTTTGCCGTTTCGCTTCGCCGCGCAACTCCGTAATGATGCCATCACGCCGGTTGATCTCAACCTTCTGACGGGCGGCAATCAGTGTTGCTTTTTCATTCCGCTCTTCAAGATCGTGGATTTCGATCGCGTAACCGGCTCTAAGGCGGTCCTTATCGGCGCGAATTTCCGCGTCCGTAAGTGGCATCGCACTGCGCAGCGCATGCGTCGTGAGCCGTTCCACGCGCTTGCGGTAGACAGGAACGAGGGCCAACCCCAGCAACATGGCAAGGAGAAAGCCCAGAGTCACAAGCATGGTCGCTTCGATGCTTAGCAACGCCTAAAGCTCCACCCGTCCTTCAAATCAATTTCACCTGCGACCTTACACCAACCCGGCAAGATCCAATCAGGTGCGCCGATGACGTCGGCCACTGACTTCGAATGACACCAATCTCTAAATCCACAGTCCCTCTGAGGATTGTGCGTCAAGACCCGTTAGCTCCAGACCAGAAGGGGCACGTTCCGGTTCAAGTGGACCGAAACCCCAAATTGGTTCGTCGAGGCTATGAACCTCTTTTACGCCCAGATCGGCAAATCCCCAAACACTGGTTTGCAGTTGTGCCGGGTGCGCTGCCGGTTTCACACAGTTGTTCCAGGTCTCACCAGCCTAAAACGGGTTCCACGTCGGGCTTCGCGTGTACTTCAGATAGCCGACATTGGCACCGAGTCGCAGGCCCACACCGGATCGGATGGGGGCAAGCGTTACATCACCCCGCTTCTGAAACTGGATGCTCACGCCGCCGACCAGATAAGCCGAGCCCTGCACGCCACCAAATCGCTCATAGATTTGCGAAGGGTGGTCGAGATTATAGATCAGCACCATGGTCTTCGAGCCCTCGGCGCCGAAGTCATAACCGAGCGTCGGCCCCTGCCAATAGACCTTTTGCGTACCAAACCGCCTGGTATGCAACCGCCCTTCGCCATAGCGCAGTCCTGCCACGAACGCGCCACCGGCATCTTCACCCAAAATGTAACCGTTTGGCCGGCCTGCATTTTTGAACGCGTATTCAACGGCACTGGCTAAGCCTTTGCTCACCGAGCCAAAGAAGCCATGACCCGCGCGGACGATTTCGCCCTGACTGTAGGTGCCGTCGTCTTCGCCGGCATACTCACCGCCGTCGCGCGGGGGCAGCTTACGGTAATAGTCACCACCGTCAGAAGGTCGACCATCCGGTGAACCATAAGGCGCACCATAGGTTTCATCCGGTGCATCGCCATTACGTCTACGCGGCTCATACCCTGGCTCGTAAATGGGTTCCCGGTCGTACCGCGTTTCGGGCTGATATCCCGGTCGGCGATCGCCGGATCGGCCAGGAATGCCAGCATCGGGATCATAAGGTTGTGACCCGCGATTATAGACGCTCCCAGAGCCGTATCCTCGCTCAGTATTCCCCTGTTCGACGGGCCGGTACGCATCATCGGCAGCAGACTGCGCACCTCCACCGCCGCTGACGGGCGGCAAAGGCTCATAACTCTGCGCCTGAGACGGACCGGTCGGGATCGTTATGGCCAGCAAGACACCCATGGCCAAGCCGGCAAGACCCGACAAGCGCTGGTCTGCTGGGCAAAACCCTGCTGCAACATGGCCATGCAAACGCGTTGACCGCGCGCCAATGCACATCGTTTTCAACCCAGTCATCATCTCATCCCCGTCCGTGGTCGCTCGATGGAAACGCGGATTGGGAGAGCCGCTCATGTTGGCTGGCGGATGGGAAGAACCCGCACCACACGACGAAACTCCGAATCATTTTTCCTTATCGTGTTCGAATGACACACGATTGCGCCGAACTTGTTGCCAAACTGTGACCTTGGCGAACGTCGGATATCGGGACGGCAATCGGAAGAAAAGTGAAGCGCTAATGGTGCGTGATATAGACCCTGCAGACCGGATGCGCGTGGCGGAACCGGGGTCTAAAACCGGCTAAGGCGCATCAGTTGTCGACATCGAACTGGGAAATCAGTTCCGGGTCTCCCCAGGCGACAAAGTCGGGATTGAGATACGCGCCGTGTGCGCCGCCATAAGACAGCTTCTTGCCGTCTAGCGTGGTCACAGTACCCCCGGCCGCTTCAAGGATCGCCTCGCCGGCTGCCGTGTCCCACTCACTGGTCGGACCGTGGCGCACATAGACATCGCCCTCACCCCTGGCGATCAGGCAGAATTTGAGAGACGACCCGATTTGCACCCGGTCGCACTGACCGATTTGATCGAGAATATCGCAAGTAACGTCATCCATGTGCGACCGGCTGGCAAACGCCTTCAACTTTTCTGGATCAGATTGCCGCGTATTGATCGTTTGCGGCACATAGGACGCAAGCTGCTTGAGTGACTTACGGCAGGCGACATCAGCCATGATGGCGTGCCCGATCCCTGTCGTGACAAACAAAAGATCCAACGCTGGCGCGAAAATCATCCCGAAAATCGGGCGCCCATGATCGATCAGCGCCACGTTGACAGTGAACTGAGGCAGATGATCGATGAAGTCCTTCGTCCCATCCAATGGATCAACCAGGAAAAACGGTTCGCCCGCTTTCGGACGCCGTGACCCGCCGTAAGTCTCCTCACCGATAACGAGAATACCCGGCGCGACCTTGTTCAGCGCAGCATGCAAAACCTCTTCGGCCTGATGATCGGCAATGGTCACAGGCGTTCGGTCGGTCTTCATCTGGACGCACAAGTCTTCATCGTCCCACGCATCGATTTCCAGCCGCCCGGCCGCCAACACACCCGGAAGGATCGCATCCGCAAGGCGCCACCGGTCCACGACCAACGCGCCATCGCCCATGTCAACGATCGGCCTTTCGATCGTGGGGCCATCACCACCGGTCAGCACGGGCTCAGGCGCCAGTGAAACAGGTGAAGGATCACCGGTCCTGCGCGGGCTCGAATCCGAAATCTGACGTTTTACGACCATCATCGTGGCTCTCGTGACCCACCAACTGTAGAAAGCAGTATGTGGTGCGCGACAGCCCGCGCACAACCTTTGCATCAGCACCACCCCCCGTGTATCTGTCAAATCACGGCTGGAGTTCGCAAAACTGCGACGTTGCGGCGGTTTGCCCCGCCAATCCGCCATCAGCAGCTGCAGCAACGTAAAACGAGTTCAATATCCGTTTGAGCCAGCCGGGTGCATCAACGCACCGGGATATGATCAGACTTCATTTTGCGCCGGAACGTTTTTTACCCTGCGTCCGTCCGAGCAGCATGGCACTGATCACCGGGGAACCGGTGTGACGCTAGGGGACCCCCATGACCGACCTTTCCAGCATTTCAGACCTAGATCTCGCCGCACTGGTTTCCAGCAAAATCTGTCACGACGTAATCGGCCCGGTCGGTGCGATCCACAATGGCCTCGAAATCCTGGATGAAGACGACGACGCAGATGCCAAATCCTATGCGCTCGATGTCATCCGTAACGTCACCGAGCAGGCATCAGCCCGTTTGCAGTTTGCCCGCTTCGCGTTCGGTGCGGCTGGATCGGCTGGCGCAATGATCGACCTGTCCACGGCCGAGCAGATTTCACGCGGATACATCGGCCACGGCAAACACACACTTGAGTGGTCGATCCAGCCCGGGCATATGTCCAAAGACCTCGTCAAGCTGCTGCTGAACATGGTGGCCAACGCACCCATGGCCCTGCCACGCGGCGGCGCGATCACGGTCCTGCATGACGGGACGATGGAAACACCCACCTTCGTGCTGCGCTGCTCTGGCCCAACGGCGCGCCCGCCAAAATACCTGACCGATTTCGTGGCCGCTGAAACCGCTCCCGAACTCGATGCCATGAGCATCCAGGCGTATTACACCTGCCGGCTGGCAGCGACATCCAACATGAGCCTCGAAATTTTACAGGACGGCGAAGACATCCTGCTGGTTGCCCGGCCTGCCGCGTAAGCTGCCCAACCATGGTTCCGTATCGAAAAAAGCCGGCAAATCCTCGATTTCCATAGGGGCAACACCCCATCGGTGAATCTTTATTAACGGTTTCGCGCCCATCATCCGCCAACACAATCGCTGTTGGACAGCTTTGACCCTGGGAGCGCTCAAATGAAACTGTGCCTCGTCGTGGACGACTTTGAGGTGATCCGTCGGATCACCCGTCCAATGGTAGAAGAACTGGGGTACCTGGTCATTGAGGCCGCCGACGCGGAATCGGCAGTATCGCACTGCGTGACCGAGATGCCGGATGTGATCATCCTAGATTGGACGCTGCCTGACGCCGAGACCCACTCACTCATCGCTTCAATCCGCGCTGAGCCCACCGACAAATTTCCGGTCATCATCTACATGTCGACGGAGAACAATCCTGCTGATCTGGTGAAAGCCTTAAATGCAGGCGCCGATGGCTACATCATCAAACCGTTCCATCGCGAAACACTGCAAGACAAGATCACGCAGCTAACAACCAAGACGCCGTCCATCGCCCTCGTCGACTAGAGCATGTTCAGGAAAAGTGTACGCGGTTTTCCGCCCGGAACATGCTCCAAATCAAAAGCTTAGAGCCTGCAGTGCGGTTCCACGAAAAGCTAGCACGCTCTATTGAGTTGGATACGGCGATTTGTTTGAGCCCCATGGCGTGACAGCTTGGGGCAGCCGGGGCATGTTATCCCGCTCGGCAGGTTTCGACAGCTGAGCGGTATTCGCAAGAGAAACGCCCCTGTGCTGCGCATCGACAAACTGAAAATCCCAAACGTACCAACGCTCTCTTTTTCGATTGCGGATGGCACCTGCTGGTCGATTGAAGGGCCATCCGGCAGCGGGAAGACACGCATATTGCGCGCGATCGCCGATCTGGAACCTTCATCAGGCCAGATTTTCCTAAACGGCATCGAACGCAACGAAATTCCAGGCTTCGACTGGCGTCGCCAGGTCAGATATGTCTCAGCCGAACCGGGCTGGTGGACACCAACGGCGCGGCAGGCCATTCCGAAAAACTGCACAGAGGCCGTCGAACGACTTTGCAGCCGCTTGGGCCTGGACCCCGAATTGCTGGATCGCGACATCGACGTCGTTTCCACCGGAGAACGCCATAGACTGGCCCTCGCGCTTGCACTCAGCGACGACCCGCCCGTCCTCCTGCTGGATGAACCAACCGGCAATCTCGATGCGGGCAACACCGCTCTGATCGAGGAGCAAATCCGCTATCTCCGGATATCGGATCGCATCATCGTGCTGGTCAGCCACGATAAAGCGCAGATCGAAAGATTGGCCGATCAGCGGTTACAGCTTGCCCCAGATGTCAAGAAAGCCAACGCAGACGCTCCAGAGCCGACGACCCTGCCTGCACCAACGATCGAAAAAGTTGGACGGCCATGAACGCAGTTGACCTCACGCTGACTGACCTTGCGCTTGCAAGTACGCTGATTTTGATAAACGGGGCGATCTCCTTGGCCTTCGGTCTGCGCCTAGAGCGTACACTGCTAATCAACACCATCCGAATGGTCGTTCAGTTGGCTTTGATCGGGTTGATCCTCAAGTGGATTTTCACACAAGCTTCACCCGTCTGGACCATTGGCTTGGCCTGCGTGATGATCAGTGTGGCCGGGTTCGAAGTGGCCATGCGGCAGGAGCGGCGGTTCTCCATGCTGCTCACCTATGGTCTTGGGTTTGGGACGCTTTTGTTCGTGGGCCTGCTGACCACCAGCTTCACGCTCGGTGCCATTATCGTTCCAGACCCGGTCTATGACCCGCGATATGTGTTGACCATTCTCGGCATGATTTTGGGAAACACAATGACCGGGGTCGCCCTCGTCATGAATGCCATGACACAGACCGCAAGCCGCGAAAGACGCGCGCTGGAAGCCCGTCTCGCCATGGGTCAACCGCGCTTCGAAGCAATGCGAGATGTCCTCGGTCAAAGCCTGCGGACCGGCCTACTTCCAATCCTCAATGCTATGGCGGCCAGCGGCGTCGTCGCACTACCCGGCATGATGACGGGGCAGATCCTGGCTGGAGCCGACCCCGTTTCAGCGACCAAGTATCAAATCCTGATCATGTTTGCGATTGCCGGGGCCACAGCCTTGGGCGTGCTTATTGCTGGCCTTGGCACGCTGTATCTGCTGACCGATGAGCGCCACCGTCTTCGCCTTGACCGGCTGACAGCCATCAAAAGCAATTGATGGCGCATCACCGCGTGAGTTGAACGGGGCGAATGAGCCCCGTCGCATCGCTTACCAGCAGACAGAGGCTTCCGCCTTGCAGGTGTACTCATCGAAGACGATCAGATCGATGAACAGCTCACACGTGACCTTCTTAGGCCCCGTGCGATAGCCCGAAATGTTACGTTCCGCAGTCCACTTGGCAATGTAATCATCCAACAGACGCTTGGCGTCCCGCGCAGGCCCTTCCTTCCCGTAATCATTCACGGAAAAGGCCAATCGCGTGCACTTGGCATGCGCGTCATTCGTGGTCAGACCGGTGAACACAAACACAGCCAACAGCGACAAACAGGACAAAAACAGATTGCGCATAAGACCTCAACGCCTCGTCATGGTTAATGGAGCCATCTGAAATAGCGCAGAACCGGCCATGTGCCTAGCAATACAAGGCGTTGTGGGATGTGTCGGAACGATTGGCGGACCAACGGGCAACACTCAGATTATACTCACGATTTGCCAAAGCCCGGGTTGCAAGCGCAAGCATCACAACATGTCCCAACAAAAACCCCACCGGCGCGAACGTCAGTGGGGCGGAATTCTTGAAACGTCTCAGCGGCAAAGAAGGGCGCTGCGACCGAAGCAGCGGCCTAAATCGCCTAATGCATGTAAGGCGAGTCACCACCATGCTGTGACACACCGCTATCGAAGAAGAAGCCGTGGTCGAACGGACCGGCAATGGTCTGGTTGTCACTGTCCAGGTCGCGATAGGAATTCGTCGAACCATATTTCGTGCGGCTATCACCATAGGTATTGATGGTGTCGCCCTTTTTGTAAGAATAGCCGCCGCGCCTTTGGACGTAGCCCCGAACTTGTGGGCCGCCACGATAATACGACGAGCTTGGGTGTGCGCCGGACCCCTGGCTGTAGCCGCGCTCACCGGCCTGCGCCGTTGCCACACCGGACAAAGCCAAGCCAATAACCGATAGTGCTGTGAAAACCCAACGCATCATGTGTCCAAACCTCTATGTTCACCCTCGACGTGTAGTCTAGCGCATTTCACCACACCAAGCGTCCAACAATCGTTAATTGCTAAACACGTCTGGGTGACCTGTCACCATTCCAGCACGGTACCAGATGAATAGTGCCCATTAGGCTCATATTGACCCAAATGTTCTCAATGCAGATCATGCATGGACCATTGTCACTTCCGTGTAGCGTCCTGGGTCGTCACTCAGAAGATCGACCAAACCCGGCAACCCGGCATCAAGCCTGTCTTCGAGCTGGAATGGCGGGTTGGCAATCGCCAAACCGCACCCATTCAACCGGTCCGGATCACGCGGAGCACGCAGATGCAAATCGGCGAATAGCACATCGCATCGATACTTTCCCGGCGCTGAAACCAAATCTGCAATTTTGTTTTGAAACTCCGCCACGGGCTGCAACGCTTTGATCGGGTACCACATCGCGAAAATCCCCGTCGCAAACCGTTTGAGGCCCTCGGACAATCCAAGAACCATACTGTCGAATTCGCCCGGTTGTTCAAACGGCGGATCGACAAGCACAACGCCACGCCGCTCTGCCGGCGGCAGCAACGACTTGAGCGCCGTATAGCCATCCAGGCCCATCACCTTGAGCTGGGTCTCCTTGAACCTGGTCTCCTTGAGACCCGTCTTCTTTGTCTGCCCGGCCTCCGGTCCCGATGCCTGTCGAAGCGTCGCGGCCAATGCAGCGCGATCATCGGGGTGTAGCTCATTCGCAATCAACCGGTCCTGCGCGCGCATCAGTGCGGCTGCAATCAGTGGCGACCCCGGATAGCGAGACAACAAAGGGGAAACGGCTGCGGCCCCGGTTGCCCCGGCGTCACCCGCAACATCCGTCCGCCCAACCAATCGCAGCGCACAGTTGACGGCCTCCGCATAGGGCCTCAGCAGTACGCCGACATCTTCAGACACATCACCCACAGCAAAACAATCACCTGAGTGTTGATCCGCGACCAGGACCCGACCAACACCATCACACCATTCGCCGGTTTTGATCGCTGCTTCGCTGCCGAGGTCGTAGACGCCAGTCCCAGCATGCGTATCGATCACGCGGAACGGGGCGTCCTTCCGCTTCAGATGCAAAAGGATTTGCACCAACACGAGATGCTTGAGGACGTCGGCGAAATTTCCGGCATGAAACGCGTGCCGATAATTCATGTGCGATCCAGTAAAGAGGGGCCCTTGACGCGGCGAACCAAGATCACGCCTTTTTCACCCAGCGGCCGGACCCATCTTGCTGCCAGTAGGTCAGTGCGCAACCAGCCGCCTTGGCGCGTGTCCAGTCCGCGCGCGCACCGGCAACAGCATCGCGGTCGGCTCCATCAAAGACAAATACGATCCGGTCAAACCCGTCAAAGGTCTGCGCTTGAGCACCATCGACCATGAAGCGTATCTGCGCGCCATTCGGTGTGTCATCGTTATCGGTGAGGTAAATCGGTTCGTGGGCGGCAAAACCATCTTCGCTGCGCCCATGCGGCAGAAAACTATCGTCTCGGTAGGTCCAAAGCGCGTCATTCAGAGCATCGACGCGATCTTTGGAACCAGCCTGAACAACAGCCGTCCAGCCACGTTCCAGGGTCTTTTCCAACAACTTCGGCAGAACCTGTTCAAGGCTCTGCCGCTCAAGGTGATAAAACATCACTTCGGTTTTGGACATGTCCTGGCAAACACCAATCAGCGCTTGCGAAGCACCCGGCGAGGAACCTCGCCTGCGTCCACCAGTGCTTCGATGCACACACGCGACAACCGTTTGCCGTTTGATCGCATGCAGCTACGCAGCTTTGAGCCGCCGACCTTATAGTTCTGACAGAACTTGCTGTAGTCTCCGCTACACGCAACTTTCACCCTGTCCGAAACCTTCCTGGCTTCTGCTGGACCAGGAACGAAAGCCGACGACACAAGGAGTGTCGAGGCCATCAGCGTGGCGGACAATGTGATAAAACCTCGTGGGCGGAGCATTGTTTTTCTCAACGTCTTTCGTCCTCCTGCAATCCACTTTTCTTAGATATCGACGCGGTCGACCAATTCTGGTGTTGAGCCGCACTCAGCTTCTAAGTCTCCGCGCAACCCTTGTCTCACCCCAGCCCCATGGAGCAACAAAGTAAACCAACCGGGACATACCCACGCGACCGCTTTATAGTCTAAGCAGAGCTAAGCGGCGAAAAAACATATCAATTGCGACGCTTGCGCGGCGCGTATGGGTTCTCCCCCTTACGCAGGTTGAGGCGAATCGGCACACCCGGCAAGTCAAAAGCGGACCGCAAACTGCCAGTCAGATAACGGACGTAGCTTTTCGGCAAATCTTTCGGCTTAGAGCAAAACGCAACGAACGTCGGTGGACGCGCTGAAGGCTGCGTCATGAACCGCAATCGGATGCGGCGCCCGCTCACGGCAGGCGGCTGATGTTTGTGCGTCGCTTCAATTAACCAACGATTGAGGTCAGCCGTTGGAATACGCGTGTTCCAAATCCGGTAAGCCTCGAATATCGCATCGGCAAGCTTGTCGAGGTTACGTTCAGCCAGCGCGGAAATGGGCACGAGCTTGACATTGGGAACCTGCGACAGACGCTCTGCAACCGTCTCATACATCCGTTTCAGGAACGCCTGCTTGTCGGGAACCAGATCCCATTTGTTGATGGCGATGACCAACCCGCGGCCTTCCTGGGTGACCATGTCGCCAATGGTCAGGTCCTGGTGTTCAAAGGGCCGTTCGGCATCAACAATCAACACGACCACTTCCGCAAAACGGATGGCGCGAATGCTGTCGCTGGCGGACAACTTCTCAGCCACCTCATCGATCTTCGCTTTGCGCCGCAGCCCCGCCGTGTCGAACAACAACAGCTTGCGATCACCAATCGACACTTCGCTGGAAACGCTATCGCGCGTCAGCCCGGGTTCAGGTCCCGTGATCATGCGGTCTTCGCCGAGAAACGCATTCACCAGGGTGGATTTGCCCGCGTTTGGACGCCCAACGATCGCCACACGAATGGCACGGTCGATCGACATCGGATCTTTGCGATCAGATGCAGCTTCCCCGGGACCGGCTGTCGTCTTGGCTGGTGGCTCCAGCCCTAACGCGGCTTCGATATCGGCGAGCATTTCACCAAGCCCTTCGCCGTGTTCCGCCGAAATCGGAACCGGAGAACCAAGGCCCAGCTCGTAAGCCTCGTAAAATCCATCCTGCCCCCGGCGGCCTTCACACTTGTTGGCCACCACGATGGATGGCCGGCCGGATTGCCGGACGATGCGTGCAAAAGCCGTATCAGCAGGGGTGACCCCATCGCGCGCATCAAGCACGAACAGCACAAGATCAGCATCTTGAATGGCTTTTTCAGACTGCTCGCGCATCCGGGCTGCAATCGAACCGGCGCGCGCTTCTTCCAGTCCGGCAGTATCAATGAGGGTCACGGTATGCGAGCCAATTTCGGCCTGCCCTTCGCGGCGGTCCCGGGTGAGGCCCGGCATGTCAGAGACAAGCGCTGTACGCTTTCCCGTCAGTCGGTTGAACAGCGTCGACTTGCCGACATTTGGCCGGCCGATAATTGCAATGGTGGCCGAAGAGGGCATAGCCGGCTGGTGGTCCATGGATTGGAGGGCCAAAATTGGGGTGAAGCGCGCATTGGCAGAAGGACTGATAAAGCGCTCATCGACCACGACGGTCTGACCCACCTGCACATACGCAATCCGCGCTTATGCCCAAATTCCCCAGAAAAGCAATGTGAAACCGCACTGTCGACCAACACCTGCCAGTCAGTCTGCTGACGAGAGCGCCGTCCGATGACTCTTAATTATAGGCCACCAACTGCGCGCTATCCGTCAAAAGCAGCATCCGCCCCTGCGCAACGACGGGAGGAATAAACATCTTCGTGCCCACGCTTTGCTGGGTCGTCACGCGCCCGGTCAAGGCATCCACACCCACAAGCGCGCCCTTATCCGACGTCAGCCAGAGCACATTGCCAGCCATCGTGGGCCCAGCCCACATGCGCGAACCAGGAAGCTTTGCCGTCCAGCGAACCGCGCCCGTATCACGCGACACAGCCAACAGCCGCCCGGATGTATCCACGACGAAAACGCTATCGCCGGAAACCCACGGCGCTTGAATGCCGGCAACATCAATCGACCAGAGCCGTTCACCGGTTGCAGCCTGCGTCGCAATCATCCGGCCCGCATGCCCAACGGCAAAAACGGTTCCATTGTCGATGGCAGGACGCGCCGCATCCGACAAGGACGCAAGCTGTGAGTTCCCACGCGACCGCGCAAGGCTCTCCGTCCAGGCCGGCGCACCATCGGTTACGTTCAGCGCCATCAGGTCACCGCTGGGATACGGCACAATGACGAGATTACCATCAACAGCTGGCGACACGGCGATGACGCGGCTGGCCTGCTGGGGAATACCACGGACAGCCCACAACTCGGCACCGTCAATGCCAGACAGGCAGAAGAAGCGGCCCTCTGTGGTGACGACGAACACGCGGTCACCAGCTGCGGTGGGAGCTGCACGCACGGGTGTGCCGAGATTGCGCTCCCAAACTTGTTTGCCGGTTGCCGGGTCAAGCGCGACCACTCTGCCGAAACCCGATGCCGCAAACAGGCGCCCATTGTCGGCTGCCAAGCCACCGCCATAACCACCTGTCGATGAACTGCTGAATGAGATGGAGAACATCCCACTCCCAGCATTTCGTTCACTCTCAGGAACGAGAGACTGCTCCCAGACCCGTGCGCCGCTTGCAACGTTGAAAGCGCGGACCAGCCCGTTCGCATCAAGCGTGAAGGCCATACCTTGATACACGATGGGCGGTGCCATCACGCGACCGGTTTTGCTAGACCCCGATCCAGCACTGGCCGACCAGATGCGTTTGGGTGAACCACTGAAGGCAAGGTTTCCAGGCGCATTGGCTGGCGTTCCACCTGGTTGGGACCATTCGTCGTTGGCTGACTGGGGTGCCAGCACGATGGAGCTGTCAGCGGCTGCCAATTCACCTGGCACAGCCGAGGTCGCGTTGGTCTCAAGAACCGGCACCCGACGCCCGGGGAGTGGTTTTTGCACTTCCTGGAATGGATTGAGCTGGGTGATTTTTGGCAAGCTGGGCAGACTGTCGGCACATCCAGCCAACGGCAGGACAATAACAACCAGCGCTCCTGTCAAGAAAGACCGTTGCAAGGCCATCATCCGTTCTGCCATTCCTTCTGTCCCCCAAAACTGACATTAAGAACGTGGGCCTATGCCGGTGTTCTGGTCAGTTGGCGGACGCTCAGTTGTCTTGCCCGCCCGGTTTCTGTTCCGTGCCTGTCGTGCCAGGTGTCTCGCCCGCACCTGCTTCATTCGTTGTCGCCGACCTTGCTTCCGTCTGGCCTGCTTCCGTTTGACCTGCCCCGCCGGGTGTCAAGTCCGTGGGAGCTTTGGCATTCTCCGGTGACGCAGTCTCGCCCGTCGTTTCTGTCTCGGCACCCTCGGCATCGGCAGGATCCGGTTTAACCGTCTCCCCAACCACCTGATCGGACCCCTTAGGCGTCACCGCACCATCAGTCTCCGATGTTTTCGCAGCCGCTTCAGCAGTCACATCCGCAGCAATAATCTGTGCCAGCAGGACTTGAATACGCTGCTGCATGGCTGGCGGAACCGCCCTGTCACCCAGCAAAGCTTCAAAGGACTGACGCGCTTCATCTGTCCTGCCAGACCTAAGTTGCGCCAGGCCCAACATTTCCCGCGCATTAAACCGCCACGGATTCTCGTCTGAAATGAGACCGTTGAGCCGATTCTCCGTCTCGGTAAAGTCAGCCGTCCCCAGCTTCAATGCAGCCAGCTGGAGTCTCGCGAAGCCTGTCAGCAGCGCGTCTCCCCCACTGTTTGCGGCTTTTTCGAATGCGCTGGCTGCCTCTTCAGGCTTGTCCTGGTCAAGCAGGGTTGCCGCGGTCTGTAGCTGGGAAAGCACGGAATACCCGTCAGACCCGCTTTCAGAAACCGCCCGAAAACCCTCTAACGCCTCATCATATTTCTCATCAAGGACAAGTGTGAGCGCCTTATCATAAGCGGCCCCGGCCTCCTGGTTGGCCGCCAGCGTCGAAGCCTGCCAGTACTGGTAACCAGCGACACTGGCGATAATCAGGGCCACCCCGCCGATAATATATGTCCCGTAGCGCTGCCAGAGGGACTGCATCCGCTCCCGCTCGAGTTCGGCCTTCACTTCACGGATGAGAAAATCGTCACTATCGACCATGACTTACAGCGAATCCTCGAATTTTTTGTATGAGTTGGTGGACCTTCGGCAATTCCCGCCGCCATCGGTCAACTAAAGGCCGATCGGCAGAACACCAGCGGCCGGTCGCGCATAGATAGCGATCGCAACCAGAAACGCAAATCAGCGGCGTCCTTCAATGACCAATATGGGTCCTGAGGCGGCACCGCCATGCACGCCGCAGGAACCTTTTTTCGCTCACAGCTTGCGCTTTGTGGCGGCTCCTGCTCTGCCGGTGTGACCGCTTTTGGACGTGCCGCCGGTTGTCTTTTCCCCGGACTTCAAATCGCCAGACTTCAAATCGCCAGACTTCATTTCATATGTATGCTCAGGGGCTGGAAATGTGCCCGCCCGCACCTCCTCGGCGTAGGACTTGATGGCACCAGAGATCGCAGCCCCCACAGCTCCAAATTCCTTCACAAACTTCGGAACCCGCGGGCTCAACCCCAGCATGTCCTCCATCACCAGGATTTGACCATCGCACGCAGCAGATGCGCCAATCCCAATGGTCGGAATATCAATCGCTGGCGAAATCCGCGCCGCCAATGGTTCAGCAATAGCCTCCAGGACCACAGCGAACGCACCAGCTTCGGACACGGCCTTGGCGTCGTCTTCGATAGCCGCCCACTGCTCAGCCTGCCGCCCCTGGGCCTTGAAGCCGCCAATGACGTGAATTGATTGTGGCGTCAGCCCGATGTGCGCCATCACCGGGATGCCCCGATCAACAAGGTACCGAATGGTTTCAGCCATCCGGCGTCCGCCTTCCAGTTTAATGGCCCCGCAATCCGTTTCCTTCATGACGCGCGCGCAGTTCCGAAACGCAACCGATGGGCTTTCCTCATAGGAGCCAAACGGCATATCGACGACCACAAGCGCACGCCTAGCCCCGCGCACGACGGCGCGGCCATGCATGATCATGAGTTCGACCGGCACGGGAACGGTGGTTTCAAAACCGTGCATCACCATGCCCAGGCTGTCGCCCACCAGCAAGAAATCGCAAAAGGGGTCTGCGATCGCAGCTGTATGCGCATGGTAGGCCGTCAGCGAGACGATCGGCGTGACCCCTTTCATAGCCTGAATATCAGGGGCCGTTATCCGTTTTTGCGTATTTGGTTGCGCTTGGCTTTGCGACGACATCTGAAGACGATCCTTGTTTCTTCTCAGGCAGTCTTGCGACCCCCGCCATTCCAGGCAAGCATGTCCACCCCTGGTGGAGCGTCAGCATGACAGTTCAAATCCCTGCACCCGTTGACGGTTTGCCACAGCAACCATCTTAACGTTGCACAAAAACGAATCAGCGTTGCACCGCACATCAAGGGGGTGCTAACCAATTTTTGATGGCGGGGTAACTCCGGGTTAGCAGGCAGCGAATACAGTGTTTATGCAAAGGGCGTTCAGCGACCTTTCGCTTAAACCGGTACGATTTATGCAGCGCGTTTCACTTAGCAAGGCGGGTCCAGGCTTTGAAGAACCTCATCATCTTTACCCCTGTTAAGATTGCCCGAACAACGCTGGCAGCCTTTACGGCGCTTGTCATTGCAGCCGCGATGGTGGTTTCGATCGCGCCGCAGGCTTGGGCTAACAGCGCCAACCAATCAAGAGTTTCGAAATCAAAACAAAGCGTTCGCAGCGAACTGCCCATGACGATCGTGGTCTCGCTGTCGAAACAAAGGCTGGTTGCTTACCGCGGCACAAAGATTGTCGCGCAGTCGCGGATCTCCAGTGGCAAACGCGGTCACCGGACGCCAAAAGGTGTGTTCACGATCCTGCAGAAGCGTAAGCGGCACTATTCAAACCTGTACGCCAACGCACCCATGCCTTTCATGCAACGCGTGACATGGTCCGGCATCGCACTCCATGCGGGCCACATACCCGGTTATCCAGCTTCCCACGGGTGTATTCGGCTGCCTTACAGCTTTGCGAGAAAACTCTTCTCCATGACCTCGATGGCTGACCGGGTCATCATCACGGATGGCCGCCCTGAGCCGCGGACGATCGCACATGATGTCCTGATCAAGCCGCTGCCACCGGGCAACGGAACACAGGTCGCTTCGCTCGAGCTTCCCGTCGGAGAAGACGGGGCAAAATCAACGACAGACGTCGTCGCCAAGTCGTCCACATCATCCCACCGCTGGCTGATGGGCGTATCACCCGCCAATGCAGCGTCGGTTTATGAAGATCTGGAAGCCCAGATCAAAGGCCCGCTGACACGGACGGCCGTGGCTGCCGCTCGTCGGAACCACTTGACGCGCCTTGAAAAAATGTCCGCCGATACGAAGATCTGGGCAAAGGAAGCCGCCGACAAATTGAAAGCTGCGAACCTGAAACTGCGCAAACTTGTCAAAGCACCTGCAAAACTTCGCTCTGAACGTGCAGACCTGCAAAAAGAGTTGAATGGACTTGAGCGCGCTAAGCACGCCATCGAACGCGAGATGCGCGATTTCATGTTGGCCAACCAACAGCTGAACGCCAGCGCACCGTCATCGGTAGCAGAACAATCGCTTTCCACCACGAAGAGAGCCTTGGTCCAGACCGCCAGCCTTGATGCCGCCAGCCTTAATGCCGCCGACAGTCTCGAAGCATCGCGCCTCGCGAAAAACAAAGTGACAGCTGCCGCGCGCCCCGGCTCGCCAGCACCTCTTACGCCGACCCGGCCCGATGCCGCGACAATCGACCCGGCCAGCTTGGAGATGGAGTTGGAAGCCCGGCTGATTGCAAAATACGACGAAATGGATGCGACGACGGAGGCGATCGACAAGCTCTCCGAGACCCTGGCCCGACACGAAGAAACGGTGAAGGCTGAAATGCTCCGCCGAGAGATTCTCAAGCAACGCTATACGACCGCGTCCCAACACCACCTGCGCATCGCACGCGAGCTGAAAGAAGCCGAACGTGCCCAGGAACGTTATGAGAAGCCCATTACGGTTTTGATCAGTCGCAAGAAACAGAAGCTCTACGTCCGCCAGGACCAAGACGATATCTTGGAGGCTGCAGTTAAGTTTGAAAATCCCGACAGCCCTGTGGGAACGCACGTATTCACGGCAACAGGTTACACACCGGGCGAAACGGACCTGAACTGGAAAACGATCACACCGGCAAAAGGCGCGGCGCGGATCAAACGGAAAAAGGGCATGAGCCGCAAGGAATGGCGCAGCCTCCAGGCCCAGGCGAACAAAAAAGCTGGCAATCAAACACCGGAACGCGCGCTGTCACGGGTGCAAATTCCAGAAGATGTGCGGACACGGTTGTCAGAACTCATAAAGCCTGGCTCGTCGATTGTGATTTCCGACAACGGCAAAAGCTTGGAAACCGGCAAGTACACAGACCTCATCGTGCAGTTCTGACGGCAACGGACATCGCTGTCGTTTGGCTCGGGGCACAGAGGCCTCAGGTCTGGATCTACTGGCCTGAGCAAGCCGACATTCGCACGCCAGCAGCTTCGCGGTTCACCACGGCGCGAGTGAACTATGGCAGGTGCCGCTTGCGCAGTACCGGACGAGCGGTAACCCGAACCACATCTCCGATAGCGATTTCGCCCCCCGACAAAACCTTCATGACAACCCCACCGCGCCAATCGGGATGAAGTGCCTTCAGCAGGCCGGGCAATGCATCGTCCATCCGGCGGCAGGGCTGACAGGGGTAAGTCACCTCCAGCTCAACACTGTCTCCGATCGTCATCCGTCCACCGGGTGCCTTGGGAAGGTCAACGCCTTCCACCAGCAGGTTCGCCCGCCGCGCGGTCCAGTCGAGAGCAACGATGCTTGGGGTGCCCTGGCCAGCGCCTGCCTCGAGGCTGGTATGTGCTGACCCAGAGCGTGTCGCACCCGCTGCGACTGACCGCTCCGCCACTTCGCTGAGCGCCAGCTGCCAGTCTTCTAGGGCAAGCATCGTCAACGCACGGTTTTTGTATTTCAGCCCCTTGTGATCACCTTCTAGCCCGGCTTCCAGTGAGATCGTCCCAGCAGCCAGGACTTCCATCGGCGCTTTCCGCACATCGCGGCGCGCAATGCCGATCACCCGCCCGCGATCACTTAGCCCGGGCTCATCAACCAACGACACCGACCCCGATCAGATAGCCGTGTCCCCACACCACCATGCCCACGTACAGGCCCAAGCCCAGCGCAACCACGGCAACGTCATTGAGAACCGAGACGTTGGCCGGGCCAGGTCCAAGGTTACCCCGCCGCTTTAAGGAGATGCGGTCATAGACGGCCCAGGCCAGAAAGCTACCGAACAACAACAGCGATGCAACATCTCCGTTGGCCAGCAAATGCGAAAGCGCCCAGATCTTCACAGCCAGCAACATCGGGTGTTTCAGCGCCGATTGAATCCGCGAGGGAATGTAGGTCGCCGCAAGAGCAATCATGGAAAAAACCATCAGCAAAAGTGTGATGTGCTGCATCCAGGTTGGCGGGTCCCAGATCACGGGGTTTTTGCCCGATCCTTGCATTTTGCCATAGCCGTAAACGATCAGCGCGAACCCAATGAGTGACCCGACCGCCACGATCCCTTTCACACCGTTATCGCCAAACTTCGCAGCCAGCCCGTTTCGCATTGAGACATTCGTTGGCAACAGATGAAAGGCGATGAAGAGCAGCAAACCAACGATCAAGAGCAGCATGAACAGGTGTCCTTTGAGGAATGGGCAAACAACGAGGCCAACGGTGAACGGTGCCGATGCCCGGCCAAGGGGTGAGCCGCCATCGTTTCTCTTGAAGTGGCCGACAATCACCGTGAACGCAAGGCATGATCACGCATCAACGCTGTTCGTTTGATGTGAAATTCAGCGCGTTTACCGCACGTTTGGCGAAAGTGTTTTCAAGTTGCTGAATTATGGTGCCTACGATACTGTTCAGTCACGGAGGGTTTGGGGAAACCTTGTGGCTTTAGAGTAACCCAGAGCGCGGCGGCTAGGGGTCTTGGACAGGTGCAATGCATACTGGAAGATCCATCGTTCCAACGAACGAACCTTGCGCGCGCGCTTCACGGCGTACCGAAAAGCGCGTCCTGTTCAAAGCTCCAGCACGTGGACCAGCCCAGAGGACACACGCCGTTAATTTGGCGTTTTCGTCGGCAAGACTAACGCATGACGATCGAACGATCGGAGTTGCGTCATGAGTGAAGCCAACGTTCAGCCCACCGAACCAACACCGGCGACCAACGAACGCGCCACGCTGTTTGGCCGCCGCCGTCCACGCCGCCGTTTGAATAAGAACACAGCCGCCAACCACCCGCCGACTCCCCAAGACACACGCTCGGGACTGCAACAAAGCGGCGCTGCCAACCACGGCCCTCCCGAACGCTTAGACAATGACCTCCCAGCAGACGTAGATGCCCTGGCAGATCAACTGAGCGCCGTCATGTGCAACAAGCCACAAGCCCGTCAGGAGCGTTCTGCGACTGACTGTGAGTTTTTGAAAGATGACCTGCGCCAAGTCCCTCCTCCAATTCCACGCCAGATGCCAACCCAGACAAATCGGAGCCAGTTACAGTCATCAAAATCAGACAGCCAGCCCGATGATCATCTCACAAACGCTTCAGCGGACGAAACCGGTCTGGATCACAACGAGGACCCGCGAGATCGCGCAACTGCACCAGAAAATATTTCTGACAAGCCATGGATCAAACAGGCGCGTCGCAAACGCTGGACATCGGCTGCCAGCTATATGGGTGCATGGTTGCTCACGATTGGGATCGGCGGATTTATCATAGCGACGGCATCGATGATCGTGCTTGGTCCCAGCCAGGTCCTGCAAAAATCCAAGGAGCTTTGGCAGCTTCAAACGACCATGCCGCTTGCCGCGTTGCAGCCATCACCAAAATCCCGGATACGGCAAACGGCAGGCAGCATTGCGATCGTGGAAACTGTTCCGAAACCCTTCGCGGTTTCCAAAGATGGCCAGATCGCCCGCGCCACCAGATCGCCCGCACCAAGTGAACGTTAAGCAGCCGGTATAGAATCAGACACATGTTGGGCCGACCGGGCCAGAGCATGTTTAGGAAAAGTGCACACGGTTTTCCGCCCGGAACATGCTCCAACTCAAGAGCACAGAGCCTGCTCAGGAAAAGTGTACGCGGTTTTCCGCCCGGAACATGCTCCAAGTCAGGGGCTTAAAGCCTGCTTTGCTGGTCCACGAAAAGCAAACAGGCGCTAGGGCAGATACCCACGGTCAAGATCCATCTTTTGCCGTTCAAGAACCTTGCCTGAGCCATTCGTTCGCGCAACGCTCCACGCCAGGTGCGTCCCCGCATCAAAACTTGATGACGACGTGATGAGCGCACGGATACCCTCACCACCCATAATCTGCATCGGTTTCGCGCAGGGAAAGTACAGCTGCTCCCAATGCGTCTGCCGATCTCCTGGTGACGTCCCGATGATCGATGTCGTCCCAAACTCGGCCGCCCACCAATACGCCAATCCATAAACGGTCACGTCATTCTGCACAGTCCACTCCGCATCCCCTTTACGTTTGGTTGAATTCTTCGCCGGCCCTGCCCGAAACGTGACTGTGTCCCACACGGTCCCTTCAGGCTGAAACAGCTCATCAGGTTTGAACGCACGGACATAGACGTTGTTGAGGCTCATCTCCTTGGCCAAGGAAAGATCCAACCCAAACCCGACGTTGTCCCAGACACTCAATTCATCATACAGACGCGGCGCAATGACAGGTGCCACATACTGGCGAACGCAAGAGGGCAGAAGTGCGCCACCGGGCTTCAGATGACGGGCCGCCGCATCATTCAGCGTCTCGATCATGTTTTCTTCGAACGCGTAATTCCCCAACGTCTCGGACACCACAAGATCAACTTGTGGCGGGTCATCGATGTCCAACGATGAAAACGGAAAGACCGTGCAGCCCTTGGCACGATTGGCCCGCAACACCTCTTCGGCAACAGCTCCGACAGGCTCGCTCTCGTACAAAAACACCTCACGCGCCCCAAGCTTTGCAGCCATCAGCCCAATCAGTCCGGTGCCGGCACCGATGTCGGCAACACTGGTTTCGCCGGGGGCAATCTGAGCCTTCAGCGCATCATAAATGGCCTGGTTGCGCACGTGGTCGGCAATCAGCGTGCGGTGATATTCGATGCGCATGTGCAGCGTAATCCTGGCGGGTTGGCAAAGCGGCTGTCGCGGCAATCAGGTCATGAGACATTCAGATACGGGCCACGCACCTGATACAACGTCAACGCCGTAGCGACGGCAAGATTGAGGGAATCGAGCCGCCCGGACATCGGAATCTTGACACGTTTGGAGCACGCATCAGACACCGCCTGCGACAAGCCAGGTCCCTCAGACCCCATGACAATCATCTGGGGGGCAGCATACGTCGCCGATCGGAAATCCTCACCGCCATGCAAGTGCAGCCCAACAACATCTCCCGGCCAGCTTTCCCGCCACGCCAGAAAATCCGACACATCAGCGCGCACCAATGGCACCGCAAAAACCGACCCCATCGTAGCGCGCAAGGCTTCACGGCTGTAGGGGTCACAGCAATTTCCAACGAGAACCACACCGGAAACGCTCACCGCATCTGACGTTCGAATGATGGTTCCAAGGTTGCCCGGATCGCGCACCTCTTCAAGCACCAGCCACGTCTCATCAGCGGCAACAGATGGCGGAGCAGGCAAAGCTGACCAGCGCTGTTTGAAAACACCGAGCACGCTTTGCGGGTTGTCCTTCGCCGCCAGCTTTCCAAGCACGGTTGCACTGACACTGAGGCATTCCGCTCCGCTATCTCGGGCCCAGCCCAGCAATGTCTGTAAGCCCGGATCCTGCTGCCGGTCCGCGAGATAAACCAGCGTCTCAAGCGACCACCCAGCATCCCGCGCACTCAGTAAAACAGATGCTCCTTCAGCGACAAACAGCCCTGTTTCACGCCGGGTCTTGCGCATATCGAGTGCGCGGATCGCCTTCACACGGCCGTTCTGCAAACTGGTGATCTTCTCAGACACCGCGCCATCCATGTGTCGCAAATCGCTCACGCATGCCACCTGACAAATAGAGACGTCGGTACGCACAAACCAGCCGCAGATCGTGGCCGCAACATCAATTCGCCCGTCTCAAAAACGCTTCCAGGTCGATCAAAGTGTTCACGAACCAACTGCTCGAAAGACACCGCCGATGCCCGGATGGCATAGACCGTCAACACCATCGAAGCAGACGCCGGCTCAGCCAGTTTCGCGCAGTCCGAAAGAAAACCCGGCAGGCTTTCAAACAGATCCCAGACCTCTTTATTAGGTCCGCGCCCAAACTTCGGCGGGTCCACCAGGATCACATCGTACGTTCGCCCCCGGCGCACCTCGCGCGCCACAAACTTTGCCGCATCATCCACGATCCAGCGGATCGGTTTGTCTGCAAGTCCCGACACACCCTGGTTGTCGCGCGCCCAGGTCACGGCCTTTTTCGAGGCATCAACATGCGTGACTTCCGCTCCAGCAGCCGCGGCAATGAGAGAGGCCGCACCTGTATAGGCAAACAGATTGAGAACCCGCGCAGGTCGCCCCGTCACAGTCTTGATGCGCTCCACCATCCACGCCCAATGGGCATCTTGCTCAGGGAACAGCCCGACATGCCACAATCCTTGAAGCCGGCAGGTAACACGTGCCCCCATCACATCCATCGGCCAGCCATCTGGAATGGGTTTGTCCTTGCGCCAATTGCCTTTTTCATCGTCGTCATTGGATGCGGAAAACACCGCATGGGCCTCGCCCCAACGTGCAGCCGGCAGCCGTGGTGACCACAGCGCCTGGCGTTCCGGCCGGTCGATAATCACCGGGCCAAACTGCTCCAGTTTGCGTCCAGCCCCGCTGTCGAGCAGCGCATATCCCTGTGGCCCCGTCGTCTCAATCACGGAAAGTGACCGGGGCATGGATACGTCATCTCGATGTTGCGATTTCAAAGCTGCGGGCTTGGCGGTCATCGGCGGTTCGTCAAACTGTGCTGAAAGGTGTGGTGGGGCAGAGAAAGCGGGGCATGCAGGTTGCATCGTACATACGATACCTCGGCTCACGCTATAGCATGTCATCGTATCAAGACAGATCGGATGCCCCTATAGAAGCGCGCAAAGCGAAGGGCATACAGACCCTTGGAGACGTGATGACAGGAAAAGCCTCAACGAAGACCATTTACCGTCACCATTCAGCGACCTGGATGTATCGCCTTCTGCCGATCACCATCTTCGGCGTTCCGGCACTGTTTTCCGGTGGCGTTGTCTCGCCACCAGTCGCAACAACAGCGTTCGTCCTGGCCGTTGCCGCTGCCATCTACGCCAAAATCAAGCTGCACGGGCGGATAGATATCATCGAAACACGCGACACCGAAGACCGCATTCGGGTCCGCAAACCGGGGCTTGTTTTGTCAACCTGGCAGACCCTGCCACGCGAAGCCTTCAAGGATGCAGTCCTCAAAAGCACGAATGTGCGGAATGCAGCATCAGCCTATGTGATCGCATTCAAAATAAATGACGGCCGAGACACGTTGAAGATCCCCCTCAACGGCGCGGCGGTGAACCTGGATGCATTGGCTGTCATAGCTCCGGACCCGGTCGCAAAATTCCGCGAGGCAACCCAGAACACACGCATCCATTATGACCTGTAGCCCCCACAGTCGACGTCAGTCGATGTCCTCGACTTCGACCTGCGCGCTGCCGTCGATCCGTTGCGCGAGTGCGGCTTGGACAAATGGGTCGATCTCGCCATCCAAAACCTTGTCTGGCTGACCGCTCGTCACGCCGGTGCGCAGATCTTTGACCATCTGATAGGGCTGCATGACGTAGGACCGGATCTGATGCCCCCAGCCTATGTCGGTCTTGCTCGCTGCTTCCGCGTTGGCTTTTTCCTCGCGCTTTTTCAGCTCGGCCTCATACATCCTGGACTTCAACATCCCCCATGCAATATCGCGGTTCTTGATCTGGGAACGTTCCTGCTGCGAGGCGACAACGATACCGGTGGGGACGTGCGTGATGCGCACCGCCGAGTCGGTCGTATTGACGTGCTGACCACCAGCGCCTGAAGCGCGGTACGTATCAATCCGGCAATCACTCTCGTTGATCTGGATATCGATCTCATCGTCGATCACGGGATAAACCCAGACGCTGGCAAACGACGTGTGCCGTTTCGCGTTGGCATCATAAGGTGAGATCCGCACAAGCCGGTGCACGCCACTCTCGGTCTTCAGCCAGCCATAGGCCTGATCACCCTTGATCTCGATCGTGGCAGATTTGATGCCAGCTTCTTCTCCCGGGCTTTCTTCGAGCAGGCGGACCTTATACCCTGAGCGCTCGGCCCAGCGCATATACATACGCGCCAGCATATTGGCCCAGTCCTGGCTCTCGGTGCCACCAGCACCTGCGTGCACTTCGACGTAGCTATCGTTGGCATCGGCTTCGCCCGAAAGCAGCGCCTCGACGGACCGCTTTTGAGCCTCTGCATCCAGCTTTTCCAACTGCTGCAGACCCTCAACGATAGTCTCTTCGTCTTTCTCCATTTCGCCAAGTTCAATCAGCGTCACGGCATCAGACAGTTCGCGTTCGAGTGAGGCATAGCCGTTGATGGCTTTTTCCAGAAGCTGACGCTCACGCATGACCTTGCGGGCTTTTTTCTGGTCGCTCCAAAGCGCAGGATCTTCGGCCTTTTCGTTCAGTTCGTCGAGACGGCCCTGTGCGGTATCCCAGTCAAAGATGCCTCCTCAGGAGGGCCATGGCCTCCTTAATGGAATCGACCGTCTTCACCGCTTCTGCGCGCATAAATGCCCTCGTTGGTCTGTCTGAAAATTTGAAGAAGCGCTGATATAAGCCCTGCCCCGGGCCATGTAAACAAAGCCTGGAATGCACTGGCAAGAGTGCCGAGGCGATTAGCAGATGCTACCAGACGCCGCCGCGGCCACCACCAAACCTGCGGCGCGTGTTTGATCGGCTTGCTGCCGCCCCGCCGCTGGCCTGTCCAGGCGAATAAGCATCCCCACCCTGCACAGCATCTTCGTCCGAGAACCCGATGAGCGAATAGCTGTCATCCGGCGCTTCATACGGCTTGTAGGCTTCAAGGATCGTTCCCTTGTCAGCACCTGGCGCTGCCCTCAGACCCGTTTTCAAACTGGTCCGGACCAGCTTCAAACCAGGTGGAATACGGAATGGCGTAGCTGGCTTGTCGGCCAGCGCCATTTCCATGAAATTGCCGAAAATCGGAGCTGACACCTGCCCACCGGTCATACCCTTGCCCATCGGCCTAGGTGTGTCGTAGCCCACGAAAACGCCCACGACGAGGTCAGGCGCAAAACCGACGAACCAAGCGTCTTTTTCCTCGTTCGTCGTTCCGGTTTTGCCCGCCAGCGGCTTTTTGAGTTTCTTCAAAACGGTCGCCGTACCACGCTGCACAACACCTTCCAGCATCGAGGTCATTTGGTAAGCCGAATGCGGGTCAATGATCTGCCGCCGACCGTCCGGAATACTTGGTTCATCCTGGTTGGCCCAGGTCTCCGCCTGACAGCCTTCACAGGGCCGATCGTCATGCCGCCAGATCGTTTTGCCCCACCGGTCCTGGATGCGGTCGATCAGAGTGGCATGCACACGCTTACCGCCATTTGCCAGAGCACTGTAGGCGGTGACCATCCGCAGAAGCGTTGTTTCACCTGCCCCCAGCGACATCGAGAGAACAGGCAGCAGATCATCATAAATCCCGAAACGGCGCGCGTACTCGGTGATCAGCGGCATACCCATGTCCTGCGCCAGTCGCACGGTCATCTGGTTACGCGACTTTTCAATGCCGATCCGCAACGTGGTCGGGCCATAGGAGCGCGATCTATTGTAGTTCTCAGGCCGCCAGATATCCTGTCCTGGCCCCTGTTCAATTTCGATGGGCGCATCCAAAACAATGCTTGTCGGCTTGTAGCCGTTATCAAGTGCCGTCGTGTACACGAATGGCTTGAACGAGGAACCAGGCTGGCGTCTGGCCTGGATGGCTCGGTCAAACTGCGACAAGTCAAACGACAGCCCACCCACGGACGCCAGTACGCGACCGGTATGCGGATCCATGGCAACAAGCCCGCCGCCAACCTCCGGAACCTGCATCAGGCTCCATGTTCCACCGAGCTTTTCAGGGTCATCGGGTGAAACAAACACGACATCGCCGACCGCCAGGACATCCGACACAGTCTTCGGTTTTTTCTTGGTTTTCTCGTCCTTCGCCCACTTCACGGCATCGAGCCCAAGCTCGACAGCTTCACGGGCATCCTTCAACTTACCGTCTTGCTTTTTGGTCGGCTTCAATCCAACCACAGCTTTGTTTTTTTCAACCTGGAGAACGGCTCCAAGCCGCCAGGGCTGAAGATCAGCTGGCGCTTTGACTTTGTTGAGCGCAGCACCCCAGTCACCGGCAATGTCGATTTTGGAAACCGGACCGCGCCAGCCTTTGCGCCGGTCGAATGTAACAAGTCCGTCGATTAAGGCCTTGCGCGCCATGCGCTGCAGTTGCGGGTCAAGCGTCGTGCGAACCGACATCCCGCCACCATAGAGTTTATCCTCGCCATACTTCGCAAGAAGCGCCCGGCGGACTTCCTCGGCGAAAAAGTCAGCTGCAAAGATGTGCGCGCCAAACGGACGGAGATTAACCGTGAGCGGCTTTGCGATTGCATCCTCGGCCTCTTCCGGCGTGATGTAGCCGTTCTTCCGCATCTGGCCGATGATCCAGTCGCGCCGCTCCTTGGCCCGTTCGGTATGCCGGAACGGATGATAGTTATTCGGCGCCTTTGGAAGAACGGCGAGGTAAGCCGCCTCCTCGATTGTCAGGTCCTTCAACTCTTTATTGAAGTAGTTGAGGCTGGCGGCCGCGACGCCATATGACCCAATGCCAAGATAAATTTCATTGAGGTACAGCTCGAGGATCTTGTCCTTCGAAAACGTCCGCTCGATCCGGATCGCAAGGATGGCCTCTTTGATCTTGCGCTCGATGTTGCGCTCACTCGTCAGCAGGAAGTTTTTGGCAACCTGCTGCGTGATCGTGGAAGCACCCTCGGCCCGCCTGTTGCGTCCTTGGATCTTGTTTTGCACGAACTTGAACACGGCCCGCGCCACACCCTGAGGGTCGATCCCTCCGTGCGTATAGAAACGACTGTCTTCCGCAGACAGGTAGGCGGCAATCACCAACTTCGGAACGGTATTGATAGGCACGAAAATGCGCCGCTCGCGTGCATATTCTGCAATCAACGCACCGTCGTTGGCATGGATGCGCGTCATGACCGGCGGGGCATACTCTTCAAGCTTGGCGTAGTTCGGCAGGTCCTCGGAGACCTTGTATAGCATGTATCCAGCGACAGCCGAGCCGACGAGGAAGACCACGACAAAGGCGGCGAACGAAAACCCAAGCAGGGAGAGCAGCAGGCTTTTCTTCCTGCGCGGCCGCTTTTGTTTCGATCTGCGTTGCTGTGGAGGTAGCGTCGGTTGCATCAGCCTCGAGCCTGTTGGACCCAATCGAAGTCAGGACATTCGCGTAAAGACAAACTCAGATCAGACCACCCATATGGCCACGCTCCAGTGCAAGCCTAATTTATTTCGACGTGCGGCGCTCGGCGCGCGTTTGCACTGAACCATTTTACTATTCTAGTCCATTTCCGCAGCGCAGCGAAGCCGGAACAGTCGAGTTTTGCTTGCCTAATGTGGCGACAGATGGCCATGCGCATTCACCATTGAACATACTCTGTAAGGATCAGACTAGGGGTCGCGACGGCATAACGCATTCTATTCACGGCCGAAGCGCTTCGTAACTAGGCACTATAATACCTCTCAAGCACCATTCTCCAGAGCGCGACCCCTTCCACGCCCAAAAGCCAAACCTCAGCTCGGATAGAGCCCCAGGTCTCGTCAGGCAGCTCAATCGGCAGCGCTTCACACGTCAATGGCCTAATCAGCGCGTGCGGTTCGTTTGGCGAAATACGACGACACCGCAGCCGAAATCGCCCTCGCGGCCTTGGTTTGCCAGGCTTTGGTTTGCATCATTTTGCGATCGGTCACGTTGCTGAGATATCCCAGCTCGATCAACACCGATGGCGTCCGTGTCTGTTTGAGCACCTTAAAAGCAGCAGACCGCCGAGCAGCCTTGGATACGGGCACAGAACCCTTAAGCTTGCCGACCAGAACGCGTGAAAAAACAGTCGCATAATCTGCGGTCTCTCGCTTCATCAAATCGATTAGAATGCTGGTCACATCCTTGCTGGCCGTTTCAGGGACTGATGGCAGGCCTGCGATCAGATCAGATCGGTTCTCCTTCTCCGCCATCAATCGCGCATGATTGTCAGACGCCCGTTCAGGCAGGGTGTAGACCGTCGCACCCCGGATGCGGCTGGCAAATCGCGTATCCGCAAGACTGTCCGCATGCAGTGAGATGAATAAATCCGCGTTGAGGTCTCTAGAGAACGCGAGCCGGTCATCCAAGGACATAAAGACATCAGCCGTTCGCGTCGCATGCACGGCAAAGTCGCCTGAGCGTTTCAGCTGCCGAACCAGCGCCTTGCTGACATCGAGAACAATGTTTTTTTCATAAACGGTATCAGAGGCCACGGCGCCTGGATCGACACCACCATGTCCAGGATCAACGACCACCACAGGCTTCCGGTTGTTGCGCTTCGGTGTTAGCGCCTCCGCATCGCTTTCAAGCTGCTTAGCGGCGGCAGACCGCTTCTGACGCATAACCCCGGTGCCCTGGCCAAACTGTTTGGCATCGACCTTCACCAACTTCAGGCTGAGCTCAACCTTCCCGCCCCCCCCAACGTTCTGCATCTCAGCGGTATCAATCCATACCGGTGCCGCTGTATCCAACACGATCCTTGCCTTGCCCGGAGCAAAAAGGCCGTATCGGAAGGCTTTGACCAAGCCCTGAGACCGCGTGACCGTCCCCTTGGGAAATGCAAACCGCACATCGGGCATGTCGAGCACGACGCGGTAAGGATCAGACAGGGTGAAAACCTCAACAACCACACCTTTAGATAGGCCGAGACGAAACACGGTGCCATCTGAGGTGGTTTCGACCCGGGCAGTTTCAGCTTTGATCAGTTGTTCACGAGCTTGGGCCTCAGAAACGCCAAACGCACATGTCAGCAGCGCAAACCACACCATCGCCCATAGGCGCAGCCGTAACGGCGGCCTATGATCAGCCGGCGTCTCAGCGCAATGTTCTGCGGTGGACAGGGTTATGCTCAAACCTTGATAATCCTGGAGATATACGAACAGGTGCGGCAGAATCGTACAGAAATTAACCGTATGTTCGTCTCTTCGCCACACCATCGGGTCGACCGTCCACCGACAACACAGACAGTGTGGCGATCAAGTTGAGCGTTTCACCGGATAAAGTACGTGCATCACTTGCAGACGGCGATGATCCGGTGTCTCTTATCCCAACTACGGAAGACATCGGTCTGGAGCCCACTGTAATGGCATCAGCCGGAACGCAGGGGTTGCAACCCACTCGTTTGTCAACCATGCTGCAACCGCACAATGACTGATGCGCGAAAGCCATAGGTGACTACCCAGCTTACGTAGCGTCGTTTTGTGCGCGGTTATGATCACGGCCAGACCAACCCCGTCAGTGTCTAGCCAATATCCGCGTACCACCCTGACCAAGGGTTGGAGAATCTGGGGTGTCATGCCTCGATAGACGGGACGTTGTATGTCACGCGCTTGCCGATGTTCTTCGGATTAATGAACGCGTAGAGCTTACAACTTGGACTGAATTTGACGAATGCCACGCCTGTCTCGCGAGACCGCGTTGATCAAATCGGGGCATTCCAGGACAACATACGCAATGCCATTCGCACGTTTGGATCATGAAACGACAGCCTCGCAGCGCCAGGCCCTCATTGGGTCTGAAAACAGTGCTGCGCGTGCCATGTCCGGTTCAAGCGCCCGATCTTCATCCATCTTAAAATTTAACCCATCCAAGACGGCGCGCGCCCGGACAGGGCGACCCGACTCATTTGCCGCGATGCCTATCGCGCGTGAGGGCCCCCCCGGGCGCGCCGAGGAACCACGTAGATGTCAAACACCAACAAGATGCTTATTGATGCCTCCCACCCTGAAGAAACCAGGGTTGTGGTCCTACGCAACGGCCGCGTAGAGGAATTCGACTACGAATCAGCCGCCCGCAAACTCCTGCGCGGCAACATTTATCTCGCAAAGGTCACCCGGGTTGAACCTGCATTGCAGGCAGCTTTCGTCGACTACGGCGGAAACCGCCACGGCTTTTTGGCCTTCAACGAGATCCACCCCGACTATTACCAGATCCCCATCGCCGACCGCATTGCGCTTCTCGAGGAAGAAGCCGCGATCGAAGCCGAGGAAGAGGCCGAAGCTGACGCGCGGGCAGAGCGCATGGCCAAACGCCGCGGCAACGGACGCCCACGCCGGTCTGGACGCGGTGGTAGAAACGACCGGTCCAACGGCGAACAAAAAGCCTCCGATGACGGATCAAACGACAACACCGATGCGAACGACCTCGACGATAGCAATGATCGCGAAGCTGACGACGGCATCGAAGACATCGAAACATCCTCTGAATTCCATGAGGAACATGACGAGAACGAAAACACCACCGAGGCTGCCGGGTCTGACCAGGCGCCCGACGACGGTGTAGGCGACCCACAATCGACCTCGACAGAAGCCGTCAGCGAGCCCGAACCCGAACACAATGAGGCCTCTACGAGCGCCGACACTGAGACGATTGCTAACCTCGAGTCCAACACGGGGACCGAAGCCGACACGGACACAGAGGCAGACGATGGCACACCACCTCGGACCATCCCGCAGTCGGTCGGAAAAGACCCGACACTGTCTGCTGCACCCGAGACCCCCGACGATGTAACGATCCACAACATCGCTGAACCCGATGATACAGCGGTTGAAACCGACGGCCACGAGCACGACGCAAGCGATGCCAGCGACGCAACGCCCGGTGACGAAGCTATGCCGGCGTCTGAACAAACTGACGACGAGCTCGCCGCACGAACTGATGCCGACGAAGACGAGGCTGAAGCCGACGACGACCAAGAAACCGATGCAGATGACCTCGAAGCACGCAAAACCAGCGACGACGAAGATGAAGGCGACGACGACACTGATTCCGACGACGATAACGACAGTGACAAGCCTGAAGACGTCGACACCGAAGTAGACGCTTTTGAAGAAGTCGCGGTCCGCCCGCGCCGCACACGTCGCAGCTACAAAATCCAGGAAGTCATCAAGCGCCGTCAGGTGATCCTGATCCAGGTCGTAAAGGAAGAGCGCGGCAACAAAGGCGCAGCCCTCACGACATACCTCTCGCTGGCAGGACGCTATACCGTGCTGATGCCGAACACGGCACGTGGTGGTGGTATCTCGCGGAAAATCACCAATCCGCAAGACCGAAAGCGGCTCAAGTCAATCGCCAACGAGCTTGAAGTGCCCGAAGGCATGGGCCTGATCATCAGAACCGCAGGTGCAGCCCGCACCAAGCAGGAAATCCGCCGGGATTTTGAATACCTGCTGCGCCTTTGGGAAAGCGTCCGCGAACTAACGCTGGAATCCACCGCACCAAGCCTCGTGTATGAAGAAGGTAACCTGATCAAGCGTTCGATCCGCGACCTCTACAATAAGGACGTCGAGGAAGTCGTTGTTGCTGGCGACCACGCTTACCGCGAAGCCAAGGACTTCCTCGACGTCCTTATTGTAGAGGTCGCGGATCGAACGCTTGATCAGGTTACCTTCTTCATACACGAGGCTTGGTGCGGTGGATTCCAGCGTTAGTT
>JBCBRH010000028.1:0-58106 GCA_039819785.1 Pseudomonadota bacterium | reverse complement strand
GGTCGCGTGCCTGACGCCGCGAAGGAGCCGAAGACGCGTTCTGAGGGTCAAGTTGATGGGATGGTTGAAATCGTTGGGCGCATTCGGAAGTTTGCCGACCCTGGTATCTTTGGCAGCCCGCCGAAGCCTGAAAACAATGAATGGTATGATCGTGAGTTCGAAGGGTTTCAAAGGAACTTGTCGGAGCTGGGAGCTGGTGAAAACCGCGGGGCCGGGCTAACGGGTTCTGGCAAACCCCTGCCAAACCCAGGGTTCTACATCCAGGCTGAGACAGCGGCGTCTGGGGCTGGTGCGCCGCAGCCGGTGCTGTCAAAGCTGACGCTGTCCAACCGACATCTGGCGTATGCGTTTACGTGGTGGGGGCTGGCATTCACGCTGGCGGCGGTTTATCTGGTGTTTGCCTATGGTCGGCTCAGCGCGCAGGCCAAGCGGGCAGCGGAGCAAAAACCAGCCTGAAGCGCCAGTTTGCTCGCAAAACCGGTGTCTTGTTGGCGCGGGCGGCGCGCATTACACTGAAGCGACCCAACGACGGAAAACCCGGCCCTAACCTAAGTCCTGTTCATCACCCAAAAAGGCGCCAAACTTGAAGTATGTCTCTACGCGCGGTGATGCGCCGGTGATGTCATTTGAGGACGTTCTGCTCGCTGGATTGGCGCGGGACGGCGGCCTGTACGTTCCTGAATCCTGGCCACAACTGACGCAGGCTGAAATCGCGGGCTTTGCTGGTCAGCCGTTTCATGACGTCGCCACCCGGGTGCTGATGCCGTTTGTCGGCGATGCTTTCACCGAAGCCGAGTTAGGAAGCCTTGCGCGCGATGCCTATTCTGGGTTCGGGCATCCTGCAGTCACGCCGCTTGTTCAAACCGACACCGATACGTTTATTCTCGAATTGTTTCATGGGCCCACTCTGGCCTTCAAAGACGTTGCCATGCAGCTGTTGGCACGGATGATAGACCATGTTCTGGATCGGCGCGGTGAGCGGGCGACGATTGTGGGTGCAACATCGGGCGACACGGGCGGTGCTGCGATTGAAGCTTTTCGCGGTTCGACCAACGTGGATGTCTTCATATTGTTTCCCGACGGGCGGGTGTCGGACGTTCAGCGGCGCATGATGACGACGCCGACTGAAGCCTCTGTGCATTCGATTTCGATCAACGGCACGTTTGACGACTGTCAGGCCCTCGTGAAGGGGATGTTCACGCACCATGCGTTTCGCGACCGCGTGCGGCTGAGCGGGGTGAACTCCATCAACTGGGCGCGCATTATGGCTCAGGTGACGTATTACTTCGTGGCGGGTGCTGCCCTTGGCGCACCAAACCGCAAGCTGGCGTTTTCCGTTCCCACCGGCAACTTCGGCGATATCTTTGCAGGCTATGTGGCCAAGCGTATGGGGCTTCCCATCGAACGGTTGATCATTGCCTCCAATGACAACGATATTCTTCCACGCATGCTGGAAACGGGCTGTTACGAAATGCGCGATGTGATGGCGACGACTTCGCCCTCGATGGATATTCAGATCTCATCGAACTTTGAACGCTATTTGTTCGAGGCCTCCGGGCGGAACGCTGATGATACGCGCCAGAAGATGATGCAACTCAAGCAGGCCCACCGGTTTGACCTTGGGGACCTTCATGAGTCGACAGCGGCAGATTTTGCCGCGGCACGAGCGACCGAAGCTGAGGTTGCGGACACCATTACATCATTGGAGACGTCAAGCGGGTACACGGTGGAGCCACACACGGCTTGCGGGGTCTTTGCAGCCAACAAGTGCGGTGCGATGCTTTCGCCGGAAACGGCGCGCGTTGTGCTTGCGACGGCCCACCCAGCGAAGTTCCCTGATGCCATGGAGTCGATCACAGGTGTGCATCCGGGACTGCCTGACCGGCTGTCGGAACTGATGCATTTGCCCGAGCGGTTTGATGTGGTCGATAATACGCCGCAAGCCGTCGAGACTTTTATTGAGGCCCGGACCCGGGCGGTGCGTTCGAAATCGAGCGCCTGAGTTACGCGGGCCACCGCTCATGAACGGAGACAATGCCATTCGAACGATACCCCCAGGCGTAAACCCGGTCATGAGTGCAGGCCATCTCGACACATCAGCGCAAGAGGTGGACGGAGACGCGCCGCGCATTTCGACACTGGCCAACGGTTTCAGGATCGTGACGCACCGGATGCCGCATCTCAAGACCGTGTCACTGGGTGTTTGGGTGGGGGCTGGAGCCTGCCATGAAACCGACCGGCTGCATGGGATCTCCCATCTTTTGGAGCACATGGCGTTCAAAGGGACGGCGCGGCGGTCGGCCAAGCGGATTGCTGAGGAGATCGAGGAAGTCGGCGGGGATTTGAATGCCTCCACCAGCCTTGAGACGACGGCCTACTATGCGCGCATTCTGGAAGGTGATGAAGCGCTGGCGATTGATGTCCTGGGCGACATCTTGCTGTCATCGACGTTCGACGAGACTGAATTGAAGCGCGAGCAGGATGTGATCCTGCACGAGATCGCCGCGAGCCAGGATAGCCCCGACGATCTCGTTTATGATCTTTTTCAGGAGGTGGCCTACCCGAACCAACCCCTGGGGCGAACCATCCTGGGCACGCCAGAGAGCATCACGGCAATCGGCCCTGATGATTTGCGCGCCTATCTTGCACAAAGCTATGCGGCAGGGCGGATGGTGTTATCGGCTGCCGGTGCCGTCGATCACGAAGCGGTGGTGGCGGAAGCTGAACGGGTTTTTGGGTCTGTTGGCGGGCCGGTCGCCGCGCGCGGCAGTGGCGCGACGTATGGTGGTGGGATCCGCGCAACAAGAAAACCGTTTGAGCAAAGCCACGTGCTGATCGGTTTTGATGGTCCAGCCTATGGGCAGCCTGATTTTTTCACCGCTCAAGTCATGTCCGGGCTGTTCGGCGGTGGCATGTCGTCCCGGCTCTTCCAAGAGGCACGGGAAAATCGCGGCTTGTGCTACGCGATCTACTCCACAACGTGGGGTTTGAGTGACTCCGGCATTTTCGCCATGCACGCGGCCACCTCGTCGGACATGGTGGACCCGTTGGCCGAGGTGATGGCCGAGGCGCTGGCTGATGTTGCCGCTCACGGACCCAGTGAGGCGGAAACGCTCAGATCAAAGGCGCAGCTTAAGGCTGGCTTGCTGATGAGCCTGGAAAGTTCCTTCACGCGGGCTGAGCAGATGGCACGGCATTTGTTGGCCCATGACCGGCTGATTTCGAGTGAAGAATTGATCGGGGATGTGGAAAAGGTAACGGCGGAAGACATTCAGGCTTATGCGCAGAAATTGATGGCCGGGCGACCGTGCGTGGCCGTTGTTGGTTCTGGTGACGAGGCCCAGGCACAGGCCGAGCTGGCGCACAGCTTGTTTAGGCGCGCAGTGGTTTGATTGCTGAAACCGGTCCAGCGCTGATCAGTTTCTGGGCTGTCTGACCTCAAGTGCATGATATTTCGACGTTTTCGATTGTTTTTTGCAGGTTTGCTTGGAGCCTGACAAAGCGTACACTTTTGATGACCTTAATCTCAGAAAGATAAGTAGACCGGTCGCCATGGCGTTTCTTAGAGCGGGCTTAAGCCAGGATGTTCCCCTGATTATTCGTGGTGATGACGTCACGCTGCGGCCATTGGTGATGACGGATTACCCCGAATGGGCGGAAATCCGCACGCGGAGTCGGGACCACTTGCGTCCTTGGGAACCCGCGTGGCCGCGCGACGAGCTAACGAAGAACTCCTTTCGGCGGCGGATACGCCATTATCAGCGCGAGGCCCGGGAAGATCTTGGCTATGCCTTTACGATCGTCGATGAACACGATGGTCGGGTCAGTGGCGGGGTTACATTGTCGAACGTACGGCGGGGTGTGACCCAGGCGGCGTCGCTGGGATATTGGCTGAGTGTGGATAAAACCGGTGCTGGCTTGATGAGCCGGGCTGTAAAGGCACTTATACCGTTTAGCTTCGAAGAATTGCGGCTTCACCGTATTGAGGCCGCATGTATGCCCGATAATTTGAGCTCTTTGCGTGTACTTGAACGGTGCGGCTTTCGGAAAGAGGGCCTGGCGCGCAAGTACCTCAAGATCAACGGGGCGTGGCGGGATCACGTGCTGTTCGCCATGATTGTTGACGACTACAGCACCGGGGAGTGGCCGGGGGATGCCCGTTAGGCGTCGAACATTTTTCAGCGCCTACCAGGTCCCGGCCGTCAGCTCACTGATGGCAGGTGCAGTGACGGCGCGTGGGCCATGGCGCTACCGCCAACGTTCGGTGTCGGGGCACGGCCTATCGCGCTCGCATTCGCGCGGACAATGTACGCCCGGCTTTGTCGCACTGAAGTCCTTGCTCGTGCCCATGTTGATGTACGTCGCAATGGCTGCCGGTTTTTCCCAAACATCTCAGGCTCTTGAGACTATTAACATTCCGGCCGAAGCGGATGTGATGGAGCTGACGACGCGCGGGACGTTGTATGACGACCGCGGGGACAATCTGCAGGTCGAAACGGCGGCCGGTCGGGACGGCATGGTTGGCCGGATGACCGTAAAGGCGCGAACGGCGGGTACTAACCCCAACTGGATCGTCTTTGCGCTATCAAACGAGACCGATACCGTCATGGAGCGGTGGCTGACGTCCAGCCGGTACACGTTTGTGGGCTCACAGGTGATCTGGCCGGATCTGGATGCGCGGCGGCTTGAGGCCGTGACGCCATCCATCGGTTTTATTCCCGAGCGGATTGAGAGTGATCGCGCGGATGTTTTCAGGCTGACGCTTGAACCGGGGCAGACGGTGACTTTTGCCGTTGAGTTGGTATCGGACCGGTTCGCGCGGGTGTTTTTATGGAAGCCGCTGGCCTATGAGCTGAAGGTTCGCGAACGGCAGCTGTTTAATGGTTCGCTGCTTGGGCTGACGGGGCTGCTTGCAGTCTTTCTGACTGCGATCTTTGCGGCCAACCACAAGGCGATTTTCCCCACTGCGGCATTGGTCGCGTGGTGTGTTCTGGCCTATCTGTGCATCGATTTCGGCTTTTTCCATAAGCTGTTCAATCTCAAGCCGGAGGACAACGCCGTCTACAGGGCCGGGGCGGAGGCTGCCGTTGCAGCCAGTCTTGTTATTTTCCTCTATACGTTCTTGAGGCTTGGGTACTCCAACGGCATCACGCGCATGTTGATGAGTGTCTGGATCCTCGCGCAGTTGGCCCTTATCGCGGTCGCGGTCGTCGACCCACGGCTCTCGGCCACGTTCGCCCGGTTATCGTTCCTCATGGTTGGAGGGGCCGGTGTCCTGATGATCCTGTTCCTGGCGTTGCGGGGGCAGGACCGGGCACTGTCGCTGATCCCGACTTGGCTCTTGTTTCTGGTTTGGATTTTTGCAGCCGGAGTGACATTGAGCGGGCGGCTGGCCGGCGATGTTGTTGTTGCAGGGCTGGTTGGCGGGCTGGTGCTGATCGTCATCTTGATTGGGTTTACCGTTACGCAATTTGCGTTCCGATCTTTCGAACCGATCTATGGGTCTGATCCCAATGAGCAGCAGATCCGCTCGCTTGCGGTCGATGGCGCAGGCGCTGCCACGTGGGAGTGGAGCGCGCGGCGTGATGAAATCAAAGTCAGTCCGCTGGTTGAGGCAGCTCTGGGTTTGAATGGTGGCGAGTTGTCCACGAAGGTCGATGATTTCGTGACGCATATTCATCCGACGGACCGGGAACGGTTGAAGCTATTGCTGTGGTCGGTGAAGGAGCGCACGCATCGGCGCATCAAGACCGATTTTCAAATTCGTCATGCCGACAATACCTACCGCTGGTTTGAGCTGGAAGCCTCCGCCGTGGAGACCGCGGAAGGCCGGAACCTGAGATGCGTCGGGTTGTTGCGCGACGTGACCGATACACATCAGGCGCAGCAACGTTTGCTCAGTGATGCTGTCAACTGCCCACTGACGGGCCTGCCCAACCGCGAACTTTTCCTGGACCGGCTGAATGTCGCAATCCGCCGTGCGCAGTCTGAAAGCAGTCTGCGGCCAACGGTTTTGTATATTGATGTCGATAAATTCAACGCTGTGAATAATGCCTTGGGCTTGGTGGTGGGCGACACGTTGCTGCTCACGCTCTCGCGGCGATTGGCCAACCAACTGGGCGACAACGATACACTGGCGCGGATGAACGGCGATCAGTTCGCTGTGCTGTTGCTGGATGAGCGGGAGCCGCGTGCGCTTGCAGAACTTGCCGAGGAATTGAGACGGGCCATGCGTGCGCCGATCCGTATTGCCGGCAAGGAAATCGTTTTGACCGGATCACTGGGTATTGCGGTTTATGACGGCCAGGAGGATCACCGTGATCTGGTGCGTGAGGCTGAAATTGCCATGTGCCGCGCCAAGCGTAGTGGGGCCGACAAAGTTGAGATTTTCCGGCCCGAAATGCGCGATGCGGTTGATGACCGTCTGCAGGTTGAAACCGAACTGAAGCGGGCGCTCGAAACGGGGCAGATCAAGGTCTATTACCAGCCGATTATTTATTTGCCGACCGAAGAGCTTGCCGGTTTTGAGGCGCTTGTGCGCTGGGAGCACCCGAAGAAAGGGCTGCTCTCACCGGTTATGTTCGTTCCTATCGCGGAGGAAAGTGAACTTATCCATTCGCTGGGGTCCTATGTCCTCAACACATCCGCCAAGACGGCAGCCATCTGGCACAAGGAGCTGCCGAGAGTTGAGCGGCCTTTGTTTGTGAGTGTGAACGTTTCCAGCCGGCAGTTGTTGAGACAGGACCTGGTGCAGGATGTCCGTCATCTGCTGAGCCGGGGCGTGCTTGAAAAGGGGACGTTGCGACTTGAGATCACCGAGTCGCTGGTCATGGAGAACCCGGAGGCCGCTGTCGACCTTTTGAAGAATCTCAGTGCGGCTGGAGCTGATATTGCTCTGGATGATTTTGGGACTGGGTATTCGTCGCTTGCGTATTTGCGGCGTTTTCCGTTCGATACCATCAAAATCGACCGTCAGTTCATGGCGGATGAAGGCAGCGATGGCGATGGCAGCGGGCCTGCCATCGTGCGTTCCGTCGTCGCCCTGGCCCATGAACTTGGCAAAACGGTTGTTGCTGAAGGCATCGAAAACCCAGATGAAGTTGGATTCTTGCGGTCTATTGGATGTGAATATGCGCAAGGGTATTACTACGGTGAACCCATGTCCGAGGCTGAGGTCATCCAGCTGTTGCGGATCGTCAAGCGTTCGGAACGGAACAGCGATGGGACCGGACTGTTCCGCTTGAAGCGCAAGCCAAAAGCGCTGTTGACGGACCAGTCAGAGGGCAAAACCTCTGAGAAAGAAAAGGCCGCAGCCGCAGGCGCCGCTGCTCCTGGCGCGACGGGTCGCAAGCCAGTGGAAAGTGGAGTTATCGAAGGGACAGTAGCGGCGCGGAGCGGCAACCGGGCTGGGACCGGTGCTGGTGCGTCCGACGGTAATGGAGGTAGATCGGCGGGTTTGTCTGGTGGACCGCAGCCGCCACGTCCGTCGACCCGGCCGCCTTTGCCGGCAGCGAGCGAGGGGCCATTCCAGCGCGGGGTCATAGATGCACTTCCCAAGAGCTTCGTCCGGCCCATGGCGCGGGGTGCTCCGGTATCGACAGAGCAGCTGCTCAAATCAGGTTTAGCGGGCACGACATCGCTTAATCGGCCGTCAAGCTCACAGGCAGGCGATGGCCGCCCGCCTGCCGCTTCTCTTGGCACGGGTGAACCCATACCGCAGTCGTCGCAGTCACAACCACGACCGCCGGCAGGTTTGCCGAGTGGACAGCCTGGGACTATGCCTCCCGTGTCAACGCCGCCGCGTGCGGGGCAGAACCAGCCACCGAATGGGCCTCAAGGTGGACCACCGGGGCCACCGCCAACTAGCGGGTCACTGGCTGGTACTGCGCTTCCAACGATTTCGGATCTGCCTCCCAAATTGCCAACGGATCGTGGTGCCGATGCAGCGGGAGGTTCACCCCCAGACGGCCGGAGCGGGCCGCCAGCCGTACCTAATCCCTCTGTACCCGCGCAGCCACCAGGCTCGCTACCGATCCCGTCGCTGGCGTCACGACCGGCAGGGTCGGCGGACCTTGGATTATCTCACCTGTCTGGTGATGTTGGACAGGCCGCCTCAAACGGGGGCGTGGCGGCCACTGATCCACGAACGGGTGGGCAACATTCAATAGGATCACCTCATCCGGCGCACGGCAATGGGGCGACCGGATTTGGCCAAGGCAACGGGCACGGGAACGGTTCAAGCTCTCACAACGGCGCGGCAGACGGCGGGGGGACTTTCGGAGGGAACGGCGCGGGCAGCGCTGCGCCGCCAGACTTGTCGAAGCTGCCGCCTGGCATCGCTGCCAGCTTAGCCAAACTTGCCGGTTCGACCAGCACCTCACAGGGACGCCCCGCCCCGCCACGTGCTCCTGGCCAACCACCCGTCGGCCGGCCAAAACCTCGTGAGGGGTAGCGACGTCTTGCACTGATGCTTCACACGTCGCAATTGATGTGGCAGGCGTCACTCGATGTATGTTGTTGCTTCGGGGGTGCGAATGCTGTGGGCGAGGACGTGGGTTGGCGGCGCACACGCGTCCTAGCCGTGCCCGGCTTCCATCACCAGGAATGATGGATCAATTCCGAGCCGGCTGAGTGCCAGATCGTATTTCGCATCGAGGTCTTCGGAAAACACGAGTTCTGCGTCCGCGGGACAGTTTAACCAGCCATTGGCCAGTATTTCCTTCTCAAGCTGGCCTGGCGACCAGCCCGCGTAGCCCAAAGTGAGAATGGCCTGGTCCGGTCCGCTGCCATGCGCCATGGCCTTGAGGACATCGATCGTCGCGGTCAGGCAAATTTCATTTTTGATATTCAGTGTGCTGTCGCTGACAAAGTAGTCCTTCGTGTGCAGCACAAACCCGCGCGCGGTTTCAACCGGCCCGCCCAGATGAACGGCCACTTCATCTATGGACTCGGCGGTGGAGAGTGCGGGACCATCTGCAATGTCAAGTTGGTCCAGGAGATCTGGGAACGTGATCTCATCGGTGCGTCTGTTGATGATCAGGCCCATGGCGCCGTCCTCGGAGTGCGCGCACATGTAGATGACCGAACGTTGGAAACGCGGGTCTGTCATTACCGGCATCGCGATCAGCAACTGGCCGTCGAGGTACTGATCACGCGAGATGTCAGGCTGCCTGCCACTTTTCATGGTCTTAGCATATTCGCAAGACGGTGCCCGTGTGAAGGCGTTTCTTGACGGAGTGTTATGGTTTCTCAAGGGGTTGTTGTTTGTGGCCGTCACACTCGACACTGTACGGATCGATGAATGTGTTCGAGAAGACGTGATGAGTGGCATGGCTGATGTTGTGCCACGGTTCAGCAAGCATCATCTAGGATGGCATGCGTTGAGTGGTCGGCTGGGTTTGATCCAGGCGGCTTGGCGGTCGATCAGCCTGACAACAATCGGGACTGTATGACCTATGTCCGTAGGTCAGAACGTTTGACCGGGCTTCACGTCCTGCTCTCATGGGGAGTGTTTTTTGGGGAGTGTGTTTTTTTGAATAGACCTTGGGCTTGTGTGATCCCCCGGTCGACATCATTCGCCGTGTTGGCCATTGCAGGCTTCTTGTCGACCGTCGAGGCTGTGGCCGCCAATGCGATTTTTGGTAACTGGGATGTCGGATATGCATCCCGTGCGCGGCTGCTGGTGTTGCCCGATGCGCGGCCGCGGGTTGTGGACCATGCGCTGCAGGCGATTTCACCCGATGCACCCGTCGGGTCTGCGGTGCTCGCGGGTATCCAGATTGAGATGACAGAAGGGTACAAAACCTACTGGCGGCATCCAGGCACGGACGGTGGGATTCCACCCGAATTGGATTGGTCACGGTCCACCAATGTCAAAACCGTCACTGTGGGCTATCCAGCACCCAAGCGTTACGTTGGCGAGGCTGGCTATTCGGTCGGCTATAAGAATTCCGTGATTTTGCCAGTCGTTGCCGAACCTCTCAATGCGAGCCAGCCGATGACGCTGCGGCTCGGATTGTTTTATGGCGTGTGCAAAGAAATTTGCATTCCAGCAGAGGCTGCCTTGTCAGCAACACTGCCTTCAAAGTCCGCTGCTGGCTTCAGTTTCGGGCTGCCGTCTGCCGGACCGGTGGCGGGACAAGGGTCCGTCAATCGCCCCAGTGGCGGTGCTGTGGCCAGTGGACCTGATGCCATTGCAGCATCCCGACTGGTCGACGCCGTTTATTCCGTTCCCCGACGGGTCCGCGGGGAAGCCGGGCTCCCACGTGTGGTCTCCTCCCGTATCGAGACCGAAGCGGGGCGCGCGACGCTTCTCGTCGAAGCCGCGTTCGGGGTGGGGGCAAATGGGACGGATCTATTTGCCGAAGCACCGCGTGGCGTGTTCATCGGCTCAGTCGATATGTTGTCTGAAACGCCGGATGGACAAAAGGTTTTTGCCATATCGCTGCCGGATGGCTTGCCTGCAGCCAGCAAGAACATCACTGAGATCGATGTCACGCTTGTGGGCAGCGCGGGCATGATTACGACAGCGGTTCCCTTGAAGTAGGACCGTTTTCTGTAACCAACAGTAAGCGACTGGCGGAGCGCGATTCCATGCCCCGCCGCCGGACGTCTGCCGCGATTTGCGGATGGTTGGTCTGAGTTTGGGCTTGGCCTTCCACCGCCAGGGCGCTATGCCCTCATCTGACTTGGTTTGACCTGACGGGAGCCCAATTTGCCGGGTCCTCGACGCACGCGTCCACCGCGTTTGCGTGCAGACTTCCACCCCGAACTGACGATGGAGACGACAATGGCGATCAGCATTGGCGACAAACTGCCTGAGGCTAAATTCATGGTGATGGGCGACGAGGGCCCTGCTCCCAAAACAACGGCAGAGATTTTCGGTGGCCGCAAGGTTGCTCTGTTCGCAGTGCCGGGTGCTTTCACACCGACGTGTCACCAGCAGCATATGCCAGGCTTCCTCGCGAACCTGGACAAGCTTTCAGACAAGGGCGTTGACGCGGTCGTCTGCACCGCCGTCAACGATATTTTTGTTTTGACGAATTGGGCCGAGGCGACGGGTGCGACCGGTAAGGTTGAAATGATCGCTGATGGCAATGCGGAATTCGTCAAGGCCATCGGGCTGGAAATCGACCTTTCAGGGTTCGGGCTCAACACACGCTCGAAGCGGTATTCGATGCTGGTTGATGACGGTGTCGTCAAGATCTTGAACATCGATGAAGCGCCGCCGGTTCATGACAAATCAAGCGCTGAAACCTTGTGCTCCATGGTAGGTGACACGGTCTAGAGACTGTTTGCTTTTTGTGGACTCGAAAAGCAGGCTCTCAGTTCTTGATTTGGAGCATGTTCCGGGCGGAAAACCGCGGACACTTTTCCTGAACATGCTCTGTGCTCTTGATTTGGAGCATGTTCCAGGCGGAAAACCGCGGACACTTTTCCTGAACATGCTCTGTGCTCTTGATTTGGAGCATGTTCCGGGCGCAAAACCGCATACACTTTTCCTGAACATGCTCTCAGTTCTTGATTTGGAGCATGTTCCGGGCGGAAAACCGCATACACTTTTCCTGAACATGCTCTAGTCAGAACGCCGATTTCAGATCTGGCGGCGCTGGTCGTGGTCAGCGCCGCTTGAATGGCTCCATGCCGGCGCGGGCCAGTTCGTCGGCCCGCTCGTTTTCCGGGTGACCGGCGTGGCCCTTGACCCAGTGCCATTCGACGTCGTGCTTCATGCGAAGGGCGTCGAGGCGCTGCCAAAGCTCGGCATTCTTCACGTCCTTTTTGGCAGCCGTCTTCCAACCGTTTTTTTTCCAGCCATGGATCCACTTCGTGATGCCGTCTTTGACGTAGGACGAGTCCGTGTGGAGCGCAACGCGCGTTTCCCGGTTCAACGCCTCAAGTGCGGAGATGGCACCGAGCAGCTCCATGCGATTATTGGTCGTCGTTGCTTCGCCGCCATTCAATTCCTTGCGGTGTTCGCCATAGATCAGGATCGCGCCCCACCCGCCAGGGCCGGGGTTTCCAGAACAGGCACCATCCGTGTAGACGGTGACCTGTTTCGCGGTGGCAGCGTTATCGGAGTTCATGGTCGCGTCTTCGGACGTTTCTTCAGAAGTCTCTGGGTTCATGTGCTCGCTCGTGTCCTGACGCTACGCCTTGTAGCCATAATCGCGGATGGTTTCGGCGGTCTGGTGAAAGCGCAGCCGCCGAAGGTAATCCATTGGGTTATGAGGCTTCACGAGTGCTCCTGGCGGTGTTGAAAGCCAGTCTGTGCAGCGGGTGAGTAGAAAGCGCATGGCTGCCCCCCGTGCCAATGTCGGCAGAGCCGCCTTCTCGTCGTTTGAGAGTTTTCTGGCCTTTTCGTATCCGCTTAACAGGGCTTGGCCTTTGGTAATGTTGAACGAGAAGTCCTGTTCGAAGCACCACGCATTGAGGCAGATCGCCAGGTCATAGGCGAATGCGTCGTTGCAGGCGAAATAGAAGTCGATCAGGCCCGACAGATCATCTTTTAGGAAGAACACGTTGTCGGGAAACAGATCGGCGTGGATGATGCCGCTTTCCAGGTTGTCCGGCCACTGACTGCTGAGAGCCTCTAACTCGGTTGCAATCGTTTCACCCAAGCCTGACTGAATGGTGTCGACTTCAGCCGTGGGCAGTGTCTCGAACAGCTGCTTCCACCCATCGAGGCCAAGGGCGTTGGGCCGCTCCATGTCGAAGCCTGATCCGGCAAGGTGCAGCCGGCCAAGGGCTTCTCCGACGGTATGGCAATGCCGGGGGGCAGGTGCACGTAGCCAAAAGCCCTCCAGGAATGTGACGAGTGCAGCGCTGCGGTTGGCGAGCGTTGAAAGGCTGTCACCGTTTTTGTTGCGTAGTGGGACCGGGCATGAGAGCCCGTTGTTTGCGAGGTGCTCCATCAGGCCGAGGAAAAACGGCAGGTCACCGCCCGAGACGCGTTTTTCGTACAGCGTGAGGATAAATGGCCCCGTGGTCGTATGGACCATGTAGTTGGTGTTTTCGACGCCCTCGGCAATTCCCCGGAACGATTGCAGCGTCCCGACGTCGTAGTCCGACAAAAAGCGGGCGACATCGGAATCGCTGACTTCGGTGTAAACGGCCATGGGGGATCAGACTTTTTTCAGATTCGGTGTTTGCGTTACCGGCAGGATTTGTCGGCGCAGGCTTTTCAGCTTGTTGCCGGTGTCGATGCCTAACGCGCGGTCAGTCCGCGCCGGTGAGTGCAACGGACTTGCGTTCCATGTCGCGCAGTTCACGGGGGATGTTGAATGCGACTGTTTCGTTTGCGGTGTTGATGGTCTCGACTGTCACATCGAAACGCTCGCGTAGGGCGTCGATGACTTCTTCGACCAGAACCTCCGGCGCCGATGCCCCGGCGGTCAGACCGATTGCCTTTGCGCCTTGAAGATCGGACCAGGGGATGTCGGCTGCACGCTGCACCAGGGCTGACTTCGAGCAGCCGACTTTCGCTGCGACCTCGACGAGCCGCATGGAGTTTGACGAGTTTGGTGCACCAACGACCAGAAGACAGTCCACGTTGGGTGCGATGTCCTTGACGGCGGCCTGACGGTTGGTGGTCGCGTAGCAGATGTCCTCCTTGGCGGGGACCTTGATCTTGGGAAAGCGGGCCTTGAGGGCGGCAGCAATTTCGGCGGTGTCGTCCACTGACAGCGTGGTCTGGGTCACGAACGATAGTTTGTCCGCGTTGGTCACCTCGACGGACTGCGCGTCTTCAACCGTCTCGATCAGCTTGACTGCACCTGCAGGCAACTGGCCCATGGTGCCGACGACTTCCGGGTGGCCTTCGTGGCCGATCAAAAGGATTTCATACCCTTCGTCAAAATCGCGTCTGGCTTCGAAGTGGACCTTGAAGACCAGCGGACACGTTGCGTCGAGGACGAACATATTTCGGGATTTGGCGTTTTCGGGAACGCTCTTGGCCACACCATGTGCCGAAAATACAACGGGTTGATCGGTCGCTGGGATTTCGTGCAGCTCTTTCACAAAAACGGCGCCTTTGGACTTCAGCGTTTCGACGACATACTTGTTGTGGACAATTTCGTGCCGTACGTAGACGGGCGCGCCGTACTTTTCCAGAGCAAGTTCAACGATTTGGATGGCGCGGTCTACACCGGCACAGAAGCCTCGGGGGTTGGCGAGAAGGATTTTCAACGCTGGGCGACGATCTGATTCCGGCGATGTGATCTGGCTGGCTTTTATTGTGAACTCGCGTTGGATTGATGAACGTCTTCCCGACCCTATGTGCAGTCCGTGTCTGGGATGCTGAACCCATCTGGCACGTCTAAGAAGACAGGTCTTTGATGCACCGGAATCCGACATGTGGAAAGGGTGCATCGTTTGAAAGCAATCCACGGCTGTCAACCGCTTGAGATCGTATGGGCATTGGTAAAGCGTTGATGGGCGTGTAAAAAGTGAGTCGGCGTGTGCGAAATACCAGGGGGCTGGTGGACGCATCGCCGAAGATTCGGGGGACCGTGGCTTGCTCCTCAGCGGGTGGCCACCATAGGAGTTGGACGGCAGTGAAAGGTCAATTTCTTTCGGCTTCCAAAGGGAAACACCGCTTGAACGCGAACACCCTGCTCGTTCTGAGCGCTCTGGGTGCATCGACCATGCTTGCTGGATGCGGCCTGTCGTCGATCACGTCGGGGCTTGGCAATTCGATGTTCGGCGGATCGTCGACCGAGGATATCGAGGTGAGTGCGGTCACTGAGGAGCAGCTGTTGTCGGCTGCCAAGGCGGACTATACCGGATCTGGCCCTGCCGGTGTTGGCGGTGGCATTGCCCATGGCTGTCCCAAGTTTGAGGTGGCTTCATCCGACAAACATGTCACGATTTATGAAGATGGACGCATCGGGGACGGGCTTGCCATCAGGCACCGTGGTGAGATCACAAAAACGGCCCGTGAGTGCTTCATCGAAACAGGACGCGTGACGGTTAAATATGGTTTCTCAGGGCGGGTGCTGCTGGGACCCAAGGGAACGCCGGGGCCATTGACGTTCCCGATCAATATCTCAGTGGCGGATTCAGCACGTGTTCCGGTTGCCAGCGATACATTGGCTGTTAGCGTCGATGTGGCCGCCGACCGGCCAATCGGTTATTTCTCCGCAGTGCGATCAATTACGTTTGACGTTGCTGAAGGTGCCCGGCCTGGCGAATATCAGCTTCAGGTCGCCTTTGACCGCACGATACCTGGTGCTGGCTAACGCGACAGGGCATCGGCGGTGAAGCTCAGCGTGTACGTGTAGTCCTCGTCGTGTCGCTTTCCCGTTTGAGGGTTGCAGCTTCGGTGACGACGTTTAACCCTTCGTTTTGAAAGACCGTTTGGCGTTCTGCCGTAGCTCAGCGCTGTCACGGACTTCAACATCCAACAACCGCGCGATGAGCGTCACGGTGTTTTGCTCGTCGCTGTCAATCCTGCCGTCGACCTGGGCCATTTCCCAGAGCCAGCCCACCATCCGTTGACGTTCTTCCCGGTCCAGGTTGGCGTGAAGGCGTTTGGTGAATTGGTGGATGTCCAGGGCATCGCGCGCTCGGACTTCGGCGAACTCAATGACGGATTCGGCTTCTTCGGCGGATAGCTCCAGGCCCTTCGTGATGACTTCCACGAGCTTGGCGTCTTCCTCTGGTGTGCGTTTGCCGTCCGCGTTGGCGCACTTAACAAGGAGGGCCGCGCTGGCGATTGCAATTTCGTTTTCTGACAGCCCTTCGGTGGGGGCTTCGTCACCCATCATGGACGTGAAAAACGATTCGATTTTGCGAAGCATGGTGTTTTCAGCTCTGTGTTTGGCGCGAGGTCGATGGCGGCCCGTATAAACCGAGGCCGATTATCTCATTTTTTGTCGGCACAAAAAAGCGGAGGCCGCATCGGCGCTCCGCAATTTTTTGGTCGGATGAGTTTGTCTCGAAGCTGCTCTGTTAAACGGGTCAAACCTGGCTTCAGTTCAGCCGCGTTGGATGTTGGTTCAGGCGGTTGCCATTATTAGTTCAGGCGGTTGCCATAATTAATTGAGGCGGTTGCCATTACTAGTTTAGGCGGTTGCCTAAGGACTTAATGCTGTTGTCCACCAATGAGCTTCCTGCTCCCCCGCCTGTGCGGGACTTGATGATTTTCTCAACCGCACTTGTTGCGCTGCTCACAGCTGCTGATTTGACATCGGCAAGGGCTTGGGCTTCAGCACGGGCGATCTTGTCCTCGACCATGCGGGTTCTGCGGGCCAGGCTTTCTTCCAATGCTTCGTTCGCATTCTTGGCCATGAGCTCAGCGTCTTTGCGGGCCTGCTTGATGATGGACTCGGCCTCGGCTTCTGCTTCGCGCGCCTTCATCTGATATTCGGCCAGGAGTTTTTGGGCCTCGTCGCGCAGCGTCTTGGCTTCGTCCAGTTCTTTGCGAATGCGTTCTGCGCGGTTGTCCAGGGCTTTGCTCATGACGCCTGGGACGCCCATGTAGACCAGAATGCCGCAGAAAATCAGAAATGAGATGACAACCCAGTTTTCCGGGTTGTCGATGAAGGATGCACCGGCTGCAAGAAACGTCATGGTCAGGTTTCCTTATTTACCGGCCGAGGCGGACAAAGCTTTCTCAACTTCATCCTTGGCTGGCTCTTCACCGATCAGCTGGTAGACCATGGCGACGCCCAATTCGCTGGCGATGCTGTCGACGTTGGCCAGGGCATCTTCGCGGGTTTTTGATATGCGTGATTCTGCGTCGGCGATCTTGGCTGCGAAAGAGGCCTCTTCAGACGCGCGACGCGCGTCGATGTCGGCTGTGACTTTCTCGCGTGTTTCGCCTGCAATGCTTGACGCGTTTGCGCGGGCATCCGCCAGGGCCTGATCGTAGGCCTGCATTGCAGCTTCGGTTTCTTCTTTCAGGCGCTCGGCATTGTCGAGATCGCGCTGAATGCGTTCGTGGCGTTCCTCGATCACCTCGCCGATACGCGGCAACGCGATGCGGGACATAATCAGGTAAAGCGCTGAAAACGTCAGCACCAGCCAGAACAACTGGGGTGCGAAGGTCTCCGCGTTGAATGGAGGGAAATCACCGCTGCCACCGTGGCCTGCGGCCTCGGTTCCGGTTTTGAGCTCCGAACTGTCGGGTGAAGCCATGGTTCGCGATGCACCTCTTGTGCGTGGGTTATTCGTGTGCGTTTCGGGTCGTAACCCCTGCGCGATGCAGTTGGGTTTAACGGGAGACGTGGGCTACGTGCCAAAGATCATGATGTCGTTGGCCGCCCACGTCTCCTTGTCTTGGTCCGGCGCTAAACACACCGGCGTCCTATGCGCTTAGACAGCGAACAGAAGAAGAAGTGCGATCAACAGCGAGAAGATCCCAAGCGCTTCCGTCAGAGCGAACCCAAGAAGCAGCGTGGCGCGCTGGCCGTCGGCTGCGGATGGGTTGCGAAGTGCGCCGGACAGGAACTGGCCGAACAAGTTACCGAGGCCAATACCGGCGCCGGCCATACCGAGACATGCGATACCTGCGCCGATGTACTTGGCTGCTTCTGGATCCATTTTAAAACTCCTTGAGTTGGGTCGCGTTGGGTTGTGGTTGTTGAACTGAAAAGCTTATGGCGGGTGGACGAAGGTGGATCGTTAGTGGTGACCGCCTTCGACTGCATCGTTGAGGTAGATACATGTTAGAACCGCGAAGACGTAGGCCTGGAGAACGGCTACAAGGACTTCGAGTGCTGTCAGAGCTACCGTTAGTAGAAGTGGAAGTGGTGCGAGCAGGATGCCGAAGATGCCGGCGCCGAGCATCAGACCCACGAAGCTTGCAAAGATCTTCAAGGCGATGTGACCGGCCAACATATTGGCGAAGAGACGGACCGAGAGGCTGACGGGCCGCGAAATGAAGGAGATTACCTCGATCACGACCATCAGTGGGAGCAGCCAGCCGGGAACGCCTGAAGGGACAAACAAGCTCAGGAAGCCGAGGCCGTGCTTATAAAACCCGTATACGATGACGATGCCAATGACCAGCAAAGCCATGGCCGCAGTGACGGCGAGGTGGCTCGTGACTGTGAAGGTCACGCCGGGGATCGGGATCATGCCGAGCAGGTTGAGAACCAGCACGAAAATGAAAAGCGAGAAAACGAGCGGGAAGAACTGCATGCCATTCGGTCCGACGTTTTCCCGGACCGTGTCCCGCACAAACTCATAAATAAGCTCGGCGACCGATTGCAGCCGGGTTGGGACCAACGAACGTCCGCCCATCGCCAGAATGAGGAACAGGGAGATCAGTGATACGGCGATCACCATGTAGAGGGATGAGTTTGTAAACGACGCATTGAGACCGAACACTTCGATTGGGAAGTATTCTTTGATTTCGAACTGTTTAATCGGGCTGTCGCCGGCTGCCACGATGGTATCTCCCTACCTGTCGTCGTCTTCGTCGTCAGGCACCGCAGGCCCCTTAGAAGGGTCCGAGGGGCCGGTTTTGATTGTCATTGCCGAGCGTATCAGGTTCAGCATACCCGCCGCTGCGCCCAGCAAGAAAAACAGGATAAACAACAACGGCCATGTGCCGAAGAGTTTGTCGAATAGTATGCCCAGGCCTACGCCGACGACGATGCCGCCAACCAGCTCGGTCGATAGTCTCAGTGCACGACCCATCTCCCGGCCATTGGCACTGCCATTGTCTGCCGCCCGCTTCTTTGACGTTGCCGAAGCATCATCGAGGCGCGCTTTGCGAAGTTTCCCGTCCAACTCAGCCGTGCGCCGTTTGAACGCCTCGCGATCGGCCGCACTGATCTCGCCCCGCGCAGGCTTATCGCGATCATCGGACGGTGACATGGAAGCACCTTCACGTCGGGAGGGAACGGCGGTGGTAGGAGAGGCTCGCGTGTTCGGGCGGACCTTAGATACGGGGTTTTGGGGTGTCAAGAAAGCCTGATTGGTACAATTGGATGCCTGTATTGGCTTAAAGTCTGAGCCGCTGGCGGCTGCAAGCGATCCGCCGAAGAACAAAGCGGCCGGTGTTGCAGGTGATGACAGGCATAAAGCCTATTTTAAGTGCCTCTTTAAGCGGATGGTGACGTGTCTCGCCTATACATGTGCTGGTTCGAAATGCCGCGCGGGCCCACTCAGTTGCCGGGCTTTATCCAACAGTTTATTTCGATGATTTGGCGGCACTTACGCCCGGATCATGACGTCGTTGCCAATGCACATGCCGGGGGGCCAAAATCCATGTTGAGTATGAACCTTTTCATAATCATTGCCTTGTTGTCCGTGTTCGCGGGCATCGGGCTCTTGGCATGGATGATCGACGCGGGCGTTGACGACAACAAAAAGGCTTTCATCCAATACGGGCTTTACGGGATGCTGGCCTGTGTCTTCGGGCTGTTCTTCTTGATCGATGACGGCACCGAATTTGAATACGGCTACGAGAAGCAGAAGAAGGATGGCGGTGGCGGCGAGCAGACGCGCCAGGAAACCGTTGGTGGTGAAGGTGGCGGAGGAAAGACCACCGTTATTATCGAAGACGAAGGCGGCGATGGCCTGGAAGGGAGCAGCATGGATGTGACCATGGTGGATTCCGAAGGTGCCGCTGGCGGTGGGCTGGGCGTCAAAGCCGATGCAGATTGCCCAGAGTGTCCTGAGATCGTCATGATCAAGCCCGGCAATGCCCTGATCGGGTCGCCTGTGCCGATTGTCATGGGCGGCTTGTCGACCGCGCCGGCAGCGAACATCACGCTGAAGCGGGCCTACGGCATCGGCAAGAGCGAAATCACAGTGGCGCAGTTCAAGGCTTTTGTGACGGAGACGGGTTATCGCCCATCTTCGCAATGCCGCATCGGGCGTAAGGTCGTTGGCGGGCGCACATTCGAAAATCCAGGCTTCATGCAGGAAGACGATTTCCCCGCCGTGTGCGTGTCGTGGACGGACGCGCAAAAATATACGGAATGGTTGAGCCAGAAAACATCGCGGACCTATAGGCTCCCGACTGAGATCGAATGGGAATTTGCAGCGCGCAGTGGCGTCACCGGTGAGTACACAACGGGTCCGGTGATTACGGGTGGGGATGCAAACTTTAAGGATCCGAACGGTCGCCCGCCGATCAGCACGGTGAATACCGGCCAATACGCCCCGAACTACAATGGAATGTATGATGTCCATGGCAATGCCTGGGAATTCACAGCGGATTGCTGGTCGCCGCAGTATTACAAGCATGGCGCATCAACCGCGGGCGATGGAACGGACTGCTCCAAGCGGATCGTCAAGGGTGGCGGATGGTTCAGTTCGCCAGACCAGCTCAATCTCGCGATGCGGGCCAGCATCACCAGTGGCTCGGCGTCGAACGGTATTGGCTTCCGGGTTGTGCGTGTTGGTTCCAAACCGAAACCAACCATGAAGTATCGCGATTTGCGCGGGCAAGCCAACGGCCGCGAGGCGGCTGGGCTGACCTCGTCGAGCACCAAAAGTGGGCTGCGTGAGGGTGCCAATGGTCAGAGTGGTTCAGTGGGCCAAGCTGGCGCCGGCCAGTCCGGCGGCGGACGTGGACGTGCTGGCACGGGATCGGGGAATGGCGGTGCCGGGTTGGGCTCTTCCAGGGGTGTATCGTCGCGGGATACGTCGCGCACCGAAAACGCGGCGCAAGGCCTTGGGCAGGCTGTGTCACGTATCGGGCGGTAGATCTCAGGGCTTCGGGCCGGTTGTCATACGGGGATTGATGGCTGGGGCTTAGTGGGCAGCACGTCAGCTTGCTTCCCGGAAACCTTGGGCGGTTTCCAGGTCGACGGAGACGAGTTGCGAAACGCCTTTTTCAGCCATCGTCACGCCGAATAGCCGGTTCATACGGGTCATCGTCATCGGGTGGTGGGTGATGACGAGGAAACGCGTTTCGGTGTCGGCAGCCATCCGTTCCATCATCGTACAGAAACGGTCGACGTTGGCGTCGTCGAGAGGGGCGTCGACCTCATCCAGGACGCAGATCGGTGATGGGTTGGTCAGGAAGACAGCGAAGATCAGCGACAAGGCGGTCAGGGTTTGTTCACCACCTGAAAGGAGAGAGAGCGTTGCCGGTTTTTTCCCTGGCGGGCGAGCGATGATTTCGAGCCCGCCCTGCAAAGGATCTTCTGTGCTTTCAATCAGCTGAAGCCTTGCTTCGCCGCCGTTGAACAGGATCGCAAATAGTTTCTGGAAATGGCTGTCAACGCTTTCAAACGCGGCCACGAGACGTTTGCGTCCTTCACGGTTCAGTTGCTGGATGGCTGAGCGCAGTTTTGCGACCCCTTCTTCGACGTCGCTTCGTTCGTCGTTTATGCGCGCGACTTCATCCGCGATAGCTTTGAGGTCGTCGTCGGCTGCCAGGTTGACGCCGCCCAGACGGTCGCGATCCGATTTCATTTTGGAGACATGCTGCTCGATAACAGCGCGCTCAGGCAGCGGGGCGTCACCTTCACGCTCAGCAAGCTCGAGACAGGCGTCTGGAGCGACGGAAAAGGCTTCATGGATGCGTTGGGTTTCGGTGTCGCGGGCGCGGATCGCGGCTTCATTTTCGGCTTCAAGGCGCGCTCTGAGTTCGCGTGTGTCGGCAAGGGCTGCCTGTGCGTCGCGCAGTTGTTTCTGGGCGTCTTTGTGGGCGGATTGTGCCTGAGCAAACGTATCTGAGGCTTGGCTGTGGTCGCGCTCTGCGGCCGTGAGATCGTTTTGTAGCGCATTGCGTTTTGTATCACGTTCGCCGGGATCGACGTCTGATGACTGACTTTCGCGTTGGAGGTTTTTTAGCCTAACCGTGAGGCTGGTGACTTGTTCGGCAGCACTTTGCGCGCGTGCCCGCCACGTTGTCAGCTCTGTGGTCATCGTCGTCAGGCGCCTCTGCCGCTCTGACGTTTCACGCTGAATGGATTGCAAGGTGGCCCGCGCATTGGCCAGTGCGTCTCTAGCAGCTTCCGCCTCGCGCCTGATTTCTGCAAGTTCGGTCTCGGCCTTCGACAATGCGTTTTCGTCCAGGAGGGCAAGTTCGGCTTCAACCTCATTTCTTGCCTGCGTCGCCGTTTCGATGTCGTCAAACGATCTGGAGAGGCTTTCTTCCAGACGCACGGCCTGGGCGCGGTGGGCGCGGTCTGCATCGGCATGGCGGGCAATGCGCGCGCGGTTCAATTTCAAAGTCTCGTGGGCGTTCCGCAAGTTCTGCCGCAGTCCGTCCAGTTCGGTTTTGGCAACTTGGAGTTCGGCGTGTGAAGCGGATTGTTGTTGTGTCAGGCGCTCTGCTGTTTCCCGCGCTTCGACGATGTCGTGTTCGACCGCAAACAATCGGTTTTTGTGGGCAAGGCGCCTTGCAGCCGCTGTCTCGCCTTCGCTGGCGGCGACAAAACCGTCCCACCGCCAGAGATCCCCGTCGGTTGAGACAAGGCGCTGGCCGGGTGCCAGTTGGCTTTGCAGTTCAGCACCATCGGATTTGGCGACAACACCGATGTTGGTCAAGCGGCGGTGCAACTCGGGTGGGCCACTAACCTTTGCCGTCAGCGGCTCTGCACCCTTTGGCAACTGCGTGTGTGCGGCTTGTCTTGTTCCTTCCGAGGATTTGATCGTGCGCCAGTGTATGGGTTCTGAGGCATCAACGGTGGCCTCCAGGTCGTCACCAAGCGCTGCGCCCAGGGCTGTTTCAAAACCGGGGGCGACTTTGATGCAATCAACGACGGCGGCGGACGTACCGGCCTGCTTGGGCAAAACCACGGTCGCAAGTGTCTGGCGCTCGGTTTCCAAGGCTGCCAATGCCAAACGCGCATCCGTCTGCGCTTTCGTGTGTTCGGCCAATGTCGCCGATAGGTCTGCGATCCGCGCCTCACGCGATGCGATATCCTCATCGAGCGTTGCGATCGTCTGTTCCGCGGTTTGTTCGGCCCGCTCGGCTTCGGCGATCTCGGATTTGGCCGGTACCGATCTCAGCAAGGTGGCCTGTTCTGTCGTCAGCGCTGCTTTGCGTTTTTGCAGAGTTTCCAAGTTGGCTGTGTGCCTTGCCAGGTTTGCATCCAGGTCGGCTTTGCGTGCGCGCTGCATGGCGGTTGACGCTGTCGCCTCAGACAGTCGTGTTTCCTGATCCTGGCTGACCCGGGCAGCTTCTTTTTCGGCGGATTCTGCATTGTCGACGACTGTTGCATCGTTTTCCGCATGGGCGGCGAGGTCGTCGTATTCGGTGCTCAGGCGGGTGATGATTTCGGCTGTCTCGGTCTGGAAGTTTTCTTCCCGGCCGATGTCATTTCGGACCTGTTCGATCCGGGTCTTCAGGTCGGCTGCGCGTTCGTCTGCCCGCGCAATTTCACGCTCGAAGTGTTCCAGCTCCATCCGTTTGCGCGCGAGGATAGCTGCGCGGATTGCTTCGTCTTCGCGGAGGCTTTCGAGCTTTTCAGCGGTTTGGGTCTCGGTCTTCAGCCATTCACTTTCAAGGCGGATCGCTTCACCGTGGCTGACCATGATGTCACGCAGCCGTTCGGCGCAAGCCTCGGCATCGCGAGCGGCATCGGCCCAGCAGACAAACATGAAAAGGGCTTCGGCTTTGCGGATTTCGGCCGATAGGTCTTTGTAGCGGCGGGCCTGGCGGGCCTGACGTTTTAGGGATTCCACCTGGGTGTTGAGGCCTCCGACAACGTCATCGAGGCGGGCGAGGTTGGCTTCAGCTGCATTCAAGCGCAATTCGGCTTCGTGGCGGCGCGTATACAAGCCCGCAGTCCCGGCGGCATCCTCCAGGATGCGGCGTCGAGCCTCGGGTTTGGCGTTGACGATGTCACCGATTTGCCCTTGGCGGACCAGCGATGGAGAACGTGCACCCGTTGAGGCGTCTTCGAACAGCAGCTTGATGTCACGGGCGCGGGCTTCACGGCCATTGACGCGATAGGCCGACCCCATCTCGCGTTCAATCCGGCGTGTGACTTCGATGATGTCCGTGTCGTTGAATTCGGCTGGTGCTTCCCGGTCCTGGTTGTCGAGAACCATCGTAACTTCGGCCATGTTGCGTGATGGCCGGCTGTTGGTCCCGGAGAAGATCACATGGTCCATGCTGGCTGCCCGCATCGATTTGTGCGAGGTCTCGCCCATGGCCCATCTAAGGGCTTCGAGAAGGTTGGATTTTCCGCATCCGTTGGGGCCGACGACACCTGTCAGGCCGGGCTCGATGACAAGTTCGGTGGGGTCTACGAAGGATTTAAAGCCGAGAAGTTTCAGCCTCTGGATGCGCATGCCCGTGTACGCCTTTGGTCACGCCGCCTGTCTAAGCCGCTATCCGGCCGATGCGAGCGTCAGGGCCAGTGCGGCGTCGACTTCGCGCTTCAGATCCTCATATCCCAAGGCTTTCTTGTAGAGTTTGCCCTGGATAAAGAAATTCGGCGTTCCAATCACACCCAACGTCCGACCGCGGTCTTTGATCCACTTCAGTCCGCTGATCATCTTCTGATTCTCTAGGCAGGCGTCAAATTGGGCTCGGGATAACCCGAACGGCTTGGCCACCGCATGGATTGCGTGGAGACGCACATCCTGGCTGACCCAGCGGTTTTGTTGGTTCAGGAAGGCCGTATAGAGCGCCATGTATTTTTGAGGTTTGGCACACCGTAGCGCGATGGTGGCGTTGCCCGATGAACGGCCGATGGGGAACTCGCGGATGATGTAGCGGACTTTCCCGGTGTCTATGTAGTTGCTTTTGAACTTTGGATACACTTGGCGTTGGAACTTGCGGCAGATGGGGCAGGTCAGCGAGGCGTATTTGATCACAGTGATGGGCGCGTCCGGTCTGCCCCACGACATTTCTGGAAGAGGGCTTGCCTTCATCACCTGCTGAACCGTCGGGTTCTCAATGACGACAAGCCGCGGCCTGAGGGTGTCGGGGCGCTCTTCGAATGGGTTGAAGCCGGTCGTCTCATCATCGGCGGATGTCCCATTTCCCCCCAACTGACCAAACGGACTGTTCGGGTTGGAAATGGCTGCCGTGGATACACCGCCACCGGCGAGGTCAAGCTGGTCGCTTGCGCAGGCGGCTAACGTGAGGGCGCACGCTGTTGCGACCATGACACCGAGACGGCGGGCAACTGAAGGCAGTTTTATCTGAGTGCGCCGTATCAAGTGTTGGGTTTGCCCCGTTTGCTCCAGGCCATGGAATTTTTATGGTCCGGCCCGGCCATTACAGCGCCGGGCCATCGATCAAAGTGGTTAGCCTTGCTTGGCTTTTGCCAGCAAAGGTTCAATCACCTTATCGAAATCGGCCAATGCTGCACCCCCTTGGATGCGTTCACCGTTGATAAAGAAGGTGGGTGTGGAGTTTACGCCAAACACCTTGCCTGCGCGCTCGCGGCCTTCGAGCAGTTTCTTGAACTGGGTTTCGTCCTTCAGACAGGCGTTGAAGCTCTCTTCGGTAAAGCCGGCCTGCTTGGCGATCTCGAACAGTTTCGGGGTTGGGTCGCCGCGAACGTAGGCCCAGTCTTCCTGTGTTTCGAACAGGACATTGATCATCGAATACGTTTTCTCGCCTTCGAGACAGCGCGCCAGCATTGAGGCGGCGGCTGCGCGATTGTCGAGCGGGAATTCACGGAAGATGAAACGGATTTTACCTGTGTCGATATATTTTTTCTTTAGCTCTGGATAAACGGTTTCGTGGAAGCGTTTACAATGTCCGCAGCTCATTGAAGCATATTCAATGACGGTCACGGCTGCATCCTCGTTGCCGAGAACCACATCTGGAAGGCCGCCTGAGCGCGAAAGCTCTGCTATGGGCACGTCCTGGGCGCGCGCTGTGGTTGCGCCGAGGGTCACGCCGACGGCGCTGAATGCCGTGAGGGCCAGTGCGCCCGTGAGGACAGCCCGGCGGTCAGCTTCCAGCGTGAGCGGTGTCGCGATGTGAAGCGGGAGCGTGGATGAGACGTCTTTTGATGTTGGCACGGGTGTCAACCTTTGCTGGGCGGTTCAATGCAGTCTCTGAGGCGCGATTTTCCGTAAATGCTGCGCCGTATATGAGGGGATTAAGGCAGTTTTGGCTTGAACCGCAACTGAACGGGCCAATGTTTGCGCCTCACAAAGGTGTGTCCCAGCCGGTTGTTAAGGTGTGTGAGGTGGCTCAAGACGCCTTTAAACACGGTAAAGTCAGGCTGCGACATCTGTTTTTATGGATGTCTTAAGGCGTTCGAGTGCGGCCTTTAGCTCTGCATTTTTTATCGGCTTGATCTCAGATGGAGACGGCGTTTTAGGTCTTTGAGACTGCGTGTTGACCCGGTTGGGCTGACGCCGCCTGTCTGTTTCCACAGGCTTGGTGATGCTGCGGTGAGAGATCAGTGGTGCTTGAATCAGCTTGATTTTGGCCACTGCGCGGTAGCCGAAATAGCCGTTGATGCGTTCTATCAATTGGGCTGCGCCATATTCAACCTCTAGCGCGCGCGCTGGGTCCACCCTCAGGAGCAGTGTTGCACCGGGGCGGCCTTCGCAGCCATCCTCGACATCGCCGAACTTTTGAACAGGCCGTGGCCATTTTAGCCGTTCGGGTGCTGTATGGGCCGCGAGCGTCGGGCCTGCGATGCGGGACCAGTCGCTGATCATGGCCACGGCGGAAAAGCCAAATTTCGCGAACGCTTTTTCGGTCAGCTTGGGGACAAATGCGCCAACGGCCTTCGCACGCACGCGGCGTGCGTTGATGCTCCTGGCAAGCTGGGATGTGGCGCTCATCTGGTTTGTCCTGGTCAAATGTCAGTCGGCGCGCTTGCGCTTCCGGTGCGGTTGCGTACCGTTTGTATTGACATACGAAGACTGATTCGCGCGATTTGGCGAGGCGACCTGATGTGGGCTATGTGGCTCGAAAGCAACTTCCGCTGAGACCGGCGGGGTCCGATACGGTGAACGAGCTGTTGGGCTGGTACGACGCCCAGCGGCGCGACCTTCCCTGGCGCTATGCACCTGGGACGCGGGCTGATCCCTACCGCGTGTGGCTGAGCGAGATTATGCTGCAGCAGACCACCGTGAAGGCGGTGATCCCCTTTTTCCAAGCGTTTGTGGCGCGGTGGCCGCGTGTGGTTGATCTGGCGGCTGCCGACCGTGACGACGTCTTGGCTGCCTGGGCCGGGCTTGGCTACTACTCCCGTGCTCGAAATCTGCATGCCTGCGCCCAGATGGTGGCCGAGGCCTATGGGGGTGCATTCCCGGACACTGAGGCAGAGCTTTTAAAGCTGCCAGGCGTGGGGCCTTACACGGCTGCTGCCATCTCGGCGATTGCCTTTGGGAAGTCTGCCACGCCGGTTGATGGCAACATTGAGCGCGTTGTTGCGCGTCTGTTTGCGTTCACGACACCGCTGCCAGGCGGCAAGGCGGAGTTGAAGCGGCTGGCTGCGACGCTCACACCGCAACATCGGGCCGGAGATTTTGCCCAGGCGATGATGGATCTGGGCGCGACTGTTTGTACGCCTAAGCGGCCCTCCTGCCTGATGTGTCCGGTTCATTCAGACTGCCACGCCCACGCCAAAGGAATTGCAGCCAGTCTGCCAGCCAAAACGCCCAAGGGTGCCCGACCGAACCGATATGGCGCGGCTTTCGTGGCATTGCGCGAAGATGGCTCTGTCTTGTTGCGCAGGCGGCCAGATAACGGGTTGCTCGGCGGGATGATGGAGGTGCCGTCGGGGGCTTGGGGGGATGCATTGATTGAGGAGCAGGCGGCCTTGAAGGTGACGCCGGTTCGCGCAGATTGGTGGGCGGTTCCTGATCTTGTGGTGCATGTGTTCACACACTTCAGGCTGGAGATGCGCGTTTTTCGCGCGGTGGTTCCGGTCGATGCGGAGCTGACATTCTGTGCCGAACCGGAGCGCTGTGTCTGGGTGCCACGCCGCGAGCTGTCAGGTGCCGCGTTGCCCAGTGTGATGAAGAAAATCGTGCAGGCTGGAATGAAGGAAGGGTGAGCGCCGGGCGGAGGAGCCGTGCTGGCGTTCGTGGTCGGGCAGGTGGTGTTCTGTTTGCGCCAACTGTGCTTGTCGATTGGATGCTGCCAAACCCTTCGGGCGGCTATGCATCGTGTTTTCGACCTGAGTTCATGACATGACGGTGGTTCAGGTGTTTGGCACGTGGTTGATGCCCTAAGAGGCTGCCGCGCTAAGGGGAAGGTATTCATGAAGACACTGATGTATCTCGTCTGGGGTGTCGTCACGTTGGTCTGGGTTGTGGCGGTTCATCAAGTCAGTATCGCGAATTGGCCGGCGTTTTCGCTTGACCTGAGCCCGGTTGATGAGGGAACGCAGAGTTCTTACCAAAGTGCGGTGAACTGGCATATTGCGACGTATGCGGTGGCGGCTGCCGTTCCACCGCTTTTGGCATTCGGGCTTGTGCGAATGCTCAGCGCTTTGTCTGGCAAGCGTTGAGACGTCTGCGAACCATTGCGACCCGTTTTCGTTTGCCGTGACTTTTGATCCGGCGTTGGCCGCACGCGGTGTGTCCCAAAAATTGTTGGCTCAGCGGCTGTCTCTGATGCGCAGGTAGCCGATTTCGGAGCCGAGGCTTTCGCGCTTTTTTTCCAAGATCAGATAAGCGTCGCGCGGGTGTAGAGGGAGGCCGGTCTGACGAATTGCGTTGTCCTCAGCCTTGAGCAGGTCGTCAAGCAGCGGTTCGGCTGTTTCATGCAACATGGCGATCACGGCAATTGCCTTCCTGCTCATGTTGGGTGGGATTTTCGGAAATGAGCTTTCGAGCATGTCCTTGATGTCATTCGACAGGTAGCTCGAAGCGCGACCGAGGATCGAGATCAGCTTGATCTTGAACGTTTCGTGGAACCGGTAATTGTAAGCTTCCATCCATTCGAACAGTTTATCCATCACCATGTCTTGCAGGCGGAGATTGGACGTGATGCGATAATCCTGCCATTCGGCGACAACATCGAATGCGGGTTCCAGTTCCATGTCGCCGGGGGCAAACGTTTCAAGCGCCTCTACGCCGATGCGGTCGACGAAATCGCGGTTTTTCATGGACAGCTGGGTTGGAAACGTCGGCAGGATGTACTCGTGGGCGCTGGCTTCCTTGTAGGCGCGGCGAACGAGTTTGGAGCAAAAGAGTTTGCGACCGATGTCCGGGCGCATGGTGAAGTCATAGGGTATGTGCTGGCCCGTGGGGCTGAGTGAGCGCCGGACGCGGTCGTGGATGATGGTGGCTGCGTTTTTGGCCAAGATGGGATCGCGGTGGCGGAGGCAGACGGCGCGGCCCAGATGGTTTGACAGCAAGGTCACCAGCGGTTCGATGACCGCGCCTTCCTCAATGACGCTCTCGACAACCCAGTGTTTGCCCTCTTTGTCGATGTAGACCATGCCGACATGGGAAAACTGGCTGTCGATGTCGCCGATACGCGCGATGGCTGCGCTATTGTGGGCCTGGCCTCTGACCAAAATAACGTCGCCCGACTGGAACGGCAGGTGTTCACCGGTTGCAAAGCGGGTGGGGACGAGCGTGTTGTGGTGCGTGCCGGTGAAGGCTCGATAGGTGCGTTCGGTTTCGTCGAGACGGTCAAAGCCGATCCAGAGTTCACCCAGCATGTCTGCTGCATAGCGGGTCATGCGTAACAAGTTGCGGCAGGCACGTTGGTTCTGCTGGCTCATCAACCCGGCCTTGTGCCAGTGCTCGATCTGGTCCCGCAGGTCGTGTTGAAAGGCAAAGACTTCGTACATCAGGCCTGGGGCCGCCTCGCGGTGGCGGTCGGCGTCGTAGCGCTTGAAATCGATTGAGAGGACCATTTCGGTGGCCCTCGTCAAATTGGTGTTCAACGCCAATGGGGTCGCAGCCGCCTGGAGCGCCGTCGCTCTGATTTTTTCAATGTCTTCGCGCAGTCTAAGTGCGCCGTCGCCAGATGAGGGATTGTCTGCCGACTTTCCCGCTGGTGCCGCTAGGCCGGTCACCTGGCCTTTGGGTTTGTCTTGAACTTGTTCCACGACGCCACGCTCCCTCGCGACCGGGCAGAGCTGTTTGACCAGCCACACCGTCTTCCCCGCGCATTTGCAGTCCTATCAACGAAAACGGGATTTGAATAGGCTGAGGAACCGCGTTTATTCAGCGGCGACAAGCGTTTGTTTGGGAACGAGGCCGAGATGACGCTTGGCGACGTCGCGGAGTTCATCAATCGGCGTGAGCTTTCCGCCGACGTCGTAGTGCCAGAACGTCCAGCCGTTACAGGCTGTCTTGCCCTGGACCTCTGCGCCTAAACGGTGGATCGAGCCCTGGGCACCGCCCTCAACGGCCAGTGTCCCGTCGGCGCGAACTTCGGCGCGGAGTTTTCGTCTGGGGTCGTAAAGCGCGCTACCCGGTTTAATAATGCCTAGCTCAATGATTTTCCCAAAAGCAACGCGCGGTTCAGCTCGTTTCGAGCGGGCGGTCATGAGCGTCGACGTTCCAAGGCGCTCGATCTGGCCGATCCGTTCGGTGGCGATGCGGGCATAGTCGGGGTCGCGCTCTATCCCGATATAGCGGCGGTCCAGCCGCTTTGCGCATGCACCCGTCGTGCCGGTTCCAAAAAATGGGTCCAGGACGGTGTCGCCCTGGTTTGTCGTCGCGAGCAGAACGCGGGTGATCAGGGCCTCTGGTTTCTGTGTGGGGTGTACTTTGCGGCCATCTGCGTCCTTCAGGCGTTCGGGCCCGGCGCAGATTGGAAAGAGCCAATCGGATCGCATCTGCAGGTCGTCGTTGAGGGCCTTCAGGGATTCGTAGTTGAACGTGTAGCGGGATTTCTGTCCCCGAGCCGCCCATATCAGGGTTTCGTGCGCATTCGTCAGCCTCCGGCCACGGAAGTTCGGCATCGGGTTTACTTTGCGCCAGATGACGTCGTTCAAAATCCAGTAGTCGAGGTCCTGCAGCACCGTGCCGAGGCGGAAGATGTTGTGGTAGGAGCCGATGACCCACATGGCTCCATCCGGTTTCAGGATGCGGCGGCATTCGTTGAGCCAACCTTTCGAGAAGGCATCGTACGTCTTGAAGCTATCGAATTTGTCCCAGGCATCGTCCACGCCGTCGACGCGGGTGTTGTTTGGGCGCATCAGGTCGCCGTCGAGTTGCAGGTTGTAGGGCGGGTCGGCGAACACGAGGTCAACGCTGGCATTGGGGAGCGTTTTGAGGATATCCACGCAGTCGCCGCAATGGACTTTGTCCAAGCCGCTCAAGCTGACCCGCTTTGCGGTGCGTCTGGGTTTTGACCGTGGCTTTGTGGGCTGTTTGGCCGCCGGGCTCTGCGCGGGTTTGAGGGTTGCGGGCTTGCGAGGCTTCGAGCGCGCGGGCATGGGCGCAATACTTTCTGTTCACGCGGGTACGAGGGGCGGCGGGACACATTCAGTGGATAGATCGCCGGTTACACGATTGCAGACTCCGACAGGTGCGCAGGTCCGGTCAAGGGTCAAAAGCGCCTGCTGGATCGAATAGCAGGCGCAACTAAAAAACGCCCGACACGGATGCCGGGCGTTTTTGGAATATCGATAATTGGTAAAGATCAATCGCAGTAGCGATAGAACTTGCGGCAGGCCCGGCGGACGCCATCTTCACAGCGGAAGTACCAGCGCTCACACCGGTTGCCGTGGCCACGGCCACGGTAATGACGCTCTTGGTAGTGGTGACCGCGCCGTGCATGGGCCCGGGACGAGCCGGCAATGATGGCGGCTGCGGCTGCACCGATAATAAGACCGGCTGCCAAGCCACGGCCACGACGGCCAGCTGTCTTGATGACTTCACCTTCAGAGGCCTTGCGGGCCGCAGCAAGGCCCGTGTCGGCAATCACAGTGCCACCTGTCAAAGAAGTCGATGGCGCCGTCAAGTGACGTACTTCGGCGGCTGAAGCAGACTGGGCTGCAAAGCCCATGCTGAGCGCCAATCCGCAAGCGATTGCGACATGTTTCAAGGTGCTTGTTCTTGTGGTTCTTGATTTGGAAACGGTCATCGGTGGATCTCCTTATGATCGTCTGCTGTTCACCTGCATCCTTGCAGATGGTTCTCAATCTTTACCCAGCAGGTCGACCATTTGTTCCTTCGTTGGGGCGGTGGTGTGGTCACGTTACGACTTTGAAACTGAACTGATCATGAATGCGGTCCGGCGCGCCATTGTACCCAAGTCGTTGAAAAGCTAGGCAACAATAACCTTCAGCTGTGGGTCGTCTCCGGTCGGCGAGCGATCACCACTGTGGACTCCGTATCGCCGATTTCCGTGGCGGCTTTGCGGCTGATTTCGGGCAACGTCCATTAACCAGCGTAACAACACCGATGCCGATCCCCGGTCAGTGGTCCGGTTGCATGACGATACCTTTTGGGGATGTATCTCGCAAATTGTTGTTGGTAGACCAGAAGAACTAGCTGATGTGTCGCGGGTCGAAAGGCTGCTATAGGGTGGCGCGTGCTGGATTGCTGACAGGGCAGGATGGCCTGCGGACAGACACGGACCCCAACCATACGAGATCAGTTTTATGCGGCTTTTTGGGCTCGGCGCCTGCCTACTGATTTATTGGCTTGCGCTTTCGGGATACTACACGCCCTTTTTGATCTCCATGGGATTGCTGAGTGTCGCGGTGGTCATTTGGTTCAGTATTCGCGTCGAGGTCATCGACCGGGAAGGTCAACCATTTGAACTGGTGCGCGCCGCACTCACCTACTGGCCATGGTTGATTGTTGAAATCGCAAAGTCGGCCGTGAACGTTACCCGGATCCTGTTGTCGCCCAGCCTGCCGATCTCTCCGACCATGACGCGCATCCGTGCACAACAGCGAACGAGTGCCGGCGTGGCAACCTACGCCAACTCGATTACGCTCACGCCGGGCACGATCACAACCGACGCGCAAGGTGCAAACCTTACAGTGCACGCGTTGACGAAAGCCGGGGCGCTTGATGTGGAGGGGGGCGAGATGGATCGTCGTGTGAAGCAGTTCGAGGGACGCGCATAAATGTTTGTGGTTGCAATGTTTGCTTTGCTGGCGGCGCTGACGATTACGGTTTGGCGTGCGATTGCCGGGCCGACTGTTTTTGATCGCGTTTTGGCCGGCAACTCAGTGGGGACGCTGGCAATCCTGTTTCTGGCTGTGCTCGGATTTTTGAACGATCGTCCCGAATGGTTGGATATTGGGCTGACGTATGGGCTGCTAAACTTGGTCACAACGTTCGCGGTTCTGAAGTTTTTCCGCCATGGCGACCTTGCCTATGACGTCGATGAGGCGGAAGCCAACCGGCAAAGGGGGCAGTCGTAATGGACTTGGCCTTTGCCGTTGAAATCATCAGTTGGGTGTTCATTCTCGGCGGTAGTTTTTTCGTCCTGGTGGGTGCGCTTGGGTTCATCCGTATGCCGGACGTTTACACGCGGATGCATGCTGCCTCCGTTATTGAAACCCTCGGTGCCGGCATGCTGATCACGGGAATGCTGATCCAGGCTCCGAATATGATCGTCGCGTTCAAGCTTATTATTGTGGCCGCGCTTTTCTTCTTTTTCGGGCCTGTTGCGTCGCATGCCATCGCTCAGGCTGCTCTGACGGCAGGTGTCACACCCATCCTGGACGAGGATCGCCGTGATCGCGTGATCGACGACCCCTCCGAGGATGAGACACGTGGTATTGCCGCGACAGAGCAGGGCCTTGATGCTGCCGATGGGGATGTGGGCAATGTGGGTGGAACGGAGGTGAAGCCGACATGATCCTCGCTGCTAAACCGACTGGCGACGTTGTCGTCAGGACAGCTGAAAGCCTCAATACGGGTCTTGACCTGTTCATTCTTTCGCTGCTGCTCACCTTGATGGCCGCCGTGTCGGTTGCGATCATTTCCAACCGGAATATGTTCGGCGTCGTTATTTTGGCAGGCATCTACTCTTTCCTGATGGCCAGCGTGATGATGACACTGGATGCCGTGGATGTGGCCATGACGGAAGCGGCTGTCGGGGCCGGCATCTCGAGTATTATTTTTCTGGCGACCCTGCACCTCACTGGGTCGATGGAGTACCCGCAGCCACGCAGCGTCGGGCTGCCGTTGTTTGTTGCCATTGTCGTGGGTGGGGCACTGGTGTTTGGCACGTATGGGCTGCCGCCGTTCGGTGCGGCCGATACCCCTATGCACACCCATACCGCGCCTCGGTTCATCGAGATGTCGAAAGACTACCTGATGCCTCCAAACATGGTCACTGCGGTCCTTGCGGATTTCCGAGCATTCGACACGCTGGGAGAAGCGGTCGTTGTCTTTACCGGTGGGATGGCCGTGTTGATGCTCTTGCGTGGCAAGCGAAAGCGTCTGCAGGGACAGCCTGAAGATGTTGGATTTGATGCAAGGTCGCCCGTACCGCCAAACGCCAAGGCTGACACAACCGGGGAGGCGTCATGAGGCTTGATCTCATCTTGCGGGTCGGCGCAAAGCTGATCCTACCCTTCATTTTGGTGTTTGCGTTCTACGTTCAGTTTCATGGTGACTACGGGCCAGGCGGTGGCTTCCAAGCCGGTGCGATCGCCGCTGGCGGTGTCATCCTTTACGCACTCATTTTCGGCATCGGAAAAGCGAAAGAAGCCGTGCCGCAGATCCTGGTAGAACGCATGATCCCAACGGGTGTGTTGCTATATGCGGGTACCGGCGTGGTGGGCATGTTCCAGGGCTACCATTATCTGAACTACACCGGTTTTCACCCGGATTACCTGCGGGCCCATGAGTGGGGCATCCTGCTGGTCGAACTTGGTGTTTTGATTACCGTTGCGGGGACATTGATGTCCCTGTTTTATGCGTTTGCCGGGCGGGGGCGGTAATGGAACAGCTTGAAGCTTTCGCGACCCACTACAACTACTTCATCACGATCTTCCTGATGGTGGCCGGGCTCTATATCGTCATTGCGCGCGGCAACCTGATCAAGAAGCTCGTTGGGCTTTCATTGTTCCAGACGTCGATCTACCTCCTTTATCTTACGCCTGCGAAAATCATCGGCGGCACGCCGCCAATTTACGATCCCGCCTACGCCACCTACTCCAATCCTCTTCCGCACGTTCTCATCCTCACCGCTATCGTTGTCGGTGTTGCCACGCTGGCCCTGGGCCTCGCGCTGGTGGTTCGTATCCATGAAGCATACGGAACTGTGGAAGAAGACGACATCATCTCCAAGGACGGCCAACTATGACCGCGGTGCAACCGCACCTTCCTATTCTCCTCATCCTGGTTCCACTCTTCGCTGCCCTGTTCACTGCTTTCATGCGTTCAGGCAATGCGGCGTGGGGCCTGACGCTGGTTGCCAGCTGGGTTCTGCCGGTGATCGCCGTTTCGATGCTTCTCGAGGTCATAGGGAGCGGGCAGCCGATCGTCTATGAACTCGGCAACTGGGAAGCGCCCTTCGGGATCGTCTACCGGGTCGATACGCTGGGTGCTTTCGTGGCCGTACTTGTGACGGTGATCGGGGCTGTTGCCATGCCGTTCGCGCGCCTGAGCGTGGCGTGTGAAATCGATGCGCATGTGCAGTCCTGGTACTACACGATGTACCTGTTGTGTCTGACCGGGTTGCTCGGCATCACGATGACGGGCGATGCGTTCAATGCGTTCGTCTTCCTGGAGATCTCTTCGCTTGCGACCTATGCGATGATCGCCATGGGGCAGCATCGCCGCGCGCTGGTGGCGGCCTATCAATACCTCATCATGGGCACGATCGGTGCGACGCTTTACGTCATCGGCGTTGGTCTTCTTTATGTGATGACGGGCTCATTGAATTTTTATGACATTGCCGACCGGCTGGCCACGATGCCCCCCGAGCAGCTGCCATCGGTTATAACCGCCGTCGGATTCCTCGTGGTTGGTGTGTCGCTGAAACTCGCCTTGTTCCCGATGCACGTCTGGCTGCCGAATGCCTACGCCTACGCGCCGTCCTTCGGGACCGTGTTTCTGGCGGGCACGGCCACGAAGGTCGCCGTCTATCTTTTGATCCGGCTGTTGTTTTCCGTCTTCGGCGTCGTGATTGATTTGGACGATTTGCCGATCCTGGAAATCCTGATTGTCGCCTCGGTTGCCGCGATGTTCATCGCGTCGATCAGCGCTGTGTTCGAGACCAACGCGAAGCGGATGCTGGCTTATTCCTCGGTGGCGCAGGTCGGCTACATCACGCTCGGCATCGGGCTTGCGAACCAATCCGGGCTGACCGGTGCACTTGTGCATGTGTTCAACCACGGGATCATCAAGACCGCCTTGTTCATGGGGCTTGGGATTGCTGCCTATCGGATCGGGACATGCCGCATGACCGATCTTTCGGGGATTGGCCGGACAATGCCTTTGACCATGGGCGCGCTGGTTTTGGCCGGTCTGGGATTGATTGGTGTCCCTGGTACGGCGGGCTTTGTTTCCAAGTGGTATCTGGTCGTGGGCGCGGTTGAGCAGGGCTGGTGGTGGCTGGCCTTCTTGATCGTGCTCAGCTCACTGATCGCGATTGTCTACATTGGCCGACTGACCGAGGTGATCTTCTTCCGGGAGCCGACAGGGGCTGCTGCTGAAGCCAAGGATCCGCCATGGTCGATGCTTGCACCGATGCTGGTGCTGGTTCTCGCAACGGTCTATTTCGGTTTCGATACGAGCTGGTCGGCTGGTATCGCTGCAACGGCTGCAACTGAGCTTCTCGGGGGGATTAAGTGATGCTGCCCTTCGATGATGTGACGCTCATGATGGCCGCGATGGCAGTGCCGTTGATCACGGCTGTTTTCATTTTGCTGTTTCACAAGACACCAAACCTGCGCGAGGGCGCGACGCTGATTGGGGCTGCTGCTGTTGCCTTGATCGTATGGTCTTTGCTTCCGGGGATCATGGCCGGGGAACGGCCGGGGTTTGAACTTGTCCAGGTTGTTCCAGGTCTATCGATCGCATTCGAACTCGAGCCGCTCGGTATGATCTTCGCGCTTGTCGCTGGATCGTTGTGGTTTTTGAATTCGGTTTATTCAATCGGGTACATGCGCAAGGCCGGTGAGCCGCGCCAGACGCAATTCTACATCTGTTTTGCGGTCGCGATTTCTTCGACGCTGGCATTGGCGTTTTCGAAGAATCTGTTTTCGATGTTCTTGTTCTATGAGGTGCTGTCGCTGTCGACGTATCCGCTCGTGACTCACAAGGGCACGGAATCAGCGATGAAGGCCGGGCGTGTCTACCTGATGCTTTTGATGGGCACGTCGATTGCGTTATTCCTTCCCGGCATTGTCGGGGTTTATGTCATCGCTGGATCGATTGATTTTACACCCGGAGGCGTGCTGGCAGACGCCCAGGCGACGCCGTTTGTGATCGGTGGATTGCTGGCGTTGTTTGCGTTCGGCATCGGCAAGGCGGCTGTCGTGCCGTTCCACTTCTGGCTTCCCGCTGCGATGGTTGCGCCCACGCCGGTCAGTGCGTTGCTCCATGCGGTTGCCGTCGTCAAGGCAGGCGTGTTCTCGGTCATGAAGGTGGTGGTCTACATTTTCGGCATCGATACGCTGACCGTGTCGGGCGCGAATGGCTGGCTCGTTTATCTCGCGTCGTTCGGGATCATCATGGCTTCCATTGTAGCGCTCAATCAGGACAACCTGAAAGCACGCCTTGCCTATTCGACGGTGTCGCAACTCTCTTACATCGTGTTGGGGGCGGCCCTTGCGACTGCGACCAGCATCACCGGGGGGACGCTGCATATCGTCATGCACGCGGTTGGCAAGATCACGTTGTTTTTCTGTGCCGGGGCGATTTACGTGGCGCACAAGAAAACCGAAATCTCGCAGCTCGATGGTATCGGGAGACTGATGCCATTCACCATGGCCGCCTTTCTCATCGCTTCCCTCAGTCTCATCGGGCTGCCCCCATTTGGTGGGACGTGGAGCAAGTGGTTCTTGGCGTTGGGCGCGCTTGATTCACAATATCAATTCGCCGTGGCGGTGTTCATGATCTCATCGCTCCTGAATGTCGCTTACCTTATGCCGATCGTGATGCGCGCGTTCTTTAAACCTTTACCTGGCGTAGAGACCGGGACACCCGTGAAGATGGCCGAGGCACCTCTTACTTGTGTTGTTCCACTCTGTCTGACGGCGATTGGATGTCTGGTCTTGTTCTTCGTTGCAGAGCCGGTGGCCGATCTCGCGCAACTGATCGAGCTTCGCGCAGATGGTACCCAGACGGCTGGATCCACCCCGCCAGTTTTAGGACTGAATGCAAATGACCGCTGATCCACAGGCGCCGGATAAAGGGACCGATGAAAAAGCGCATGGCTTTCAAACGCCTGAGCACGAGAAGACTTGGCTTGATGAGCCGAGGACCATCGACACACTCATTTACGGGCTGTCAGCGGTTTGTGCGCTCCTCGTGGTCATCGATCCATTTTTGGGCCGGCATGGAAAGTTCGAAATCGAGACCCTCTGGGGCTTTTATGCGTTTTGTGGGTTCGTCGGATGCGTTGGGGTTGTCCTGATCGCCAAGTTGCTGCGCACGGTCGTGAAGCAGCCGGAGGACTATTACGATGAGTGAGGTCTTCAGCGCATTGGGTCTAAGCGAACTCAATCCCGGCGTCATTATCATCGTCGCGGCATTGCTCATTCCTTTTCTTAGCGGAGCCGTTCGTTCCATTTACATGCTGGCCATTCCGGTCGTCGCGTTTGCGCATCTTTCGGGCCTGCCGACGGGCGATTTCGGCCAGTTCAATCTATTTGATATGACGTTGACGACGTTGCGGGTCGACAAGCTGAGCGTTCTGTTTGGGACCGTGTTTTTGATCGCGACGTTTCTGGGCGTTATGTACGCCTTGCACGTTGGCGCGTGGCTACAACAGGTGTGCGGCTTGATTTATGCTGGCAGCGCCATCGGCGCGGTTTTCGCGGGCGACTTCGTCACGTTGTTTGTGTTCTGGGAAATGACGGCTGTTTCGTCGGTGTTTCTCATCTGGGCTGCGAACACGCCATCGGCGCAAAAGGCGGGCTTGCAGTACCTGATTATCCAGATCGGCTCTGGGGTGATCCTGCTTGCGGGGGTTTTGTTTTACTTTCGCGAGACGGGATCGATCGCGTTTAACGCCCTCGATGTCGGGGCATTCAGCGGGCAGCTCATCCTGGTCGCTTTCGGGATCAAGTGTGCGTTTCCGCTGGTTCATACGTGGCTGAAGGCATCCTACCCAGAAGCAACGGTCACAGGTGCTGTGATGCTTTCGGCGTTCACGACCAAGCTTGCAGTCTATGCTTTGGCCCGCGGGTATGCCGGCACGGAATTGCTGATTGTGATCGGCACCGTGATGACGCTCTTTCCAATCCTGTATGCGATTATCGAAAACGACCTTCGCCGCGTCCTGGCCTACGCGCTGATCGGGCAACTTGGCATCATGGTCATAGGGATCGGCATTGGATCGGACCTTGCCGTCAATGGTGCGGTCGCGCATGCGGGTGCTGGGATTTTCTATTTCGCCATTTTGTTTATGGCGATTGGCGCTGTGCTTTACCGAACAGGCACGGCAAAGGCGAGCGAGTTGGGCGGGCTTTACCGGTCCATGCCATTTACAACGGCTTTTGCGGTTCTTGGTGCGCTTTCGATTGCTGCGGCTCCGCTGTTTGCAGGGTTTGTTTCGAAGTCGCTCGTCTTGTCTGCTGCCGGTAAAGATGGGTTTTTCTGGCCGTGGCTGGCGATCCTATTCGCCAGTGGCATGGTGGTCGTGCATACCGCTGCAAAGCTTCCTTATTTTGCGTTTTTCGGTCGCGACAGCGGCAAGCGGTGTGAAGAAGCGCCACTGAACATGCTGGTCGCCATGGGTCTGGCGGCAGTCTTGTGCATCGGTATCGGACTTTATCCTGCGCCGCTTTATGCCCTGCTGCCGAATGATGTCAGCTACGAGCCTTACACCGTTGATCATGTCGTCACGCAGCTGCAGTTGCTGACATTTGCCGCCCTGGCGTTCACGCTGATGCTGCGGAACGGGCTTTATCCACTCATGCTGAAATCCGTGAACCTTGATACGGATTGGTTCTATCGACGGCCCGGGCACACGCTGGCTCAGTTTGCGAACCGGTTCCGTGTCTACACGTGGAGCTTCGTTGCGGACGCAGCCGTTGGCGGTGCGACCAGGGCGTATCAGTGGATGCACCGGCATGCGGGCCCTGACGGGATATTCGGGCGCACCTGGCCCACGGGCACGATGGCGTTTTGGACGACTGTGATGCTGGGCGCGGTTGTGATTGCGGGGTTTATGAAGGCTGCGACCGGTGGGTGAGGCGGTCTCAGTCTGGCGTTTCGGATTTGTCATCGAGCCGCGCTCGAATGGGCTTAAAGGAGCGCCGGTGGTGGGGTGTGATGCCGTGCCGGGCCAAGGCCAGCTGGTGTTGGGGGGTGCCATACCCCTTGTGCTTTTCAAATCCGTACGCCGGGTAACTGCGGGCAAGGTCTCGCATCAACCGGTCACGTGTGACCTTGGCGATAATTGATGCCGCAGCGATCGATAGGCAGGTCGCATCCCCCTTGATGATTGTGCGTGCCGGGCAGGCCAATGGCGGTGCGCGGTTGCCATCGACGAGGGCCAGGCATGGTCCAGTTTTGAGCGCGGAAACGGCTTCACCCATCGCCCACATGGTGGCTGCGAGTATATTGTCGCGATCGATCCGCTCCACGGAGGCGATGCCGATGCCGATGTCTGCGCACTGTTGGATCTTTGCGAACAGGGCCTCACGAGCTATTTCGTCGAGGGCTTTGGAATCGGCAATGCCATTGGGGATTGCATCGGGTGTGAGGATCACGGCGGCTGCCACAACCGGACCAGCCCATGGTCCTCGACCGGCTTCGTCGATGCCTGCGATCTGCTTTAGGCCGCGATCATAGGCTTGGATTTCCATGTCAAAGGTGGCGATGGGACGGGGTTTAATCCTTTTCCTCGTCAAGCTGCCCGTTGGTGCCGGCTGTGGTTTTTGTTTTGGGGACGCCGGTCTCATAGGGTGATGTCATTCCAACTTTTTGACGGACCAACCATTTATGAGGCTCGGTGCTGGTCGGGGCCAGATACACGTCGCGCTGGATGATGGGTTGGTGTGCCCTCAAGCGAACATATCAAATTGCCCGCCGCTGAGGACGGGTTTGGCAAACAGGTCCGTCCTCAGCTTCCGGCGATTTTGATTGAGGCCGTTGCGCTTGAGTGCCAACTTAAAGCGGGTTCCGATCGCTTGGGCAAACGGGCCTGAACCGGTTTGCCGCAAGCCGAACTCCGACCTGTACTCTTGCCCAGCATGCATGGATTGCAACAAAGATATGACCCGCTTGGCTCGTCCTGGCTGGTCGGTCGCCAGCCATTCGCGGAACAGTTCCTTTATCTCCAGGGGCAGTCTCAAAAGCACATAACCAGCTTCGCTTGCGCCTGCGGTCTTCGCGTGGAGCAGAATGTCTTCGATCTCGTGGTCGGTCAGCCCAGGTATGATGGGCGCGACCATTACGGCTGTAGGGATGCCGGCCTCTGAGAGTTGGCGAACGGCTTCGAAACGTTTTGCTGGTGTTGCGGCCCGGGGCTCCATGGCGCGGGCCAGCTTCCGGTCCCGTGTGGTGATCGACAGCGCGACTTTCACCAGTCCGTCTTTTGCCATGTCGGAGAGGATATCGATGTCGCGTGTGACCAACGCCGACTTGGTGACGATGCCTACGGGGTGGCGTGTGCGGTGCAGCACCTCAAGAATGGACCGCGTGATCCGGCGTGTCCGTTCGATGGGCTGATAGGGATCGGTGTTTGATCCCAAGGCAATTGTCTTGGCGACATAGCGGTTGGCTGCGAATTCTGTCTCCAATAGCTTCGCTGCCTGGGGCTTTTCGTACAGCTCGGTCTCGAAGTCTAAGCCAGGTGAGTGCCCGAGGTAGGCGTGGCTGGGTCTGGCGTAGCAATAGATGCAGCCATGTTCACAGCCTCGATACGGGTTGATCGACTGGTCAAACGAAATGTCCGGGCTATCGTTTCGCGCGATAATGGTCTTGGCCGTATCCAGATGGACATTTGTTCGAAGCGTCGGCAGGTTTTCAGCTAGGTCCCATCCATCATCGATAGCTTCGCGGGTTTCAGTTTCAAATCTTCCGGTTGCATTTGATCGCGCGCCTCTTCCGCGTGAACGCTGGGCGGGATCGTGGGCCAAACGAATGTGTGAGGGTGCTGGCTCAAATGCATCTGGCTCATGCGGCATGAGGCTGTTCCCAACTTTTCAACATGGCATTCTTGTTGTCCGTCAACGCACAACACGACACTTTTTCAGACGACCGACGATACCGGTATGTTCGACAGGGCCGCTGATCTTGTCAAGAACAAATAAGGAACATCCAATTGCACAGGGGACGTGGGTGCGTCAAAGGGTGGCCTTCGTACACTTGTTGTCGGGGTAGTGTTCTGCCACACAGCAGGCATGATCTCAGTTCTTGTCCCAACACTCGATTCAGAAACGACGCTGGCTGCGACGTTATCCGCGCTTGTGCCGGCGGTTGTTGAGGGCCTTGTGCGCGAAGTCATCATCATTGATGGCGGGTCGCATGACCGGACCTTGCGGATTGCCGAACAGTCCGGGGCGATCGTGGTCCAGTCTGCACCAGGGCGAGGCCGACAGATTGCCGCAGGTGCACGGCATGCGCGCGGATCGTGGCTGATGGTCCTGCATGCAGACACCGTGCTTGATCCCGGATGGTTGAAAGATGCTGCTTCGTTCATGGAAAAAGTCGACACCGGCAAGAGGCCACCAGGTGCGGCAGCGTTTCGGTTTGCGCTTGATGACGACGGTCTGCCGCCGCGCATTCTTGAATGGCTGGTGGCGCTTCGGGCCAACCTGTTCAAGCGGCCCTACGGTGATCAAGGGTTGTTGATCCCGAAGTCGCTTTACGACGGGCTTGGTGGAATTCGCTCGATCCCGATCATGGAAGACCTCGACTTTGTCTCCAGGCTTGGCGGGCGGAGGCTGAGTGTATTGCGTACCGCGGCTGTAACGAGTGCTTCGCGGTATCGGGCCAACGGGTACCTCCGCCGCATTCTTCGGAACCAATATTGCCTGTTGCTTTACGTTCTGGGCCGTCCGATTGACGAGATCGCCTCGGTCTACAGTCCACCACGCCGAAGTGACACCGCCACAGCTGACAGTTTCATCGCGACCGGGCTGCCGGTGGAAGGTGAAAAGGACCGTGGGTGAGGCAACTCGTGATCATGGCCAAGGTTCCGCGCGCGGGCCGGGTTAAGACACGGCTCGCTGCGGGTTTGGGCACAGTGGAGGCGTTGCGGTTCTATCGAAACGCACTCGCGGCGACAGTGCGCCGGCTGGTGCAGCCCGGCCGTTGGCAGACACGGCTTTCCATTGCACCCGACACGGCCTCACAGATTGATTTCCCGTTCGTCTCGAATTCCGGGCTGAAGCTCCAGGTTCAGCCGCAAGGCCCGGGTGACCTGGGTGCGCGGTTGCAGCGCGTCTTTCAGATGGCACCGCCTGGAGCGGTTTTGGTCATCGGGTCTGACATTCCAGCTATTACACCGACATTGATTTCGGATGCCTTTGCCGTTCTCGAAGGGCAACAGGCTGTTTTTGGTCCTTCAGATGATGGCGGCTTTTGGTTGATCGGACTTCAAGCAGGCCGCCGATTTCCCCCTCATCTGTTCAAAGGAGTGCGATGGTCCACGTCGCACGCACGGGCAGATAGCGTTCAAGCGTTGGGTGTTTCGCGCGTTGGTATGGTTGCATCCCTTGATGATGTTGATGACATCGGATCGTTCAATAGGCTTCACGCGCTGTCTACACGCGTTATTCTGCCGGTTTCATCGTAAGGCTGGACTGGGAAGCCTGAGGCCTTATCTATGGTTGCGTAAAAAGCGGACAGACGTTTGAAAGTCGGTTAGCATTTTAAGAATGTGTTTTCGTTGCAACGGATTTAGGTGTCATGGGATCTGCGCAGGATTACACCCCTGCCGAGATGCTGCAGTTTGGTCAGCGGGCTGAGGCAGAAGGCGATTACGACTATGCGTTGCGCGCCTATGCCTATTTGGTGGAGCAGTACCGCGATAGCGATGAGGGCCAGATTGCCTACGAGTCGTACCTGCGGGTCGAGCACCGGACGGGTGGCCTGACGACATCCCTTGAGACGTCAAGCGATCCGGATGAGCCCCATTCCTCTGTGCCGGGGTCCGTACAATCCGACGTCCCCGTCGACAACGCGGATTTGACATCCGCTGCTGCTTTTCCCGATGAGCTGGCGACTTCCGACGGTCTGGTGAGCGGTTCAAAAGCACCATCTGGCGGACCGGATCGACTGTCCGCACGACTGGCAGATCTACATGAGGGGCTGCAAGCGAGCTTGGAGCCGAGCACGCTTGAGCCACAACACTTAGATGATCCCGACCCAGACCCGTTGCCTGTCTCGTTGCCCACGAGCGTTGGCGAAATCGCAGATGATGACGCCGACGCCCAACTTCCACGCATCATGCGGGCGATTGAGGATGAAGACGGAGATCTGGAAACGGCTTTCCGGCGGAAATACCGGGTGGGCGGGTTCGTTGCTGGTTGTCTTGCGGTGTTGGGTTGGATTGCGATTTTGGCCGGATTTGCAATGGTGATCGCAGCCTATCTCACCATTGTTCCGGAGGTGGTTGCAACGGGTGTCGAGCTGTCCGGTGGTGCTGGTTACTTAGTTGGTTTTGTCGTCGCTGGCTCGGGGCTCGGGCTATTGTTCATCAGCCAGCTGGGCCATGCGATTTTTGACAACGCGAATGCGACGCGCCAACTGCTTGCCATTGAGCGCGCCAAGGCTGGGTATTGAAACTTGGGCGTCGGTTTCTCTCATGGGCAATTCGCCACCGACAGCGTCGTGAGCTCAGGAGGCTTTCCTGCGGTGTTCTTCCAGCCGGGGCATGATCTCGACGAAGTTGCAGGGCCGATGGCGGTTGTCGAGCTGCCATTTCAAAATGCCGTTCCAGGCGTCTTTGCAGGCACCCGGTGAGCCTGGCAGACAGAACACATAGGTTCCTTTGGCGACACCTGCGCATGCGCGGGACTGGATCGTTGACGTTTCGATTTTGTCGAACGAAATCCGATGGAAGATGGCTGAGAACCCGTCGATATGTTTTTCAAACAAGGGCTGTAGGGCCTCGGGGGTGACGTCGCGGCCTGTGAAGCCGGTGCCACCGGTTGTGATAACGACGTCAATCGTCGTGTCATCCAGCCACTGTCCCACGACCTTTTGGATGTTTTGGATGTCATCTGGACTGATGGCGCGATCGGCGAGCTCGTGACCGGCGTCGCTCAGCATCTCCACCAGAGTGCTGCCGGATTTGTCTTCGGCCAGTGAACGGGTGTCGCTCATGGTCAGAATGGCGATGCGAACCGGTATGAAGGGGCGAGTTTCGTCAATGCGCGGCATGGGATTTGTTCCTCAGCGGGCCCGAAATAGCCTGGGACCGTTGATGGTGCCTCCGGTGCGTCCAGGCCGTGTTTGTCAAGCTTAGCCGCAGACGATGAAATCTGAAAGTGCCGGGCGATGAGGTGCGGGCGCGTCCGCGGCAGAGCGCGCGGGGGCTGACGTAACGACCTGGGTGGGAGGCGTTTGAAGCGAGCTGGATCAGGCCGCGTTTGCATTGCTGCTGATGGCGATTGGCAACAGGAGATCGGCCTTCATTTCTCCGTCCATGATCTTGCATGGGTTGCAGAAAATGATTTCGATCGCCGGGCGGTTCTCGTCCAGCTGAAACTGTGAGGACGCGAGGTCTTCATTCTTGAAGCTGAACAAAGCGGCATCGATTTCAGACAAGGTTCCAAAGTGACGGCGGCGCATATAGGCCCCACCTGGAAGCTGTTTGACACCAAGTCCGTTTTCGCCAGTCCTGTCTCCAGGAAATGGAATTTCAAACGCGGCTTCGTAGGTGCACTGGATTTTTCCGTTTGGCATTTCTGAGGCCCGAGTCAGTCCATAGGAGACTTGTAGGTCCGCGCGGTTGGGCATGCGCTCACACCAGGCCTGAAGATTGGACCATGCAATGGGGCTTGCCTGCCCAATATCGGCGTGGGCGCGGACATAGGCGATCGGTTGTGGGCGCAGATAGACCAATCCTGATGACACTTCTTGCCCCTTCATCGTAAGCGGATGACAGTATTATGAGGGATACTGTCTAAACAATTTCTATGAAAGGTTTACACGTTGCACGTGTCTGGTGCTTTAAAGGCTGACAATTAATTCTGATCAATTGACGCGCGAATGCGGTGCATATTCTTGATTAATCTGTATAAAAATGATTTTTAGTTGTTTGGATTATTCGGCAAGTAATTTTCTGACGGCTTGTAAGTCCTTCCAGGCCATGTGTTTTGCCGATGGCGTTCTCAAAAGATAGGCTGGATGCAGCGTTGCGAGGGTGCGTCTTTCACGCCCGCCGATGTTGACTGTTCGCCATTTTCCACGAGTCCGCATAATTCCCTCGGTTGTTGCAAAAATCTGTTTTGCCGCTGAGCCGCCCATCAGAAAAAGCACATCAGGGTCGACCATCTCCAGTTGGCGTTCGAGAAATGGCTGGCAGGTCTGGACCTCTTGTGGGGTGGGCGCCCGGTTGCCGGGGGGGCGCCAATAGACGACGTTCGTGATGTGGGTGTTGTCCTCATTCAGGCCGATTGCCGCGAGCATGCGGTCCAGCAATTGGCCTGCTGCACCCACGAAGGGCTTGCCTGCAAGGTCCTCATCCCTGCCCGGGGCTTCCCCAATCACAGCGATCCGCGCTGTTTCTGCCCCCCGGAACACACAGACGTTTTTCGCCGTCCGCTTCAGTCCGCAACCGTCAAACGATGCAATGGCTGCCGACAGGGCTTCCAGTGTGGGAGCTGCGGTAGCTGCAATCCGCGCCTCCAATACCGCGCCATCGGCCGGGGCTGGTTTAGCGGCTGGTCGTGCGGCTGACGGTGCACGTGGAGGTTGCGTCGAGGGCGGCGTTCGCGTGGGTGCCGGCTGGTTTGATGCGTGCGGTGGCCTTGGTGGGCTGGACGATTTTGCATAGCGGGACGAGCCGGACGGACTGGATGCTCCGGTTGACGTCTGTGCGGATGAGCTGGCGGTCAGGGCGTTGATGGCCGCGCGAACGTCATCCCCAGGTGCTGTGTTGGATTTGGCCAGCCAATCTGTTCCAGATTCGTCCACAGCTTCCGTGCAACCCATTTCGGCATACCAGTCGAGCAAGGCAGCTGCGGTTTTGGCGCGATGCTCGGTTTCCGGTCCGATCATGTCATATCCGTTTGTGTCTCGTGTCCGGCGTGCCGACAGCGGGCTTTCAAGCGACGATGGCAGATCACTGTCCCAGCTTACTGTCTGGGCACGCTTCTCGTTAATGCGCCTCAGACCAGGGCTTTTGCTGGACTTTGGATCGCGGCTGGCCGTCGCGGCTGGCTTGACCCGAGTTGTGGCTGACCATAAAGCGTCAAAGTAGCCTTACCATGCGGCCCTTTGATCGCCCAGATGTGTCGGTGTTGGACTATTCTTGCTGTGGTGCCAACAACTTCCGAATTATTTTGCATCTAAACGTACACCGTGGCTGTCGCGGCCCGAACGCGCTGCATGCCGTGATAAGAAAAGGATGACACTCAAGATGACCAGCAATGGCGCCAGCCTTCCGCCGCGCGATACCATGGAATTCGATGTTGTGATTGTCGGGGCGGGACCGGCCGGATTGTCGGCGGCCATCCGTTTTAAGCAATGTGCGGAAGAGGCGGGCGAAGATCTGTCGGTCGTCGTTTTGGAAAAGGGTTCAGAAGTCGGCGCGCACATTCTATCTGGTGCGGTTATTGACCCTTCCGGCCTGGATGCCTTGCTGCCCGAGTGGCGCGAGATGGGGTCACCCCTTGAGACGAAGGTGACGAAAGACCGTTTTCTGGTCTTGGGGCCTGCTGGTGAGCTGACCTTGCCAAATTTGATGATGCCGCCGTTGATGAACAACCATGGCAACTACATCGGCAGTCTTGGCGCGCTATGTGGATGGCTTGCCGAGCAAGCCGAGGGCCTGGGGGTCGAGATTTACCCGGGCTTTGCGGTGAATGAAGTGATTTATTCCGATGACGGCGAGACGGTCGTCGGGGTCGCCACTGCCGACATGGGTGTCGGGCGCGATGGTGATCCCAAGGATAGCTACACACGCGGAATGGAACTGCATGGCAAATACGTTCTGATTGCCGAGGGCGCGCGCGGGTCGCTCGCCAAGCAGCTGACCCGGAAATTCAGTCTTGATAAGGGGCGAGATCCGCAAAAGTACGGGATTGGGCTGAAAGAACTCTGGCAGATCAAACCGGACAAACATGAGCCGGGACTGGTGCAACACTCTTTTGGCTGGCCATTGGGCAATGCGACGGGTGGTGGCTCGTTCCTCTACCACTATGGCGATAATCTGGTGTCGGTCGGTTTCGTGGTTCACCTCAACTACGAGAACCCGTACCTGAGCCCCTATGATGAATTCCAGCGGTTTAAGACGCACCCCGCGATTGCACCACTTTTCGAAGGTGGGAAGCGGTTGTCCTATGGTGCGCGGGCGATCACCGAGGGTGGATGGCAGTCCATTCCCGAACTCGTGTTTCCCGGTGGTGCTTTGCTTGGATGTTCCGCCGGCCTCGTGAACGTGCCGCGCATCAAAGGGAGCCATAATGCGGTGCAGTCCGGGATTGCGGCAGCCGACGCGGCCTTTGAGGCGGTTCGTGATGGGCGCTGCGGTGATCTGCTGCAGGCTTACCGCAATGACGTGTTGACCGGGCCGATCGCGGATGATCTGAAGCCGGTCCGCAATGCAAAACCGCTGTGGTCACGCTTCGGCACTGCTGGTGGTGTGATTCTCGGTGGGGTCGATATGTGGCTGAACTCGATACCAGGGTTGCGCGGTGTCGGCCTTGGGCTGACCATGAGCCATGGGAAGTCTGATGCAGAATCCCTGCGCAAGGCGAAACGTTTCAAACCGATCGATTATCCGAAACCAGATGGTGTGTTGACGTTCGACAAATTGACCAGCGTGTCGTTTTCGGCAACCAATCACGAAGAAGACCAGCCCGTTCATCTCAGACTTGCTGACCCGGCTGTGCCGATTTTGGTCAATCTGCCTGATTACGCTGAACCGGCGCAGCGCTATTGCCCGGCTGGGGTCTACGAAATCGTGACCGCCGAAGATGGCAGCCAAGCATTTCAGATCAACGCGCAGAACTGCGTGCACTGCAAGACTTGCGACATCAAAGATCCGTCGGAAAACATTACCTGGGTTTGCCCAGAAGGCGGCGGCGGGCCGAATTATGCCGGCATGTAACGGGCGCTCGCCTGTCGGGTGTTGCCATTGTGTTCACCACAGGATCATGGTGACCAATGATGTGTCGCCAAACCGCCTCGATTTTTGATACCCTAGGATTTGCCCATGATGGGGGCACTCCGTTTGATCGCTTGAGGTAGGTTTTGATGCGCTACACCCGTAGGACGTCCATTGCGCCGGCACGAAACACGATCACGGCACTTGCGGCGGTTGCCGCATCGGTTGTTGCCATGTCCGCGACGTCGCCTGTTGCTGTAGCGCGGACGGCGGAAACGGCGATACCTATGCGGTCCCTCGCTGGCAGTTATCTGGCCGGACGCTTCGCGCGCAGCAAGCATGACACGACACGGGCCGCCAAATTCTATCGGAATGCCTTGTTCCGGGACCGTGAAAGCGCGGTACTGGTTGAACAGAGCTTCTTAATGGAAGCATCCGAAGGGCATTGGCCAGAAGCTGAAATGCTAGCCAAACGTCTGGTGGAAATTCAAGACAACCACCGCATGGCGCGGATGTTTCTCGGCCTGACCGCTTTTAAGGCCGAAAAGTACCTCGAAGCTGAAAAGCACTTCCAAAAGGCTGATAGCGGACCGATTGGTGAACTCACGAGTGCTATTGCGCAATCGTGGATCGCACTCGCTCGTGGACAAAAATCACGTTCTTTGCGGCTGTTGAAGCTCCCGCAACAGGCTGAGTGGGCCCAGTTCTATCTGCGCTATCACCGTGGTCTTGTGGCCGATCAGGCGGAAAAGAAAGGGCAGGCGCGTCTCGCGTTTAAACAGGTCTTTCGCCAGGACAACCGGACACTGCGCACAGCGCTGGCTTATGCGCACCATTTGGCAAATGCGGGCAAACGGAATGCTGCGCAGGGCGTTTTGAAGACGCATCTGAGCCGGTCGCGCGGGGACGGGCATCCGCTTGCGAAAGACTTGCTGGAGCGGATCAAACGCGGTGACAAAATCGGGCTTTTGGTCAAGACACCCTCTGAGGGTTTGGCTGAAGTGTTCTACGGGCTTGGCGAGGCATTGACCGGTGAAGGCGGGGTCAGCATCGGGCTATTGTATTTGCAGATGGCGCTTTATCTGGAGCCCGACCAGTCGTTTGCGCTGGCGGCTCTTGCGAATGCGCATGAAACAACCAAGCGTTACGATGCGGCGATTTCGACGTACCAGCGGATCGGGTCAGATACGCCTTTGCGATCAGCGATCGAAATCCGCAAAGCGTTCAACCTGAACTCGCTCGGTGATGTGGAAGAAGCCAAGGCGCTCCTGGAAACGGTTGCTGCTCGTGATCCAAGTGACATCAAGCCTCTGGACGCGCTGGGCAATATCATGCGTTCCAAGAAGCGGTATGCCGAGGCGATCGAGTATTACACCCGGGCCATCGATCTGATCGATAAGCCTGACCGTCGGCACTGGTCATTCTATTACTCGCGCGGGACGTGTTATGAGCGGATCAAGAACTGGCCAGCGGCCGAAAAAGATCTGAAGAAGGCTCTGGAGCTTTTCCCTGATCAACCATTGGCGCTGAATTACCTGGGTTATTCCTGGGTTGATCAGAACAAGAACCTGAAAAAGGGGATGAAGCTGATCGAGAAGGCCGTGGCGTTGAAGCCGGACGATGGGTACATCGTCGATTCGCTCGGGTGGGCCCACTTCAAGCTCAGCAACTACAAGAAGGCGGTCAAATATCTGGAACGTGCCGTTGAGCTTCGTCCCGAGGACCCTATTCTCAATGATCACCTGGGCGATGCGCTGTGGCGTGTTGGGCGCGAACGTGAAGCGCGCTTCCAGTGGGATCTTGCGCTGTCGTTGAACCCTGAACCTGAAGACCTGCTGAAGATTAAGGACAAGATTGCCGCCGGACTTCCTGAAAAGCGTCAGGCGCGAGCGACGACGCTGGATGGTGAGAAAGCCTTTGATGGTCCAGTTGTTAATGGTCCAGCCGCCAAGACCGGTGCAGGGCAAGGTGCTGTTCCGCCACCGACGCGTCCAGTGGCTCAGTAATCCGGGGCCCGTTCCCTAGATGGGTCTTGCACGGCTGCAGAAAGCCAGCCCTGGCGGACGGGCATAGGAGACGCGGCATGACAGGCCTACATCCTGTCCTTCAGGAAACGGCGCGGGCCAAGGTCAATCTCACCCTCGAAATTCTGGGAAAACGTCCAGACGGCTACCATGCGTTGGAAAGCCTGGTGGCGTTCGCTGATATTGGCGATGTGCTCACGCTTGATCCGGGTTTGCCGCCGGGCGTGAGTGTTTCAGGTCCATTCGGTGAGACGATTGTCGGTGAAAACATCGTCGTGCGCGCACTGGGGTTACTTCAGGCACGACATCCTGACCTCAACGTTGGTGCCGTCCACGTCCAAAAGCGTCTGCCTGTGGCAGCTGGACTGGGCGGTGGATCCGCCAATGCCGCAGCTGTCCTGAGATGTGTGAAACGCCTCAATCCGGAGCAGTCTCAGAACGTTGATTTCATGACGCTGGCCGCTGAGCTAGGTGCCGACGTTCCGGTGTGTTTGCTCGATCACGCAGCCTGGATGCGAGGGATCGGAGAGCGGCTGGAAACGATCGATGACCTGCCGCCGGTCCCTGTTGTCTTGGCCAACCCACAAGTGCCGGTGCCAGCTGACAAGACCGTGCGTGTCTTCAAGGCTTTGGATGCGCCGCCATACGCTGCTGCGCCGCGTTGTCCGCCCGTGGTGATGCCATCAGAGCTGACGCGTGATTGGCGGTCACTGGTCGAATACCTGTACAAAACGGGCAATGGGCTCTATCGGCCGGCGCACTCGGTCATTCCGCAGATCGATGACGTTCTTGGCCGATTATCTGTTGAGCCGAAATGCGCGTATGCCGCGGTTTCAGGGGCCGGACCAACCTGTTTCGCAGTGTTCCCAGCCATCGCGGATTGCGAGCGCGCTGCGGATGCCATTCAGGCGGCCGAGCCCAATTGGTGGGTGGTATCGACCGTGCTTCGGTGAAGCGACACCGCATAATCCAAAGCGCTGCCTATCTTACTTGTGACGTCAATTGACCCGGTCGATGCAGAAGGACACGACATCCTGCAAAGCCTGTTTTTCGATGCTCTGCGGGAATATTTCCATGGCGTCGTGGGCCACTTCGCCATAGGACCGCGCCCGCGCGATCGTCGCTTCGATGGCACCATGGCGGCGCATATGGCTGATGGCCACTTCGACGTCGCCGTCGACCACGGCCCCATCAACGATGGTGCGGCGCCAGAAGGCGCGCTCTTCGTCATTGCCGCGCCGGAATGCCAGGATGACGGGGAGGGTAATCTTGCCTTCGCGGAAATCATCGCCGACTGACTTGCCCAGGTCGTTGGCATTCCCACCGTAGTCCAGCGCATCGTCAATCAGCTGGAAGGCGATACCGAGGTTCTTGCCGTAGCATCTCAGAGCCGCCAGTTCATCGGCTGGACGTTTTGCCAAGGCGGCACCGCTCTCGGCTGCGCCAAGGAACAGGGCTGCCGTTTTGGCATTGATGATGGCGAGATACTCGTCTTCTGTCGTTGCGGTGTTTTTGGCTGCAGCGAGCTGCATCACTTCGCCTTCCGCGATGACGGCTGCGGCGTTCGACAGGATTTTCAGAACGGGTAGCGATCCGACTTCAACCAGCATGCGGAAGGCCTGACCCAACAGGAAGTCCCCGACCAGCACGCTTGCCTGGTTGCCCCAGATCATGCGTGCCGCTGTCTTTCCACGGCGGACGTCGCTCTCGTCCACCACATCGTCATGGAGCAAGGTGGCGGTGTGCATGAACTCGACTGCGGATGCGACCTGCACGTGATCTGAGCCGGCGTACCCTGTCATCCGGGCTGTTGCCAGTGTCAGCATTGGGCGGAGGCGTTTACCGCCTGAATCAATAAGGTGATGCGCCAACTCCGGGATCATGTCGACGTCGGAGATGGCCTTATCAAGAATCAGGCGATTGATTTCCGCCATGTCGCTTGCGACGAGGTCCAGAAGCGGTTTCAGCTTCTCAGCCGGATTTCGGGCATTATCAAGTGGTACGACGAGTCCCAAGTGCGGCTCCTATGGCCTTGACCTGTGTCATGCGTTTTTTACCTTCAGCGGTCCAAACGCATCAGAAGCGCTGCATCGACCGCAGGCGAAATCGAGTGTTACCAATTCGGGGACGGTGTGTCACGGGACGCCAAAGTCGCGGGCAAAAGCCAGAGTTTCTGGCGCGTATTTATGCAGACCAAGCGAAAACGCCTCACGTAAGGCTTCCGCTTTTCGGTTCCACGCTCTACCTAATGGGCATGCGTGAACTCGTCCAGACCAACAACCCGGTGTTATTGTCGTTCCTTGAGGTCCTGCTGCGGGACCAGGGAATTGAACCTGTGGTTTTCGATGTGAACATGAGCATCCTGGAAGGCTCCGTTGGCGTGTTGCCGAAACGGTTGCTCGTTCCAGATGATGACTGGCACAGGGCGCGCAAGGCTCTTGTCGAGGCTGATCTGGGTCAGTGGTTGAGCGACCGGGATGTCCGTGAGGAATGAGTGGCCACCCCGATCAACGCGTCGATGATAGTGCAGGTGTTGGTCGGCAAACCGACGCATCAATGCCAGCTGCAGACCTGACCGATGATGCGTTCCTGGGCGGGCAGCTGCAGATTTTGCAGTATCGGCATGGTTATCGCGCTGGTTTGGATGCGGTTCTTCTGGCGGCATCTGTCCATGACGTGGATGGATTGGAACGCCGGTCGGTGCTGGATATCGGGTCAGGTGTCGGGACGGTTGGCCTGTGCATTGCGCACCGCCTGGCGAAGGCCCGTGTGACGCTGGTTGATGTTCAGCCCGAGTTACTGGATCTGGCGAACCGCAACATATCTCGGAACGGCCTTGAAAAACGGGTCACAACCGTGCTGGCTGATGTGACGGCTAAGGCTGCAACTTGCCGCAGTGCCGGGCTGTGTGTCGAGGCCTTTCAAGATGTCGTTATGAACCCCCCTTACCACCCACTTGCAGCCGGGACGCCCAGTCCGCAAAAAAGCAAAAATCTTGCGCACGCGATGCCATCTGAACTTCTTGATGATTGGATCCGTTTCGGTGTGCGTGTGCTTGAGCCAGCCGGTCGCATTTTCGTTATTCACAAGATTGCAGCGTTGCCGGATTTGCTCGCAGCTTTATCTGGAAGGTTCGGCGGGATTGCTGTTCGGCCGATCCAGGCGTTCGAAGGGGCGGAGGTCAGCCGCGTTCTCGTCAAGGCCACCAAGGGGAGCCGCGCGCCGTTTCGAATGCTTGCGCCGTTGGTGCTTCATGGGGCAACGGGAGAGAATGGACGTCGTGCGTATGTGCCCGGTGTTGATGTGGTTTTGCGACAGGGCGCAGCCCTGGACGACTGGCCCTGAACCAGCATGCCGTTTGCGGGTACTTTCACTTCGTGGGTCGCATGCGTTTCATCATGGCAAATTGTCATTGACCATTGTCAGATTGGGCTTGGTTGCTTAACCGATCTGGAAAGACATTCCGCCTCTTAATACCTCGCCATCTCAAGGAGCCTACTAGATGGGTCTGTTCAACCGCTCACCAATTGTGCCCGTGCTTCGTCTGTCGGGTGCCATTGGGATGTCATCGCCTTTGCGGCCAGGGTTGTCGCTTGCAACGGCTGCGGACGCGATCGAGCGGGCCTTCACGATGTCGAAAGTCCCGGTGGTGGCGATTGTCATCAATTCGCCAGGTGGGTCGCCTGTTCAATCGAACCTGATCCATCAGCGTATCCGGCAACTCGCTGATGAACACAAGAAGACGGTTTATGTGTTCTGCGAAGATGTTGCAGCATCAGGTGGATATTTTCTCGCTATGTCGGGTGACGAAGTTTACGCCGACCCGTCGTCGATCATCGGGTCGATCGGGGTCATTTCCGCAATGTTCGGATTTGACAAGGCGATTGAAAAGATCGGCGTAGAGCGCAGGGTTTATACGGCTGGGACATCGAAGAGCCAGCTGGACCCGTTCAAACCAGAACAACCTGAGGATATTGCTCGGCTGAGGTCTGTGCAGGACGACATCCACGATGTGTTCATTGGTGTTGTGAAAGAGCGGCGTGCTGCCAAACTCATGGGGCCAGACGGTGATTTATTTTCCGGTGCGTTTTGGTCTGCGAAACAGGCACTTGAGTTAGGGTTGATCGATGGGATTGCAGACGTTCGTTCAAAAATGAAAGAGGTCGTCGGCAAAAAGGCTAAACTGCGGATGGTGTCCATGGGCAAAGGTGGACTGCTCAGCCTTTTCCGGCGCATACCCGGCGGTGTTGGCGGACATGTTGGGGCGGCGGGCCTGTCGGGTCTTGGTTCGGCTACGGCTCTGGGTGGGGCGAGCGAGAATGGCACGTTGCAAAGTGAACTTGCAAATTCTGTTGTGTCTGCGCTGGAAGAACGTGCGATCTGGGCGCGATACGGGTTATAATCCTCCACCGATATGTCTTCGAGGATGACTGGAGTCTGTTTTTCGTGGACTCGCAAAGCAGGCTCTCAGCTTTAGAATTGAAGCATGTTCCGGGCGGAAAACCGCGTACACTTTTCCCAAACATGTGCTAAGGACCGTGTCATGCCACAGGCTTTGCTTTTCACGCTGATGGGTGTCGGGATGTATGCGGGCTACCGCGTGGCGCGCGGGATAAGTCATGCTGCGCGCGAACGTCGTGACGGTCGGGGCCGAGCTGCTGACACTGACGCGCAGTCTGGTTCTACGTCTCCAAGTCCGCAGATGCGCGAAATGGGAAGCCTGCGGAGAGATCCTGAGACAGGTGTTTATCGCGCGCCGTAGCTCCAAGATCACCCGACGGGGTCGCTGGCCCAACCGCTGCGCTGTTTTGAAGTTCGTGTGGGACTTACTGGTCCATGCCGAGCATTTCAGCTGCAGCACTGTTCGCCTTTGCTTGACGGTTCGCTTTCGCCTGGCTGGCCGCTGACTGTCCGCGCGATTTCTTAGCCGCAGCTTTCGAGCCAGATTTGCTGCTAAGTGCCGGCTTTTTTGCCAGTGCGGACTTTGAGGCTTTGTTTTTGCTGACCAACCCAGCAGTGATCAGCCGATATTGGCAACTGGTGTTCAGGCTTGTGAACTTTCGCAATACGCATGATTTGACTGTGGCCCGTGTTGACCCCGACTTCACACACAGCCGTCTGACATCTTTCTCGCAGGCCGCGCGAATTGCCGGGGTGATTTCCGGTGGAATATCCAGATTTTCGGCATGGGCAGGCTTGCCGAGCACACTGGCTCCAAACACCACCACCCCGAGAGCGAGAGCCACTGGCGTCAAGGCGATTGGCTTGTGTGTGAAAACTTGCATCATCTGCCTTATCAGGAAATGGGCCGAGATTGTGAGCGCGAAAACCGGCCGAGAGGCACGGCTAGGCTTTGTCTTGCTTAAGGACCGTCCGGCATCGGAAGCCGGTTTGGCAAGTCCAATCGTCGTACAAGAGTTTCTAAGGTTACGGGCGCAACGCGCCAGGCTGGTCCACTGTTTGCCGCTCTGCGAAGCGTGACACTGATCGGCTGATGCGTATAGTGCCGCCGCACCCCACCCACTAGCGCTTCGCGCTTAGGAATTTCAACATGACATCACCTCATGCGGCAGAAGGCGACAGTAGCTTACGACACATGCAGGAGTTACGCCCGCGCGAGGCCTTTCAAGACCTCATCTTGACGTTGCAAAGGTTCTGGTCTGCCCAGGGTTGCGTGATCCTTCAGCCCTATGACATGGAAGTTGGTGCCGGAACGTTCCATCCTGCCACAACCTTGCGGTCGCTTGGGCCGAGGCCGTGGTCGGCTGCTTACGTTCAGCCGTCCCGACGGCCATCCGATGGCCGGTATGGCGAGAACCCCAATCGCCTGCAGCACTATTACCAGTTCCAGGTCCTCTTGAAGCCTTCGCCACCAGACATTCAAGAGCTGTATCTGGCAAGCCTCGATGCGATCGGGATCGATACACGCGTCAATGATATCCGGTTTGTCGAAGACGACTGGGAAAGCCCGACGCTGGGCGCGTGGGGGCTTGGCTGGGAAATCTGGTGCAACGGCATGGAGGTGTCGCAGTTCACGTATTTCCAGCAAGTCGGTGGGTTCGATTGCAGGCCTGTCTCAGGTGAAATCACCTACGGGTTGGAGCGTCTCGCCATGTACGTCCAGGGTGTGGACCGCGTTTACGATCTGAACTTCAATGGACGGACAGACGACAAGAAACTGACCTACGGTGATGTGTTCTTGCAGGCTGAGCAAGAGTACTCGCGCTACAACTTCGAGCACGCAAACACCGACGTTTTGCTGCAGCAGTTCAAGGATGCGGAAGCCGAGTGCCAGGCTTTGCTGGAGACCGGTGCCTCGGGCTTGGATGATGGTCATGCGGGGCGGCATCTGGTTGTGCTGCCAGCCTATGATCAATGCATAAAGGCGTCACACGTTTTCAATCTGCTGGATGCGCGCGGCGTGATTTCTGTGACGGAACGACAGAGCTATATTCTGCGCGTGCGTGAACTTGCCAAGGCCTGTTGCGGGGCGTGGCTCCAAACCGAAGCTGGTGGCGGAAGTCCGGTCGCTTAGGCTTTCGCGAGCCTAGCGGCTGCGGCGGCCGAAGCCTTGAGCACTTGCAACAGCGGGACCGGCGGGTGATGCCACGGACGGCGTTGCTGGTTGGATGGGCTGAGGCTGGGCTTCCATAGCAAGCGCGATTTGTTCGTGCGCCTTGGACCAGTCGGCCGTTGGAGCGCCATCCGTAGTTGCGTAGTTGACTTTTGAGATCTGACGGCCAGCCACAATGGCACCGCGCGTCACGCGACGGATGGCTTTGAAGCTGAATGTGAGGCTCGCTGTCAGGAACAGCGATATCCACCAGTAGTGGTTGGACATACCCGGGCCGCCGAAGGCTGAGAGGCCTATTAAACCGCCACCGGTTTGTTCGGGGGCGGGCGGCAAG
>JBCBRH010000027.1:0-58214 GCA_039819785.1 Pseudomonadota bacterium | reverse complement strand
CACTGCTTGACGGCTGGTGTGCCTGGAGCGTGCTGCGAGCAGTAGGAGAAGTAGTCTCCGATGCAGGCCCGCTTGACGTAGCCTGGGACGGCGAAAGCTGATGTTGCTGTGGCTGTCAGGGCGATGGTTGCGATGGCGATGGAAGCGATGCGGGTCATGGGACTGTTCCTCGGGCCGGGTTGTTTGTGTTTCTCTGTGTTGAACTCAACCTACCCAATGGGGCCCACCCTCACAGTTCCCCACGGAACGCCGCAATTAACGCAGCGAAAAAAACGTCGTCCCGGACGCAAAGTGCTCTGGATCGTTGCGGCGTTAACGACGCTTTGGGCCCATGGCGCGAGCCGGGACCTGGACTTCTACCAGCTTCAATATCGCAAAGGCTTAAAGACTTCTCATTCACCGCTTCATTGCGGTCTTCGGGCCGAGTGTTTCCACCAAAACGCAACAAGCCCGCAGGGTTCGCTGCGGGCTCGCTGGTAGAAGTCGATATGTTAGGCGGAGGCGGCATCGCCTTCGGCGGGTGCTTCGGCAGCTTCTTTTGCCGCCTCTTCGGCTTCGCGTTTTTTCTCTTCGATCGCCGCAAGGCGTTCCTGTGCCTTCTTCTTTGGCTTGGCTTTGTTAGGGTTGTTTTTCGCATCGCGTTTCATCAGGTCGGCTGCGGCGAGGAAACGGGCGACCCGGTCGGTCGGTTGTGCGCCAACGGATAGCCAATGCTTGCAGCGCTCGATGTCCAATTTCACGCGTTCACCGCTGTCTTTGGGAAGCATCGGGTTGTAGGATCCAACGCGCTCAATCCAGCGACCGTCGCGTGGCGAGGAGGCCGTGGCCGCGACAATGTAATAGTAGGGGCGTTTTTTGGCGCCACCACGGGCGAGGCGAAGTTTGACTGCCATTTTATTGTTCGTCCTTTGATTTGGGTTATCTGCGTTGTTGGAACTGTTCGAATTCTAGGTTGTCGTTATTTGCGTTTTTTCTTTTTGCGCTTGCCTGCGCCATGACCGCTGCCACCGGGCATTGGCATCCCGGGAAGGCCGGGCATCCCCATTCCGCCGAGTGGGCCGCCCATCGGTCCGCCCGGCATTCCGGGGAGACCTCCCCCGCCTGGAAGGCCTGGAAGTCCGCCACCAGAGGGGCCACCGAGGCCTGGAAGCCCGCCTGATTTGCCGCCAGCTGCGCCCACGTCGGCGTTGGCGATGGCGTCCTTCATGTCGTCGGGGAGTTGTTCGAGCGCCTTCGGGTCGAGGTTTGCAAGTTCGGCCTGCATCGCAGCCAGTTCTTCTGGGCTGGGGCCGCCGGCGCCCATGCCGGGCATGCCGCCACCCAGGCCGAGCCCGCCCATCATCTTGCCCATCACCCCTTTGTTCTTACCCATCTTTTTCATCATGTCCGCCATCTGGCGATGCATTTTCAAAAGACGGTTCACATCGGTGACGTCGGTCCCTGACCCTTTGGCGATGCGGCGTTTTCTTTTGGCATCGAGCACTTTGGGTGCGCGGCGCTCCTTGGGCGTCATGGATGAAATGATCGCGCCCTGGCGTTTGAAGATTTTGTCGTCGAAGTTGGCATCCGCCATCTGGGCTTTGAGTTTTCCGACACCTGGCATCATGCCCATCATGCCGCCCATGCCACCCATGCGTTCCATTTGCTTGAGCTGTTCGGCGAGGTCTTCCAGGTCAAAGCCGCCTTTGCGCATTTTCGCGGCAATGGCTTTGGCTTTTTCGACGTCAATGGTTTCAGAGGCTTTTTCGACGAGGGAGACGATGTCGCCCATGCCGAGAATGCGCCCGGCGATCCGTTCTGGATGAAAGTCTTCCAGTTCATCCCAGCGTTCGCCCACGCCCAACAGCTTGATCGGTTTGCCAGTGACGGCACGCATGGAGAGAGCGGCACCACCGCGTCCGTCGCCGTCGGCGCGCGTGAGGACGATGCCGGTGATTCCGTCTTTGTCACCGCCCTTCTCACCGCCTTTCATGGCCTCATCGAAGGCCTTGGCCGTTGTTACGGCGTCTTGCCCGGTCAATGAATCGGCTACGAGGAGGATTTCGTGTGGTTTGACGTCGTTTTTGACCTGGACGGCTTCGCGCATCAACTCATCGTCGAGGGTGATGCGGCCGGCGGTGTCGAACAAGATCACGTCATAGCCGCCGAGGCGGGCGGCATCATAGGCGCGCTTGGCAATCTGCAAAGGCTGCTGACCAGCGACAATGGGCAGGGTCGCGACGTTCGTTTGCTCGCCGAGTACTTTGAGCTGTTCCTGGGCCGCTGGCCGGCGGGTGTCCAGCGAGGCCATCAGGACTTTTTTCTTGTCCCGGTTTGTCAGGCGATAGGCGATTTTGGCAGTTGTGGTGGTTTTACCCGACCCTTGCAGGCCGACCATCAGGATGCCGACTGGGGGAGCTGCGTTCAGATCGATCGGTTCAGCGTCCGACCCAAGCACCGCAACCAGTTCGTCATGGACGATCTTAACGACCATCTGCCCCGGGGTGACGGATTGGACAACCTGCTGGCCGACGGCTTTGGCTTTAACCTTATCTGTGAAGCTGCGCACGACATCGAGCGCCACGTCCGCTTCAAGCAGGGCGCGGCGCACCTCGCGCATGGCGTCAGATACATCGCTGTCCGACAACGCACCGCGTTTGGTGAGCTTATCGAATACCCCTGACAGGCGGTCTGAGAGTGACTGAAACATGCGACCTTTTTGGGCGACCTATGTTGGCGACGTTGGTTGCGCAAGATTTGCAAGACAACCAGATTGCCCAAACGACAATGCATCCGCGGGCGAAACTCGCTGGCGGATGTTGACCTCGTTTCCTCCGGACGATCCATTTTTTCGCGCGGTGCCTACGTTTTCAGGCACTTAGCAGGGGATTGTCGTGTGAAATGAGGCGGCTCATGTCGTATGGGCCACAGATTGGATGCGGAAAATGTGCCAAGCCTGCTCAAATGTCAACGCGAAGACACTGTAGAATAGTGTGCGAGACGGTGAGGGCGTTTCTCGTCCTTTGAAATTTGTGGCGGTCGGCTAGGGAAGATCACGCGATGATGGATAGGTTCGTTAGATTGTCGTCCGCCGAGGGGTGGTTCCGTTGGCCTAGTACTATTACGGCGGGTGCAACCGTTATGATGGTCAGCCTTGCAATGGGCGGATGCGGCGGGGCCTCGCTGCCGTTTTCCGGCACCAAATCCGATGACATGCTATTTGTCAGTGCCGCGCAGACCTGGGACCTGAACCGGGATAACACAGTGACCTGCGATGAGTGGAAGCAGTACACCGGTGAGCTGTTCACGCTGGCTGACGCCAACGCAGATGGTGCGGTCGGTGAAGAGGAATATGCGCGTATCATCAAAGCGGACCGGCTTTTTCAGTCGGCGAAACTTGGATACTTTGACACCAATAAGGACGGCACACTGACGGCTCAGGAATTTACGGAGACGAAGAATCCCGCGTTCGCTATTCTTGATCGGAACAAGGATTGTCAGATTGCGTCTGAAGAAATGGTGCGAACCGTTGGTGTGCAATCGGCACCTGCGTCCGACGGCGCGCCGCCAAGTGACCTGCCCGGAGGCAGTGGGAGACAGAGGTAAATATGACATCCGTTCTTAAAGTGCGTGAATCGACCGGATCCGCGTTTGCGCTGGGCCGTCGGCACAGTATAGCGGTCGGCTGGAAAACAGTTTTCGGGCTTGCAATGGCATTCGGGCTCGTTGTCGCTGGTGAAAAAGCCAGCCACGCGGCGGATGATGCATTCGACTTCAAAGGCACGCGCTGGAAGGTGACTCAACTGGGTCCCAAAGATGTCGGGATGGCTGGTGATCTGCATTTTGACCGCGAACGGGTGGATGGCGCGAGCGCGTGCAATTTCTTCGGCGGCCGTTATGAATTTTCCGGCGAGAACGGGCTGACGATAAGCGTTGACCGCGTGACCCGGAAAGGCTGTTCGGGTGAAGCGTTGGATTTGGAGCGGGGCTATCTCGAGGCGCTTTCAAAGGTCCAAGCTTATGCCTTTGGTGATGCTGAGAAATCCGTTCTTGAGCTCAAGGGTGAGGATGGTGCCGTCGTTGCGCGGCTGCAAACCCAGGAGACGTTCGCGTTGGAAGGGACGCGCCTGAAGGTTGTGTCCTATTTGTTTGAAGAAGGGCTTTACAACGTCAACCCGGGCACGAAGCCGACGCTCTATTTCGCGGATGGAAAGATCAAGGGCGATACTGGCTGCACGCGGTTCACTGGGACCTATACGCTGACGGAAGCAACCGTGAAGGTTGTTCTTGATCAGCCGTTGTCAAAGGCGGAGACGTGTCCGCCGAAGGATGTGCGCCAGGATAAAATGGTTCTTGAAAACCTTCAGGCTGCAGCGCGCTTTGATACGGGGCGCAACCTGATCCGGTTGCTGCACCCCGAAAAGGACTGGGCGATGCTTTGGATCGCGAAGGATTTCTCAGCGCCGGCGGAGCCTGGAAAAGCAGAGTAGCCCCGCCGGTTTGCTTGCCCGCTGAATTCGAGCGGGTGAGCGCCGTTGTCTGCAGCTTAACTGGATTTGCCAGGTGTTAGACGCATCAACGAACCATCCCGTTCGTCGATCAGGATGTAAATTACGCCATCGGGGCCTTCACGAACCTCACGGATGCGGAGACCTTCGCCCGACAGCAGGATTTCTTCTGAAGCGACTGAGGTTTTGTCATCTGCCAGGACAAGCCTGCTGAGGCGTGATCCGGAAAGGCCGCCAACGAGGATGTTGCCCTTCCAATCGGTGAAACGTTTCCCGGACACAAATTGCAGTCCGGATGTGGCGATTGACGGGACCCAGTAATACACCGGCTGCTCGAGCCCGGCTTTTTCCTGGCCGATGCCGATGCGCATGCCGGAATAGTCGCGGCCGTAGGTGATGGTCGGCCAGCCGTAGTTTTTGCCAGGTTCTGGTTTGTTCAACTCGTCACCGCCGCGCGCGCCATGTTCGACGGTCCAGAGCTGACCAGTGGCGGGGTCGATGTCAGCACCTTGGATGTTGCGGTGGCCGATGGAATAGATCTCAGGTTTCCAGCCTGGTTTGTTCGGGTTGTCTGCGTGCGGTGTTCCGTCGGGGTTGATGCGAACGACAACACCGATCGTATTGCCCGGATCCTGTGCGGACTGTCTTTCGCTGCCGCGGTCACCCGTCGTAATGAAAAGCGACCCATCGGGTGCGACGACTACGCGCGAACCGAAGTGGTGGCTGGACCGAACGACTGGGTCTTGCTGAAAGATGATTTTTGTGTCGGTCAGCTTCGCCGAGCCGTCGGGCGCGATTTCGAGGTTAGCCTTTGCCACCGACGTGCGGGCACCTCCATTACCGGCTGGCTCGGAGAACGACAGGTAGAGTGTTCCGGTTTCGGAGAAATCCGGGGCCACGGTGACGTCGAGCAGGCCACCTTGTCCTCTGGCTCGCACAGTCGGAAGGCCGGTAACCTCCGTCATACTCGCGCCGTCCGCGGAAACGATTTTCAACTTGCCGGGCCGCTCGGTCACGAGAAAGCGGCCATCGTTCAGAAACTCGAGCCCCCACGGGTACGCCAGGCCGGAGGCGACCGTCTCAACATTGATGGCTGATGTGGGTGCTTTCCGCGCGTCGGTTTGCGCCGCCAGCGCGCTGGTCGGGGCAATCGAGGCAGTAACGGGCATCAGGGCTGCTGTCAGAACCAGGGCTGCTGTGGCCCATCCCTTTGTTTGGGTCGATGCGCTGGATCTGGACATGTCGGGGCAAGACACTCTGAGCATGGTCATGGGGGCTGATTATCTCCGTTCCGTGCGGTCGCGGGCTGTGTGCACTTCCCGGATATGGGCCTGCGGAATGAAATTAAAATGGCAAACCCAGGCGAGGTGGGTCATTCACCCACTTGTGAGCGGGTCCGACGGCCGCCAATCGCGCTACAACACGGATGGGGTCGGCAAGCATTGTGTGCTGATAGTGGATCGGGATGAGGCGCGCGCTTGTGGCGTCGATCAGTTCGCCTGGTTTGAGAAGGAAGTCGGGGTTTGATGGCCTGCCATGGCGTTCATTTCCCACTGCAAAGGTTTCATAAACCAACAGCCCATCATCCCTCAGGCAGGACACTATGTCCGCGAGGATAGGGCGGTGCAGATAGTTGGTGACGATGACGCAGCCGATTGAGTTCTGGCCGAGCGGGAAGGGCGACCCATCTTCGAGATCGGTCTCAGTGATGGTGAGGCTTTTGTTATCAACGATATCTGAGAGCTTTGAGGTGTCGCGATCGATCGCGTGGACCTTGAAGCCGGCTGAGAGGGCAAGTCGCGTATGCCTGCTGCTGCCGCATGCGATGTCGGCAACGATCTGGTGTTGGGGTGCGCCTTCGAGGTGGGCTGTGACCCAAGCAGACGGTTGACCGTTTGGAAAGGCTTTGTCGCGCATATGGTCGGCCATGCTTAGGCGTCTTCCTTACCTTGGTGGCGGTGACACCAATCCGGGCTGAGATTGTGTTCACCGCGTCAACTGTCATATATGGGCGATGACCTACCCAGAACACAGCACCTATTGGAAAATGCACGGGCTTGGCAATCAGATCCTGGTTGTCGACCAGCGCGGCGCATCGGCTGCGAACGTACAAGCGATGACCGCCGCTGATGTCGTGACCATCGCCTCAGAGCCGCCGACAGCCTTTGATCAGATGATGGTTTTGCAGACGCCCCGGACGGCTCAAACCGCAGCCCATGTGGTCATTTACAATTCTGATGGCTCCGAGGCCGGTGCCTGCGGAAACGGAATGCGGTGCGTTGCGCTTTATGAATCGTCGCGGACGGATGCGCGTGACTTCAACTTCGAGACATCGGCCGGTGTCTTGCGGGCAAGGGTCCACGACGCCAACCGGATCAGCGTGGATATGGGTTCGCCAAAGTTTGACTGGCAGGACATTCCGCTGGCCGAACCTTTTCATGATACCCGCGCCATTGAGCTTCAGGTTGGGCCCATTGACGATCCGATTTTGCACTCGCCGTCCGTTGTAAATGTCGGCAACCCGCATGCGATCTTCTGGGTGGACGACGTGTTGGCCTATGATCTTGCCGGCTTTGGGCCGATGCTCGAAAACCACCCGCATTTTCCCGAGCGTGCCAATATCTCGCTCGCCCACGTCGTGGATCGGAAAACGATCGTGGTGCGGACATGGGAGCGGGGTGCTGGTCTTACACAGGCGTGTGGATCGGCGGCGTGTGCAGCAGCTGTTTGTGCGGCCCGGACAAATCGCACTGATCGCGCCGTATCCGTGACATTGCCGGGCGGCACCCTGGAAATTTCATGGGGCGATGATAATCGGATCTGGATGACCGGGCCTGCCGTTATGGAAGGCAGAGGCGTTCTGGGGGCCGCTGCAAACGAAATTAGAAGCGCGGGGGCTGAAAGTGGCGGGCCCGGCGCACAGGGGTCGCTAAGAACGAAGGCCGATGTCTAAAACAGAAATCATCACGCTGGGCTGCCGCCTCAATACCTATGAGAGCGAGGTGATGCGCCGCCATGCCGATGATGCCGGTCTCACAGATACGGTCATCGTGAATACATGCGCGGTGACGGGCGAAGCGGTTCGACAGGCCTCGCAGACCATTCGGCGATTGCGGCGTGAACGCCCTGACCGGCGCATCGTTGTTACCGGGTGTGCGGCGCAAATTGATCCAGAGCGATTCAGCGATCTGGCCGAGGTCGACCACGTCATCGGCAATGGCGAGAAGATGCTTTCGGAAACATTTGTCGGGCTCGCAACGGATGGGCTCGAACGTGTGGTCGTGAACGACATCATGAGTGTGCGCGAGACTGCGGCGCATATGATCGAGACTTTTGGGACGCGGGCGAGGGCCTATGTCCAGGTGCAAAATGGCTGTGATCACCGCTGTACGTTTTGCATCATCCCGTTTGGTCGCGGGCCATCGCGCTCCGTGCCGATGGGTGACGTGGTGCAAGAGGTTCAGGGGCTCGTTGATGCGGGCTATACCGAAGTCGTTCTGACGGGCGTCGACATGACGTCTTACGGCGGCGACCTTCCCGGAGAACCCAAGCTCGGGCGGCTTGTCCGTGCGGTGCTGAAGCATGTCCCTCAGCTCAAGCGACTGCGTCTGTCGTCGATTGATCAGGTGGAGGCCGATGCTGATTTGATGCGGGCGCTGGCCGAAGAGGAGCGGTTGATGCCGCATCTGCATCTGTCGCTTCAGGCTGGCGACGATATAATCCTCAAACGTATGAAGCGTCGCCATTCCCGTGCGCAGGCCGTTGCTTTTTGTGACGAAGCCCGCCGGTTGCGGCCCGACATCGTCTTCGGAGCCGATATTATTGCCGGGTTCCCGACCGAGACGGACGAGATGTTTGAGAATTCGCGACGCCTGATTGGTGACTGCGGTTTGACGCATTGTCATGTGTTTCCATTTTCACCACGAAACGGCACGCCTGCTGCGCGGATGCCGCAACTGACGCGCGATGTCATCAAGGCGCGGGCGGCAATCCTGCGTGAGGAGGGCAAGGCAGCGCTCGGCCTTCATCTTGATCAGCTGGTTGGGAAAACAGTGCCGGTTTTGATGGAAACCGTCGGGCGGGGCCGAACGCCACAGTTCAGCGAAGTTCGGTTTCCGTTAGACAGTCCGAACGGACCCGAAGACCACATGACGTTTCAGCCCGGAACCATTCACGCCATGACACTGGAAACACACGATGGCAGTTGTCTGCAAGGACGCATTGCTGTGGAAGAGCCTGTGTGATGAGTGATGGCAAAGACCAGGGCAAGGGCAAGTCTCCCGGTATGTTCGGCCGTTTGTTCGGCAAGGGCGGCGAGACCGGGGAGGTGGCTGACCAGCCGGCCAAGGTGGCAGGGGCGGAAACTGTCGGCCGCGAAGAGCACGAAGCTTTCGACGACGGAGATTCCGTTGATGCGGCGGGGGCGATTGAAACCGAGGCAGCCGGGCAAGAGGCTGCAGCGACAGACTCAGAGACCTCCTCTGCACCTGACACCGCACCGAAACAAAGCTGGTTTTCCAAGCTCAAATCGGGGCTTGCCAAGACATCCGGCCAGCTGACAGGCGGTATCACCGGGCTTTTCACAAAGACAAAACTTGATCCGCAAACACTGGAAGACTTCGAAGATCTATTGATTCAGGCAGATCTGGGGGTCACGACAGCAGAGCGGGTAACATCTGCGTTGTCCAAGTCCCGCGTCGACAAAGGATTGACGCCTGAAGATGTCCGGAAGGTGCTGGTGGATGAAGTCGAGCGGGTGTTAACGCCCGTTGCGAAGCCGCTGGTCATCGAGCCGTCACGTAAGCCGCACGTCATTTTGATGGTGGGTGTGAACGGAACCGGGAAAACGACGACGATCGGCAAGCTGGCCGCAACGTATCGGTCACAGGGTTTGTCTGTTATGTTGGCGGCCGGTGATACGTTTCGCGCCGCAGCAATCGACCAACTCAAGGTCTGGGGTGAACGGACAGGTTGCGAAGTTGTGTCGCGGTCTGTCGGTGCTGACTCATCCGGATTGGCCTTCGATGCCGTAAAAAGAGCCAAAGAATCAGGTGCGGATGTCCTACTGATCGATACCGCCGGACGGCTGCAGAACAAGCAAGTGTTAATGGAAGAGCTCGAAAAAGTGGTTCGAGTGATCCAGAAACTCGAGCCCGATGCACCGCATGACACATTGTTGGTTCTAGATGCAACGACTGGTCAGAACGCGCTTCAGCAGGTTGAAGCCTTCCGGGACCGTGCCAATGTTACCGGATTGGTGATGACCAAGATTGATGGTACGGCGCGCGGCGGCATTCTCGTTGCCATTTCGGAAAAGTTCAAACTTCCGATCCATGCTGTAGGGGTTGGTGAGGGTATCGACGACTTGCAGCCCTTTGGGCCGGCGGAATTTGCGAAAGCGATCGCGGCTTCCTAACTAACGGTAGCCGATGAACGCAGCGGACTGATGTTCGTGGAAATCACAGGGGACACACGACAGCATGGCGACGACCGCAACCTCAGAAAAAAAGCCGCTTATGGAGCGGCTATACCCGTTCAACGCTGAGCAAACAGTCAACATTCTCAGTGAGTTCGGCCCATTGGTGACCTTGTTCCTTGTGAACGCAACCTTTGGGGTGACCGCTGGCATCTGGTCGCTGATCGGCACGACAATCCTGTCTCTCATTGTGATGTGGGTGGTCTTACGACGCTTGCCGATGTTTGCGCTGATCGCAGGTGGGATTACCCTGATCTTTAGCGGAATTTCACTGTATTACGACGATCCTATGTGGGTTCAGTTGAAAGTCACATTGTTCAACGGTGTGTTTGCACTGTTCCTTATGGCCGGCTTGGCCATGGACAAGAATTTCTTCAAGTACACGTTTGGAAAGACTTTTCATTACTCCGCAGAAGGTTGGCGGAAGTTTACGAAAAGCTTTATTTACCTGTTCTTGTTCCTGGCAGCGGCAAACGAAGCCATTCGGATCGGTTTCTGGCACTCTGAGCAATACAATCTGCTCGGTTGGGAGACAGATGGCCTCAACGTGTGGGTCATGTTCAAAGTGGTGGTGGTTATGCCGCTGACCGGCCTCTACGCCTGGTGGATGACGCGGCTGATGCAGAAGTATCGTGTCGATGACCCGAACATCGCAAAAGGGACTGACAGCGGTAAGGCGGGCATCCCGGCGACGGTCTGAGCCCGATGGCTGCTGACATTGCCTGTTGGAAATTGTCAGCTTTGAATGCAATGGTGCCGAGGTGTTGCGGAACCAGCGGGCAGTTTGCTTTGCCTTAACTCCGCGTTGCTTTGCGTCGCGAAGTGGTGCGAGCGCACGCACCGCACGAGGTGTCAGCGCGCTTCCCACATGATGTTTTAGCGCGCGTCCCGCACGATTTTCTGCGCGCGTCCCGCACGACGTGTCAGCTCGCGTCCCGCAAGACGTTACATAAGAAAGTGGCTTAGATGAGCGAACGAACTGGCCTATCCCAAACCTCTGACGAGGCTGAGCAAAACAACGTTCCCGCAGAGCCGCCTCTTGGCAAAATGTTGCTTGAACTCGGGCCGCTTGTTGTCTTCTTTTTCGTCAATTCGCAATACGGAATATTCGTTGGCACCGCATGGTTTATGGCGGCCACCGCAATAGCGCTAACAGCCTCCTGGTTCTTGTTTGGAAGAGTGCCAGTCATGCCACTGGTGAGTGGCGCATTTATCCTCGTTTTTGGCGGTCTGACACTATTGCTCGAAGATGATCTATTCATCAAAATCAAACCGACGATCGTGAACACGATTTTTGCAACCGTGTTGTTCGGTGGACTGTATTTCGGTCAATCCCTGTTGAAATACCTGTTCGGTGAAGTCTTTTCGTTGACCGAGGACGGCTGGCGGCTGCTCACTTTCCGTTGGGCCTGTTTTTTCGTTGTTTTAGCGGTACTAAACGAAGTTGTGTGGCGATCGTTCTCGAACGAGTTCTGGATCGGATTCAAACTTTTCGGAATCATGCCGTTGACCCTCATCTTTGCAATATCGCAGGTCGGACTCCTTAAGCGACACGAGCTTAAACCGCCGCAGTCATAAGTGCAGTGCGAAAATTTCACGTACACTTATAATCATCCTACAGATGATAAGACTAAGCGTCAGTTATTGGAGCAGTCTTTAATACAATTTATGTGATCAATGGGGATTACCACTGGACGACTGCTTGAGATTCGTATTGTGTTTGCTTCGAATTAGACCTTCTTCGAAAGGACGAAGATGAGTTCATCGCTACGCCGGTGAGATAGCGTAGACGCCTCAGACCGGATGCCGGCTGAGTGACCCGCTGAGAAAGAAGCAAGTAAAAAATGGCAAAGCAGCAGCCCCTGGCTTGTCCAGACATTGAGATCGAGAAGTCGCCGATGCATTTGCTGCATCGTGTGGGGCAGTGCGCCACCGACGTGTTTCAGGCCGAAATGGCGGGTGCAGACCTCACGGCGAGGCAATTCGCGGTGCTGGTTTCGATTTCACGGCGCGAAGGTGCTAGCCAAACCGATCTGGTTGAAATGACTGGCATTGACCGTTCGACGCTGGCTGACATCGTCCGCCGGATGTTGAAAAAAGGGCTTATCCAGCGGCGCCGGACGAAGGAAGACGCGCGTGCATATGCGGTGAAGCTTACCGAGGAAGGGCGTCGCGCCCTCAGCTTTGCAGGGCCGCTTGTGGAACGTGTCGATGAACGCATTCTCGAAGCGATCCCAAGCCAGGAACGCAAAGGGTTCTTGGATGCGCTGGTGAATATCGTCTCGATCCTGGGTGGTCTTGATGAGGCCGGTAAGACTGTGACGAAGCCAGGCTCTGCTGCCGCTAAAAGGGCTCCGAAGAGTCGGACGGCCAAGAAGCGGTCTCCGAAGAAGTAGCTAGCCGGTTTGCCGCGGATAAGTGTTTCTTCTCAGCTGTCCATGAAATTCCCGATATTTGGACGTGGTTGATTGACCTGCAGCGGAGGCTGTCTTGCTTCCTTACGCTGTGGCCTCACGCAGCATCGTCGAAATATTGACGTTCAATCATCGTTTCCGCGATCTGGACAGTGTTGAGTGCGGCGCCCTTCAACAGATTGTCTGAGACCACCCACAGAGCGATGCCATTTTCGACGGTCGCGTCTTCGCGAATGCGCGACACGTAGGTGGTGTACTCGCCAGCTGCTTCAACCGGAGTGACGTAACCGCCGGTTTCGCGGCGATCGACGACGCTTAGCCCGGGCGCGTTGCGGAGGATGTCACGGGCTTCGTCCGCTGACATGGGGTTTTCAAATTCTATGTTGACGGCTTCGGCATGGCCGACGAAGACGGGAACCCGGACACAGGTTGCGGAGAGCTTGATCGATGTATCGATCATCTTCTTGGTCTCGGCCATCATCTTCCATTCCTCCTTGGTGTATCCGTCTTCCATGAATACATCGATGTGGGGAATGCAGTTGAAGGCGATTTGTTTGGGGAACTTCTCAGGCGCCACTTCCTGGCCGGGCACGAAGTTGCCTTTGGTTTGAGCCCACAATTCGTCCATCGCATCTTTTCCAGCACCTGAAACGGACTGGTAGGTCGAAACGACAACGCGGCTGATTTTGGCTGCATCATGGAGCGGCTTGAGTGCCAGCACGAGTTGGGCCGTTGAGCAGTTGGGGTTGGCGATGATGTACTTTTGCTTGTAGCCCATCAGCGCTTCAGGATTCACCTCGGGCACGACGAGTGGGACATCCTGGTCATAACGCCAGCACGACGAGTTATCGATGACGATGCAGCCCTTCGAGCCGATTTTGGGCGACCACTCGCGTGACACGGTCGAGCCTGCGGACATCAGGCAGAAATCGGCCTGGGAGAAGTCGTAGGTCTCAAGATCGCGGCATTTCAGCGTCCGATCGCCGAACGAGACTTCGGTTCCCACAGAGCGCCGGGATGCGAGCGGTATGATGGTATCGACAGGGAATTTCCGGTCGGCGAGTACGTTCAGCATTTCTCGGCCGACGTTGCCGGTCGCGCCAACGATGGCGACGGTGTAACCCATTTTGGTGTCCTTCGTTCGCACACGCCCGGTGGCAGGTCGCTTGCGGTCAAGTTGTGAGGAGTGTGTCGTCATCTACTGCGTTTGCGAGCTTGTGACAATGCGTGGCCGTTTCCGCGAAGGTGAGACACTTTCCTCCAGCCGGACGCTGCTTGTTGAAGCCCGACATGCGACTGGGCCTAGCGGCTGCGCAACTCTTGTTGGCGCATGGGCATCGCGTCGATCAGAGGAAACAGTTGTCCGGCCGAAAGCGGGTTCGAACTGCTTTTTTTGGTGCCGCCGTCTTTGCCGACCAGGATGGCGCGGAAATCATTTTGTCCGATGGAATAACGTTTGCGCAAGGCCGCGGCCGACATTCCCGGCGAGGGACCCAACGCCGCTGAAACGTTGCTGCCTGTGATGTAAACGATGACCATGTCGCGGTCCTTGAAGCCGGCTCTTGATGCCGAGACGACCTGCTGTTGCTTTTTGAGCCGGGGGTCAGACGACGACGGTGCGAACACCAGCAACGGGCGATTGCGCCATTGGTAGGTTTTCATGGCCTCGGCTTGTGGAATAAGGGTGTCGGGAATGATGGCTTCGGTAAGCCATGTGCCGGTCAGGAGTATGGCTGCTGCTGTGGCGCTGACCCGGCGGCGAAGGCATCGACGGGAAAAACGGCTGGTCATGAGAGCGCCTTTTCCATGGTTGAGTTTTGATGGTGTGACCGCCTGCTTCCTGGCCGTCAACGTGCCGACTTTGATCGATGAGGTTTGAGATGCTGTCCGTGCGTGTTCGGCTGCTTCGCGGTGGTCTTTTTAGTCTTTGTCTTGGCTTATGGTTTGGCGTGTGCGCAGACCTTACTCCGTCCGCCTGGGCTCGCGAAGCCTGGGGGTGGCTGCCTGCCGATGATATCCAGGCGACGTTCGGCGGGCGGGTCATTGACGGACACTATCGCGACAAACGCAGCTTTTCCGAACGCTACGCGGCTGATGGCAGTCTCGAATATACAGAGCCATTCCGCCGGAGTGCCGGCCGCTGGTCTGTCCGAGGCGGGTCGTTTTGCACCATCTACGATCAAGATCCCACGGGCGGATGTTTCCGCGTCAAACGGACCAGTTCCAATTGTTTCGAATTCTATTTTGTTGCCCGGTCTCCAGGAGAGGCCGCCGCCAAGCCGCAGGATGCCGTTCGCGACTGGACCGCAAGGGGCTGGCTGAAAGAGAAACCGTCCACATGCGGTGAGGATGCGGTGGCCGGTGGTGATCCCATCTTGGCGCAGAACCTCGTTGTGTGAGGGGACCTGTCAGGTGGTTTCCGGCAGGATGCGTCCGAACATCCAACAGGCGACCTGCACGATCGCGCCGGGTTCAACGGTGCCGGTGATACACGATGGGTCAGCGACGACGTCAAACGTCGCTTCCAGGCTTTTCACAAGCATCCACTGGTAGGGGTTTTTGGTTTCTTCATTGATGAATTGAGCGGTTTCCAGAACCTCTCCGGCAAACATCGCGTGGGAGGACGGTGACTGGCTGTCACCGGACGCGGCGGCGAACATGCCGACGGGAAAAAACGATTGTGCGGCCAAGGGGTGCGGTGAGGCGGATTGGGCTTCATCGAAAGCGGCTTCGTTCGGATAGGCTGAAACCTCGCGGGCGAAACCGGCGAGGCGGATGTTGCATTTCGATGGGGCGGTACTTGCCGCGTGGGCTGCATATTCAACGCAGTCGAAAACGATGGGGTAGACGCCGTCATCGTCATCGTCATCTGCGGTGCCGGTGCTGCGGCCTCCTTCCGTGTACTTGGATGGGTTGGCGGCAGGCAGAACCCAGGCCTGCAGGGCGCCTTCGAAGGGTGTGTCGCCGTCACGCTGGAAGCGGGTCGTGATGTTGGCGAGCACAGAGCTCTTGCCCTCGAAGAAAGGTGTGAGGCCGACGATCTCACGTTCTTCGGGTTGGCTTTGTCCAGAAGCTGATGCTGCGGTGGACGGGGCCGAAGTGTTCGCCACGTGGAACCACAACTCCGCCCCCGTTCGCGATCGCCATATCCGGTAGTCTCCGACCGAGGTCGTCAGTCCAGCTGAGGCTTCGCCCGCCAGCTTCACAACCAAGGCCTGAAGCTCATGCTCGTTGGACACCGCAAAACCCAGCGAAGACATGTTGCTGACCATTATGGCCACCTCTTTCGTTCCGGACTGAGCGGTCAAGCTCAGCGTCGTGTTGGCCGCCATGAATTATGTCGACATCGTTTTTGTGGACCGACTTAGGCCAACGCATCCTTCAGTTCCTCGATGACTGCATCGCCCATGCCGCTGGTCCCGACCTGGGTCATGCCATCCTGCATGATGTCTCCGGTGCGCAGGCCCTTGGCCAGCACGTTCGCGATGGCTGCATCAATGATGTCGGCCTGCGTCGTGAGGTCCAGGGAGTAGCGGAGGGCCATCGCGAAGCTGGCGATCATTGCGATGGGGTTTGCCAGGCCCTGGCCTGCGATATCGGGCGCTGAGCCGTGGACGGGTTCATACAGTGATTTGCGCTTACCCGTTTTTGCATCCGGTGCGCCGAGCGAAGCCGAAGGCAGCATTCCCAATGACCCTGTCATCATGGCTGCTTCGTCCGACAGGATGTCGCCAAACAAGTTGTCCGTGACGATGACGTCGAACTGTTTTGGATCGCGGATCAGCTGCATGGCGCAGTTGTCGGCCAGGATCAGGTGGAGGTCCACGTCGGGCGCGTAGGACTTATGCGTTGCGTTGGTGACCTGCTGCCACAGGACGCCGGAGCGCATGACGTTCCACTTCGCGGCCATGTGAAGTTTGTTGCCGCGGACTTTCGCGAGGTCGAGACCGACTTTGACGATCCGCTCGACTTCAAAGGTTGTGTAGACGGTGGTGTCGACGGCGCGCTGCTGGCCATCTTCCAAGGTGACCATCTCTTTGGGTTCGCCAAAGTACGTCCCGCCGGTCAACTCGCGAAGGATCAGGATGTCAAGCCCTTCGACAAGTTCTCGTTTGAGCGAAGAGGCATCGGCCAGCGCTGGGTAGCAGATTGCGGGGCGGAGGTTTGCGAAGAGGTCGAGGTCTTTGCGCAAGCGAAGGAGGCCGGCTTCGGGGCGGATGTCGTAGGCGACGTTGTCCCATTGCGGTCCGCCGACGGCCCCGAAGATGACAGCATCGGCTTCATCGGCAACCTTCATTGCAGCTTCGCTGATGGGCTGACCAATTGCGTCTATGGCTGCTCCGCCGACGAGATCTTTTTCGAATTCGAACGTGTCTCCGCCGATGTCGTTGAAGACAGAGATGATGCGTTCGACTTCGGACATGGCCTCCACGCCAATACCATCACCGGGGAGAAGGAGGAGTTTATGGGTCGCCATTTGGGCTCCGTCTTTTTGGTTTTTGCTTTGAGGCCGGATGTCGGTTTGACGCGCGGGTGACCTTGCGGAGGATCGACTGATAACCCGGCATGAGAACTGGGGCTGAGGAGACTAAAGCTGGAAAGGACGGGTCGTGTGGCTTGAAGCTGCTCCCGCTGGGACCTTTGCTAGCGAAATGGCCGTCGCGCGGCAAGCTTAGAAGCCGGCTGGGTTGCCTGGAATTAGGATTTGACGCTGTGATGGTTCAGTCGCCGGCTTTCATGGTTCGATGAGGAACGGTTTTGCTAATCTAAGTGCCAACAGCGTTGTGATTTGAAATTTCATTTCAATTATGGGCACATGCGCACACCGGACAGGTCCGGCTGACCCCATGTTGGGAGGAAAAAACATGAAACAAAATTTGAACGGACTGATGGTTGCGGCTGTTGCGGCCATCACTGCGATGTTCGCAGTTGTCGGCACGGCTGCGGCTGACGACGAGCGCTACGGAAAACAAAAAGTCGTTTACCATATCAACTATGACAAAGGCAGCGACGGCAAAGCCTACAAGCGCGCGCTGCGCAACATTCAAAACCATATCAATGCGGTCGGTGCGGACAATCTGGACGTGAAGGTGGTGCTTCATGGAGATGGGCTTTATCTTTTGAAAAGCGCCAAGGATGATCTCACCCTTCAGGGCAATGTCTCCAACCTCAAAAACCAAAATGTCGGATTTGCTGTTTGCAGCAACACACTTCGTGGTCGGAAGATCAGCTATGAAAAAGATCTATTCGAAGTCTACGAAGAGGACATCGTCCCATCGGGCGTTGCTGAACTCGCATACCTGCAGGCCAAAGGTTACACCTACATCAAGCCGTAACCCGACCCCTCGGCAGATGCGATTGTCAACGGCGGGCATGTCGAACATGCTCGCTGTTTTCGTTTGTCTCGTCGCCAGCTCTGGTGCCGGCAAGCTGTCTCCGGCCCATGGTGCCGAGCGCATCGAACTGTCATCGCCTGTTGACTGCGTTGTCGGTGAAAACTGCCACATTCAGTCGTATGTCGATTTGCAAGCCGGGCCTGGAGCCGTTGATCACCGGTGCGGGTCAGCGACGTACGATGGACATAAAGGCGTTGATTTTCGTGTCCGGTCGGCAGCCGATGCCGCCGAGGGTGTGCGTGTGCTTGCGGCGGCGCCAGGCGTGGTCAAGGGATTGCGTGATGGCATGCGCGACCGGTTGATCGCACCGGATGGACGCGACAAATCCCTCGTGGCCGGGCGGGAATGCGGGAACGGCGTTGTCATCGATCATGGCGGTGGATGGGAAACGCAGTATTGCCATCTCAAGCGTGGGTCGGTGGTCGTTGCCAAAGGCGACAGGGTCGAACGCGGCGCGGCTCTGGGAGAAGTTGGTTATTCGGGTGCGGCGTCGTTTGCGCATCTGCATCTGAGTGTGCGCGCGAAGGGCGCGGTGGTTGATCCGTTTTCAGGCAAGCAGGTTGCCACGGCGGTGTCGTGCCCGGCTGATCAAGCGTTGGTTCCAGCCGCACAGTCCAATCGCGGGGGTCTTTGGCGGGCTGATTTCGCAGACAAGCTCGGTTACACGAGCGGTGCCGTCATTGACGTCGGGTTTGCCGGTGGGGGGCTTAACAAGCGGGACCTGGAGTATCTCCGGTCATTCCCAAAGCCGGGCAAGCAATCAACTGCCCTGGTGTTTTTTGCCCGCGCCATCAATATGCGGGCCGGTGACCGGTTGACCCTGACGCTTGAAGGGCCGGATGGTTTTTCCGTCGTGTCTCGTGGTGACCCGATGGATAGGAATCGTGCACTCTGGCTGTCGTTTGCCGGCAAGAAGCTGCGCGCAGATTCGTGGCCTTCAGGTGCCTATGTCGGTGAAGCAAAGGTGATGCGTGGCGGAGACGTCGTCAGCAGCCGTACCCAGACGCTCAATTTGAACTGAGCGATTTATTCGGGTGCTGCTGCGCGCTTCGAAGACTCGCGGCGCGGTTTGCCGGTCGGGCAGCGCACCATGCCTCAAGAGGTTGTGTCGACCGGTTGGCCTTCGCGCTCGCCGCCTGGGCCGGTGACCAGATCGACGAAGGTTTCAACCGATCCATCAGCGTTCAACTTGTAAATGAGCGGCGCGCCGGTGGCGACCTCGCGTTTCAGGATCGCTTCGGGTGAGAGTTTTTCGAGGTGCATGATAAGGGCACGGATCGAGTTGCCGTGAGCAGCGACGATGACCGATTTGCCAGCCTGGATCTCAGGCCAGATATTTGCTGTGTAATAGGGGATGACACGTTCAGCGGTGTCTTTGAGGCTCTCGCCGCCGGGAGGTGGAATGTCGAAGCTGCGGCGCCAGATGTGGATTTGCTCAGCGCCCCATTTATCCCGGGCCTCGTCTTTATTCATACCGGAGATGTCACCGTAGTCGCGCTCGTTCAACGCCTGATCTTTGTGAGTCGCCAAGTCGGCTTGTTCGAGTTCACCCAGCATCAGATCCAGGGTCCGGTTGGCACGCAGGAGCAGGCTCGTGTAGGCGACATCGAATTTGAAGCCGTTTTGCTTGAGCAATTGACCGGCGCGGTGGGCTTCGTGGACGCCTTGTTCGGTCAGATCCGGGTTACGCCAGCCGGTGAACAAGTTGCGCTTGTTCCATTCGCTTTGGCCGTGGCGTACCAGGACAAGGGCGTTTTGCATGGCGTCTTCGTCATCCTTTTGTTCGTGTGCGTTTTGGAAAGCGGCTTTGTGCAAGGGCGGAAGGGTTCAGCCCGGTTTCTTTCGTCGCAACTATGTCAGTCAAGGCCAAGTACATCCAACATGGAGAAGATTCCCGGCCCTTTTTCGCGTCCCCATAGTGCGGCTTTGACGGCACCTTTGGCAAAGATTGATCGGTCTTGTGCTTTATGGGTCAGCTCGATGCGTTCACCGTCGCCTGCAAATATGACCGTATGATCGCCGACCACAGATCCGCCGCGCAGCGTCTGCATACCGATGGTTTCCCGCACGCGCGGTCCGGTGTGACCGTCTCTGGTGCGAACGGACTTGTCCTTCAGGTTCACACCTCTGCCCTTCGCTGCGGCATCTGCCAACATCAAGGCGGTTCCAGACGGTGCATCGACCTTGTGCCGGTGGTGCATTTCGACAATTTCGATGTCGAAGTCGGCATCAAGGGCCTGGGCGACCTTGCGGGTCAGGGCGGTCAGTAGATTGACACCCAGGCTCATGTTCCCGGCTTTGATGATGGTGGCGTGACGTGCGGCAGCGGCAATTGCGGCTTCCTGGTCATCGGTGAAGCCCGTGGTCCCGATGACATGGATGATCCGTGCATTTGCCGCCAGCCCCGCGAATTCAACCGTGGCCGCGGGTGAGGTGAAGTCCAGGACTGCATCAATGTGGGTGAACAGTTCGAGGGCGTCTTCTGTCACCGGGACGCCCAGCTCACCGGCACCGATGAGTGTTCCGGCATCGGTGCCTAAATCAGCGGAGCCTGGCCGTTCGACGGCGCCTGCGATTGTGGCGCCGTCTGTCGCGTGGACGGCTGTTAGAAGTTCACGCCCCATCCGGCCGGCCGCGCCCATGACGGCAATCTTCATTTCGTTCAAAGGGTGCTCCAGATCGGCCGGTTTTCGACTTCTTGGTTTTGCTGCGTCCGTATTGATCTTGATCGGTGCATGCGGCCCCTTTCAACTAAGCGGCTTTTTCTGCCTTAGCGCGCTCAATCGAGAGTTTGATCTGTTCCTTGGCTTCATCGACATCACCCCAACGACCAATCTTTACCCATTTGTTGGGTTCGAGGTCTTTGTAGTGATTGAAGAAGTGCTCAATCTGCTGAAGAGTGATGTCCGGCAGATCTGAGTAGTTGGCGATCTTGTCATAGCGCTGGGTTAGTTTTGGCGCAGGAACGGCCAGGACTTTTTCATCGCCGCCGCCGTCGTCCTCCATGATCAGAACGCCGACAGGCCGACAGTTGATAACCGAACCTGGGAACAGGGGACGGGTGTTGCAAACGATGACGTCAATTGGGTCGCCGTCGGCGGACAGCGTGTGGGGAACAAAACCGTAGTTTCCGGGATACCGCATGGGCGTGTAGAGGAAGCGATCGACAAACAAAGTGCCGGCGTCTTTGTCCATCTCGTATTTGATGGGCTCGCCGCCGACTGAAACCTCTATGATGACATTGATGTCTTCGGGTGGGTTTTTGCCAATGTCGATTGCGTCGATGCGCATGGGTATCTCCTGGAGCGTGTTCTTGATCGATTGTTGTGTGACGCGCGATTTTTGATTTTGGGATGTGGCGCGCGGCGCAAATACGGGTGGAGTGTAACTGCTGCACGCAGCTTGGCCTTTAAACAATGCCCCATTGGTTTATCGCCGCGGCCTTGCGGGCCTACGAAACAGCTCCAGTCCGAGCCGTCGTTTGGCTCACGATGGGGGTTGGTATGCGATGAGGTCATGCGGTCTCAGCGGTCCTGCCACGGGCATGGTCCATCGAACCTTTGTCCCGCAGGCCGTTGAAAACTATGGGTTTTATGTGGGCAGGCATCGCCAGTCTTCAAGAACGTGATGCCGGATTTCGAGGCTAGACCGAAATCGAGAGGTCCCAGGCCATCAACGTTTTTTGCAGCGGGACGCCAGCGAAGCGGAATTTGCGTGTTGCGATCGGCTCGCCGCCAAGTGTTTTGTAAAATGCAATGGCACGGGTGTTCTTGCTGAGGACCCAGATGATCAGACCGTTGGACCATTGCAGGTCAAGGCGGGCCCGGCAGGCCTCAAACAAATCCGTTCCATGGCCGAGACCTTGGTATTCCGGAGCCAGATACAATTCGTAGATTTCGCCAAGCTTTGTGGTTGTCTGACGGCTGGGACCATACGTGGCATAGCCGCCGATTTGACCGCCGACCTCAAAAACCATTGTCGGATTGCGTCCATCCAGGGCTCGGCGCCACCACGCGGTGTCGTGGTTGGAGATCGTGCGGGATAATTCATGTGCGGGAATGATTTCGCGATAGGCGACCGACCAAGATGATTTGAAGATCCCAGCGAGCCTTGGGGCATCGGTGAGTTCGGCGGTGCGAAAATCAATGGTACGCGTTGATCCCAACATCTTAGCAGACTAGCGCAGGAATAACGGCTTGGGTATGACCCAATTTGCGAGGATGCAGAGTTCAGTTAAGGCCAGAACCGGATGCTGTTACTTCGGGGGCCAAAAAAAGCAAACGGCGCACCAACCCGAAGGATTGATGCGCCTGTCGTGCTCGGTGGCCCATCTTGTTTGCTAACCCAGACCGGCGCCTGGGTTGGTCTGAAGATGGAAACCGGCCTTACTTGTTTTTGAACTGTTCGAAGCTTTTACCTGTGACAGAGTTCATTGTTTCAAATGTCTGCTGAGCGATCTTCGTCGACAGTTCGAAGAGTTCTTTCGTCTGCGCGCCGGCAACCTGCATCTGCTGCTGCATGAAGTTGGCTTGCAGGCGGGCAGCTTCTGGAACCGTATCTGCGCGGGCGATGGCCTGGGCCGCGTCGAACGCAGCTTCGGTGTTGATCGCTGTGTTGTGGACGATTTTCTCGCCGATTGCCTTTGCACCAGCCTGAGCTGCGAGCATGACGTCTTCGACAGCTTTCACGTTTTCCTGGCTGGAAGCGTTGAACTGTTGGAAAGCTTCACGGGCTTTGGAGACGGTTTCGTCGGCCATTGACTGGAAGTTTTCAGGGATCTTCGCGTCTTTCGCAGCGTTGAACATGTCCTGGGCTTGACGTGTGAATTGCTCGTTCATGGCCATTTCTCCTGTGCCTCGCGTTCTAAGAGGATTTTGCAATGGGTCTACTTCGCGGCCGAGTAGTCCGAAGACCGCTGTCGTGCGAACTCCTCTATCGGCTTGCTAGTAATATAATTCGCGTTCTTGTGCGGCGCAACATAAACTATGGTTGTCTGCTTGCTACTTTCCGCCGCATGTGGCCTCTTCAGGGCCCGTCAACTCTAGAAATATCCTGACTTGGTGCACCGCACAAACAATATCCGGTAGATTCGGCATCGCTGCAAGATGCCCTCTCATTGCCTCAACAACTGAATGGTCGCTGGCGCTATATCCGCTCAAAGACGTCCCGGTACCCCAAGGCGCTTGGGTCAAACATGATATCGCGCGGTTGCAGTGGGCGGGCGAACGTCAGGCCCTCCATGGTCCGGCAACGTGACAGAGCCACGTAAGCTTGGCCGTGAGCGAAGGTTCCCCGCCCCAGATCAATGTAAACCCGGTCGAGGGTGAGGCCTTGGGACTTGTGGATGGTGAGGGCCCAGGCCAGACGCAGCGGGAATTGCTTAAATGTCCCAGCGATGGTCTCGACGATTTTTTCCTGAGACTGGTCGAACGCGTATCGGCGGTTTTCCCATGCAACCTGATCGAGTTCATATTCTTTGCCGCCCACATCGATGAAAACCTGGTCTTCAGTCAGTCGGGCGATACGGGCGACGGTGCCATTCACCCAACGGCGTTCAGCATCATTGCGGAGGAGAATAACCTTGGCACCGACCTTGAGAACAAGGCGTGTGTCCGTGGGATGTGCACCTTGGGAAAATTCCCCGGTTACGCCTGCTTCAAATACGAATGGGCGTGAGGGCAGCGCATCTAAGAAGGCTGCGTTGATCCGTTGGGCTGCCGCATTGGTTGGCGTCAGGATGACGTAAGGGTCGCCTTCGCCCAGCGTGCGGATTGGACTGACGCGTTCGTTCAATCCGACGAGGTCATCTTCTGTGACGTCGCCGTCACGGATGCGGTTCAACACGTCGATCAGCTCTTCGTCCGACTGTCGGAAGACCTGGCTGAGTTCTATGAGGCTGGTGCCTGCGCCTTCCTGAAGGGCAGATACAGTGAAGAAAAACGGGCCGCCGTATTGGCTTTCGAGGTGTTCGGCGACCTCGGCTTCCTGGACGACGGGCGGGAGCTGATGTAAGTCGCCAAACATGACGAGCCGGACGCCACCAAAGGGTTCACGAGGCCGCCCGCGATTGATGCGAAGCGACTGGTCGATCGCCGCCATCAGATCAGAACGGACCATGGAGACTTCGTCGATAAACAGGAATTTCATGCCGCGCATCACGCGGCCGTTGCGGCTGCGCCGAATGTCGTCGGGTCTGATCAGGCGGGGGGGAAGCCCGAAAAACGAGTGGATCGTTTGGCCACCGACATTCACTGCGGCCAGACCCGTCGGGGCGACGATGACGGTGTCATCGCCCGATTGGTCCCTCAGGGCGCGTAGCAAAGTGGATTTGCCCGTGCCCGCGCGTCCGGTGATGAACAGATGACCATCGCAGGTGTTGATGAAGTCGACTGCGGCTTCAAATTCAGGCGTGGGAGTCATGCCGGCTGGCCAGACTGACGCGGCGCGCGCCGGGGGCCACGCGGTCACGGACTGGGCATCGGACGGGGTGGCTTTCGGCACTGTTGAAAGGTTTGGCGTGCTCATGCGCGTGTTGGCCTCCCCAGGTCTAGAGCGCGATCATTTGTGATAGCATCAAAGACGCGCTCTGAGATTTTGCATTGGAACGTGGTCTTGTGTTGGTACCAGTCTGGGCGCACTCACAGGCGAGATTTTTGCTAAGCATGAGCCCGTATGACCACTTAGCGCGAATTGTGCCCGATGTGTTGCCACCCAGTTGCCCCGAAGCTGGATGCGAACCGGCTTTCTTGCGGTGTGCGAGGCCCGCGGCTGGCCCGAACCTCATGACTCAACAAGCGCGAATCAGATGTTGCCCGATGGGTGAGTAGGCGCAGTGTCTGGTGTGACTGTCAAAAGCACGCGCGGGTTCGTCCCCAACCGTGATGTGGGCTGGCGGACGTTTAGGTGGACGAGCGCGGCTATTGGCGCGGTGTCGGCCTTACGCTGTGCGGAGCGTTGTGTTTATGTTTTCGATGTCGGCGCGTGTTGTATCTTCGGGCAGTACCATGACATTGCCTGAAGACATCACCAATTGGGGCTCATGCCAGCTGTAGCCGTCATCATCGTAACAGTGCTCGAAGCGCGCCTGTTCGATCTTGTGCAGGGGGACGTCGACAATGGTGTGTGCCAGGGGACCAGCCCGTGTGATGCGTGCATATCCCGAGCGTCCATCGAATGTGATGGCGACCACCGGACCTGGGTTGAAAACGCTGACGAGGAAGACACCGAGTGAAAAGGCCATCAGTACAAAAAGGTAGACGCTGAGGACGGATTGCGCCCCGCCCAGCAATTCCGGAGCGAAATAGATCAACGCCAAGGCTGGGACAGACAACCCGATCAGGATTGGAACCAGAGCGTGGCCGCCCGAGTAATTGTCAACGCCGCCGACGCTGGTTTGACCCAGGGGCGTGCCTTGCTGATCGTTTCGGAAGCTGTTCGCCATTTACTTCGCCGCTAGTCGATTAGCCTCTAATTATCAAATCAGTGTACGTGCGATGATTTGGTTTTTGGTTACGGGCTTGAGATAAATTGTAGCAATAAAGTTAACCTCTTAAGAGGGTTTTGGGTTTGGAGTATTTGCCTGGATGGATTTGAGATCCTCATTCGAGCAAGCAAAAGAAAAGACCGGCGGGCAATTTATGCCGACCGGCCTTTGAATCCTGCGAACTGCGAATTATTTGTCGTCGCTGGGGCAGATTAGTCGCGCGACATGACGATAAGGTTGAAGTCCTTGTCCAGCTTCACGTCGAACTGCAACCCATCGGCGCACTTGGTGTCATCGATTTCGTAAACACCGCTGGCTTCGTCTTCTTTCTCGTATTCACCGCCCTTACAACCGAGCTTTTCGAGGGCAGCCTCGATTGATTTAATTTCGTCTGCCGTTGGTTTCTCGTCGGCCATTGCAACGGTCGAACCGATTGCGAGCAGGGCTGTGGCGATAATTAGACGAAGCATTGTGTGGTCTCCTTGTTTTGTTTCCATTGGTGATGGCGTAGCGTGACATAATTATACGCGAAGCGCTTTTATTGCAATCAATCCCGCTTTCCACCGATAAGTTCAAAAGAGCTGGTAAATAGAAACTCGTATTCTTCTCCATCCGGGCAACGGACATCTTCGACCTCAAATGTTCCATTTGATTTTTTGTCGATATCCATACCTTTTGTTCGGCAACCGATGTCGCGGATGGCTTCGCGAATTTCTGCACGTTCGTGGCGGGTGACGTCGTCATCACCTGCTATCGCTTTACCTGCTCCAATAGGGGCTGCAGTAAGTGCTGCCAGACCGGCACACACACATAACGGTGCGAATTTCATGTCGGATCTCCTGTCGTGGCGTCAACGTGGAACGATTTGAGCGCAATGGCGCGGGCTTTGCGCCGTATTGACTTTACAACAGATCATATTGAGGCACAGTTTTCTATGGAACAGGGAAAGATGTGCGGCGGATCGTGTCGCGATCTACTCGAAATGAGGCCAGCGTAGGATAGATAAACGGCTGTCGTGTGTAGCGTATTTTGTGGGCGGTTAGGCCGCAGTTACCGCCATTTTTTCGCGCTTCTTTCGCTCGTTCGGGTCTAGCCAGCGTTTGCGGAGACGGATGCTCTCTGGCGTGACCTCCACCAGTTCATCGTCCTGGACGTAAGACAGCGCGCGCTCCAGCGGCAGCTTCATGGGCGGGGTCAATGTCAGAGCTTCGTCTTTTCCGGACGAACGGACGTTGGTCAGTTTCTTGTTAACCACCACGTTGACGATAAGGTCATTTTCCCGGGAGTGCTCGCCGACCAGCATGCCTTCGTAAACCTTGGTCTGGGGGCCGATCATCATCGATCCGCGATCTTGAAGGTTAAACAGTGAGTACGCGGTGGCATCGCCGACGCCGTTGGAGATCAGAACACCGGCCCGGCGGCCTTGGATTTCGCCTTTGAAGGGGGCGTAGCTATGGAACAAGCGGTTCATGACAGCTGTACCGCGGGTGTCTGACAGAAGTTCGCTCTGGTATCCGAGAAGTCCTCGGGTTGGAGCGTGGAGCACGAGGCGTTGTCTGCCGCCGCCTGAAGGTTTCATCTCCATCAGATCAGCACGGCGTTCCGACAGCTTCTGGACGACGATGCCGGAGTGCTCTTCATCGACGTCGATGATGACTTCTTCGATGGGTTCGACACGTTCGCCGGTTGCTTCATCGGTTTTGAAGACGACGCGCGGGCGGGAGACCGTTAGTTCAAAGCCTTCGCGGCGCATGTTTTCGATCAGGATGGCGAGTTGAAGCTCGCCGCGGCCTGAGACATCAAACGAATCCTTGTCAGCGTTTTCCTTGATGTGGATTGCGATGTTGCGTTCTGCTTCCTTGAGCAGGCGCTCGCGGATGACGCGGCTTTGAACCTTGTCGCCTTCCTTGCCGGCAAACGGGCCGTCGTTGATGCGGAAGGTCATCGATAGCGTTGGCGGATCGATGGGTTGGGCGGCGACGGGATCGGTGACTTCAACATCGCAAATCGTGTCAGCGACGGTGGCCTCGGTCATGCCAGCGATGGCGACGATGTCACCGGCTTCGCACACGTCGACCGCAGTGCGTTCCAAACCACGGAAGGCGAGGACCTTCGAGACGCGGAAGTTTTCAACCTGTGAGCCATCGTGGCGGATGGCTTTCACCTGTTGGTTGGGGCGGATCTCCCCGGTGATGATGCGCCCGGTCAGGATGCGCCCCAGGAATGGGTCAGCCTCCAAGGTGGTTGCGATCAAGCGCAGGGGGCCTGCCTCGATGGTTGGTTCGGGGACATGGCTCATAACGAGTTCGAACAACGGGTTGAGGTTGTCCTTGGGGCCTGATGGGTCGGCTGCCATCCATCCATCGCGGCCGGAGCCGAACAGGACTGGGAAATCAAGCTGATCGTCATCGGCATCACAGGCTGCGAAAAGATCAAAAACTTCGTTGAGGACTTCCTGGTGGCGTTCGTCCGGCCGGTCGATTTTGTTGATGACGACGATCGGGCGCATGCCCTGCTTGAGTGCTTTCGAGACGACGAACTTCGTCTGGGGGAGCGGGCCTTCGGAGGCGTCCACCAGCACGATGGCCCCATCGACCATGTTCAGAATACGTTCGACTTCGCCGCCGAAGTCTGCGTGTCCCGGTGTGTCAACAATGTTGATCCGGGTGTTGTCCCAGACGACGGACGTGCACTTCGCCAGGATCGTGATACCGCGCTCGCGTTCGATGTCGTTGGAATCCATCGCACGTTCGGCGACCTTCTGGTTGTCACGGAAGGCGCCGGATTGCTTTAGAAGTTCGTCAACGAGAGTTGTTTTCCCGTGGTCGACGTGGGCGATGATTGCGATGTTGCGCAGCTTCATTTGGGCGATCATTTCCTGATACGGACCCGAGAGTGATCGTGCCGGGCCGTTGTTAGCTCTATGCTGGTTGTGGTTTTGGGCTCTTGGTTTTGTCGACGCAGACCATTGCTAAACCCTCCCGGTCACTCGGGTATTATGGGCAGCCAGGATTGGTGCGGCGCAATATTTCCTGAGCGACGTAGCATACCGCCGCCAAACCTGCCAGACGCCACCATGTCGCTTGCCGATTTTGTTGCGGCCTCAACTGAAGAGCACCGCAACAGATGCGGCCTGGCGTCGCTGACTTTGTATTTCGGAGACGTGCTGGGTCTGCACTGGCGCGCGTAAAGACGGTTGCATGGTTCTTGCTAAGCACTTGCTACGTGGTCAATACCCGTTTTGAAACGGGACGTATCAGGGCAAATGGCATGTTTGAACGCAATCGCGTCGAGTCGCAGCATTCCGATAAGAAATCAGGTGTTCCCGTAGAGCTGCGGCTGGACGATGGCCGGTTTCTCAAAGGTCGCTTCCTAGTCTCGGTTAACCGGAAAATTCATGACGTTTTGAACGGACCGAGTGTTTTTCTCGAGTTCGAGACCTACCAGGGCGAGGGATCGCTGATTGCCAAGACATCCATTCGGGACATCAGACTGGTGGGTGCGCCATCTGCAACCCAACTGAGCGGCGTGGGCTCATCTCTGTCGGGGTCATTTGATCCCTACCAGATCCTGGGTGTTCCGCGGGCCAGTGACTATGAGGGCGTTCGCGAAGCCTACCATCGCTTGTCGAAAGTCTATCACCCAGACCGTTATGCTACGGCCGATTTGCCCGATGAGGTGATTTCGTATCTGTCGGCCATGTCACGGCGGATCAATGCGGCGTATGCGGCGATTTCCGAACCGCTACAGGAAAAGCGGCAGGTCGCGAAGAATAAGGTCGAGCCGATCTACACCTCCGCCAACCGCAGCTTCTGACCGATTGCCTATAGCCGTAGGGCTTTGGTTGCCGAATTCCCGACGCCGGAGGGAGAGCGTTTCGTCGGGCGGTTTTTGTGCTGGCGGGTCCTTCTGCGGGCAACGCAGCTCACGAACACTTCATGCTCAGCGGTTCGCTTGTGAATGACATTGCTCGGCTTGGTGATGTAGGTTGCCCGCGACATTGCGCTCCTTCATCTCCTCCATCACCATGAACCGAGATCCATCATGCCAATCCTCCCCGGGTCGTTTTTGGCCCGCACCGTCCTGGCGGGCTGTCTTCCCTTTACCCCGGTTTTCGCCGCTCACGCCGCCACAACTCCTGAGCCGATCGAGGTGAAGGGCGAAATCATCGATACCTGGTGTTACCTGTCAGGGGTGATGGGCGGGCCGGATGCCGTGGTTGGGACAGCGCATCATACCTGCGCGCTATGGTGTGCGGCGGGCGGCATTCCCGTCGGTGTGCGCGCGGAAGACGGCACGGTCTACATGGTTTTGAAGATCAAAGGCGAAGACCCGCTGGCGCAGACTGACACGATCATGGAAATCCAGAGCAACCTGATCACCGCCAAGGGTCAGCACTACGTGCGGGATGGTGTGAACTACCTCGTTGTGGAGCATGTCGTGGCAAACGACGGCATCGTGAACAAGACCCATGAGGACTACGGTCCAATCCCTGGGTTTGCCATTCCGGAATCGAAGTGAGGCCTGATGCGACATGAGATTTGCAGCCATGACACAGACTATGACGAGCAGACGTTTGGGACTCGCAGGTCGTGCGCTACTTGCGCTGGCGTTGCTTGGATCGCCTGTCGCACTAAACGGCGCGCTGGCGGAGGATTTTTCCAAGGGTAGTCAGGCGCAGGAGCTGGGGTTGGCGGGTGAGACCAAAGCCACGTTCTCTGGCAAGGTTGTCGATATTCTGTGTGAGCTGTCCGGCGATTGCCCGGCGAATTGCGGGGATGGGTTCCGCAACCTCGGGATCGTTCGCGCGTCTGATCAGCAACTCATCATGGTGTCGAAAAACAGTCAGTTCGAGTTCAACGGCGGGGTTGATGATTTGTTGCCGTATTGCGGAAAACAAGTCGACGTCGACGGTTTGCTGCTTGGCGATGATCCAGGCGTAAAGGCGAAAATCTACATGGCGCAGTTTATCCGCGTCACAGGTGATGAGGATTGGATCAAGACAACGGCTTGGACGGATGCGTGGAAGAAACGCAACCCTGCGGTTGCCGAGGGAGAGGGTCCCTGGTTCAGGCGCGATCCACGCGTGCTGAAGCAGATTGAACAAAGCGGCTATTTCGGCCTTGGTCATGACGTGGATGATGCCTGGCGGAAAGATAACGAATGAACGGGTCTTTTCCATTTGGCCCCGCGCGTCTTGGAACCGGTGTGATGCCAGCGCGCGTGCTCGGGCTCGTTGCGGCTTTGATTGCGATCGTCGTTTCGATCTCGGTGGGGCAAGCGCATAATGGTGTCGTGCATGGATCGGTGGAGGAGGCTGCGCGGCATGAAGCAAGTGATGCGTCTGACACTCGAAAAGGTGGTGCCGACACCAATGGTGCAGCCGGCCAAACCGGTGGTGCAGGGTTGGCCGAAGGTGTAGAGCGGGCCTTACCCGGCAATACGCCTGGGTTTCCGTCCATCAAGGGTGGCGATTACACACTGATCGATCAGTCGGGCCGGGTGCGGACGTCGCGGGATCCCGATGGCCGGTTTCAACTCGTGTTTTTCGGTTACGCCAACTGCCAGGCGATCTGCTCGGTTGCACTGCCGCGCATGGCTGAGACGGTGGAGCGTCTGGACGCCAAAGGAATGGTGGTGACGCCAGTTTTGATCACCGTCGATCCGGAGCGGGATACGGTTGCAACGCTGGGTCCGGCTGTCGCGAAAATTCATGATCGTATGGTTGGCCTGACAGGTGAGACGGCTGCGTTGCAAAATGCATATGACGCCTTCCAGGTGACGCGCAACGTGGTCTTCGAGCATCCAGAGCACGGGGCCGTTTATGCGCACGGGTCCTATGTTTTTCTGCTTGGCCCGGACGGTTCGTTTCACACGTTGATGCCGCCGGTCCTCGGAGCGGAACGTATGGCCGAAATTGTGCGCGGTTACATCTCCGGCTCGGCTTCGAACTGACTGAAAGCACCAGCTGCCATCGTGCGCGATGCGGCGTGGCGCGGGCTGTCTTACGGGTCACAAGAGCCGCTTGCCCCCGTTTCCTCATCATCAGTGCGGGATGGCGGGTCCTACGAGTTGCTGACTGTGCTGCAGAGAGCGGGCTGTTGACCGTTTCGCGGGCCAAGGCCGGAGGACGGCGGGCTTCTCAATAATTCAAAGATGAACGGAACGCCCTGCGATGCTGGCACCTCGCGGGTGGTTCATCCCATTCATCGGTGAAAACGACCATGTTTTCCTAGGCGCTGGGTATACTGGTCTGGCTGTTGGGAGCACGGCACATCGAGAAATTTACCGCGGGCAGCGTTCGTTGGTGAATGGTTCATACTCTCAAGATAGGTTTAAACCGCGTTCACGATTGAGCCGGAGCTTTTGCTGCTCGGGTGAGCGGACGCATGTGAGAGTGTCGGGGGGCTGCTCCGGCGTTGGTTAAACTCGGTGAAAACAGAGATTGGGTTTCATTATGCTTCGTAAAATCGCACTTGCTGCCGCCTTCACGGTCGTCGCCACGGCCGCACAGGCTGATGGCCACTCTTCAAAGATGTGCCATGGAAAAACGTTGCGCGGCGAGACTGTTAACTTCGTTTGCAAAGCGAGCGAAAAATGCAGCTTCGATGTTGTGATGTCGAAGGGCTCATGCCGCTCGACAGGCGAAATTGAAAAGCTGGTCAAGCGTGTAAGCTCCATGCTGCCAACACGCTCGCGGTAAAACCGATTCTATCGAATTTCGATCGAACAGAAAAACGGGACGGCTCATTGAATTGGGGCGTCCCGTTTTTGTTGGTCCATTCTCGCGGTGATGCTTAGAGCCTGTTTGCTTTTCGTGGACCAGCAAAGCAGGCTCTGTGCTCTTAATTTGGAGCATGTTCCGGGCGGAAAACCGCGTACACTTTGCCTGAGCATGCTCTAGGCGTTCCGGCGTCCAAGCGTTCTCAATCGCAGAGCGTTGAGCTTAATGAACCCTTCGGCGTCTTTTTGGTCGTAGGCGCCAGCGTCGTCTTCAAACGTGACGAGGCTTTCCGCGTAGAGCGACTTGTCTGACTTGCGGCCTTCGACGATGACGTTGCCCTTGTACAATTTGAGGCGGACTTCGCCTTCGACATGCTCTTGCGATTTGTCGATGGCCGCCTGCAGCATCTCGCGCTCAGGTGAGAACCAAAAGCCGTTGTAGATGAGTTCGGCATAGCGCGGCATCAGTTCGTCCTTGAGGTGGGCCGCACCTCGGTCAAGCGTGAGGCTCTCCATCGCGCGGTGTGCTTCCAGCAGAATGGTCCCGCCCGGTGTTTCGTAGATCCCGCGCGACTTCATGCCGATAAACCGGTTCTCGACAAGATCGATGCGGCCGATGCCGTTGTCATGGCCAAGCGTGTTCAGCTCGGTCAGGAGTTCGGCCGGTGAGCGGTTGTAACCATTGATGCTGATGGCGTCCCCGCGTTTGAACCCGATGGAAATGATGGTTGGTTTGTCGGGTGCATCTTCCGGGGAGATGGTGCGCTGGTAGACGATATTCGGTGGTGTTGTGTCCGGGTCTTCGAGAACCTTTCCCTCGGACGATGAGTGCAACAGGTTCGCATCAACTGAAAATGGTGCTTCGCCTTCTTTGTCCTTGGCGACGGGAATTTGATGGGAGCGGGCAAATTCCAAAAGGTCTTCGCGACCCTTGAAGCTCCATTCACGCCATGGGGCGATGATCCGGATGCCGGGCTCTAGTGCGTAGTACCCCAGCTCAAACCGGATCTGGTCGTTGCCCTTGCCCGTGGCGCCATGGCAGACAGCATCTGCCCCCATTTCCCGCGCGATTTCGATTTGTTTTTTGGAGATCAGCGGGCGGGCGATGGATGTGCCGAGCAGGTAGACGCCTTCGTAAAGTGCGTTGGCGCGAAACATTGGGAAGACGTAGTCGCGGACGAATTCCTCACGGAGATCTTCGATGAAAATGTTTTCTTCGCGAATGCCCAGCATCAAGGCTTTTTCACGGGCAGGTCCTAGCTCTTCACCCTGCCCAAGGTCCGCGGTGAACGTGATGACCTCGGCATCAAACTCCTCCTGCAGCCATTTCAAAATGATGGAGGTGTCCAAACCGCCCGAATAGGCCAAGACGACTTTTTTGATTTTCTGGTTTGTTGCGGCAGTCGCGGATGCGGGCATCAAGGTGTCCTGTAGGTTTTGGTTCTGGCTGGAGGCGCGGGGCACTATACGGCTGGCGCGTTTCAGGGCAACCGCGATTGGTTATGGCTGGGCGTGCTTCGGACTGTTCGGTGACCGGTCAGGCCGTTTTTCGTTGCTTGGAAATTTTAACAGCGGTCCGACGAGCCCGCATCGCCGAGGTGGTCGATGGACCCGCATCGCCTTTGGCGAAGCAAATCATGCGTTTCTCGATTTTGTCCGAGATGGCCTGGAATTGTTTGATATCCGACAGGAGGGCTGATGGCGCGTCTGCGGAGATTAATACGTTGGTTTTTTGGGCGCCTGTTTCGAGCCAATCTTGTGCCCGTTGGGGTCTGTCGGGTTGTCAATGAAGCCATCCCACCAAGCCGTCAGGGCTTCGGCGTTGGCGGCTTGCCAGGACAATGCCAGCTCCATCGGGTCGGTGGATGCAAATGTAGGTTCGTTCGAATTATCAGGTTTGGGTGAGTCCATGTTTGGTGTTGAAAACAGACTTGGCGATGCGGGCCGATCAGGCTGTCTTGTTCGCGTTTCGGCTGTCTTTCTGGGCGTTTCCTGATGAGTGTGCTGTTGAGCTGATGGGTCCGTCAGCGTCGATGCCACGCGTTCCCAGGCAAACAGCTGCTCGCGCCAGGCCGCCATGGCAGTCTGATAGGCATCAAACGCGGCTGAGTTAGCCTCTGCCAAGGGCCAAGCGACTGGTTTGGGGATGCCGCTGGCTTCCAAGCCATAGGCCATGGGCCATGTAGTTGTTGGGTGGCGCGTCGGCGTCATCATCCACCAGCCGGGGATCGGCATTCGCGCCCACTGCATTGGCGTGAATGGCCAGGCTGACCGGCTCGCGTTTTCAAGCGGATTGAGTGACGGCTTGTCTGGGTGACGATACCAGGACGTCGGCTGTGGTTCTGGGTCCTTGCCGGGGCGCACGCTTTCAAGGCTGTCGATCCAGGCTTGGAACAGCGCCGTTGTGAAGGTGCTGCAGGCCGCACCCGTTGCGGCCGTGTAGCCCTTAGCGGCCAGGTTGTAGCTTTCCTGGAATTTTGCTGTCGTCTTCTTGTCCATCATTTGATCTGTGCCCGGGCCCCAATCCCTGCCGGTTTTCAATGGACCGGATGTGTCCTGAAACCCCGAATTCGCCACGATGCCATGCTGCGGCGCAGTATCAGCACGCTAGCTCTTATTTTGCGGCGCAACAAGGCTTAGTTGCAGCATAGTGCATTACGTCGCGGGGGAAGAATTTGGCTTTGGCGGGCGTCTTGCGGCAACCGGTTGCTTGCCGGTCCGACGGGCTGCGATCAGCCAATACACCCAGCCCGCACAGGCGCCCGCTGTGAGATAAGCCGTTGTGGCGTACAGGTTTGCAATGGACGGGTCGCCGGGGCTTTCGCTTGCGATCTGGGTCAACAAGCCGATTAAGCCAATGAGGCCGCCAGCGATCACAAAGTATGTCGCCTTGCGGATTCTATTCCAGAGGGCAAAGATGATGGCGATCAAGGCGAACGGGCTTGCGAACACCGCTGTCTGGTTGGCTGCGAATAACGCCCAGAGGCTGGCCAAGCCCAATCGTTCCAAACGCTGGTCGAGCGGGATCTGCATCAGGTCGAAGGGCGTGACCACAAACCCCACCTGAATGGCGCCCGCGACGAAGCACGCCAACGCGAAGCCGATGATAATTTTCAGCGCTGTTCCCAGTGCCCGCAACACGGCTGGATTTCCTTATTTCGCGAGATGCGTTGTCTGCGTTTCTCGCCCGATTATCTCAAACGGTCATGTCTGATCTGCAGCATCTGACGAGGCAACCGCCTGGGTTGATGCATCAGGTGTAGCGCCCGGCAATCAGCCAGTAGACGAAACCACCAGCGAACCCGGCGGTTGCAAACACCTGCCAGATTTCGGGTGACGGTGCCGCCAACTCGGCGGTTTGACCGTAGCGGGCGAGGATCGGGATCGCCAGGAGAGCCGCGCCGCCACCGAGAATGTAGTAGAGCGCTGATCTGATGCGGGCAACTTCGCCAATGATGATGAATGCCAATGCCGGAATGAGCGTCAGGCTGGCTGCAAGAGCAACACCTTCGGCGAGGAGCCGCGCGAGGATCGCCATGTCGGCGAGTTCCTCGCCGTTGGCGGCCATGATCTGCACAAGGCGTTCCTGGCCCAGCGTGAGAAGGACAAAGGCTGCGACCAGGCCCGAGATCAGGCAAGCAATCGGCAGCCATAGCATGCGGCCTATGGTTTTCAGGATCATGGTGCTTCGATGCCCCCCGGCTCGCGTGTTCGATGTGTTGCCGACTATGGTTCGATGTCTGGGTCAGCCGTAGTTGAGTTGGTCGCGAAAATCAAAACGAGAGCCTGGCCGCAGGGCTTTCTGTGGGGCTGGCCGATGCGTTGAAGAATGCCGCGGCGGTCGGTTGGGCTGCGAATGCGTTTCGCAAATCGTCAGGCTGGATCAATGCATCGACGTCGTCCATGAACGCCCACAGACCGTTGGCCTTTCCTTTGGCTATCGACCGCCAACCGGCCTCGTGCATGCGTCCTTCATTGGTGAGTTTGTGGGCTCGGTCCTTATAGCTCTTTGCCCAATGCTGCGTCTTGCGACGCGCAATGAGCTGCATGGTTCTGTCTTCGTCCAGCTGGCGACGGATCCCGTCGATCCAGCCAAAGCAGATCAGTTCGTCCAAAACCACACCCGGGGAAACGTACTTGTCCGGTGCTTGTTTTTTGTAAGTTACCAGCCAAACGCTCTCGGCCTGGGTGTGGTTTTTCGCCAGCCAATCACGCAATTCGGCTGGAGCCTGTTTGCTATTCGTGGGCTCGCAAAGCAGGCTCCAAGCTCTTGATTTGGAGCATGTTCCGGGCGGAAAACCGCGGACACTTTTCCTGAACATGCTCTAGCGAGGCGATCTCCACCTTTTCGAGGTTTTCAGTCTTCGTCATGTTCGATGGAACCGGCTTACATGCGTTCGGAGGCGCGCTGTTTTTCGCTGGCGGATTTGAGCTGGCCACAGGCGGCGAAGATATCTCGGCCGCGGGGCGTACGCACGGGGCTGGCGTAACCAGCGCGGTTGACCACATCGGCGAAGCGTTCAATCTGGCCCGAGGTGGAGCACTCATAAGGTGATCCAGGCCAGGGGTTGAACGGGATGAGATTGATCTTGGCGGGAATGCCATCCAAGAGCCGGACAAGTTCACGGGCTTCGGCGAGCGTGTCGTTGATCCCTTTCAACATCACATATTCGAACGTGATGCGGCGCGCATTGCACAAGCCTGGATAGTTCCGGCAGGCTTCGAGCAGATCTGCGATTGGATAGCGTTTGTTGATGGGCACAAGTTCGTTGCGCAGCTCATCGCGGACGGCGTGGAGCGAGATCGCCAGCATGGTGTCGGTTTCCGCACCCCAGCGTGGGATCTCTGGAACGACGCCAGAGGTTGAAAGTGTAATGCGACGCTTCGAAAAGTTCAGTCCGCCATTTTCGGCTGCTACGCCCATTGCGGCTGCAACGGCGTCGAAATTGTAGAGAGGTTCGCCCATTCCCATCAGAACGATGTTGGTAATCTTGCGGTCGGCATCGGGGAGTTTGACGACATCGGTGGGTGCTGGTGCACCTGGCCAATCGCCAAGGCGATCCCGTGCCAACATGATCTGGCCGACGATTTCATCGGTCGTAAGATTGCGTACGAGGCGCTGCGTGCCCGTGTGGCAAAACGTGCATGTGAGTGTGCAGCCAACCTGGGATGAGATGCACAACGTGCCACGGTCAGTTTCTGGAATGTAGACGGTTTCGATTTCGGGTGCTTTGCGTTCGTGGCCACGCACGGGAAGACGCAGGAGCCACTTCCGTGTGCCGTCGTTTGAGACCTGCTCACTGACAATTTCGAGGCGATCCAGGGTGTGGCGCTTTGCGAGTTCGGCGCGCAGATCTTTGGAGACGTCGGTCATCTCGTCGAAGGACGTCGCGCCGCGGGCGTAGATCCAAGTCCAGAGCTGGGCGGTGCGCATGCGGATTTGCCGGTCGGGCACCCCAAGTGCGGACAAAGCTGAAGACAGCGCGGTACGGTCGAAGCCTGCCAGCGACGGGCGGACCGCTGCCACTTCGGTGGGCAGGGTGGTCGAGTTGGGCGAGGCTTGGATGTCGAGGATGTCGCGTACTACGACCATGGCGAAGGCGGTCTCCGAAGGTTCTGAAATGGTAGACAAGGTGCTTGACGTGGGTTCAACCGCGTGGCCGGTCGTTGGAAATGCTGCATGGATCGCGTTGGGGAATTGGCATGCCGCCGGGAAAATAGCAAAAGCCGCGCAGAAAGGATATCCGCGCGGCTGTATTCGGGATACGGCTTGGCCTCGGTTAAATTGCCTCGTTCGGGCTTGTGTGCCTTGTTCCGTAAGCTAATGAGCAATCAAGCATCCATCGCTTATGTGATGGAATTGGCCTTGGTTTGCATCCTCAGCGTCCGAGGAAACGGCCGAGAACGTTTTGCACCATATCGCCCAGGCCGCCATTTTGCGCGGCCTCTTGTGCCATACCCATCAAGCCTTCACCCTGCTCGCTTGTGACCTGTTCGATCAACGCCTGGATGTCTGTTTCCGCGAACTGGCTGAGGTCGACCCCATTTTCCGAGAGGGTCGTCATGATGTCTTCAGGGGCCATGTTGGCGATTTCGGCTGGGTCGATACCAACCTGGCCAACCAGCTCACTGAGCTGATCAGGCCCTAGAACGGAGCTAAGGCCCTCGCCCTGGGTGAGATGGCCAAGTTTGTCGTTGAGGTCTTGCAGATCGATCATCGTTTGCGCTCCATCCTGGTGCAACGGGTGGGCGGGCTACTGGTGTTAGAACACCACCCGCGCCGGCTCGAACTGTTGGTTTCAAGAGCCGATACCGTTGATGTGTGGTGCAGCGCTCAGGCTTCAAGTGCTTGATGTGACGATTGATAGGCGGTTGGACCGGCGTCAAAGAATGAACTTGGAAAGGTCTGTGTTTTTGGCCAGTTCGCCGATGCGGTCGTTGACGTAGGCGGCGTCGATTGTCACGGCCTGACCGTCACGGTCTGAGGCTTCAAACGAAATCTCATCGAGGACGCGTTCCATGACGGTTTGCAGGCGTCGAGCGCCGATGTTTTCGACCGTTGAATTCACTTCGACGGCTGTGTCAGCCAGGGCTTCGATCCCGTCCTCGGTGAAGACCAGGGTAAGGCCTTCGGTGGCCATCAGTGCCACATACTGCTTGATGAGACTGGCTTCGGTTTCAGTCAGGATGCGGCGGAAGTCATCGCGCGTGAGGGCTTGGAGTTCCACGCGAATGGGCAGGCGGCCCTGCAATTCAGGCAGAAGGTCGGATGGCTTTGCGACGTGGAATGCCCCGGAAGCTATGAACAGGATGTGGTCGGTTTTGACGGGACCATGCTTGGTGGCGACCGTGGTGCCTTCGATGAGGGGAAGCAGGTCACGCTGCACGCCTTCACGGGACACATCCGCGCCGCCGCGGCCACCCTCCGAGCGGGAACAGATCTTGTCGATCTCATCCAGGAAGACGATGCCATCGTTCTCAACGGCTTCGATGGCTTCAGCGGTGATTTGATCAGAGTCGATCAGCTTGTCGCTTTCCTCGGCAATGAGAAGTGTGTGGCTGTCTGAGACCGTGACACGCTTTTTCTTTGTGCGCCCCCCAAGTGCTTTGCCGAGCATGTCGCCAATGTTGATGGCACCCATTGAAGCGCCGGGATTGCCGGGAATATCGAACATGGGGATGCCGCCACTTGCGTCTTGGACATCGATTTCGATTTCTTTGTCGTCGAGTTCGCCGGCGCGGAGGCGGGCACGAAAGTTGTCGCGCGTCGAAGCCTGGGCTGTCGATCCGACTAGGGCGTCCAGCACCCGGTTCTCAGCGTTGAGTTCCGCCTTGGAGCGCACCTCGCGGCGTTTGACATCGCGCACGAGGCCAATGCCAACTTCAACCAGATCGCGGATGATGCTTTCCACGTCGCGGCCGACGTAGCCCACTTCTGTGAACTTCGTGGCTTCGATTTTGGTAAAGGGGGCGCCTGCGAGCCGGGCAAGTCGCCGGGAAATTTCGGTCTTTCCAACGCCCGTCGGGCCGATCATCAAAATGTTCTTTGGCAGCACCTCTTCTCGCATGTATCCTGTCAGTTGCTGGCGACGCCATCGGTTGCGCAATGCGATGGCGACCGCGCGTTTTGCGTCGTTCTGCCCGACGATGTGGCGGTCGAGTTCGGAAACGATTTCACGGGGTGAAAAAGATGTCATGGGGTGTCTTTTTTATATTGTGGTTTCAAGTGCTCGTGAGGTGACGTCTGGCTTGTGGCCTGTTGCGTGCGGGGATGTCATGTTCCAGATACGAACTTCAGCCCGATGATGCTGCCGATCAGTAGGGTTAGAAAGACCAGCCGCATTGTCGTTGATGGTTCGCCGTAAAACGTCAAACCGATGAAGGCCGTTCCCGCGGCCCCAATCCCCGTCCACACGGCATAAGCCGTTCCCAGGGGTATGGCGCCCTGGCCGTTTATTGAACGGTTCAGAAGATAAAAGCTTAAAAGGCCGACGGCGCAAAAGCCAAGTGTCGGGCCAAGGCGCGTGAGACCCTCGGTATAGCGAAACAGTGTCGTTGCAATGATCTCAAGACCACCGGCTGAGAGCAGGTAAATCCACTGAAGCGTCATCGGTGTCTCATTGTTGGGTATCTCGCTGTGGTCGTTCGCGTTGTGTTCGGATTTGCATCCTTCAAGCTGTGTTGGCTACGCGATATTGATCGTCTCGATCACAAGGTTGTCGTTTGTGTAGACACAGATTTCGGCCGCGATTTTCATTGACCGGCGCGCGATTTCTTCTGCTGATAGTGGCTGGTCGAGGAGGGCGCGTGCCGCCGAAAGCGCATAGTTCCCGCCTGAACCGATCCCCATGACGAGGGCGTCCGGTTCCAATACGTCACCGGTTCCGGTCAGGACCAACGTGGTGTCCTTGTCGGCGACAATCATCATGGCTTCGAGGCGGCGGAGGTAGCGGTCCGTCCGCCAATCCTTAGCCAGTTCGACGGCGGCGCGCATCAATTGGCTTGGGTATTGTTCCAGTTTGGCTTCGAGCCGTTCAAACAGCGTAAAAGCGTCCGCCGTTGCCCCGGCGAAACCGCCGATGACGTCACCCTTGCCCAGGCGGCGGACTTTGCGTGCGTTGGCCTTGATAACGGTTTGTCCAAGGCTGACCTGGCCATCTCCCGCGATGACGACTTTGCCATCTTTGCGGACGGTCAAAATAGTCGTGGCGTGCCAAGTTGTGGGTTCGTGATTGTCCATGGTGCCTTTTGGGTTGGGCGCGTTGGTTGGAGGACTTCCAGAAGCTGATTTGTTTTGTTGGGACGATTTTTAATGTCGGCGCGGGTCTGAGTGCCCGCCATCGATCGGTCGTACGAGGACGCCTGACATAGGGCGATGAGGGGTTGCGTGCAACGCCTAGCGCTGAATTGCGGTTTGTTTGATCGGTTTTCGCGGGGTAATATTGCGTTTTAATGGTACGAAAGGCGCGAATTGCCTTACGTTACCACCACGACGAAAGCGGAGGTTGGGTGAACACGTTGGCAGATGTGGCGGTAAAGTCGAAAGACCGCTCGGCGAAGCGGGATCGGCAAACCAAAGAGACGGCCATCCACGTCGAAGTTAATCTCGACGGGACAGGTGCATATGATGTCACGACAGGGATCGGGTTCCTTGACCATATGCTCGAGCAACTGGCCCGCCATTCCCTGATTGATATCAAGCTGGTTGCCAAGGGCGACCTGCATATCGATTTTCACCATACCACCGAGGACAGCGGCATCGCGCTCGGGCAGGCCATCGCGGAAGCACTCGGCGACCGTGCCGGCATTACGCGGTATGCGGATGTTCATCTGCCCATGGATGAGTGCATGACCCGGTGTGCCGTCGACGTGTCGGGCCGGCCGTTTCTGGTTTGGAATACCGCGTTTAGCGCAAACAAAGTCGGGGATATGGACACCGAGTTGTTTCGCGAGTGGTTTCAGGCCTTTGCACAGAATGCCGGTATGACTATCCACATCGAAACGCTCTATGGGGCCAACAACCACCACATTGCCGAAACATGTTTCAAGGCGTTGGCGCGGGCCTTGCGTCAGGCGGTTGCCATGGACCCACGCCAAGGTGGACGTGTGCCGTCGACAAAAGGAACGTTGTCTGGATGATCTTAACCTTGTTGCACCTGAGGGATGCCGATCGCATGGTAGCTTATACTGTTCACGAGCCACCTCATTCAGGCGGAGACCGTCTGGATCGCGCGGAAACGCTCGTATTTGTGAAGGACGGCTTCAATTTTGCGGCCGCGCTGTTCACGCCGATCTGGTTCTTGTTCAATCGGATGTGGCTGGCAGCGCTCATTTATGTCGTCGGTATCATGGGGATCAGTCTGGCGATGGCTGCATTGGGTGCTACTAACGCCTGGGTCATGCTGGTGCAGGTGGCGATCAATATTTTGATCGGGTTTGAGGCTGATTCAATCAAGCGCTGGACGTTGGAGCGGAAGGGTTGGACGCCAGTTGGAACCGTGACCGGCCGGAACTCTACGGAGTGCGAGCGGCGCTTTTTCGAAGACTGGCTGCCCCGACAGGATGTGCTGCGCGTGGGCGGTGAAGCCACGTTGTCAGGCGGATATCATCCGCAACCGGCCAAGCAGGATGTGGCGGGTCGGGATGGCCGCTCGATACCGCGTGCGAGTGCTGCCTTCGCATGGCTGAATCGCCGACGCCAGGCGGACGCATGACCTCACGGGTTGTGGTGATCGACTACGGTTCGGGGAACCTGCATTCGGCTGGTAAAGCGATTGAACGTGCCGCGCGCGAAACCGACGTGAATGCGCAGATCGTCGTTTCGGCGGACCCTGGTGATGTTCGTGGCGCTGACCGTGTCGTGCTCCCGGGCGTTGGTGCTTTTGGGGACTGCTATGCCGGACTGAGTGGCATCCCTGGGATGTTGGACGCGCTGGACGATGTGGTCATGCACCGGACGCGTCCATTCTTCGGCATATGTGTCGGCATGCAGCTTATGGCCAGCCGTGGCCTGGAGTTCGGTATTCATCCGGGGCTGGGGTGGATTGCTGGCGAAGTGCGCGCCATCGTGCCGGATGATCCGTCGCTGAAAATTCCGCATATGGGTTGGAATACGCTGCAGGTTGCAGGCCATGGAGGCGCGGGTTCTCTGAAGCCTGACACAACGCCGCCTCTCAGTGACGGCCAGCCGAAGGACGCAATCGCTACTGCTGCTTCAGCCGGAGTGTCATCTGACGTCCTTGACCTCGATAGAACGGGTCCAACAGACACATCCTCCCATCCGCTGTTCGAGGGCATCACGCTGGGACAGGCGGGCTGGCATGCGTACTTCGTGCACTCGTTCCATTTTGTGCCTGAAGACGAGGACGACTGCATCGCTGTTACGGATTATGGCGGGTCCATTACCGCGGCGGTGGCGCGCGACAATCTGTTTGGGACGCAATTCCACCCGGAGAAGAGCCAGGCGCTGGGGCTGCGCCTGCTCGGTAACTTCCTGAGGTGGTCGCCTTAGAGCCTGTTTGCTTTTCGTGGACCTTCAGAGCAGGCTCTAAGCTCTTGATTTGGAGCATGTTCCGGGCGGAAAACCACGTACACTTTTCCCAAACATGCTCAAGAGCCTGTCTCGTTGGATCTGGCACTTAGCGACACGAACGCGATTGGTCCAACCTGATCCGGTATAGCTTCAGGCGGCGACGGCCGCGTCAGCGCCGATGGCGGGTACGGATGTGCTCGATGCGAATGGCACGACATTGACGTTCGCTGTGTCGTCCTGCTTGGTGCGGAACCAGCGCAGCGTGGTGTTGGACAAGACCACATCGGCTGCAACCTCTTGAACGACGAGGCCATCTTCTTCGCCCAGCATCCAGGCGAGGCGTTCATTCAGCGCGCCTGAATCTTCCAGCGTCGAGACATACCACGTCTGTTCCAAGGGGCGGGCCCAACGTGTGCCGAGGGTCATGATTTCGCGGGCAAGCGCATGCTTTTTTGCGTTTGGATTTGCGAGGTCGTAGGCGATCATATAGGTGCGCATCGGAAGGGCTCTTTCGTATCAAAGCTTGGGAGCCTTACGCGGAAACTAGGAAGCTCTTACTGGCTGTCTATTCGGGCTGGCTGTCTATTCGGGCTGTCGTTTGTTGGTGTGTTCTGTTTAGAACGTAAGAAGAACATGCCACGACTCACTGACAGAGTCCAGCGTAAGTTCGTTTTTTGTTCTCACCGAGATCGGCGCGTGGCGATCCCAGGGCAGCCGTGCAGGAATTGGGGCAAGTCGGACTCATTCAGCGGGTCCTGATCGGTGCAGGTCTGCTTACTCGAACAACGCAAGTTGCGCTGGATCGTTGCTGGTGATGCGCGGAATGCGTCGATGGTTGCCGAAGTCGACCCGGTCTAGAAGTTCCGGGTAGCGCGTCTTGAATTCCTTGAGCGCTCGTTCGCGGCTCGCCGGGTAGCGCTTGCCTTCCCAGATTTCGTAGACGCGACGCGGGTCGCAGCCGAAACGTCTGACAATGTCGGCGCGGCGGTGGCGCAACCACCTGGAAATCCAAACTTCAACGGCGTCAACTTCCGTGAGGGCGCGTTTCGGTGCGCGTGGGGCGGGTGGAGCGATGTCTGAACTCAACAACACGGTTTCATGTACTCTTTGCTTGCCTGCGTACTGAGTGGCTGGCGCGTCTGGATAATCACGACAATGTTTTCGTTTTATTCCGCACGATTTGAGCAGGGATATGGCGGTTGCGCAAGTCGGGTGCATCTCAATTCGGGTGTGGTCTGCCTCGCCACCCTGTGCAGCCAATCGGAGGACTGATCCTCGTTTGACTGGGTTGGGGCTTTGGCGCAGAAACACCCGTCCACCCAACCTCACGCAGTCTCTCACCGCGACTGTGACTGTTTCCATGTCAGGACTTCTTTTTGTGATCCTCTTTCCTGCAATCGACCTCAAGGACGGTCAGTGCGTCCGTCTCAAGCTGGGCGACATGAACGCCGCCACCGTCTTCAACGATGACCCCGCTGCACAAGCTGCGACGTTTGAAAGCCAAGGTTTCAGTTGGCTGCATATCGTTGATCTTAACGGCGCATTTGAAGGGCGTCCCGTCAACGGCTCAGCTGTTGACGCGATCCTGGCTGCGATTTCTATGCCGGTGCAACTTGGTGGAGGCATTCGCGATCTTGCGACGATTGAGGCGTGGCTCGACAAGGGTGTGCGACGGGTGATCCTCGGGACGATTGCCGTCCGTGATCCTGATCTGGTGCGGGAGGCCTGTGCCAAGTTCCCGGGTCAGGTTGCCGTCGGGATTGATGCGCGGGGCGGCAAGGTTGCCGTGGAGGGGTGGGCGGAAGCAAGTACGCTCGGCGTGGTTGAGTTGGCCGCGCGGTTCGAGGATGCCGGTGCCGCGGCCATCATCTACACCGACATTGATCGTGACGGCGTGTTGAAGGGTTTGAACCTGCCCGCAACAGCCGAATTGGCGCGGTCTACCACGATCCCGGTAATTGCATCAGGCGGGCTGGCGTCCATCGATGATGTCAAAGCTTTGATGCAACCTGCTTACGCGATGCTGGAAGGTGCCATTTCCGGGCGAGCTCTGTATGACGGCCGGGTCGATCCGGCTGAAGCACTGGCTGTTCTTAAGGGTTGTGCGTGAGATGGTTGAGATCGTTACGGTGCGCGCCATCGCTGAGCGTGACTTCGCGCGATGGCAGACGCTTTGGGCAGGATATCTGTCGTTTTACGATATTGCACTTGATCCAGAGATCACGGCTACGACCTGGCAGCGGTTGCTGGGGTCTGAACCTGGAACGCACGATGGTTTTGCAGCCGTTTCTGCCGACGACGAGATGGTGGGATTTGCGCATAGCTTGCTGCACCGTTCGACGTGGACGACCACGTGGTACGCCTATCTCGAAGACTTGTTTGTGGACCCCGCTTTTCGCGGCGGGGGTGTCGGGCACGCATTGATTGAGGCTGTGATTGAAGATGCCAAGCGGCATGACGCCGCGCGCGTTTTTCTGATTACCGATCACGACAACGCCACGGCCAGGCGGCTTTACGATCGTGCCATGACGTTTGCGCCGTTCGTGCAGTACCGCGTGCAGATCAAAGAGCGCGGTGCGCTTTAGGGCCTGTTTGCTTTTCGTGGGCTCGCAAAGCAGGCTTTAAGCTCGTAGTTTAGGGCATGTCCCGGCGGAAAACCGCGTACACTCTTCCTGAACATGCTCTCGCGTTTGCCGTGGCCGGTGTTGATGATGGAATGGTCGACCCGTTAGGCCAGCAACGAACTGTCTTCGATCAGCGACGTGGCCGTCAGGCTATCGAGGCCGTCCAGGTGGACGACGTCGGCGAAGCCAAAACCGTCTATGACGGCTTGGAGCGTCGTGCCGGTGGCGTCATCGACGAAGCGGACGAAATCGTCGATGGACTGGCCAATACCCACTTCGAAGAAGTCTTCGAGTTCCAGAATGTCCTGGCCGACCGAGAAGTCGATGATGGTGTCCATTCCAGTGAACGTGCCGTCGCGGACGACGTCTTTGGCGTACCATGTGTAGGTGTCGGTGCCCCGTCCGCCCTTGAATGTGTCCGCGCCGCCCAGCCCGCGGAAGTCGTCATTGCCGTCGCCACCGCGGAAATCGTTGTCGCGTTTGTCGCCCTTGAAGCTGTCGTCGCCTGCCGTTCCCCAAACGCGTTCAACGCCCCATAATTCATCATTGCCGCTTTGCGCGCCGCTGACGGTATGTGCGTGCATGTCAACTTCGACGGGGGCGTCAAAGGTTGAAAAATCAAGCGTGTCGTAACCGGACCCACCCACGATAAGATCATCGCCTTCACTGCCGTAGATCTTATCGTCGCCGCTTCCAGCTTCGATGGTGTCGTTGCCAGCTCCACCCCAGATGCGGTCAATCCCGGACTGACCCTCGATGAAGTCATTGCCGTCTTCGCCATAAAGGTAGTCGTCGCCTGTGCCGCCTTCGAGGTGATCGTCACCATCGCCGCCATACAGGTAGTCTTTGTGTTTGCCGCCGGAGATGTGATCGTTACCGGCCTCGCCGAATAGGGTGTCGTTGCTTGTGCCGCCTGAAAGAATGTCATCGCCAGCGCCGGCGTTGACGAAGTCCTTGCCGGCTCCCGTTTGAATCGTGTTGGCAACTTCGTTGCCATTTACGCGATCGTGGCCAGCGCCCGTGTGCGCGTTTTCGATCGTGGCATCATAGGCAATCGCGACGTTGCTCGTCAGTCCGCCAACACTGGAATAGGCGCCATCGTTCAGGTCTACGACTTGGTCGTTGCGATAGTTCGAGACATCCAGCGTGTCCTGTCCGCCTGCATCCCAGATGGTGAGGATGGGTGTGCCGTTGACCGAGAAGTCATACACACTTCCGGTGTCCGTTGCGTTGAAGCCGTAGACGGTGTCGCCTGTGCGTGTGGTGGTTTCCGCGCCGTAGAGCTGCTGAATGGCAAGGATGTCGTAGACCATCGGGGTCTGGGCGTAATTGTTGTTCCAGATCGCGCCTGTATTGCCCGAGCCGAAGTAGGACATGACGGTGTATTGGATCGAATCTTCGGCGTAGAGCCAGCCGGTGGATGTGTCGCCGTAGCGTGGGCTGCCACCGTTGTAGTTTCCGGCATGATCGAGGCCGAGGGCATGACCGATTTCGTGGATGTAGGTCATGTAACCCCAGTCGCCGCTTTCAGGTGTGACGAGGTCGTTGGTGCCGGCGTTGTAGCCGTTGTTGAGCCAGACTGATCCGAAAACCGGGCCGTAAAGTCCGCCTTCGTCGCCTGCGATGCTGGGCGAATAGGCGTGGGCGTATCCGATGTTTGAGGTGGTGTTTGAAAACTTGATGTCGGCGGTGTTGCCGTTTGTTTCGACGAAGTCGGTTGCGATCAGGTCATCCCAAACCTGGATAGCTTCGCGCATGGTGGCTTGTTGCTGCGCGTTGAGGGTGCTCCAGCCGGCGGCTTCTGCGAGGGGTGATGCGAATGCGTTGCTGGTTGGTGCGCCGTAGGTAATCGTGCTGGCCACCTGACCGGTTGAGGTTGACCAGGCCCAGCCGCCGTTCAGCTGATCGACGAGGTCGGTGTTAATGGGCGCGGCGGCATCCAATGGAGATCCAATGCCCGTGCCGTTCAGGGTCGTGTCGGCCTCAATGGGGCCTACCTGATCGCAGTCGCATGCACCGCTGCAGCCGCAATCAGCTCCGCCTTGACCGCCGTGGTCTCCATGACCGCCGTGATCGTGGTCATGATCGTCGAACTGCAGTGTTTGCCCCACCATTCTTCAACTCGTTTTTGCGCGGTTATTGAAACAGCAGAGCACGGACGGCTCGTACCTCGATGATCAATCTGCTGCAAAAAACCCGGTAGAATGATTTCAAAACTTGTTCGATTTTTATGGGTTTCGCGAATACTCCGTTTTATTCTTTTCCGGTAAGGCACTGTTCACTGTGGCGATGGGTTTGTCCGCTTTCGGGCCGTTAAGACCACCGAATTGGCATGGGTCTTCAGCCGCGCTTCTCAGTGCGGTGTCCCCGGGCTCAATGATCGGTCCCGCCTAATACTTTGCTGGCACGTGCATATCGGCTGGAACGGCGCTGCGCTTGTAGTCTGGTGCGTGTTCGCGCGGAGGCAGCTCGACCGGGGCTCTGGCTATTTCCCCATAATCGATCTGGCTGAGCAGGTGAGAGATGCAGTTGAGGCGGGCGCGCTTCTTGTCATCACCTTCGACCACCCACCAGCGTGCTTCCGGGATGTGCGTGCGGGCCAGCATGTCTTCCTTGGCTCGCGTATAGTCTTCCCAGCGTTTGCGGCTTTCCAAATCCATGGGCGAAAGCTTCCATTGCTTCATGGGGTCGCGATTGCGCATTTCAAAACGCAACTGCTGTTGTTCGTCGGTGATCGAAAACCAATATTTAATGAGGATGATGCCGGACCCGACCAGCATTTTTTCGAATTCGGGGACGGTTTTGAAAAACTCCTCGACCTCGGTTTCACTGGCAAAACCCATGACGCGTTCGACACCTGCGCGATTGTACCAGGAGCGGTCGAACAAGACGATTTCTCCAGCCCCTGGAAGATGGGGTACGTAGCGCTGGAAATACCATTGTGACTTTTCCCGATTGGTGGGTGCGGGCAATGCAACCACGCGGCAGATGCGGGGGTTGAGCCGCTGTGTGATGCGCTTGATGGAACCGCCTTTGCCGGCCGCGTCGCGTCCTTCGAACAGGACAACGACTTTGAGTTTTTTCTCCGATACCCAGTCCTGCAGTTTGATCAACTCGGATTGGAGCCTGAAGAGCTCGCGGAAGTAGGTGCCACGTGCAAGGCTGGAAGCCGCGTCATCCCTGGCGTCCGCATCAAGCAACTTTTCCATGCGGGCATCATCGCGTTCCATCTCAATCTCTTCATCGAAGCTGTCAGCCAGTTCGGCTTCGATGAGGCGGGCAATGGCGTCGTGATCGAGTTCAGGCATGGTCAGTGGCTCCGATGGTGGCTAACGGATTGTTTAGAAGACGAAGCATGGTTTCTTGAAGGTTTAGCGACGGGTGGTCATGCTGCCCATAGTCTTTATCGCCGAATGGAACTGAGACATGACCGTAGTCGATGGCGTGATGTTGTTTTTGTTTTTCGTCATTTTTGGCGGGGCTTTTGCGTCGTTGATGGGATTTCGACCGAATTTGCGGCGCTGGAATCCAGCCAAGCCGAGCCATGATGGCGGCACAGGGGGTGGTCGCAATCGAGGTGACGATGGCGGAGGGTCAGATGGCGGAGCAGGCGACGGGGGTGGGGGCGGCGGTGGAGACTGACCCAAACGCCGGGTTGTGGTCGGGCTGAAGATGTGGCGGTCTGTGGCCACGCCGACTGACCTGCCGCCTGTCTGATCCGAGGCCGTCCATGACCCTTCTTGAGTTTCTCGTCTTTTTGATCTTTGTGGGTTTTTTCATCCTGATTTTCTCGCTGATGGGAACCGGCTCTGGCCTGCCGTGGGGCGGAGGACCGAAAGTTTCACGCCGTAGCGATCCGGAGTTAAAGGCCCGCAAGAAACGCCGCCAACACGATGATGGGCATGAGGATGACGCGGGCGGTGATGGCGGCAACGGCGATTGAGGCCAATTCGACAAGGACGACTTCAGCGGAGGGTGAGAATCGCTCTAGACCGGGGGCCTCGGCTTGCGCGGTGCTGACGCCATCGATAAACGAATGGTATGACCCTCAAAACCCGTGTGATCCCCTGCCTGGATGTCAAAGACGGCCGCGTCGTCAAAGGTGTCAATTTCGTTGACCTGATTGATGCCGGAGACCCTGTCGAAGCGGCGGCTGCGTATGATGCGGCGGGCGCAGATGAACTTTGCTTTCTCGACATCACCGCGAGCCATGAAGACCGCGATACGATATTCCACATCGTGGAACAGACGGCTGAGCGTTGCTTCATGCCGCTGACAGTGGGGGGCGGCGTGCGCCGTTTGGAAGACATCCGCAAGCTCCTGGAAGCGGGTGCTGACAAGGTTTCGATCAATACCGCTGCTGTGAACAATCGCGAGTTTGTGCGTGAGGCGTCGGAAAAGTTTGGCGCGCAGTGCATTGTCGTGGCGATTGACGCCAAGCGCGTATCAGCCGACGGCGCACCGGAACGGTGGGAGATTTTTACTCATGGCGGGCGCAAGCCGACCGGGATTGACGCGATTGCGTTCGCCCAAGACGTCGTCGCGCTCGGTGCTGGTGAACTGCTGCTCACGTCTATGGATCGGGACGGCACAAAGTCGGGATTTGATATTGCACTGACGCGGGCGATCAGCGACGCGGTCCGGGTCCCCGTCATTGCTTCTGGCGGGGTGGGCACACTCGATCATCTCGTCGAGGGCGTGCGCGATGGACACGCCAGTGCCGTGCTTGCGGCGTCCATCTTCCATTTCGGCACGTTTTCGATCGGGGATGCCAAGCGTTATATGGCCGATGCGGGGCTGGCGATGCGATTAGACGGCCTCTAGAGGGCAGTTTCAGTTAATCGAGGCCGGCACCGTCCTCGCGGCAACGTGCCGCCTATATGCGCGGCATGATCATTAACCATGAGCCTCTCACCGTTGGGGCCGCATTCCTTCATTTATATCGGGGACTTAAGCCATAGCGCCCGTTGCATGTGCGACATTCGCCCGCTGCGACGCATGTGGCGCAGTGCGAAAAAATTAGTGCTGACAGCAATTTGGGGTGCTACGGCTCGCTCGCGGAGTGAACTCCGCCATCGTACAAATACAACGAGGTTTATGATGACATTGAAACTTTTCGCGGCAGCTGCTGTCGCTGTTGCCGTAGCAATTACGGGCACAGCTTGGACAACGCCGTCTGCGCACGCTGACCATGTCTGCGAAATCATTACGAAATTCGACCGTGATAAAGACGGTAAGATGAATATCTTTGAAGCCAAACGCGCCGGAAAGTCGCTTTGGACGAAACTGAACCCGGACAATGACTTCACTCTCGAATATGACGAAGTTGATCGTCGGCTTTCACCTGAGGCGTTCAAGGCAGCCAACAAAATCGGCCGGAAGGGTCTTGACCGGATCGAGTGGACGCGTCTCGTCAAACAGCGTTTCCGGGCCGCAAACCCAGATAAAGATCGCACGATTGAGTGTGATGAACTGATGACACATGCTGGCCGTGACCTGCTGGCCGTAACATTTCACTAAATCGTTCATCCTGACGGTTCGGCTGCCCTATCGCAGCCGGCAAACCGCTGGGGTGTGATGAACAGCTTTGACTGATCGATTTTGCCGGTCCGCCACGTTGGTGGGCCGGCTTTTTCATGCCTGTTTCGTTTGTTTGGTTTTTCCGGCAGCGGCATTGGTCACTTTTGGCTTCCTTGCCGTGAGCGGTTTCTTTGCCGCCGCTTTTTTGGCCGCCGCTTTTTTCGTCTTTGCTCTGGCTGCTGCTTTGAGCGCCTTGGCTTCGGAACTGTCGGGGGCTGGTGTTTTGTCCTTGAACAGGCAGAGTTCGGCGACAGGGCAGCGCCAGCACTCCGGCGATCTGGCTTTGCAGAGATACCGGCCGTGCAGGATCAACCAATGGTGGGCATGGAGCCCGTAGGCCGGTGGGATGATCCGGACCAGGTCTTCTTCGACTTGCAAAGGGTCCTTGCCGCTTGAAAGGCCCATGCGGTTCGAGACGCGAAAAACGTGGGTATCGACAGCCATGGTGGGTTCGCCGAACGCCATGTTCATGACGACGTTCGCGGTTTTCCGACCAACGCCTGGGAGCTGTTCCAATGCGTCACGGTCCGCTGGAACCTCACCGTCGTGCTCCTTTATCAGCTTCTCGCACAGCAGGATCACGTTTTTGGCCTTGTTGCGATAAAGGCCGATGGTTTTCACGTAGTCGCGGACCTTGTCTTCGCCCAAAGCCAACATCTTTTCGGGGGTGTCGGCGATCGCGAATAGCGCGCGGGTCGCTTTGTTGACCCCGGCGTCGGTGGCCTGGGCCGACAGCAGCACGGCGATCACCAGCGTGAACGGGTTGACGTGCTCCAATTCTCCTTTCGGTTCAGGCTCCGCGGCGTGGAATGTGCTGAAAATGGTCTCGATGGCGTCTGTTTTCAGTTTTGTTCTTCGGGCGGTGCGGCGCGCCTTTGGTGTCTTCGGTGTGCGCTTTGCCGCGATGGTCTTTCCATCCGTCGGCTTGAACGGTTCTTTTTTTGGCTTGGCCGGGGGCATTGGTTCGCTATTCAGGATCGAAGCTTCGGATTGGTCTAAAGGGTGGGGATGCCCTTATGATTGGACCCAGATGTTGTCTTGGGAGCCAATCTTGGAAGTTGGACGTAAGACCTCTTGAGCTGCAAGGGCGAACGTCGAAAAATGTTAGCCTGCTGAATGCAGAAGCTGAACAGTGTCGAGGCAGGATAAGACTTGACTGAACCGCAGGCAGAAACGTCAAAGGGCTTTCGAGCCATTCTCACGCCGCATCGCTCATTGAGCCGACGCGGCTTTTATATCCTCATGGCTTTTGTTTCGCTGGTCTGCCTGTCGGTTGGTCTATTTTTTCTGTCACTGGGTGCTTGGCCTATTTTCGGCTTTATGGGGCTCGACATACTGCTCATCTACTGGGCCTTCCGTGTCAATTACCGGTCTGGCCGCGGGTATGAGACGGTTGATCTGACGCCTCAGGAACTGACGCTCACGCGGGTTGCGCCGAGTGGCAAGGAAGACCGGTTTGTCTTTAACCCGTATTGGGTGCGTGTGCTCCTATCGGAATGGCCGGATGGGCGGACTGTAATGCGGCTGGCGTCCCATGGGGAAGAGCTTGTGTTTGGCACGTGCTTGACCGACGAGGAACGCAAGGATTTCGCCAAAGCGCTGAAGAACGCGTTGGTCGAGGCGCGATCCACACGCGCTGCGATCTGATCGGTCCATGCTCGAAGAACCTGGCTGGTCCTTCGATCCGGGCATGGCTTTGCGTCTGGAAGCGAGTTTTGAACCGCCCAAACAAGCGCGTTCAAGAAATGGGTGGCGTTGGGGAGACCGGTGTGGTCGAAAGCCGCCATGACAGACGTACTCCAGATCAAGTCGTATGCAGAGCTTTCGGGGAAGGCCAGTGGCCGGGATGGATCGCCGGATGGCCATGAGGATGGCCGTATCGGCGGGTCTGCGGCGGCTTCTGACAGAGTCGACCTCAATCGTGCATCTGCGGATTACGCGCGCGTCCGGCGTGCGATACAGTATCTTTCCGAAGCCCGCCTGGAGCAGCCGCAGTTGGCTGATCTGGCGGCTGTCATGGGCGTTTCTGCAACCCAGTGCCAGAAGATTTTCATGCGGTGGTGCGGGTTATCGCCTAAGGCATTTGTCGCTGCGCTGACGCTGGATCATGCTCGCCAACTGCTGCGGGGGGAGGCCTGCGTCCTGGGCACAAGCCTTGATGCGGGGCTGTCTTCGCCTTCGCGATTGCATGACCTCTTTATGGCGCATGAGACCATGCCGCCTGGCGTTTACCGAGCTGGGTGCCCCGGACTGACGTTCTGCTACGGGGTTCATCCGACACCGTTCGGGATGGCTGTGGCGGTCATTCGGACGACCGGCGAGCTGCGGCTGGCAGGGTTGGCCTTTGTCGATGATGACGCTGACGGCTCGGCTGATGATCTGTCAGGTGACGGTGTTGAGCGGGTGGTGGCCGAGTTCCAGGCCCGTTGGCCGAAGGCTGCGTTTTGCCGCGATGATGCAATGTCCGCACCTTTTATCCAGGCGGTGTTCGCGCCTGCTGACGCTGAGGCCGGTGTGAAGCCTGTCCGCGTTGTGATGATCGGCACGGACTTCGAACTGCGGGTGTGGGAACGGCTCGTGCAGGTGCCCCGCGGAGCGGCGGTGAGTTACAAGGGCCTGGCGGAGGCGATTGAGAGCCCGAAAGCTGCACGCGCCGTTGGCCGGGCTGTTGGGCGTAACCCGTTGTCGTTTGTGGTTCCCTGTCACCGTGTGCTGCAAAGCGGCGGAGGGCTGGGTGGTTACCATTGGGGGCTGACGCGCAAACGTGCCCTGATTGGATGGGAAGCGGGCAAGCTGGCGCGTCGTTGACCCTCGCCTAGAGCCAGGGGCGTGCTTTGCTGGCGGTGTCTTCAAATTTTGTGATCGACGCTTCTTTTTCCAGCGTAAGGCCGATGTTATCGAGCCCGTTCAACAGGCAATGCTTCTTGAACTGATCGATGTCGAACGTGATCACGCCACCGTCGGGTCCGCGAATTTCCTGGGTTTCCAGATCGATCGTGATTGTGGCGTTGGCGCCGCGCTCGGCGTCATCCATCAGCTTATCGACGTCGGCTTGCGGCAAGCGGATCGGCAAAATCCCGTTTTGGAAGCAGTTGTTGTAGAAGATGTCCGCAAAATCAGGGGCGATGACGCACCGGATACCGAAATCGAGGAGCGCCCAAGGGGCATGTTCTCTGGATGAGCCGCAGCCGAAATTGTCGCCGGTTACCAGAATTTTGGCATCACGGTAGGCAGGCTTGTTCAACACAAACTCCGGGTTCTCCGAGCCATCCTGGCCAAAGCGCATTTCGTAGAACAACGAAGCGCCTAAGCCGGTGCGCTTAATTGTTTTCAGGAATTGTTTGGGGATGATCATGTCGGTGTCGACGTTGCGCATGGGAAGCGGTGCAGCGACGCCGGTTAATGTGTTGAACTTGTCCATTCGATTTCCGTTGTTTGCCGAAATGTTTCTAGTTTTTCGGCTTTTCTTTGTGTGTTGCCGAAGGTGCGCGAAGCGCGTCTGAGATGGCCCGGAAGTATCCTTCGGCCTCATGAATTTTTGCGACGATACCGGGAAGCGTGTTCGAACCGCGCGGTGCGATCCGAACGTCAGTATCTATGCCATTGATCCGACGTTTAACGCCAGCAAGCTTGCGCCCGTCAAGGTGGCCCTGGAGAACATCGGCGATTGTGTCGACATATCCCTTGATGCGGCCGAATTCCTGCTCCGCGATCCGCTTTTGTTTCTTATTGCCGGGATCATCGACCAGCTCATCCAGAGCGCCAGAGGCCCGGGAGAGTGTGTCAGCGACTTTATCCACGTAATCGGCGACCTTGGCGCGCTTTTCCTCATTGAGCTTGTCCAGCTCGGTTGCCCAGCCGGCAATGGTTTTGGCAAGCGCTATGAGTTGTTGCGTTCGACTTCTGGTTGCGGTCATGCTCTCCCTCCACTTTCGCGCGGTCTGCCATCATAAGCGAACCGTGAGGAGCGAGCGTAATGGGTCTTCGGAGGGGTCAACTTGGTGGGAATAGGGATGCAAGGCACTGTGAGCAGTCGTAACCGCACTCATTCTTCCGGGGTTGCGAACGTTACCGCACTCATTCTTCCGGCTCTGCGTGCGTTACCGCACGCGGGGATCAGCGTAGCATTGGCGCATGTATTCGCAGCGGTGGGAGCCAGACAGGTGCATCATGTCACCGGTGGCGGGGCGGATGAAGTCGCACACCTCGTTGAGGCCTTCTGGTGATAACCAGCCCTGTCTGCGACCGCGCTGGACAGCAAAGCAGTCGGCGGTTTCTTCGTCCGGGCCGCGAAACTGATGGCCGCATTCGTGCGCGTAAATCCAGAACTTTACTGGTTTTGAGACCTTCTTAAGGAGCCGGGGGTTCATAATCAAAAAGCCCGGGTAGGCTGCGCCATAGTCGTCGAGATGACTGTCAAGGACCGTGGGACGGCGACCGCATCTCTGCCTATATCCATCAAGAATGAGGCGACCGGGTTGGACGATCTTTGCGCCACCGCCGACGTAGTCCACGTACTCCTGAGGCGTTGGCGGGCCATCGGCTTTGGCGGGTGCTGCAACGGCGAGAGCTGCAAAACCTGCGAAAGCTACGAGCATGGGTAGCGCCTGTCGTGCAGAGCTGACGATCCCAGAATGGCTCAGCAGGCCCCGGAATTCCGCGAAAACCCCCATAGATTCAATCCCTTTTTCGCCCGTTGCTGCAGTGCAGTTAAACTTAGGAGCAAAACAAACACAACCACGTTGGCGGTTTGAGGGCCGTTACGCGATGTGCTCACGGTTATTTCTGTCGACAATTACGGAACGGTGTTCGGATGCCACGGCTTTGGCGCGCGTATTCGTTCCACTGAGGGCGCAAATGCTCAGCCGCGAGTTCAGTTCGACGCCATGAACGTCAGTGTGCCCATGCCGCATAAGGAAAGTCTTAAGATCCTGTGTCGTTGGCTTGCGATTGGTGATGTCAGATGCAGGCGGCGGCGGCACTGATCGGCGAGGGCGAGGGCGAGAAATGCGCCGAGTGCGTTGCGTCGTGTCGGCACAGCTGGGTTCAGGTGCTTGCAGGTTTCATGATCAGCGGTTTCCGGCGTTGTGGCGTATTTAGGTTTGCGCTAAATCAGTTGCCAAACAAACACTGAATTCAGGTCGCACTTTTTGTGGCTGCATGAAAAAAGGACGACGTCATGTTTGGATTTCGCGCGTATTCGCTGATGGGAGCTGCCGCAATTGGTGCTTCGGTGCTCATGGGTGGCCTGGGTTTTGTTGGTGCAACGCAGGCTGATGAGTTGTCGAAGCGCGTTGCTTTCCCGGAGGGGTATGCGTCAACGTTCAAAAACTACCTCAGCCTCGACAGGACAGGAAACGACGATCAAATCATTCGGCTTTTCGCCAATGAGACGGCGGTCAAGGCTGCGCAAGCCGGTGAACCTCTGCCTGATGGTTCAGTTCTCGTCGGTGAGATCTATAAAGCCCGGAAGTCTGAAGCCGGTGAGGTGATCGAGAGTTCACTTGGCCGACGTGTGCGAGATAAATTCGCAGCTGTTGCCGTCATGGAAAAACGATCCGGCTGGGGACGTGCTTTCCCGGACGACCTGAAGAATGGCGATTGGGATTTCGCAATTTTTTCCCCAAGCGGTGAGCGCCTTGCTGGGAAGGATGTCAACAGCTGCCGATCCTGCCATGCGCCATTGAAAGACAGCGACCATATGTTTTCCTACGAGCACCTCTCCGCCAAGTAAGTGTTTTGGAAAATCAAGACCTGAGTGGATGACTTGAACGATACCGAGCGCGATGAGTTCTTCCGGGTGCGTGGAGAGATTGTGCGCACCCCGCTGCATGCTTCCATAACCGAAGCTCAGATCTCAAATCTTGTTGAGACGTTTTATGATCGCGTCTGGGCGGATGAGCGGCTTGGGCCAATCTTTGCTGGCCGGGTTTCAGACAGGCCAGAGCACCTGGTGAAGATGAAGCGGTTCTGGTCGTCGGTGCTTCTCAAGACGGCGGCCTATTCCGGTCGGCCCATGCCCGCGCACATGAAACTCAGTGAGGTCGAAGAGGCAGACTTTGCCCGGTGGCTCACACTGTTTGAGAGCGCGGCGATCGGGTCATTTGAACCGGAAGCCGCGGAGCGCGTCATCGAAACCGCGAAGCGGATTGCGCGCAGTTTCTGGCTGGCCATGTTTGGTGGATTGATCCAGGGAAAATTGCCGACGCCACCGGAGTGGGCCAGAGCTTAGAGTCTGCTTTGCGAGTTCACCAAACTATGCGGATGGACCGAAAAGGGGATTTGGTTTTTGGGACCTGGCGACGAGGCTTTGGCGGCGCCTGCGGAACCAGATATAGCCAATGCCGCCTGCTGCGATTAACTGGCCTACGATGGTGACACCGAGGACAGGCAGAGGGGCTGCGCCTGCTGGCGGGCCGCCGTCACCACCCAAACCGCTGCCTGAACCCCAGCGGCCACCCTGGCCGAAGCCATTGCCATTGCCATTTCCGCGTGAGCCGCCAAACCCGCCGTTACCGTTTCCAAGGCCGACACCGTTGTTGTTCCCGCTGTTGCCTTGCGCCTGGGCTGGGTCTGGCATTACGAGCGCGAGTCCCGCAGCGATAACGATCGCGCTGATGACATGAGTGGTTCGCATTGTTTTTCTCCTTTGGCCTGACGCTGTTTCCAGTAGGCTTCGGCGGGTTATTTTTTTGCTACTTTTAACGCAATCGTGTTTCCGAATTGAAAAGCATTCGGATGTGATTCGTTTGGAAAACTCGTTAATTGCGAAACCATTGATTAATCCTGATTGCGCGTTGGGAGTGCGCAGCCGGGCTGTGAAGCGACCTGCATGGGTGAAATGCCCAGGATTGGGAGGCGTGGTGCGGATGTCGGCAAAAACGCAGACTGCCCCAAATCCGGCAGGTAGTTCTGCACGAACTCTGTCACAGATGGCCGAGGACTGGGCTGTGTCATGAGGCGTCCGCGTTGGAGAAAGACGACATTCCCGTTTTCCTT
>JBCBRH010000026.1:0-62226 GCA_039819785.1 Pseudomonadota bacterium | reverse complement strand
CGCCAGCTCTAAGCGCAGGCGCTGCGCCACTTTATCGGCCCGCCGTTGATTATCTCGCACGACCGCAATGTAACCACCGGTGCAAAAGTGGCCCGATTTTACTCCGGCGCAAACGACACCATGCCGCCGCTCCACCGGCCCACTTTTGCACCGGTGGTTACATTGCGGTCGTGCGAGATAATCAACGGCGGGCCGATAAAGTGGCGCAGCGCCTGCGCTTAGAGCTGGCGCGCCAACAGGATGCCCAACGCCGCGCTGACGTTCAGAAGCGGCTGCACCATCAGGCTCCACCACCTGCACGACACCAGCTGCCGCCATCCCGCCCATCCCGCGCCAAGGTGGCAAAGTCGCAGACCTTGTTGCGGCAGTCGCGCTTGTTCGGACCGCCGAAGCGGTCAGCCAAAATCCCACGGGATTGGATTGTAAAAAAGCTCGCAAAAGAGCGTCCGCTGATGGCGTTCTTTGCAGCACTGTATTCCGACGCTGCCTTACTCGCCGCCTTACGCGCTGCACGCGTTCAGCAGCTGCAAAGTAGGCTGAAAACTGAGCACGTGAGGACACGTGATCGCGGACGTCAGCGCCGCCGCGCCAAGCATCCCACAGACCGTTAAAGTCGGCTTCAAAGCGGTAGTCGATCCGCTGCGCTTTGATCGGTGCACCGACGTTGCGCGGCAATGTGATGAGCGCGGTTTCGGGCGCTAGGTTCAGGATCTCTGCGGGATCGAGCAAATAGCGTCCGGTTTCGCCCACCGTGTCGTTGTCGCGGTGGCGCAGGATCATCGCGCTGTCATGGGCGTAGGATTGGCTTTTGGATTTGACGGTCTGGCGGCCGAGCCGGTCGGCCAACATCTGGGCGGTGTCCATATCGTTCACCCCGAACGCGATGTGCGCCCGGCAGTTGGCAATGAAGGATCGAGCGCTGCGACCATACAGGCGCTGAAGTTGGCCGAGATCCTGGAAGATGAAAACGCCCCGCGCATAGGTCCGCATGTAGGCAATGGCATCTTCCAAAACGGACAACCGTCCAAGCGCCGCCATCTCATCGAGCAGGAACAGCGGCTTGGGGCCGTCGACCTGAAACACCTGGCCAAACCGTTCCAAGCCAACAAGCGCTGCGCCCACGACCACCCTCAAAAACGGCTTGTAGAACCGGAGCTTTTCTTGGGGCACCACAATGAACAGCGACTGCGGCCGCGTCGCGAAACTCTCGACATCGAAATCAGATGTTCGGCAGACCGTCGCGAGTGGACCGCCTTCGGCCCAAGCCACGGTGTACTTGGTGATATTGCTCAGGATGTTGCGGCTTTCTTCAGACCCATCAGCGGTGAGAAGTTGCCCCGCAAACGTGCGGACCCGTTCATGGTCGGAGGCCAACATGTCATCGAGCAGGAGTGCCCACTGCGCGGGATCAAGTGACGCCAGCCGGTGCGCTTCTGTCAGGGTTTGCAATTCGGGTGCGGAGCCGTTGGCGTGCACCACGTGAATGAGCAGTGCGGCCAGGTACTCACTGGCTTTTTGCGTCCAATGGCTGTCCCGGCCGCCTTCATCTTCGATGATGAGTGACGCCAGCAGCATGGCATCGTCCGCTTCATGTGCCGTGCCCACACGCATCAGATGCAGCGGGTTGAACGCATGGCTTGCTTCAGGCGTACGGGGGTCTAAGCGCCAGACAGGCCCATAACTGGATCGCTGTCTGGCTGTGATGCTGACGTTCTCACCCTTGACGTCCGTCACGATGACTGAGCCGGAATAGGTGAGGAGATTGGGTGCGCAAATCCCGACCCCTTTCCCCGATCCGCTGGGGGCGAAACACAGCACATGACCTTCATCATCGCCGTAGCGCACGAACGCCCCCGCCGCCTTGCCGAGGATCAGACCGTCCGGTGTGAAGACGCCGGCACGTGCCAGTTTAGAAGTGGACGCCCACTGCTTAGAAGTGGACGCCCACTGCGCTGACCCGTGTGTGGTGGAGCGGCCTTTGAGCAGGTAAGCGCCGCCATCCAGAGCAAGGCGCACACCCTGCCAGGCCGCGAATTTTGTGAAGTTGAGCAAGACCCCCATGGCAAAAAGCATAAGCAATCGCCGGTCATTTGCCCACGGAAAGATATGCACAGTCAGCCTGGTTGGCACGACCTTCGCTAGCGGGAACGAGCAAGCTGTTGGGAACGGTGGCTTAGGACCAGTTCCGCTCCTTCGAGCGTTGCGCGCCATATGGTCCACTATCTCAATGCGTCACCCCAGAACCTGCCGGGAGCCTCATCCCCAACAACCGCCCAATCGCCCCCTAAATTTGCCCATGACTGCGCGTGTGCGATCGTTGCATGGCGCCGGGACAAACTGTCGAAAGCGCAATTTGCTGACGTATCACCAACTCCGGTTTCGCCCCCGAGCCGACCCTTTCGCTGACCTGCCAACTCCTCAAACCGGACGTCTATTCGGGTTCGGTCTATCTTCGAAACAGCCACGATCAGGCCATGCTTTCCTTCCAAATCCTCTGGCGGTTGAATCGATTCAATAGCCCCGCCAATTCCACCGGCCGTTCCTGAAAACGACCATCTAATTATCAGGCTCGAGATAAACTAGGTAAAGACCTAAATGTTGTCCACACCCAGCCTAAAGCCGTTAATAACCCCTAGGTATCATCCTAATTTTTATCTCGCTGGGCGTTTTTGATTTCCTGAAAACGGTACTCCGAACCTGTTAGTAGTGTTCAGTGCAGGAGTTTCTAATGACTGAAATCCAAGCCCCGACAGGAAAGACCAAGTCAGAAACGAGAAGAGATCCGGATTTCCTTTTGAAAAAAATCGACACATATTACAAGCACCGGCTTCGTGATACGTGGCACAACCGCCATCCAATGAAAGGCAAGACGCCCAAGGAAGGCGACATTCAAGTCCGAACCAATGACTACTTATGCATTGCCAAACATCCAGACCTTATTGATGCCGAAAAACAATACTTGGATGCCCATGGCCATGGTGAAGCGGTGTCAAGAATTTGGTTGCACCACGAAAAAGACATTTTGAACAGTTTTGAGGCGCGCGCTGCAAAGCTCATGCAAGCAGAGGCTTCCGTGTTATGTAACTCGGGATATTGTGCAAACACGGGCCTCATTCAGGCGATTGCGACACCGGAACTTCCTATTTATTTAGACATGAAGGCACATTTGTCGCTTTGGGAGGGCGTCAAGTGCAGCGACGGTGTGGCGATCCCTTTCCGTCACAACGATGTCAACCACCTGGAGCGCCAAATCAAAAAATTCGGACATGGCATTGTAGTTGTTGATGCGGTGTATAGCATTGATGGAAACGTGTGTCCGGTGGCAGATATTCTTGACGTATGTGAAAGACATGATTGCGTTATCATTGTCGACGAAACTCACTCGTTTGGAGCATTGGGACCAGATGGAGCTGGTCTTTCGGTCGCCCAAGGGCTGGCGGAGCGAATTCACTTCCGAACAATTGGCCTTTCGAAAGCGGTGCCGAGCCGGGGGGGACTTGTTATTTGCTCACAGAAGAACGCAGAGTTCTTGCGTTACGAGTCGTTACCAACGATTTTCAGCACGACGGTCCTTGGCCATGAGGTCGCCGGGTACCATGCAGCTTTAGATATCTTTGCAAATGAACCCTGGCGACGTGAACGCTTACATAAAAACCACACACAGATTCGAACGGCCCTCGACCAGATTGGATACAACGTCAACGCATCCAAATCGCAGATCATTGCACTCGAGGCTGGAGATATTCTGACGACTGTCCGCCTGCGAGATGCCTTGGAGGATCGTGGTATTTTTGGTGCATTGTTTTTTCCGCCGGCAACGCCTGAGAAACGGTGCCTAATGCGCTTCACAATCAACTGCGGCCTGTCATCCGATCAGCTGTCTAGAATCATCGAAGTGTGCGCAGAGATTGCGCACGAGGTTGGGCTTGACTCCTGGCCCTCAACTCGTCGGAAGCAAAGAAAGGGTCTGACAACGCAACTCGAGCCTCAGATACTTGCGGCATGAGTATTTGAAGCGCAAGTGGCCTCGTAGATTTAACTGCGGCGGCCATTTGCGTCTACCTGTTCGGAGAATGGCAGCCGAATTTCGAACGTAGTCCCGGAACCCTCGGCCGTCTGATATGTAATAGTCCCTCCAAATGAGTTAATGACGTTTTTGCAGAATGCCAAACCAAGCCCGCTGCCTTCCATGCGCTTGCCGCTTGTGGCGAAAGGCTCGAACAAGGAACCCCAAAGTTCGGGCGGGATACCCATTCCATTGTCGGTTACCCTTACAATATTACTTAGTGGGTCGACCTCTGTTTTGATCGAAATTTTAAGTGCGTCGGTTCCAGAGCCAGCGATGATGGCATTCTTTATCAAATTGAAAAATACATGCACCATCAAAACATCTGAGCCGAAATACCTAAAATCCTGCTCTAGCTCTAAATGGATACATGCTCTATCGGCATTTTGGAATGGGAAACGAGCGACAGCGGTTTTCACCGCGGCTGACATGGAGTGCTCTTCGAAAATTTCGGGCTGAATATGTTCGTGCTTCACATTGAAGAGGATCATGTCGATAACTATGCCAGCGCCATGAGCTTGATTGCGCACACGCTTAACCGCACGAGCCAAGCTGGATATGTCAAGCGCGGTATCGGGCCTGCGAAGAGGGTTTGGCCCGTTTTGTAGTTCATCCTCCATTTGCTCACAATCTAACTGAATACTTAGCAGAGGAGTCCGCATCTCATGTGCAATATTCGCTGCTAACGCTTGTGTGGCATGCAACTTCTCCTCTGCTATTTGTCTTTCACTGTATGTAAGAAAGCCTACAGCCAATATCGCGAAGAGATACACTGGGATGCTGAGGGCGTAGGAGATAGGTAAAGGTTGCAAGCCATCCGTCATGATGAAAAAAAACACACCCAATGCGTTGCCCAACCCAAGGGTAATTAGGGCATTCCGAAAGTCATAAAGTAAAACCAAGAAAAGTGTTGCTACGGTTGCCGACATAAGCCAAACATCAGTTGCGTTATTCTTGAGTAGCATGTAGGTAAAGAATATCGGGAGGCAAACCATAAGTGCGACATATGCAAAAGGTAGGTAGAACCTTTTAAGTGCCAAGGGCCACCAACGTTCAACCGCGAGAGCGATGCACAACAGCATACAGCCCAACCTTATCGACAAGGACTCAAATGGCTGCGGCAGCAGGTAGGCCCATAAAACATAATAGATGGGGTGTGCAATAATACCGAGCGCGCCGATGTACGGTAGCTTAAATGGGGCGCGACCATGGAACTCATAGTAGGACCTTTGTAAAGCCCGAAAGGGACTGACTACAATATCTGTCGTGGTCATGTTGTGGCCTGCTTTGGCAGAACGAAATGCCCCATGACACGAGTCGGTGTGCCCACCGGGTTGAGGATACTGGGGCAATTACTTCCAGATAGGACGTTCGGCATGCTTCCGGTTTTCTATGAGACGACAGTTGTCGCTGTGGATGATGACACTCAGTTTCTTGAAAGTCTAACTTACAGATTTCGGAACAAAATAAATCTCAAGACCTTCAGCTCGCCAACAAGTGCGCTGAACTATGTAATGAGCAACCTTGAATCGCCCGTGTGGAGCATACTTCGCAATAACAGGATACATTCAGATACATCCATGGATGAACCTGGTTTACGCGTTGATCTTCCAGATTTGATGCGGTTAGCTGATGTCCAGGCCCGACCGCAGCAGGTAACTGTTGTTGTAGTAGATTACGCAATGCCGGAGATGGATGGGCTAGAGTTTTTCAAAAAACTGTCGCAGACACCGCTCAAGAAAATCTTACTTACTGGCAAAGCAGGTCTTGATGTAGCGGTGACTGCCTTCAATTCAGGTCTAATCGATACGTTTCAAAAAAAAGGCGATTATGACGTCGGGAAAAAGCTGATTGATGATATTCATAAATTGCAGTTTGAGTGCTTTCACAACGCCTCTGCCGTATTTAGGCAACTGGCGAAGGAAGAAGAATACTCCTTTTTAATGGATGCCGAGTTCGAAAAAATGTTCAACATTATCAGAGAGGAAAATAAAATTGTTGAATACTTTTTCCTGGCATCCACCTCCGAGTTCTTGCTTATCGATGCTTGTCAAAAAAGATACCGACTGCTCGTCCGAGACGAAGAAACAATGCGGGCACAATTCGAAACTGCGTCGTCTGCCTCCGCCCCATCTGACCTGCTGTCACTGCTGGAGGGCAGGTCCCTAATCACGGACTTTCCAACTGACGGCGGTTTCTACGATCCCATATTTTCTGGGTCATGGAAAAAATACGTTTATCCTGCTAATAAGTTGGGGATGTCTTGGCAATGGACAATTATTCCGGTCTAGAACCGGCAGGCTGTCAAAAGTACTTTTGATTTCCAGTTGTTTGCTCGATGAGCACCGACCAATGGTTCGCATTCTAGTCAATAATACCAAGACGAATTGCCATTACCGCAGCCTGGATGCGAGTTTTGACCCCGAAATTCCGCTTGATGTTCTCAACATGATAATTGATTGTCTTGGGGCTGAGATTAAGTTTTTGGCCGATGGTTCGGTCACTTAGACCTTCCGCTATCAATGCGATTATAGCTTTTTCGCGCTCTGAGAAAATGCTTGCGGATGGCATGGTGACTCGAAAAGGATAGGGTAAGTTCAATTCTCTGCTTTGCTAGCCTTTCGAGCTGGAACTCGACTAAGTGGAAATGAAAAAGCGCCGGAATTTAATATAAATCTTCGAAGAAATATTTTAAATTTAGTTCATAATGGGACGCGACGAGGAACAGGAACGCTGGTCTTGCGCGGCATCCGCCAGTTTCTACTGACTCGATCATGTTCGGTGCCACACCAATCGCTAAAGCAAGCTCTCGCACGCTATTACCTCGGTCAATACGTATGCGTCGGATCTTACCACCGACCTGTACGTCTATCGAATTCTTACGGCTTGAGCTGACGCGGAGCGGTGTCACCATCTCGTTTGTGTACATGAACATGCCCTGACAAAGGGGTTGAAGTCAGCGCACTTTTGTTCGCGCTGGAGTTGAGTAAGGCCCTAAAATCCCAGTTAACTAGGACTTTACCTAGTTTTAAGAACAACTCAAGCGTGTTATCGAAAGGTCATGGGCAGCGCACCGGTCGGTGCGCTCAATGGTTGGGGGCGACAGTAGGGTGATGGTGAGTAATGTTGGTAGGGGCGGACACGACTGTTCCAAGAAAGATGCAATTTGTTTGTGGCGTTTGTTAACTTGGGCTGAGTCTGAGGCGCAGTTTTTGGGTGCGTTCACCGTAGCCGAGCATCTGAAGAAAGCTGCAGATAGTTTGAAGCAAGACTACAATATTTCTTGGCAAGAACTGCATTCAGAAGCAATGCGCAGAGCGAATTAATATATTCGGGGATGGTTATATTTGGGAGCGGTTCGTCTGTTGGACCGCGTGACGAATGTCATGCAACACGTGGGTGACTCTGGGGTGGAATAATGGCTGATGAGGGTGCCTCGCCTCAGGGCACGCAACTGACTCCTATCGAACTTTTGTGTCTTCAGGAGTGTTCGCGTGGTCGGACAGACCTCGAGCTAGCCCGAAGCCTTAACCTTAGCCCGCACACAGTGCGTCGAGTATTTTCCGGCGTTCTACGAAAGCTATCAGCCAAAACCAAAGCGCATGCTGTAGCGGTCTGGTGTGGGCGCGACAGAACCTGATCGTGCTCGGTTTGCGAAATCGGAAAAGTCTGATCGCAACTTTATCCTCGTCGTTTCTCGCCTTGCTACAATCGCAGCCATGATGCGAAGAGTTGTATTTTGGAAGTCTGTGTTCTGCTCGACACCCGAGCAAGTGCATAGCACCGACGTCAAGATGCTGGCCGATATGGCAGTAAAATTGACGCCTAGTGAAACAGAAGCACTGATCGAATGGCTTCAGTCAGCGCCCGCCCCTGGAAACGAGTTTGACTGTGAAACGCGAAAACCTGGCTGGGTTATTCATTAAGCCTCAGCCTTAGGTGGTGCGTCGTCTTGGGTCCGCAGACCGCCCCGCAGAATCCCTACGGCATTGCGAACGACTTAGATGGTATGCGTAAAATGAACGAGCACAAACTTCGTGTAGATACGCTTAGGCTTCAGCGGTCCAACGCAGCATCTACTCTGTACGCGGCACCATGCCGAGCGTTCGTAAGCGTCCTTCACTGCGAACCTTGTCCAGCACCTTATGTGCGAGCTTCGAACCTAGAAATCCAAGGTCGGCGGTCGGTGGCTCTTTACCGCGCACGAACCGCAGATCAGGCCCAGGCCACGCGAAATAGTTGCACTCAGCGGTGATGATCCACTGGCGGCCGTCATCAAGGCCAAGACGCCGTGCGGTCTCAGCAGACACTTCAACGGCGCGGTCGGGATCGCTGGGTGGTGAGTGGGTGATGGGGACGACCATCACCCGGTGCTGGCCATCATCCGTTTGCGTTGTGAGGACCACGACCGCTGGCCGGTCTTTAAGCCCTTCTTCTTGACCGCGTGCGGCTTCTTCACGCCACAGATAAGCATACCGGATCACAGTACCCGGCTTTGGGAGTTGGAATGCCACACATGGCACCTCCTATTTTCGTTTTACTCAACCTCGTGATCGAACTGGCCGCCATCGTCAGGGATTTCGACGGTCTTAAGCGCGTCACGCAAGTCATCCGGCAGGTCTGCCGTTGCCATGACTTTGCGGTCGCGCTTCATCAGCCGCGCATATTCCTGAGCCGAGAGCACCACCAAGTGGTCTCGACCATGCTTCGTAATCGTCACGGGTTCTTGCAACGCCTGGTCCGCCAATACGCCGAACTTTTGCGCTGCATCCTTTGCTGTCATCTTCATAATCGATGCTCTTTCTCTTGTTCCTTATTGTCAGTATAGTGCATGTAATCCATAAAATCAAGATTATCTGTCTATTATAGGTGGTGCTGCAAATTTTCCTGACAGGCCAAGGCGTGCCGCTCGCGCGGCCGCGCCCTCGTGAACCAAGCCTGCGCTGGCGCTTGTCTTGGCCATCCGGCTTCGGTCGCTCACGCGTCCGCCAAACACCAACACCCCTCACCAAGGAATGGCCGCCCCACCCCTCGAAGCCAGGCCCCGGAGGCCCGTTGGGGAACGGCCTGGCTCCGAGGAATGGCGCGAGGCCGACTGCTTTGCGCAAAGAGAGCCGCCACCACGTCCATCTGTGGATAAGAAAGTGCATATATAATAGGCACTTAGGTTGCGTGTGCTGCACCCCTGTCGCATCATTTTTCCCGTGGTCAGACGGTCGTCCGTCGTCACCAACGAAAACGAAAAATGAGGGAGAAACCCATGCGAGACTTAAACCTAGAACCCGGCCAAATCCTGCTGTTCCGCACAACCGCAGCCACCGACAAACAACCGCTTTGGAGCGGTCAGATGCGCCTCAAATCCGGCGTGACCCACAATGTGGATCTTTGGAAGCGCGAATACCCGGACAAAGAGACCGGCGAACTGAAGCAATACCTTGGTGGGAATACGCGGCCAGTTGAAGACAACCCAAACGTCTACGCCGTCTTAGGCGAAAGCAAGGGTGACATCGCGCTATTCGATGCCGAGAACAAAGCCGATGACGATGGTCGGCCCGACCTTCGCGGCCCCGTGACGCCCGCTGGCGAAGCCAAGCACTACGTGTCGATATGGAAGAAGCCAGGCAAGAACGGCACCTTCCTCGCGGGTCAGGTGCAAACCCAGGCTGACATTGATGCGCTCAAAGTTGGTGACGTCGACGAACCGGACGTTGCCTAACAATGGTTGCCGCATCGAAACCCCGACTGCCCAATGTCGTCTACTGCACCGCTTCAAATCGCATCATTGATCTGATCCGCAAGAGCGAGCATCACGCCGACGCCATCGCGCGATTGGAAGGCGACTATGGGGCCGCGTTGGTCGCGCTTCCTTATGAGGCCGCCGAGGCGCGCCATGAAGCAGCGTTCAAGTCAGAACCGATCCGTATCACGCAAGAGCAGTGGATCGAAGCACTCGAAGTTCTCCCGCCCAAGCACTGGCACAACACCGGTGCTGGCGAAAGCTTCAAGAGCATCGAGCATCTGACCGGCAACATCACCGCCATCTACGTAGCGCTGGATGGTGAGTATTTCACATTCGATGACACGGCCGCGTTGAGCCACAGCGACTGCGTGGCGCGGGTGCGGGCTTGGTTAGAGCAAGAGGCCAAGCTGGACGCCACCGATTGAGCGTGAGCGTGACGCGAAGCCCACAAGCCGCAATCGGCAGCTTAGGCATCGACGGTCCGGCCACACCCGCAGATGATGTCCGCATCTGGGGGAGCTTGGACCGTCATGACCGCTAGCCAAGCCGCCGTTCGAAACATGCGTTATCTGATTAGGAGAGCTTGGAGAGCGCAGCGCCCTGAAAGCCGACAGTCAGTGGGCGTTGAAAGTGACCCAAAGCGGTCCATGGCGCGCTCGTAGCTTAAGGGTCCACCCGCGTCCGGCTAAGCTTCGACCGCGCAACTGTGGCCACGGGGGTAACGGGCCATCAAGGGAACATTGCGGGTTAGCACTGCGCCAACAGTATTGAAGTTCACCCGCATTCCTCTATCGTAAATTGCTGCCGGTAAGCGCTATCCGAGATTGCCAGAAGAAGACAATGTAATCTACGTAGTCTTCGGATATCTCGTCCGCTTGGCCTAGGGCTATCGTTGCCGACGAATAGGGTATTTTTCTCTGCGGCCTAACATCTACTTCGACAGAATTAATTCATTGGGAAGGAAAATACTTTGTTGGATTTCTTTAGGGCTGTGCTGCGGCCCTTGGATGCAATAGTCCTGATAGTAGTCTTTTTTCTATTTGTCACTCCATTTTTCGTCACTAAACATTTCAGGTATTTCTTGGAAATGAGCCCGTGGTTGTCCGTCGCGCTTGGAGCAATTATTTCGTTCTACCTATTTCGTTTCGGAAGACATCTTGTCCGAATGCGAGGGGACACTCCCCCAATTGGGGGGCTCCTTGTTCTGTACTGTGCCATTTGCTTTAGTTTTGGCACGATCCATTATGCCTGCTTTGTGACATCGAAAGAATCGTACCACTTTTCAAGCGCGACATCGGAAGGACGCGCGTTGTCTGAATATCGGAGCGGAATAGAAAAGCTAATTAAAAACCAAGAGATTCTTGTGGCTCTACTGAAGTTACGAAAAAATGAGCAAGTTATACTTGCTGCGTTGGAGACCATAGAAAAGCGCCCTTCGTATGCAGTCGTAGGCGAATTGCTCTGGCACTCCCCTGCCGAGTTTGATATCGATGGAAGCTATTCTATGCGGTTTTGGATCCGCTTACCATATTTTGACCCAAGCATCCCGAGTGCACCGGTAAATATTGAGTTTCTGGATCTGGTCAAGGACGAGAAATTGGTGAAGTCAATTACGAATGGTCCAGCCTCGCCAGACATCGAGCGTCAGCTTGTGTCAGATCTTGTGCGGTCTGAAGATATTTCGAGCGTCAAGCGAGCAATCGAATCGTTCATGAAGCAAGTGCAATTACGCGATAGCGAGCTTCTAGAGCAGCTCGATAGTATCGTTGATTCCGAACTGAAATGGAGCCTAGTGGATTTTACCTATTTTGGCACTGTTACTCTCACCACTCTTGGGTATGGCGACATAATACCCAATTCGACAATCAGTAGAATATTGGTGCTGCTGAATTCCATTTGTGGTGTCTTCTTTGTCGGCTTCTCACTTACCGTATTGACAAACAAGTCGGCGTGATCGCTTCTTAAGACTTGGCAAAGAGACTTAGTTTGAGATTGACCCTATTGCCACGAGCGGACATTACATCGAATGCCACTTTCAAATTCAGGCAGTTCATCCTTCCAATTCCCGATCGGCTTGGCCTTAGCCCATGCACAAGCATTATTGCATTGTCCGGGAATATCAATATTCTTAGTCACATGTTGGACTCCATTTGTGCTATCGGTACGAGGCTCCGCGATATTTAGTGTGATCGAGTATCGAGGATCATGAGCGCCGTCGCGCTTAGTACACCACCCAGTAGTTACATAAGCTTCATATTCGCATCGCCAACTGGTGCCAAAATTTTTGCCTTTGGCACCTACGCATAGCTGTGCCGCTTTGACTGGACTATTTTCGGCTGTAACAAAGGTTGCGATTAGAATGGCAAGATAGAGCGTTGCGTTGCGCATTATATTCACTCCTGATCAAAGAATTAAAAATTCGGGAATTACAGGTTGTAGACTTACGTGCACGTTTCTCATCTATTAACGCGCATAGGGAGCATAATCATAAGTCTGTTAACGTGACAAGCTCCGTAGCCATCTCTTCCCTTTCAGGGTCAGGCGCGTTGCCTGGCTCCCTATCGGATCCTCCGCTCGACTACCAGTGAGCGGACCAAGTTCAAGCTGCTCGTTGCAGAGCAGTACACTCACCCTATTGGCCCAAGGTGTCAGGGCTCCTGCGCCAAACCGTCGGTCAATCCCACAAGTCGCCATCGGCAGATGGCTAGTGTACCTGCTGGAACTGCCGACTGAGAGTGTCCGCTCCTGAAGTTACTTCAGCCGTCGACAAAGCAGAGTGACCTTCATGGGCAGGGCAATTCATCAGGTTCATCGAGGGAAGTGTCTCAATCTCGCCAAAAGCCGACAGTCAGCAGACGTAGCGATTGACCCTGGCTGCGTAAAAAGAACGATTCGGCTATGATTCTCCTCGCAATTCTCGGGGGTGAGCGATGAAGCGGTTTATCGAAGGGGCCGACCGCAGTCAGTCGACATTGTTGCCGGAATGCCTCGATGATTGGGTCGATGAAAGCAATCCTGTTCGCGCAGTCGATGCGTTCGTCGACGCACTTGATCTTGCCGAACTGGGGTTCAATGACGTTGAGCCAGCGGCGACCGGTCGGCCCGGCTACCACCCATCTGCGCTTCTGAAACTTTACATCTATGGCTATCTTAATCGCGTCCATTCAAGCCGCCGACTGGAGAGCGAGGCGCGACGGAACCTCGAAGTCATCTGGCTCATCCAGCGGCTCGCGCCCGATGACAAGACGATCTGCGATTTTCGTAAGGACAATGGGCCTTCAATCAAAAAGGTCTGCGCGCAATTCGTTGAGTTGTGTCGCCGGATGGGCCTCTTGACCAAAGCCAGCGTTGCCATCGACGGCTCGAAATTCAAGGCCGTCAACAATCGCGACAACAACTTCACCAAGGCAAAAGTTGAGCGTCGGCGGAAGCAGTTGGAAGAGAGCGTTTCTCGGTATCTCTCGCAACTCGACAGCGCCGATCTGCAAGAGCAGACTGATGCGATCACGCTGAAAAGGATCAGGCTCAAGGACAAGCTTGAGAAGCTACATTCGGAAATGGAAAAGCTCGACGCTATCGAAAAGCAAATGCTGGCCTCGCCCGACGGGCAGGTCTCATTCACCGATCCCGACAGTCGTTCGATGGCAACCAGCGAGCGTGGGTCAGGCGTCGTTGGCTACAATGTGCAGACGGCTGTCGATACCGAGCACCACTTGATTATTGCGCACGAAGTGACGAAAAGCGGCACGGATCGGGCGCAGCTGGCCAACATGGGGAACCAAGCGAAAGAGGTTCTTGGCGTTGACGAACTCGAAGCCGTAGCGGATCGCGGTTACTACAGCGGTGAAGAGATTAAGGCCTGTGATGACGCCGGCATCAAGGTGACACTGCCGAAGCCGATAACATCTGGCGCAAAATCGAAAGGCCGCTTTGGCAAACAGGATTTCGCCTATCTTGCCGACAAGGATGTCTATCGCTGCCCAGCAGGCCAGCAACTCAGCTATCACCACACCGTTCGGGATGGGGAGAAGAGATTCGGGCGCTACTGGACCAATGCCTGCGGCCAATGTGAGTTCAAGCAGCGATGCACGACGGCCAAACGGCGCGTCATCTCTCGTTGGGAAAATGAGGATGTACTCGAATCCGTGCAAGAACGCCTTGACCGAAACCCGGATGCCATGCGCACCCGGCGAGAGGTCGTCGAACATCCGTTTGGCACGATCAAGATGCGCATGGGCGCGACGCACTTCCTCTGCAGGAGGCTACCGAAAGTCGCCACCGAAATGGCGCTTGCCGTACTGACCTACAATCTTACGCGCGTCATCAACATCGTTGGCGTCAAGGAACTCATCAAAGAGATCCAAGCGGCGTAACTCGCTGGAATGATCGCTTCGTCGAACTCATAGGATCACTGGCAGCGCTTCAGTGGTCATCAGGGCGACTGAGCGGCCCTCAAAGGAAAAATCTACTAAATTCGAGCAATCAGAGCGCTCAACAGCAGAGCTACCCTCGAGGCAAACGTTTTCACGCAACCAAGACCCAAGGCAGTCATAGAACTCGATAAGTGATAGGGCTACCCTTGCGGTCTTGAGTCTGCTGAGCGGTAGTATGATGCTCCTAAACGTAGATTTTGCGATCGTACTAGTTAGGGCCGAAAGGGCAGCATATGGGGCCTATGATATTTGTAAGCTACTCCAGAGCCGACGGGGATTTTGCAGAGTCTCTTGCCCATGGCTTGCAAGAAATTGGCTTTAATATTTGGCTCGACAAGATAAGCATACCGGCGGGCGCCAGCTGGGACCGTGAAATCGAGCGAGCGATTGAGGATGCCGAGGTTGTCATTCCGATTCTTTCGCCACATTCCGTACAAAGCGAAAACGTACTTGATGAGATCAGTTTCGCGCTGGAACGTCTAAAGACTGTGATTCCTGTGATTTATAAGGATTGCAGCATCCCGCTGCGGATCGTCAGGAAGCAGCGGATTGATGTTAGACGGGCGCCCGCAAAGGCTGTGTTGACCTGCCAGGAAGAACTCAAATCTCTACTTTCACGCACCCCAAACGATCAGACGACTCCGATGTCCAAAAATATTCGCACAGCTTACAGTAAGGCAAGCACCAATCCGTGCAATGACGAAGAGGGGGAACTTGGCAATAGCCCAGTAGCTAGGCACGGACGTGTTAAGGAAATAAGAAACAATCTCAACTTGGGTCCCAATAACGCATTGGTTCTGGTTGGCCGCAGCGGGTTTCGAGTCGTTTCCGACAAGGACTCCATTGGCTTCTTTGGAATGCTTAAGGGAGGGTATTCGCACTATTACGTTGTTGACACTTCGCCTCGATTTTTCGCGGGTGAATTTTATTCCCCTTCAAAAGAAGTTAGAGTGTCGTTTCGGTTTAGGGTGAGCATGGTCGGACGAGTTCTTGATGTTATCTCATACCTTGAGCGGTTCGGTGTAGGCGCCTCAATGTTTTCAGAAGTGTATGCGGAAATTCGCCAAAATATTTATACGATATCAGTGAGGACAGATCCGGCTCGATTTTTTGACCTTCAGAAGGAAATGGAGGAGTTGTGTAGCAGTTTTCGGCCGGCACGTCCGGAGTTGGACTTGATGGAATTGAAGATAAATATTGAGACCGATTAGCTTACATATAAAACCCTTCGCGAAATAAATCAGAAGTCTCGGAAATAATTTGAGTGACGCGACAAGCGCTGGATGCGAGTCATTGGTGGGCTTATCGGCAGCTATTGAGCGTACTTGAATTTCCATATCAGGCTGCTGAACAAGTTCCGGTCCTGGCCCGAAGACTCCTATTGGGTTGGGCAGAGCGTGTCCGCTCTATCCAGGTAGTTCACACGTCAACTTGCTCTGCGTTTTCAAGAGCATCGTCGACCTCGATGCCGAGATATCGAACCGTGCTCTCGATCTTCGTGTGGCCAAGCAAGAGTTGCACGGCGCGCAGATTGCCCGTGCGTTTGTAGATCAGCGTTGCCTTTGTCCTGCGAAGCGAATGTGTGCCGTACATCGTCGGGTCGAGCCCGACGCTAGCCAGCCATTCTCCCAGCAGCCGAGCATACTGTGGCGTGGTTAGATGCCGCTGAGGATCAACGCGACCGGCAAACAGCCATTGGCCGACCTCACGACGGTACTCTTTGATCTATGTATCGAGCGCCTCCCGCGTCTGATCCGTCAATTCAAACTTGACCGGCCCGCCGGTCTTCTTCTGACGTTCGATGGCCCGGTCCAAAGCGTAGCAACGCGGTACGGTATCTTCGACGCGGATTGCCACAACATCGCAGCCACGCAGCTTACTGTCGATCGCGAGATTGAAGAGGGCCAAATCGTGGTCTCGTTTTTCGAGCTGCAACTTCGTCCCGATGGCCCAAAACGTGCTTTGGTCGAAGCAGTGGCTTGGGGCCAATCAGCTTGCCTTTGTTCCAAGGCTCACGGCGAACAAGTGGCTTCGTGATGTGCAGATCATTGTCATTCATCCTCTATCTCCTTTGGTTTGAGGAGACAGTAGGTTGTTGATTTGACATCCACTTTTGAGCACCCTCGGACTCGAGATGGTTAAGAGGACCAAGGCTGGCTGACGCGCCTGACCCAACTCGCAAATCGGCGATTTTCTCTCTTAGCAATGCACTAATCAACTGCCGACCGCAAAAGCGAACCCGAGCAAATGCAGCATTGCCTTCAAGGTCGGGAACGGCTCACGGAGTGCGCCGGTTTGCAGGCGGTAGACAAGCAGCAGATTGCACATCCCACTCGGTTTAGAAAGATCGCCTGTTCACTTTATGTTCAAGTCGCAGACGTAGTGTATAAATGAAGATTCTGCTCGGCACACCGCTGCGAAGCAGCTAGCTTAAAGCAGAAAGGTGGAGACCCGGTAACTATATGGCCATCGCTGCACAAAAACTCGTGGCACTTCTTTCGAGCCAGCTGCAAGGCAACTTGGAGCAAAGCGTGGCGATGGTTTTGCAAGTCGCGGCGGTCGAGGCTCGTTCTGGTCGCGAAAAGACCGCTGAAGACCTTCGTCGCCTTGCCCAGCGGCTGAGAGAAGCTGAATCATGTCAGGAGGATCGGGACGATGGCCCGATTCCTATTGCGCGTCCAAAAGGTCCGCTAGCTTCACTCGTGTCAGTGGAATACCCGGCAGCACGGCTTGCCCAGATGGTTCTGGCGATCGAGGTGTCCCGGAAACTGAAGCGAGTAATTCGACAGCAAGTCAATCGTGCGAAGTTGCGAGAATTTGGCAAGCTGCCCAGCCGAATGCTCTTACTGAGCGGACCGCCAGGCTCGGGCAAAACGATGACGGCTGCCGCGCTCGCGGGCGAACTGCGACTGCCATTGTTCTCAGTGAGACTTGATGCTGTTGTCTCCCGATATATGGGAGAAACGGCTTCTCATTTGCGTCTGATATTCGATCAGGTCCGGCACACTCGGGGCGTTTATTTATTTGATGAATTTGACGCTTTGGGTGCAGACCGTGGCATAGGAAACGATGTCGCCGAGGCCCGTCGAATCCTGAGTTCGTTCCTACAATTTATGGAGGAGACTAATTCGACGGACAGCCTAATAGTCTGCGCCACAAACTTTGCAGAGCTCTTGGATGGTGCTCTGCCGCGACGGTTTGATGAATTCATTGTGTATGGATTGCCCGATGAGGTCGCTACAAAGAAGCTACTCACCAAACATTTGGGTCATTTCAGACCCAAAAAGATCGAATGGCTCAAAGTCCTTCCTCATACATCTGGCCTCAGCCATGGGGAGATTGTTCAAGCCGTGGACGACGCCATTAAAGACGCCATTTTGGACGATAAGACTACTGCCAGTTCACAAGTTTTGCTCGACGCGCTTATGGCGCGTCGAAGCTCTCGGCAGGACCTGGATGTTGTGAACAGATCTTAGCGGTGCTCCGTTTAGCCTAGCCGTAGAAAAAGATCTGTTTGCCACTCCAAGGAACATTTCATGGCCGATGAAGCCATTAAAAATCTGAGAATTTACGATCGCCCGCACGTCCGTATTGAGGCGTTCAAAGACACCCGGAACTACAAGCCCCCTGGTCAAAGCATGGACCCGCCAAGCCGCCTGCATGAGCGTCTGGTGCATGGTCGCCAGCTGTCTGCGGGTTTTTCTCAAGCATATGCAGCAGTAAGGCAGATGTTGGAAAGTCGTGATGAGGGAATCGCCGCTGGACGACCTGGTGGCTACATCGAAGTAGAGACAGAGCCTGACGCCCGACTTCCAGGTCTTGAATGGTCATCGCAAGGAATAGGGGTTGGTGCTGTCCGGCAAACGGATCGCGACACGACCGTCGGCGCGGTTTTCGTTCCAACTACCGCCGAGAGCTTTCTCAGTGACAAGATTAACGAGTACGGGGCAGGTTCTCCCAGCTTAGGGCTGATCTCGCAACTTGACCCGATCCAATCGCTTGGGATTGGTCGAATTGAGACGCTCTGGAGCGACACACGACCGCTGCCATCTCCAAACGAGAAAATCTGGTGGGAATGCTGGACACCCGACAAACTGACTTCAAACTTGGTAGACCCCGCTGAAAAGTTGAGACTGCGCGTTAGTGAGCAGAGACTGAAGTTTCCTGGCGTGACGATTGTTCCTGTCTACGCCTCAATCGAGGAAATGACACGGCTACTGCCTCACACCGATGCCTTACGGGAACTGAGGCACGCCACCGACAGCCCACACATATATGTTTCGGATACCGCAGAGTTCGTCGACGATCTGGTCATTAACCTGCAAGATCGATTAATTCCAGCGGAGCTAACTGCGCCAGCGGTTTGCTTGTTCGACACCGGAATCAATCGAGGGCATCCGCTCTTAGAGGGCTCCCTCGATGCCTCAGATATGTTTGCCATCGATGATCGATGGGGATTGGATGATCACTATCCGGGTGATGGCCACGGGACCCCAATGGCCGGGGCTGCACTGCTCGGGGATCTCACGCCGCATCTCGCTAGCTCAAATGTCATTTTCCTTCGTCACCGGCTGGAAAGCGTGACGTACACCCCGCCTTCTGGTTTTCCAGCAACTGACCCACAGAGCTATGGCTATATCACTCAAAGTGCGATCTCGCTGCCTGAAAGCCGAAAACCAGAGCGTAAGCGAATCTTCTGCCTGGCGACTTCGAACTTGGATGTTTCCGGAGAGCGCCCCACGACTTGGAGCGCGGTCATTGACCAGGCGTGTATGGGACGATTGGAGCTAGATGATCTTTCTAGCGAGGATCAGCGACGACTTATGTTTGTGGCAGGAGGAAATTTTCCAGATGCGGCTGGCCCGGAAGAAAGTACCGATCACGAAGCCTATCCAATTGAAGATCCGGCCCAAGCTTGGAATGCACTTACGATCGGTGGTTTCACAGATCGCAGGGACATCGCTGAACCGACATACTTAGGATGGGAAGGAGTTGCCGATGTAGGCGATCGCAGCCCATATTCGCGGACATCGAAGGGATGGAAAAGCGGATCTCCCATAAAGCCCGACCTCTGCTTCGAAGCTGGCAACCGGGGCCAGCCTGCTGACAGATCAACTTACTGGTCTGGTATCCCAAGCATTTCGTCTTTGAGCACGGGGAAGGACGTCTTGAGCGCTCCTGTGGTGCCGTTTTGGGCAACTAGCAACGCCGTTGGCCAAGCGGCGAGGATGGCCGCTGAAATCTGGGCGGAACACCCCGAGCTCTGGCCGGAAACGATAAGAGCGTTAATGGTTCACAGCGCGCGCTGGACGCCAACCATGTGGAATCGAATTCAGGCCTCAAGCAGTAAGCGGAAACACGTCCAGCTGGTCCGCGAATTTGGTTACGGTGTACCCAGCCTCGAACGCGCGTTGCAGTCAGCGGGCGCGGACTTGGCTCTGATTGCCCAAACGGAGGCTCAGCCGTTTATTCGAGAACAGCAGGAGAATGCCAAGGGGAACATGGTCTACAAGCCGAATGCAACTCTAAACACGATCGACTTCTATAGACTGCCATGGCCTACGCAAACTCTACAGCAGATCGGCAATAAGCTCGTAGACCTGCGCATCACACTGTCTTATTTCATCGACCCAAGTCCAAGCCAGTACGCTCCGATTTCGCCGGCATGGTATCGATCTCATGGTTTTCGGTTTGATCTACGTCGCTCCGATGAGACCGAAGAGAACTTCATGCTTAGAGTGAATGAGGCGGAAAGAGGCGGGCAAAAGCCGATCTCAACGGCCGCTGACGGTAACTGGATATTGGGAAGCGATAGCCGGGGTGGAACCACGGCAGGCTCACTGCATTGCGACGTCTGGCGTGGGCGAGCGGCCGATCTCGCAAACCGCGACCATATCGCGGTGTATCCAGTGAGTGGCTGGTGGAAAGAAAGATTGCCGCTGAAAAAATTCAACGAGCGCACACGTTATGCGCTAGTAGCGACCATCGCCTGCGTTGAAGAAGACGTGGATCTCCATGCAGAGATAATGCACACTGTGGAAACTTCGACACGACCAATCGATGTATCGACCTGATGTCGGCTTTCAGCGATGGAGCGTTGCTTCTCTAGATTAGTATTTATTGGGTACCCACCAGGTGTTCAGTGTCTGCAATCTCCCCTAAGCGGCAGTGATGGCGCCCGGCGATCAAGCTGATGTCTAAAACGCTCTCACGCGGTCGCTCTGCGACGCGACTGCTCCGCGTTCTGATTGAACCAATCCCCACCACCGAAGTAGGTGCGTTAAACGCTCGAAATGTTATCTTGGTGTTATCTGGAGGATCTGACTTGGCGTTTTGTGACAGGCTAAGTCATTGATTTTATTGGCGCACCGGGGAAGATTCGAACTCCCGACCCCCAGATTCGTAGTCTGGTGCTCTATCCAGCTGAGCTACCGGTGCTTTGGGCTGCATGGGTGACCTGACGGGTGTTGTCAGCGCCGCCTGTTGCATGCCAGCGCAGGCATTGTGAATGCTGCGCAGAGCGGTTCTTCTAGTCCGAACCGGTGCAGGACGCAAGCGCTACATACTGTGGCGATCAGGCAGGCGGATTTCGAAGGCTGCGCCGGTCGAACCGGCCTCGTCCATCAACTTCAGATGGCCGCCGTGGGCTGCGATCAGTTCTGCTGCGATGACCAATCCCAACCCCGTTCCTCCCTTGCGTTGTGAGCCTTGAAATGCCCGGAAGATGTTTTCGCGGGCCCGGGGTGGCAGACCGGGGCCGTTGTCGCGAACCTCAATGGTGACCAGGCGGCCTTCACGCCAAGCTTTCACATGCACCCGCCCGTTTATTGGTTTTGCGTCGTCTTGGGCGTTTGCTTTGGCATTGCCTGAACCTGAACCTGAACCTGAACCTGAACCTGATCCAAGTAGCGCATCGGGGGCTGGACCTGAGGCTTCAAGCGCTTGGACGGCGTTGCGGCAAAGGTTGCTCAAAACGCGCAAGAGGTGGTCTGGGTCAGCGTCGATCATCAAGGTTTCGGGAACGTCCATCTGCCAGTCGATGGCGGTTTCAAGCCCGGGGGCGGGGCGCTGGCTGCCGATGCGTGGCAACCCCAAACCGTCGGCGACTTCCTGGACCAGAGGGCGCAATGGGATCAGGGCGCGCCGTGGTGTTGCTTCTTCGGCGCGGCCATAGCGCAGGGTGTCGTTGCAAAAGTTGATGGCCCGGTCCAGTGACGCGATCAGTTTTGGTGTGAACCGCTGAACGGTCGGGTCGGGAATGGCGGTCAGGCGGTCCGACAACAATTGGGCGCTGGCCAGCATATTGCGCAGGTCGTGGTTGATCTTGCTCACTGCAAGTCCGAGCTGCGCAAGGCGGTTTTTTTGAACGATGAGGCTGACAAGCTGTCCTTGCATGTCCGCAAGCTCGCGTTCGGTTGTGCCGATTTCATCTGTTCGGTTTGAAGGAACGATGATGCGGCTGGCGTCTTCCGGGTTGTCGCTGAACCGCAGCATGTTCTGTGAGATGCGCATCATGGGGCGGACAAGCAGGCCGCTGAGCGCGACATAGACCAGGGCGGCGGTGATCAGCGAAATGAAAATCGACAGTATCAGAATATTCAGCCCGTACCGGAGCATCGCTTCTCGAAGCGGTTTTTCAGGCACTACGACTTCGATGAAGTCATCGGGCTTGTCACCGAGTGGTCCGACGATCCTGATGACCCGGTCGTCGCCGGGCAGGAAGACCATCACGGCTTCGCCAATCAGGTTGAACCGCATGGCGATGCTCATCAAGAGATTGCCATCAGGCATCGGGCGCAGGTCATAGGAACCGGAAATCGCCATGGGTTCGACCGGTGGAAGCACCATCTGGCGCATGCCGGATTTGCGGATGGCGACGGCCTTGACACCTGCGGTGGCGAGCAGATCCTGTTTCAAAGCTTGTGGGACTGTGCCTTCCGGCGCGGCCTGGGCGGCGAGTGAGGCCAGGCGTGAGGCGGTCAGACGGTCGTTCATCCAATTGATGCGGAAGTTCGCGATGGAGGGGACGAAGATCAAGACCTCGGCCAGCATGACAAAGGCTGCGGTCAGCAACAGTAGTTTGGATGGCAATCCCCACTTGAGGCCACGCCAGAATGCGAGGCGAGAGGACGGAGAGGACTGCTCCTCGGGTGGCTTATTGGCGTTCGGGCTTGCGCCTGAGGCGGGCAATGCATCATGGGCCGTCGCATTGGACGGTTTGCCCGCAGATGTGTTGTGCGGGCCGTCTTGAGGTGATGGGTCCACCAGATCGTTCAGCTGCTTGTCGTTTGGCACGTGATCTCCGCGTTCGCCGCACGTGAATTGCCGCCATATTCAGGAGAAAGGCTGCTGGGCAGATTTACGGACTTTCAACGCAGAAACAAAGGCTTTTGTGGGATTAAGACGTTCAGGGAAGGTCCAGGGGACGCCGCTATGACGACACGCGGGCGTGTGTCGGTCAGGTGCGGATCACCCCAGTTTTTCCAGCCATCCGATGATTTTGCGAACGACAGGCGTGGATGGGAAGGTGGCGTAAAACTTATAGGCGGCGCGCTTGTTGATCTCAGAAAGCGTCGGATAAGGGGAGACCCACGCCGTCATGGCTTTAATGTTCATTTTTTGCGAGACGGCGAGCGACCACATAGAGATGATCTCACCGGCTTGCGGACCAACGATTGTCGCGCCGATGATCCGCCCGCGCTTTGTCAGGACAACCTTAACGTGGCCGGTGGTGGTGCGCTCAGCCTGGGCCCGGTCGTTTTCCTGGTACGGCCAACGCAGCACCTTGACAGAGCCGTACTTTGTGGCGGCCTGATCTTCCGTTAGTCCGACGTGGGCGAGTTCTGGATCTGTGAAGGTCACCCAGGGTATGATTGTGTTATCAACCGATACTGGGACGCGGAACAGCGCTTTACGGATGACGAGACCCGCGTGGTAGTTCGCGACGTGTGTGAACTGCAAGCCACCGGTGACATCACCGATGGCAAAGACCGACTTGTTGGTTGTGGTCAGGCCTTTGTCTACTTTGATGCCGCGCGGGGTGTACTTAATCCCGGCTTCATCCAAACCTAAGTGTGAGACCGTTGGCTGACGGCCGACAGCCAGAAGGAGGTGCGACCCTTCGATGTGGAATGATGCACCATCGGCTTCGACGCCAACCTTGACGGTTCCAAAGGAGGTGCGTTCGACGGATTTGACGGTGGTGCCTTCACGGATATCAATGCCTTCATCGCGTAGTTTTTTAAGGACGATGTGGGTCATTTCCGGGTCGTCTTTAGCGAGGGCTTTGGCACCTTCCAGGACCGTGACCTCGCTTCCCAGCCTTCGGTGGGCTTGTGCCATCTCCAACCCGATGGGGCCGCCGCCCACAATAATCAGATGGTCTAGTTTCTGGTTGTTTTCAAACAGCGTTTCGTTGGTGAAGTAGGGGGTCTGATCCAGACCTTCTATTGGCGGGATGAAGGGCGATGACCCTGTGGCGATCACAAAGCGGCTCGCCTTGATGCGATATTCACCGGCAACCAAGGTGTCCTTGTCGATAAATCGTCCTGCTGCCTGGATGACTTTCACGCCAAGGCCGGTAAACCGTTCGACAGAATCGTTGGGTTCGATGGCTGCGATCACTTCATGGACGTGCTTGTTGACTGCGGCGTAATCGATGGTTGGGGCGTCGGCCTTGATGCCGAAAGCGCCTGATGTTGCGATCATGTGAGCCCGCTTGGCAGCTGCGATCAGGGCCTTTGACGGGACGCAGCCATAATTCAGGCAGTCGCCACCCATCTTGCCTTTCTCGACCAGCACGACGCTTCTGCCGAACGCCGATGCTGCTGCTGCCACGGACAACCCGCCAGAGCCTGCCCCGATGATGCACAGATCGCACTCGACGACTTCGCGGCGCTCGGCGTCGGCCGCTGTTGTGTCCGCACCGCCGCCCGCCACATTATTCGTGTCGGCAAGCTTTTCGAGGCCATCGATGGCGACATCAGACACTGGCATTGCGGGCGCTCCATTTTTTCACGATCACCGGGATGAGCGCTACGATACCAATTGCAGCGAAGGCCAGCAGGATTTCTTTTGATACGAGCGTGCTTGCATCGATCACGTAGGGGCAGGCTGCTTCACCGTTCGTGGAAACACAGGCGGCGTGCTCGGCGTTGGTCTCTTCTATGACGGAGCCGAATTGCGATGCGGCGAATGAAAACGCCATGGTACCTGGGATGATGCCAAGGAATGTACCTATAACGTATGTGCGTAACGGCACGCCCAGTATGGCGGGCGCAAGGTTGACGATGAAGAACGGAAAGGCTGGTACGAGGCGCAAGAAAAGCAGGTAGCTGAGTGCGTTTTCCTGGAACCCTGCGCGAAGCTTCTCGACGGCCCCACCTGCTTTCGAGGCAAGTGTTTCACCCAATGATGTTTTTGCCACCAGGAAGATGACCGTCGCGCCGATGGTTGCTGCCACGATGGTTGCCGGTCCACCGATTTGCCAACCGAATAATAGTCCGCCTGCAATGGTCAGCGGGAGGGCGCCGGGCAGTGAGAGCGCGACTACGACGATATAGACCGAGATGAATGCAAGAAGCGATAGGGCCAGGTTGCCCTGGATTGTTGCCGACAGAGTCTCGTAGTTGCGGCCGATCGTTTCGAGGGAGAGGTATTCATGCCAACCGAAGGAGAACGCGATCGCCATCAGTGTGCCGATTCCGATCAATGGCGCCCATTTGCGCAAGGTGGATGGTGTGGCGGCGGCGCGGGACATGGATGTCCTCTCCTCAAACGGAAGTTGTGTCATAGCTCATGATCCTGTTTTCCAGAATTTTTGTTTTTGATAGGCGGGTTTGGGGAATACTGGCTTTATTGCTGGTGTGGTGTGCGTTTTACCCTTGAGGTTCGGTGCCACTGGTATTGTTGAGGGCCCAATCGTATTCAAACGACGCGATGTCGTTGATGCCGCTCAGTTTCTTGTTCAGGTCGTCGGAGGCATATTGGCGGACGTGGTCGAGCACGCCTTTGTCGGTTCCGCCGAAATCAACTTTAAACCACTGATAGATGGTTGAAGCTGTAACCGATTTGCCTTGGACAGAGATGCCGCGCGGGTGGTTGACGAAGGCTTTCGCGCCAGTGTCCAATTGTTGCTCAAGGTCCTGGCCTGTGAAGGCCGTGCGCGCCAGATTTGGGCAACCGTAGGATGCGCAGTTCACGGCATAGTGGACCCGTGGGTCCTTGAAGGCCGGGCGCATGATGTTATGTTCGATGTTGTCGAGGCTGAGTGGCGTGCCTGCGATTGTAACGACCTTTGCTTTCCAAGGCCCGCCTGCGCCGACGGATTTTTTTAAAAACCCGAAGAGACCCTCGTTGATCGTGATTTTCCGGATCGAGTCGACAGGATAATGGTCAAGGACAACATCGATGGTTTTGGCATTGTAGAGGTTGGCCCAGAACGCGAACTGTTCGTTTCTACCCAGTGTTCTGGGGTCGACGGTTTCAAGCTTCGATACGTATGTTTTGAGCGCTTGATGGCCGTTTGTCTGAAAGGCGCTGTAGTCGACGCGGTTCACGCCGTCTGGGGAGGCAATGACGTAGGTCTGCAGCAGATTTGTCCAATCCGAGTGGTCGACGGTCTGGGATGAGCCTTGGGCATATTGGCCGAGCTGTGCATGTGATAGCCCTTCGGCTTTGGCCTCTGTCGGGGCCAGAATTGGAATGGTTGTCGTCAAGACAGCCAGGGCGGCCAGAAGCCCGGTTTGCACTGTCATTTGAGTTGTTTGGTTGATCATCTTTGCTGCTCTCGTTTTTTGTTGGCCTCGTTGGGCCACGATTGCTGTTCTCCAGCTGGCGCAACCATGACTGACGTCGCTTTGGAATGAAATGGGCTCTCGCGGACACGTGAGCGCCGCCGTCATTTCGTGAAGTCCCGTGAACGCGGGGACTTGCACGCAGGAACGTGCACGCTTGATTTGGGGGGTGGCAGCGATGGCGTAAGAGGGCTGGGCGGGTGATTGGCTGGCTTTGTGGCGTTGTGCGTTGACTTGGCTTCGGGTGCCCCCTATACACGCGGCTTCTGTTTTTTTGAGGTTTGAAGGGCGCACTGCCGATATCGGTCTGTGCCAGCCCCTTGACGTCACACTGCACGTGTGGCGGTCCCAATTGGAGTTAGAACCGGTGAAACGTACTTATCAACCGAGCCGGCTGGTTCGTAAGCGCCGTCATGGTTTCCGCGCGCGTCTGTCCACGAAAGGTGGACTTAAGGTTCTCGCACGTCGCCGTGCCAAGGGTCGCAAGCGGTTGTCAGCCTAAACCTGGCGGATCGACCTACGGCGCGCTGTCTGGTTTTGCGTGCAACACGTGGTCCCTATTTATGTTGTCGCAGATTTGGTCGTTCCGCGTACAACACGAGACCTTCTAACGTGCAAGGTGTTGTGACATTGAAATCGCGGCGCGAATTCCTTCGTGTCAGAGGCGGTCGACGGTTTTCGTCGGACGCCTTTTTACTTGAGGGCAAATTGCGAGGGGACACATCGAGGAGTTCTGGCAAAGAGGACCCTGCAGCCCCGGTGGCGTTTCATGCGGGACCTCCTGGATACGATGGACCGCGGTTTGGCTTCACGATCACCAAAAAGATCGGAAATGCCGTGACGCGGAACCGCATTCGGCGGCGGTTGAAGTCCGCAATCGCAGAAATCCTGCCGTTGACCGATGATATGGGGACGCGTTGCGATTATGTGGTGGTTGCGCGTAAGGCTGCTGAACAGAAGCCTTACTCGGATCTCGTTGAAGACGTGAAGCGGGCCGTTTTGCAAGTCAATCGTGCGTTGCGGCAACGTGACGGTGCGCGGAAGTAGTCTATCCATCACTTGCGTGCTAGGCCGTGGCCTGAAACAGTCCGCGCATGCCCCGCCGATCCGGGACCGACGCGTGTCAAAGTCTGTAAGTTGGGACAAACGCACGCTGAGACGACGGTCGGGCAAGGCCGAACACCAATGTAGTGATGACCGCAACCGCGTTATGGTTTTGCGGGGCAATTACTGTGATTATATCCATCAGCGAACGCTTCCATGGTCGGTGAGCCGACCAGCTGTTTCGCGATTGAACAGAGGCTTGGAATGCAGGGGCAGCAGCCGCAACAACCCGACGATCATAAGAACCTGCTGATTGCGGTTATCGCGTCAATGGCCATTCTTTTGACGTGGCAATTCTTGTTTCCACCCCCAAAGCCGGTCCCCGACCTTGGCACCACGATCGCCGACGGAACGACCCCGGCCGGCGGGAGCCAGGGTGCTCAAACGACGCCATCGGCAGCCGGTGGTCAGGCCGGAACGTCGTTGGTTCCACCGGCAGGCCCAGCGGGCGTTGCCTCGACAGCTCCAACCGCGCCTACCGGTAAGCGGATCCCGATCAAGACGCCGTCGATCGAAGGCTCGATTGGTCTGCGCGGTGCGCGCATCGATGACGTGAAGCTCGTCGACTATCACGTCGAGCCCGACAAAACGTCTCCGCTGATTCAGATCTTCACGCCTGCAAGTTCCAACGTCCCGTACTTCGCCGAACACCGGTGGGTGCCTGCGGCTGGCACCAAAACGAAGGTGCCGGATGGTGATACCGAATGGCAGGTGGCAGACGGAGCGGAGTTGACGCCTGACAAACCGCTGGTGCTGACCTGGGATAACGGCGAAGGGTTATCGTTCAAGCGAATGATCAGTGTCGATGAGCACTACATGTTCACGCTTGAAGACAGCGTGACAAACACCAGCGCAGGCGATGTTGTCCTCTACCCTTACGCGCGCATCTACCGCTATGGCACGCCCAAGATCGAAAACTTCTTCATTCAGCACGAGGGTATTATCGGTTGGGCGGGGGAGGCTGGGCTTCAGGAGCTGACCTATGGCGAACTGATGGAGCCGGGTGGAAGCAAACGGCTCGAAAACATCGTTGGCGGATGGATCGGGTTTACGGACAAGTATTGGGCGACCGCGATCGTGCCGGATCAAAGCGCGACGTATTCCGCCAACCTTCGACTGGCACGGGCCCGTGGTACGCAAGGGCTTGAGGCTTTCGAAAGCGAATACCTCGTTGGTGCGGTTACTGTGCCCAGGGGCGGTGTTGCAAACAACACATCGTACGTTTTTGCCGGGGCCAAGAACGTCGAGCTGATCGAAGGCTACGAAGAGGCCAAATCGATCCTCGAATTCAATTACCTTGTCGACTGGGGCTGGTTCTGGTTCATCACGAAGCCGCTCTATTGGCTGCTGCACTGGTTCTACACACTGATCGGCAACTTTGGCGTGGCGATTCTGTGCGTCACGGTTGTGGTGAAGGCGCTGTTTTTCCCGCTCGCCAACAAGGCCTACGAGTCCATGGCCGCTATGAAGCGGCTGCAGCCGGACATGGAAAAACTGCGTGAGAAGTATGCAGACGACAAGAAGCGTCAGCAACAAGAGCTCATGCAGCTTTATCAGAAGGAAAAGATCAACCCATTGGCTGGGTGTCTACCGATCCTTTTGCAGATCCCCGTGTTCTTCGCGCTCTATAAGGTGCTTTTTGTTTCGATCGATATGCGGCATGCGCCGTTTTATGGATGGATCACGGACCTTTCCGCGCCAGACCCGACGTCGATCTTCAACCTGTTCGGGTTAATCCCGTGGGATCCGCCGATGTTCCTGCTCGTCGGGGCCTGGCCGATTATCATGGGTGTCACGATGTGGCTCCAGATGCAGCTCAATCCGCCGCAGCCTGACCCAACGCAGCAGATGATCTTCAACTGGATGCCGGTGATGTTCACCTTCCTGCTGGCGACGTTCCCAGCCGGACTGGTTCTCTACTGGGCCTGGAACAACGTGTTGTCGTTGATACAGCAGTATTACATCATGAAGCGGTCGGGCACGGAGGTGCCATTGGTCGATAACATGAAGAAGACGCTTGGCAGTCTGAGTAATCTGAGACCGGGCAATGGGACCAAAAAGAGTGACTGAGGCCACCGCCGCAGGCATTAGGCATTGGCACATGATATGACAGGTCCGACAGGTGATGAAGAGGCCGCTTTTTCTGCTGCGGAACTGGCGGCGGGCGACCGGCTTTTCCTGAGGCCATGGCGTTTCGTCAAAGGTGTCATTGGAATTGAACATCTGCCACCTGGGGATCGTCCCGAAGTGGCCTTTGCCGGGCGTTCGAATGTTGGCAAGTCCAGCTTGATCAATGCGCTCGTCCGAAAACATGGTCTGGCGCGGACATCGAACACTCCAGGGCGTACGCAGGAACTCAATGTCTTCGAGCCAGAACCTGGCTTAGTCGATTGTTATCTGTTCGATTTACCAGGCTATGGGTTCGCCAAGGCCCCCAAGGCCAAGGTCGATCAATGGACCGACTTGGTGAAGGATTATCTGCGCGGGCGGCCAACGTTATCGCGCGTGTTCTTGTTGATCGACAGCCGCCATGGTCTGAAAGACATCGACCGGGACATCATGGGGATGCTCGATGCATCCGCGGTGACCTATCAGATCGTTTTGACCAAGGGCGATAAGCTGAATGCCTACAAGCTCCAGGCCGTCAAGACCGCGACGACGCAGGTGATTGCGAAGCACCCAGCTGCCTTTCCCGATGTGCTCGTGACGTCAGCGGAAAAAGGGCATGGTGTACCCGAGCTTCGAGCGACCGTGGCACAACTGGCCGGTGTCGATCTGGCGGCGGCAACCTGATCTTCTCACGTATTGCGCTGGTCGTCTGTCTTAGACCTCAAGGTGGGAAAAAGATGTGTCGCTTCAGAACGTCTGCTTGATGAGTGATTGAAGCCCTTCGGTCAATGGGATCGAAACGGCGGCAACACCCAGGGCCGCGCCTAAGCCGACGTAGACGAGAAACCGGATGAACCGCCCGAAGACGCGGCTCCAACGTCTTGAGATGCGGACGTCGCCGATTTCACCGTCTAGCGAACTTTCCGACGCCAAACCATCACCACCCATGGAGCGGCTGGTCGTCTTCAATTGGAGCGCGCCACGGCCCGCCTTTTTCGGCGTGACGGTCCAGCGCCATGTGACGGGCTCATCGCCACGGGTTGAACCGTAGATGTTGAGCATGTGCGTTTCGGGCGTGTTGCTCTCGATATAAAATGCCCCTGCAGGCGCGCGCAGGCGCATGCTGATTGCGGAAAGCCCGCTTTGGCCATCGGGTGCGCGGATGCCTGGGTAGCTGTGGCCGGCATCAGCCAGGCCCGCCAGTTGCCCCTGAGAGACCGCTAATTCGATGATGGTTGGAACGTTGGCTTTCATCCGCTCAGGGATTGCATCGAGTAGGACATCGCGGTCGAAAGGTTCGGCAACGATGGACGCGACGGCTGAAGGCCTACCGACCGGCGCGTGGTGCGCTTGCGGGGCTGGCCCAGGCGGCAAGGTTCCACTACCAGGCTGTCCGGGCTGAATTGGCCGCTGCGGGTGTCCACCGTGCTGTGGTTGAGCCGGCGGGAACTGGCCTGGCGGGCGCTGCTGCTTCGTCTGGTCCCGTTGAAGCTGTCGTGGATCTGTATGTGGTGCTGGTGGCGGTAAAGGTCGGCCGTCAGCTGGCAGGAAACCTGGCGGCGGCGTGGGCCTGACTGGCGCGGCTGCGGTCTGTGGCGATGCGCCCGATTCTAGTCCCGGCCCCGGCCCCGGCGCGGCTGATTGCTGAGGCTCAAGCCTTGGTTGAGGGTAAGCGTTGAAGCGGGGCTCTTGCCGGGCATCTCCGTCCGGTGGTGATGACGGTACAGGTGGTGAAGGCGGTCCAGCTGGTGAGGGCGGTCCGGGGGGGCGGGTTGCGATGGAGGGGCCGTCGGGAATAGGCGGCAATTCAGGTGGTTGTCGTTGGCCATCGGCGGATAGGCCGCGTGCCCCTGATGGTGCAGCGGGGCGAGCCTGACGCCGGCTATCTGGCTGTACAGATGGCATGGGTTTTGGACGTGGTGACAGCGGGTTGCTGTCTGTCGGCGGTGGGCGCAAAGGCAGTTTGTAGCCCGGCCGGTTACCACCAGATGACGGGGGTGCATCGGCGAGGCGTGGCGCTGGGTTGGGAAGCACAGGACGCGCCACCGGCTCAGTCCCTGGTGCAGATGCTGGCGGCTGCGTAGATGTTGTCTCCGTCGAAGGATCGAGGGTTGCACTCGCCGTGGATGACGGGGGACCATCTGTCACGTCTTTGACGGAGAGTTCGCTGAGTCCTGGATTTTTGGCACCGTGAACTTTTGATCGCGCCTCGGCAATGATGTCGGCAGGATTGCGCGGTTGGCGTGTCGGTGGCGGTTGCTGACCGAGTGATGGCTGTGCTGCAGCTCTTGCCTGAGTATAGTTCGTGGTCGGTGATGCGGTCCGCTCCAGACTGGGTGCTGGAAATGGATCGCTGGCGGCATCGTAGGCCGGTGTGTTCGCCGTTTGTAGGTTTGCACTCTCCGGTCCCACCACCGGCGCCGGGTTTGCTGGAGCAGCCTGGATCGCCTGAATAGCTGCGTCGAACGTCAGCCCTTGTGAACTGAGAATATGCGCGGCCGGGCTTTTTCCGTCACCAACGATGGCTGCAAGTACAATCGCACCGTCGATCTCGCGGCGCTTGCCACGTGCTGCGACGGCTGCCCCTTTTAGAACGCCTTTGACATTGTCGGAGACGGTGGGATGCTGGGTCCCGCTGCCATCGAGCCGGGCCTCAAGGTGGCCCAGATGGTTGGCGACGTCGGAGTTCAATTGATCGGTTCGGATGCCGCTAGCGGTGAGAATGCGCAATGCATCTGCGTCTTCCACCAACGACAAAAGCAAGTGTTCGAGAGCGATTTCGGCATGGGACTGCTGTTGCGCATAATCGGCTGCGCGTTTCAGGCTGGCTGCCAAGGCCGGGGAAACCGGCAGGCTGCCAAACTCTTCCAACAGTCCTGGTTCCATACTTGGCCTGTCGCTCCTTTCAAATTGGTCTGCGTGGGGCCTGATAACCGGTCGGTCCTACCGATCGCGATCGTCAACAGTAGCAATAGCCCTAATCTATCATATTCGCGCTGGCGACAGGTGCCGCGACACAGTCATGCACGAAAATATCGTGGCTGTTGTATCGCACTGTCCCGGCTCTTTTTACGCGCCGAATTTCATTGTTTGTGGGCGCGGCCCGGATATAACGGCAGCGGTCCATGCGAGTGCCATTGAAGATGCGCCATAGTTCTGCGACCTTGCCGCCACTTTGCAGCATTTAGTCGTGCTGTTTTTCCTCGAACTTCCGTGACAGCGATGACCGAAAACACCGTCAAGACACCGCAAGAGCGCCTGCCAGATGTGAAGGCTGATGATGACCCGTCGGCCAACGGGTTTGGTGCGCGGCGTGATGCGCATGTGCAGGCCCGTATTCTGGCAGAGGCGCTGCCTCACCTCATTCGATATGATAACCAAACGGTCGTCATAAAGTTTGGTGGCCATGCGATGGGTGATGAGGCGCTGGCTGACGCCTTTGCGCAGGATATTGTCTATCTCAAACAGTCGGGCGTGAATCCGATCGTGGTGCATGGTGGCGGGCCACAGATTGCAGCCATGCTCGCGAAGCTTCAGATCAAGTCCGAATTCCTGCATGGCCTGCGCGTGACCGATAAACCAACGGTCGAAATCGTTGAAATGGTTCTTGCAGGCGCCATCAACAAGCAAATCGTGTCGGCGATCAATCGCCAGGGCGGGCAAGCCGTCGGCATCTCCGGCAAGGATGCGAACCTCGTGATTGCCGAGAAAATCACCAGCATGCCCGATCCCACGTCAAACCTGATGAAGGCGGTCGATATTGGGTATGTCGGCGATCCAGTCCAAGTGAACCCGCACATTGTCGATGTGATTTCCAAGTCCGATCTGATCCCCGTCATCGCGCCGGTTGCGCAGTCAGCCGACGGCGAGACGCTCAACGTCAACGCGGACAGTTTTGCGTCGGCCCTTGCAGCGCGGATGAAGGCGAAGCGGCTTTTACTGCTGACGGATGTTGCAGGCGTCATGGACAAATCCAAGCGGCTGTTGACGCAGCTCAGGGTTGACGAGGCGCGTGGGCTGATCCGTGATGGAACGATCTCGGGTGGTATGATCCCGAAAGTCGAGGGGTGCATCGAGGTGGTGGAAGCTGGCGTCGAAGCGGTCGTGATTATCGATGGCCGCGTCCCCCATTGTGTCCTGCTGGAGCTGTTCACCGAACATGGTGTCGGCACGCTGGTGGGTAAGGAAAATCCGGCGAGCCCACCTGTCGTCTAGTGGTTTTGGTTCTGCTGAGAGGTTTTTCGGGTTTTCGGGGTTTTGGGTGGTTTCTCCGGCTGCCTTAGGATCGTACGGAGCCCGGCTTACACTTTGGCGACTTGCCACAGTTTACCTGGCGGGCAATCACGATGGACCATTTGAAAGGGAAACGACTTTTGCCAGTTGATGCGCGAACGTTTGAGCAGACGACCACGTGGATCTTTGACCTCGACAACACGCTCTATCCAGCTGACTGCAACTTGTTTGCCCAGGTGGACCGCCGCATGGGTGAGTTTATCGCAAAGCGCATCGGTCTGCCGTATGAGCAGGCGCGCCACCTGCAGAAATCATATTATTATCAATATGGCACGACGCTATCTGGGCTGATGCAAGTTCATAAAATCGAACCGCAGGCGTTCCTCGATTATGTCCACGACATCGATCTGACCGTCGTTGATGCGCATCCTGAGTTGGCCGACGCGATTTCGCAGTTGCCCGGGCGCAAGCTGATCTTCACGAATGGGTCTCGCGGGCATGCCGAACGCGTGGCAGCCAAACTCGGCGTTCTCGATCAGTTCGAGGACATCTGTTCCATCGAAACGTGTGCGTTCGTTCCCAAGCCGAAGTTGGAGGCGTTTGAACGGATGGCATCGCATCACGGGGTGGAAACCAAGACGGCTGCGATGTTTGAAGACATGCCGCACAATCTGGAAGTGCCGCACGCCATGGGTATGACCACCGTGCTGGTTCATGCCGTCGACCCTGGCGACCACCCGGCGACCAAGACCATTCGGACTTGGGATACCCTGCCGGAACACGTTCATCATCTGACCGATGACCTCAACCTTTTCTTGCGTGAAACACCGCTCCGGCAAGCCGCGCCGAACACGCACGAAAGCTGAGCGCTTCGGCAATCCATTGTCTTTTTCGGTCCGACTATTGGGCCCGCCCAGGCCTCACGAACGCGCGAGGCGGGCGGTCTGTTGCGCTGCAACGTAGAATGACGTTGCTGTTGCGAAGCTAGGAACGAGATCGGCATTTTGCCGCCTAGCCAGGAATTGTATTCCGATTTTTATGTTTGAACTGGCCTTTTTGAGAAAATATTTTTCGTCTATATCTCTGTGCGTCAGGCTTCGCCGAGGAAATTAGCGAACGACTTGGCAGCACCCGTCACGACCGGACAAGAGATAGACGAAATGATCGAACCCGAGCTTCAAAACGGCATCGGCAACTTGGACAACCGCCCGAACGATGCGCCAGATTTGCCGACAGCCGATGCTGTGTCTGCAGATGATGAAATCTATCTGACTCTTAGGGTTCAGCTGCCGGACGGGCGGGTCTTATCGTGCGCGGCAGCCGACGGTCTCAACCTCGTTGACCTGATGCGCAGCGCGGGGCTGCCTGTCAAAGCCGAGTGTGGCGGCGCGTGCGTGTGTGCAACCTGTCATGTGCGGCTTGATGCGGAGTGGCGGTCGAGAGTGACGCCTGCGCACGACGAAGAACTCGACAAGTTGGATGAAATTCCTGGAGCCGACGAGACTTCACGTCTCGCCTGTCAGATCACGATGCGCGACGACCTCGACGGATTGGTGATTTCCCTACAGCAAGACAGTCTTGCGGATGCCGTTTCCGAAGCGGCGGAGTGAACGATCATGACATTTGATACACAAAAAGCACCCGCATTCGTCGATCATCAGACGGAGGAAAGCCCATTTGATTTTGGTGCCTGGACGACGGATTTTTCAGCGCCTGCCAAGCTGGCAACGCGGCAAGTCGGCTTCGTGACCCTGGTGGGTGCAGGACCTGGTGATGCTGACCTTCTCACTGTCCGCGCCGTTCGCGCCATCGCAGAGGCCGAAGTCGTGTTGACCGACTATCTTGTCGGTGAGGATGTGCTGCGCCTTGCGCGGGCTGATGCTGAAATTATCAGTGTCGGCAAAGCCAAAGGCCGTCATTCGAAAACGCAGGCCGAGATCAACGCGTTGATCGTTCATCACGCGCGGCGTGGATTGAATGTCGTGCGGCTGAAGGGCGGAGACCCCTTCATGTTTGGACGTGGCGGTGAGGAAATTGATTGCCTGAGGGCTTCGGGTATCAGGTGCGAGGTGGTGCCTGGCATCACGGCTGCGGCTGCGGCGGCGGCATCGCTGCAAATCCCGCTGACGCATCGGGACTTTGCGCGCACCGTGACGTTTTTGTCGGGACACGCGCCCGGTGATACCGCTCCTGATTTTGGCGGGCTTGACTTCAAGGCTTTGAAAGCCGGCGGCAGCACGCTTGCGGTCTATATGGGTGTTTCAACCGCGCACCTGTTGGGTGCCCATCTCATTGCCGAAGGCTGGTCGGAGGCCACACCGGTCATCGCCGTTGAGCGTGCTTCGCAAGCTGATGAAAGACGGGTCGCAACCACACTAGATGTGTTGGCGGAAAAGACATCCGAGTTGGCGCTCAAAGGGCCTGCGGTTTTGCTGATTGGCGAAGTGGCTGGCCTGGCGCCTGCTGGTGATGTCGAGCATGTGGTCCAAACCGTCAAGAACACTCCAGTTGGGTCGGCGTTTTCGCTCGCGTTGCAGGAGATGTCCCATGCCTAAAGTCATGACAGCCAATCTGCTCCGTTCCGGTGATGTCGTCTATCTCGGGGAAGATCATCAATGGGTCCGGCGTCTCGCGGATGCGCAGGTGGCACATACTGAAGCTGAGGCGGCGTTGCTTGAACGGGCCGCTGACGAAGCGGTTCAGAGGCAGGATGTGATCTCTACCTATCTCTTCGATGTCGAGGTGACAGACGGCGTTGCTTTCGCAAAGTCGGTTCGAGAGACCATCCGCGCTGCCCACGGTCCCACCGTCGAGCCGGTCGTTTGAAGATCGCAGGAAATGACACTGCGGGCAGTAGGCGATGTCAGCGTGAAATTCGAGCTATCTGCAATTTTTAAGTCTCCGGCGGGTCTTGAGACCGGCTTGTTTACACTGAGAAGAGGACGCGGCCATGTACCGCTATGACGAATTTGACCACGGTTTCGTGCAAGAGCGGACCCGCCAGTTTGGTGATCAGGTTGCGCGGCGGCTGTCGGGTGATCTGAGCGAAGAGCAGTTCCGCCCGTTGCGGCTGCAGAACGGTCTTTATCTTCAGCTGCATGCCTACATGCTGCGGGTCGCGGTTCCCTACGGCGTTTTGTCGGCGCGGCAGATGCGGCAGTTGGCTTTCATCGCGCGCAAGTGGGATCGCGGGTTTGGCCATTTCACGACGCGGCAAAACATTCAGTACAACTGGATCAAGCTAGAGGATGCGCCTGCGATCCTTGAGGCCCTAGCTGACGTCGAGATGCATGCGATCCAAACAAGCGGGAATTGCATTCGCAATGTTACTGCTGATCCTTACGCCGGTGTTGCTCTAGACGAAATCGAAGACCCGCGCGTCTGGGCTGAAATCATGCGGCAGTGGTCCACGGTCCATCCGGAGTTCTTGTTTTTGCCGCGCAAATTCAAGATTGCCATTACCGGTGCCGCCGAGGATCGCGCAGCCGTATTGTTCCACGATATCGGCATCCGGATCGTGAAGGGTGAAGGCGGACAGACCGGTTTTGCCATCTACGTTGGTGGTGGTCAGGGCCGCACGCCGTATGTCGCGCAGGAGATCAAGGGCTTCTTAACGAAGGACCGGCTGCTGTCGTATCTCGAGGCCGTGATGCGCGTCTATAACCGGCACGGCCGACGGGACAACATCTACAAGGCGCGGATCAAGATCCTCGTCAATGCTCTCGGGATCGATCAATTCCGCGATGAAGTCGAGGCCGAATGGGCAACAATTGATGCGCCTGAAGTTGACTTGCCTGCGGAAGAGTACGCCCGGATTGCTGCCTATTTTGAAGCAAAACCGTTGGTTGCCGCAGAGATCGTGGATCTGGCTGTGACCGAAAGGAAAGCCGATGACCCCGCGTTCTCCGCCTGGGTGCGCAACAACGTCCTGCCGCACCGGGTGGCCGGGCACGCAATCGTCAATATTTCACTGAAGGAACCCGGCAAAATCCCCGGCGATGCCAGCGCGGATCAGATGGACATTGTTGCCGATCTGGCAGAGCGGTTCGGCCATGATGAAATCAGGGTCACCTATCAGCAGAACCTCGTCATTCCCAATGTGGCAGCGGCGGACTTGATCGCTGTTTACGATGCACTTGTAAATGCGGGTCTGGCGACCGGGAACACGGAACTGATCACCGATATTATCTCGTGCCCCGGGCTGGACTACTGCAACCTTGCAAACGCGCGGGCGATCCCCATCGCTCAGGATATCGCGCTGCGGTTCACAGACCAGAAACTCGTTGAGACGATCGGCCCACTGCGCCTGAATATCTCCGGCTGCATCAACGCATGCGGGCATCATCATGCTGGCAACATCGGTGTTCTCGGCGTCGATAAAAAGGGGACCGAGCACTATCAAATTACGCTCGGCGGGAGCCCGAAGGACGACGCGGATATCGGCAAAATCGTAGGCCCGAGTTTTGCGGCGGAAGACATAGGAGATGCCATCCAAAAGGTGGTTTCGACCTATCTCGATTTGCGGCTGAACCAGGATGAAACATTCCTGCAGGCGTATCGCCGGTTGGGGATGTCACCCTTCAAGGAGGCGCTGTACGGCGCGGCGCCAGCACAGGCGGGTGATGCTGCGTTGGGTGCTGGAACGTCCGCCCAAAACGCCCAATTGCAGGAGGCTTGATCCCATGCACGTTTTGCCAAATGTATTTCGTTCAGGCGCCCTCGTGTCCGAGAGCTATCTCCGGATCGGTGACGATGCGGGTCTGGCCGGTGATGAACAAACCGCTGCTTTGCGGGCGGATGTTTTGCTGGTCCCCGTTGCCAGCTGGGGAACGCCTGCGTTGTTGAGCCGCGTACCTACGAATGAGACCGCACAGCGGGTCGGCGTTTTTATCCAGCCTGCGGATGTCGATGATGACGTGCTGCCCAAGCTATTGGATGCACCCGTCGTTGCGATCGATTTCCCGAAGTTTACCGATGGCCGCGGGTATTCGGTTGCCCGGTCGTTGCGCGACCGCCTCGGCTACAGCGGAGAGCTTCTTGCGACGGGCGACGTTCTGATTGATCAGATCCCATTGATGGTCCGGTGCGGGTTCGATGCATTCTCCATCTCGCATGGGCCGACGGTGTCGGCGCTTAAGAGCGGTGCGTTCAAGGGACTTGATCATATCTATCAGGCCCCTGATGCAGGCCGCCAGTGGCAGCGCCGCGCGCGTAGTTCGGATTTTGCGGCCGTCGCGGGGGAGCCCGTTTGATGTCGCAGATGACACTCATCAAGCAACGTACACCGGATCAGCTGGTGCGGCTTGCCCAGACGCTGGATGCTGCGCTTGAGCAGGAAGGCGATATCGTCACGCGGTTGCGGATGATCGCGAAGGCTGTGCCCGGGCGGATCGCGTTTTCGACCAGTCTTGGACTTGAGGATCAGGCGTTGCTGCATGCGCTGGGTGAAAGCGCCATTGATGTCGATGTGTTCACGCTGGATACCGGACGGCATTTTCCTGAGACGCTTGATTTGCTGGACCGATCCAACATGCGGTACCGGCGGACTGTTGGGGCGATCCGCGTTGTTGCGCCGGACGCCGCCGAGACCGAAGTGTTGATTTCGCGTGATGGGGTGATGGGTTTTCGTGCGTCGGTCGAAGCACGCAAGGCGTGTTGCGATGTGCGCAAGGTGAGACCGCTGAACCGGTCTCTTGAGGGTGCGGCTGTCTGGCTGACCGGGTTGAGGCGTTCGCAGTCGGCTGGCCGGCGTAGTGTGGGTTTTGCTGAGTACGATCCGTCATTTCAGCTCATCAAGGTCAACCCTCTCGCGGACTGGTCACTGGACTGGCTGGAAGCTTACGTGGGCCAGCATTCCGTCCCGGTCAATGCGCTGCACGAGAAAGGATATCCATCGATTGGGTGCCAGCCGTGCACGCGCGCCACCCAGCCTGGTGAAGAGATCCGGGCCGGGCGCTGGTGGTGGGAAAATGAGGACGGCAAGGAGTGCGGATTGCATGTGCCTGTGAGGGATGCTGGCCGTTCGACTGGTGATGGTCCGAATGCGCCGGTCGTGACAACCAATAAACGCAAGACTGAGACAGAAGGAGCGGGAGCATGAGCGCACCGTTATCGCATCTCGACCTTTTGGAAGCCGAGAGCATTCATATTTTCCGGGAGGCGGCTGCACAGTTCCGCAAGCCGGTTTTGATGTACTCCATCGGCAAGGACTCCACGGTCCTGCTGCACCTTGCACGGAAAGCATTCTATCCGCAGCTGCCGCCGTTTCCGTTGTTGCACATCGATACGACCTGGAAGTTCAAGGACATGATCGCCTTTCGCGACAGAACTGTCCGGGACTTTGGACTTGAGCTGATTGTTCACACGAATGCGGATGGCAAGGCGAAGAACATCAATCCGTTTGATTATGCGCCATCGCTTTACACGGATGTGATGAAGACGCAGGCGCTGAAACAGGCGCTGGACCAGCACGGTTTTGATGCTGCTTTCGGTGGCGCGCGCCGCGACGAAGAAGCCAGCCGTGCCAAGGAGCGCGTGTTTTCCTTTCGGTCTGCGGGCCATCGTTGGGATCCGCGCAAACAGCGTCCTGAGATGTGGTCAATTCTGAATGGCCGGCTGGGAAGTGGTGAGACGGCACGCGTGTTTCCGCTCTCCAATTGGACCGAGCGCGATATCTGGCGCTACATCCTCCGCGAAAAACTCGATGTGGTGCCGCTCTATATGGCGGCAGAGCGGCCAACGATTGAACGGGGCGGGCAATTGCTCGTGGTCGATGATGATCGGATCACACTGCGCGATGGCGAAGTGATGACGCCGAAAATGGTGCGGTTCAGAACGCTTGGCTGCTGGCCGTTAACAGCGGCCGTCGAAAGTACGGCCACGACGATTGAGCAGGCGGTCTACGAGACCGTGGCGGCCAAGACATCGGAGCGCCAGGGGCGGCTGATCGACCACGATGAGGCCAGCGCCATGGAGAAGAAAAAGCAAGAGGGGTATTTTTGATGAGCGCTCTATCAAGTGCCGAGGCCCTTCTGGATGATGCTCCAGGTGGCGACATTCATGCCGGCGAAACGGAAACAGTGACGCGTCTGAGTGCGCTCGTTTTGGATGACGAAACCGGACTGGGTGAAGGTCCCAAGGACAGTTTGCGGCTTTTAACGTGCGGGTCGGTGGATGATGGGAAATCGACACTGATCGGCCGGTTGTTGTGGGATGCGTCAGACCTGCACGAGGACCAGCGTGCCCAGTTGTTGGCTGGTGCCATAACAGCTGATGGGCAGCCGGACTTTTCCCGCCTTGTGGATGGGCTGGCGGCTGAGCGTGAGCAGGGGATCACGATTGATATTGCGTGGCGGTTTTTCGATACCGAGGCGCGGCGCTACGTCATCATCGACAGTCCCGGACATGAGCAATACACCCGCAACATGGCCAGTGGGGCCAGCCATGCGGATGTCGCGATTCTATTGACCGATGCACGACACGGCATCAAACGGCAAACGCGGAGGCATGCGGCGATCCTCGATCTCATGGGTGTCCGGCGTGTGATCCTGGCGGTCAACAAGATGGATCTCGTCGACTTTGCCGAAGAGCGTTTCAGGCAAATCGAAAACGATTTCAAAGGGCTGGTGACGCGGTTCGGGTTTGAAGACGCTAGCGCTATTCCCGTGGCCGCTCTTGGTGGTGACAACGTCGCGACGCCATCGCCGCACACGCCCTGGTATGATGGGCCCACGCTCATCGCGGCACTGAATGCAACGTTGCCGAAGGTGTCGCATGATGACGGCGCATTTCGTTTTCCCGTGCAGATGGTGCTTTGGGACCGTCAGGATTTTCGCGGGCTGGCGGGCACGGTCGCTTCGGGCCGGGTCACGGTCGGTGATGAGGTGTTCGATGCGCTTAGCGGGCGGGCTGCAAAGGTGCAGCGGATCGTAACGATGGATGGCGATCTGCCGATGGCCCGTAAAGGTCATGCGGCGGCGCTTGAGCTGGATACCGATCTTGATATCGCCAGAGGTGCTGTGCTGTCCGTTCGTAAGGCGCCGGCGGTGCCGACAGCGCGGTTCGATGCGCAGCTCGTGTGGTTGTCGGATGAACCTTACGAGCTCACCTCGAAATATGTGTTGCGCACTTCAACCGACATGGTTGCGATTGAAAAATTCGACATTCAGGCGCTGCTCGACCTTGAGACGCTGACCAGTGGGCCGAGTGATTATGCGTGTTCCATGAATGATATCGCATTGGCCGAGATCACCCTCGGTCGGGCTGCTGTGGTTGACTTGTTTTCAGATGAAACAGGTGTCGGGACGTTCATGATTGTCGATGCGCTGACCGGTGCGTCTGTCGCTGGTGGAACGGTGACGCGCCTGTATCATGGTCGAGATGGACGGGTGGAAACCCCGTCTGGGGGCCATTCGGAAATACAGCAATTTGTCCTGGACCGCGCCGTTCTCTCAGCTGGTGTTTGCGCTGACCTCGGGGACAGCGCTTCTGACCGCGAAGAGTTCAAACGGCGGGCGCGCGAAGTTGGAAAGATTTTGTCGGCGGCGGGCGCTTCATATACCGTCGATATTGATTGATGATGCTGAATGATGCCTACTGAGTGTTGCGCATTCGCGCTATGTCTCTGAATTTCCGCTGAGATATGCGTTTCGAGCAAAAGCAGTTTGTTCGTTTCTTGATTTTTATGGTTTGTTGTCCGCCGGGCTGCGTTTGCTTGCAGGATTGAGCGACTTCAGCGGATACTTTCGACATGGACGCATTGATCGCCAGCTTGTTTTCTTATGGCCCCTTTCCAGTGATTGCAGCGGGGGGCTTCGCGGTCGGCTTTCTCGTCGGGATGACCGGGGTCGGGGCAGGCGCGCTGACGACGCCCATGCTCATCTCTGGCTTTGGAATTGCGCCCGCTGTCGCCGTTGGTACGGACCTGATCTTCGCATCCGTGACGAAGGCCAGCGCAGCCTGGCGACATCACCGGCTTGGCAATGTGAATTGGGGCATCCTCGGCTACCTCGCCATGGGTAGTCTGCTGGCGACTGTCGCGACGCTGGTTTTTTTGAGCACTTCAACAATCGATACAGACGCGCTTGCCGCTTCGATCCGCAAGATCCTCGCAGTCGCGCTGGTCGTGAGTGCGATTGCGATCCCACTGGTCCCGATCATGATGCGTAGGCAACCTGATCTTGAAAACGGTTATACGGCACCGCGACCGATCCTGACCGTCGGTTTTGGGATTGTGCTGGGTGTGCTGGTGACATTGACGTCAGTTGGAGCTGGTGCCATCGGCGTTGCCGTCTTGACGGCTCTTTATCCCAGCCTCATTGCGCGGCGCGTCGTGGGTACGGACATCGTTCATGCCATTCCGCTTGCCGCTCTTTCCGGTGCTGGTCATCTGTCGATGGGCAACGTCGAGTTTGGGTTGCTGGGTGCGCTCCTCGTGGGGTCGATCCCAGGTATTTTGCTGGGTTCCCGCTTGATCGGGATTATTCCAGACTGGCTGTTGCGGCTGATCTTGTCGGTCGTGCTGCTTTATGCGGCCTATCTACTGGCGATGAAGGGCTGAGCGCGCACGTTCTTGTAGGTTATGCCCCTGAGGTGGCGGCGCGTTGTGTTGCGGTTTCAGGTGGCGGGGTTTCGCTGAGCGATCCGATGATGAATGCAGCGGCAGACAATGCGATTGCGCCAAAGCCGATGGCTGGGCTTGAGAGCGCATCAAGCCCGAGCGCTGCCTTGACTGGAGCTAGCCCGACGATCGCTGAAAACCCAAACGCGAGGGCGAGTAATGCGCCGCGCCGCGTCGCGCGCTTCCAGTACAGTCCACCCACGAGGATCACCACGCCAGAGCAGAAATAGATCGAACCTGAGACCGCCAGATAATCCCAGATGTCTTCCTTGCCCGCATAGAGCAGGCCCCAGTAGACCTCATAAAGAGCGATCGCGACGATGCCGATGCGCGTCGCGTTGATCTGGAAGCCGACGTCTTCGGTGCGGCCTGTCAACGGACCGGCGATGTCGCGCGCGATGATCGATGACCAGCAGAATAGATACCCATCCTGCGTCGACATGAATGATGCAAACATGGCCACTGCGAGAAAGGCGACGAGGATTTCTGGCAGTGCCATGCCGAGCATCAAGGGCGTTGCCGCCAGGTCGGCATCGGTTCCGTATTTTGCCAAACTCGACTGCAGATCGGACCTGACCGTGTCGGGCATGACATCAGCCCCGCCATTGAAGTAGGCGAAGGCCAGCACGCCGAGGAACGCAGGCAGGATCATCCGGCCCATGAAGACGACCGATGCGATGAGGTATGCGGGCGCGACATCTTTTTCCTGCTTGATGCAGAGTGCGCGGGACAGTGCTGTTGGCCAGACGGCGGACGAGACGATACCTGCAACGAAAATCATCCAGATCACGTAGGTGAGGCCGAAGTTCTCGTTCACCAGGGGATCGAAGCCGGAAGGTCCTTTTTGCTGCGCTATGATTGTTGCGGCGGTGCTGGGCGGGATGATGGTGGTGAGGAAGGCTGCGCCACCGATGATCGCTGACACCATGAGGAGGAATTGGACGACGTCGGTCGCGATGACGGAGCGCATTCCACCATATGCGGTATAGGCCACGGCAATGACGACGAGCGCGATCATGAGAGGGGCGATCCACCCGGCGCCAGGATCAATGCCGAGCAGTGCCAACAGGAAGACCGATGCGACCTTCAAGAAGAGACCCATGTTCAAGATGCCGCCAAGCGCCATGACGCTCGCACCGAGTATGCGGACATCCTGGCCGTATCTCTTGCCGTAGTATTCGGGGATGGTCAGAACGTTTTCGCGCCTTAGTGGCCGGACGATCAATCCGGTCATCCCGACGATGGCACAGCCAATGAAGGCTGCTATGCCGATGTGGAAGGCGGCAAAGCCGTCGTTGAAGCCTTTTTGGGCGTTGTAAGCGATGGTGATCAGACCGATTTCCGTTGCGCCAAGAGTGGCAACCGCGGTCCACATGCCGACGTCGCGGCCGGAGACGAAGTATTCAGCCAGCGTGCTTGACGGCGTCTGAGGGGTGTTTGCATCTGGACGGGGTGTGGCCCTCCGATTGGCGCGGGTCAGAACCCAGCCAAGAACGGCAATATACAAAACGGAAAACGCGAATAGAGCGGCCTGGAACGTGGTCACGATTGGCGGGGCCTGGGTTTGGTGTCGGGTCTTGGTGCGCGGGGTGCTGAAGGTCGATTGTCACGATGGACCGCCGCGTCAGGTCGGGTCAAATGGCAAGCGTTGTTCTCGGCTGAAAAGGCGCACAACGAAAAGCGCCGCCGAGTGTTACTGGGCGACGCTTAGACGTTTTAATGCTTTGAGCCACACGAGCGCTGCGCGTTTGGCTTAGGCAGCAGCAGCCTCAGGTGTTGCGGCTTCAAGCTTAGACTGTGCGATGTCGCGCTTGATGCGCTTGCACTTGTCGGACAGCTCTCCGTCTTTCGCTTTCGTAAGAAACGCGTCCAGGCCGCCGCGGTGTTCAACTGTTTTCAGGGCTTTCGCCGTGATCCGCAGACGGAAAGACCGCTGCAGTGTGTCGCTGATCAACGTGACATTGCACAGGTTGGGCCGGAATTTCCGCTTGGATTTGTTTTCAGCGTGGCTGCGCTTCTGGCCGGAAAGCGGCAGCACACCGGTCAATTCACACTGTCTCGTCATTGTCGTGTCACTCCTGAGACGGCCCGCGCGCGCCGTGAAGGGCTGGGGCCTGTGCTCGTTAAGCCTATGAAAGGGATAGAAATCTGGGACCGCACGTTGGCCCAATGGTCAGCCATGCTCGCGCGAAGTCGAGAGGAGTACACATGGCGGGTGGTTCCGTCAAGCTGTCCAACGCGAAGCGCGGGCGTCGAGATGCCTTTCCGACTGCGTCTCGAAAAGCCCCACAATGGCCCCTGTTTCAACAGCAAACCGCTTCAAAAGGGAACACTGTGGAACACTTCGTTAAAGGTTTGCTGGCAAGCTTTGCCTGACACAGATTAGGCGTGTAGCGGCTTCATGTTGGGAGCTGCTCTGATCTGGGCGTTCAGTTCAGAGTTGTTAGAAGGTTCGTGTTGGTATGTTCCAGTTGTTCCCATTAGCGCGTGCGGTCGGTTTCCGCAGTCGCGCAGCTACAGTGATTGCCGGCTCGCTCGGTCTCACTGGTTTCCTCGGACTGGCAACCCTTATGTCTGCACATGCTGTTGCAGGCGAGTGGCCCTCCAAAGTTGAGGCCACGTATACGGTTTCCTTCAACGGCTTCAATATCGGCGACTTCAAGTTCCGCGCACATGTCGGACCCAGAGGCTATTCGCTCGATGGGGATGCTCAGATTTCAGCGCTGCTTGGGGTCGTGAACTGGCGTGGTCTGACACGATCGACGGGCCGGGTCGCTAAGCGTCGTCCCTCGCCGGATGGTTATGTGTTCAACTTCAGGTCGGGTAACAAAGGCGGGGCGATCAAACTCGGATTCGAGGGCGAGCGTGTCACGCGGGTTGACCAAAGGCCGCAATTGCCCGTCAAGCCAGGCGAAATTCCTTTAAAGCCTTCCCATCTGAAAGGGGTGTTGGACCCGCTCAGTGCGGTGATGGCGATGACGAAACCGAAATCGCGGAACCCCTGTGAGCAGACGCTCAAGGTTTTTGACGGAAAACAGCGGTTCAACCTCGCTTTGTCCTACAAGAAGCAAGAGGCTGTCGGCCAGTTGCGGACAGCTGGCCAGCCCGGTATCGCAATCGTTTGCGCGATAAGCTATCAGCCGATTTCCGGGTACACGCCAAGTGCTGAGACACACCGGCTGTCCCAAGGGCAGGCCTTGGAGATCGCACTTCGTCCCGTGCCTGGAGCGGATATGTACATCCCGCATGAGATCCGTATCTCGACCATGGCGGGGCCCGTGAGGCTTACAGCGAACCAGATTCACATCACAACCGGACGGGAGCGGATTGCTCTGGTGACGCGGTAACTCCTGGAATAGCTGCTTTATTTCAGGGCATGCGGGCTTTGTTTGACGTCGAACAGACACCTACACCGGGTGGCGTCAGAGCGGCCAGTGGTGAAAACTCTAAGCCTTGCAATGAAAGGGCGGCTGCTGGCCGTCCTTTTTTGCCTGTTTGATCAGCGTTTTTCTGCTCGTTTTCTCACCCCCTACGGATCGTTGGATCGATGCAAAAGGTGGCCAGCACCTGGCTGATGGGGCGACATTCAACAAAATTCATGCGGCTTCAGCCAACAAACCGCCTACTTTAGGCCTCTCCCCTTGATCTTGCACGCGCGCTAATGCCATGCCACTCGAACTGTACCGGCACCTGCCGAATGCAAAGGCAGCCGCGAGGTGCCGATAGGCCTCATCGAGGCACTCAGGGAGACGTTTATGGCCAGCGATCTGCAGACGCGCATCCGCAATGTGACGGCGGTGCTCGGGCCGACCAACACCGGTAAGACCCATTTGGCCATCGAGCGCATGCTGGGGCACCAGAGTGGGATTATCGGTCTGCCGCTTCGATTACTGGCGCGGGAGGTTTACGACAAGGTGGTGGCGCGGGTCGGTGCGGCTCAGGTTGCGCTTGTAACGGGCGAAGAAAAGATCAAGCCGGAGCGCGCACGCTACTGGGTCTCGACCGTCGAGGCGATGCCGCGCGAATTAGATGTCGATTTCCTGGCGATTGATGAAATCCAGCTTGCGGCCGATCCGGAGCGTGGACACACCTTTACCGACCGGTTGCTGCATGCCCGCGGGCGGCAGGAGACGTTGCTGCTTGGCGCTCAGACCATGCGGGAGGCGATCCAGGACCTGATACCGGAAGCGAACTTCATCTCGCGGCCCAGGTTGTCCCAGCTGACGTATGCGGGCAGCAAAAAAATCACCCGCCTGCCTGCGCGGACCGCGGTCGTCGCGTTTTCCGCCAGTGAAGTTTATGCGCTTGCCGAGTTGATCCGGCGGCAACGTGGAGGGGCTGCGGTGGTGCTGGGGGCGCTGAGCCCGCGCACCCGCAATGCTCAGGTGGAGCTCTATCAATCCGGTGATGTTGATTATCTCGTTGCAACAGACGCAATCGGGATGGGGCTCAACTTGAATGTCGACCATGTCGCGTTTGCTGCCGTGCGGAAGTTCGACGGGCATGTTCACCGGGCCCTGACGCCTGCGGAACTGGCGCAGATCGGTGGCCGCGCCGGGCGCCATCTGAATGACGGCACATTTGGTGTCACAGGAGATGCGGAGCCCTTCGAGCCTGAGATGGTCGAACGACTGGAGAACCACAACTTCGATCCGGTCAAGGTCTTGCAATGGCGGAATCGCCGGCTGGATTTCGGCAGCATTCATGCGTTGAAGCATTCGCTGAATGAAGGGCCGGGGCAGGCGCGGCTGGTGCGCGCGCGCGAGGCTGAGGACGTGCAGGCGCTTGAGGCCGTGACGGCTGATGCCGAGATTGTCAGGCTTGCGAGTGGGCCTGCTGCGGTGGCCAAGCTTTGGGAGGTCTGCCAGGTCCCTGACTATCGCAAGATCTCCAGTTCATCCCACGCAGAGATGATTGCCGCGCTGTACAAAGCGCTCCTGGGGCCAAGCGAACGTTTGGATGAGGATTGGTTTGCGAAGCAAGTGGCCCTGTCTGACCGTACAGATGGCGATATCGATACGTTGGCGAATCGCATTGCGCATATCCGGACATGGACGTTCGTTGCCAACCGGGCGGACTGGCTGAAGGACCCGCTGCATTGGCAGGGTCGGACGCGCGAGATTGAAGACAGTCTGTCAGATGCCTTGCATGAATGCCTGACCCAGCGGTTCGTGGATAAACGTACGAGTGCATTGATGAAGGGTATGCGTGAAAAGGATCAGCTCACGGCGGATATCGCCAGCGACGGGACCATTACAGTTGAGAGCCATTTCGTCGGCAAACTGCAGGGGTTCAGGTTCTATCCCGACAAGCAAGGTGAGGGCATTCACGGGCGCGCGCAGCGGAATGCGGCTGCTCAGGTGCTTGAACAGGAACTGGCCATGCGGGCGCGCCGCATTATCGCTGCGAAATCCGATGCGTTTTCGATTGCCAGGACTGGGGCTGTGTTGTGGCGCGGCGATGAAGTCGGCAAGCTGACGCCCTCCGACGATCCGCTTAAGCCGACCGTGACGCTTATTGCCGATACCGAATACCTGTCCGGTCCTGACCGTGAGCGCATCCAGGCGCGAATTGAAACGTTCTTGCAGGGCTACATCACCGAAAAACTCAAGCCGCTCGTTGATCTTGCAGCCGCCGATGATGTGTCGGGGCTCGCGAAGGGCATCGCGTTCCAGCTGGTCGAGGGTTTTGGCGTTTTGAAGCGTGAAACGATTGCCGAACAGCTGCAAACGCTTGACCAGCCGGCCCGGGCTCAGCTGCGGCGATACGGCGTTCGGTTTGGTGCTTTCAACATTTATCTCCCGATGCTGCTTAAGCCTGCTCCAGCAGAGCTTGTGGCGATGCTCTGGATCCTCAATCGAGGCCAAGCGGCTGGGCTGGATGTCAACGCGTTGCCGGATGCACCGCGGGCCGGACTGACGTCGGTCAAGACCAACCCTGAGACGCCGGAAGCGTTTTATCGTGCCTATGGGTTTCATCTGTGCGGACCACGTGCCGTGCGCTTCGATATTCTGGAGCGTCTTGCTGACCTGATCCGGCCGCTGGTTGCATTCCGCACCAAACCGGACGTCGCGGCACAACCTCCCAAGGGTTCGACGGGAGATGGCGGGTTCGTTGCGACGCCGGATATGATGTCGATTTTGGGCTGTTCGCCATTGGAATTGGCCGAGGTCTTGAAAGCACTCGGCTTCCGGCTTGAGCGGCGCAAAAAGGTTGTATCAAAAGCTGCACCGGATGCGGCTCGTGTGGCCGCAACCCAAACGGCCGATGATCGCGCAACCGGGGATGCAGGGGCGCAGGAGCTTGTTGCCGAGAAGCTTGTATCGAAGGCTGCCTTGGAAATTATCGGTGCTTTGCAGCCTGCGCTCGCATCGGCGGACATTGCTGCAGCCGTAGAACTGTCTGATGGTCCCGTGACGACGCCTTCACTGGTTGCCGAAGCGGCTCCGTCTCAACCGGTTGCGGATCAGCAACCGGGCGCAGTGGTGGCCGGGACGCCGATTGATACAGGCACAGTTGCAGGCGCTGTTGGCGGTGTCACGCCAAGTGTGACTGCTGAAGCCACCGACAAAGGCGCTGAACCTCAAGATGCGCAGGATGCGGACGATAACTTCGACGATGTCTGGCGGCCAAAACGTCACCGCAGGGCTGAAAACCGCCAGTCGCGAGGCCGTGGCAATCGGCATCGCAGCAGTCAGGCCGGTGTCGGTGCTGAGGCTGGCTCCGCTGGCAGTGAGGCTGATGGGGATAAGGACAAAGCCAAGACTGCGAAGGGGCGACATCGCCACGGGTCGGGACGGTCGGCAGATGCGGGCCAATCACCGGACCGGCAGGATCGTTTGGGCGGGGAAGGGCGTCAGAACGCGGGAGGTCGCAGGAAAGGTGGGAAGGGTCCCGAACGGAGTGATGGGCCACCGCGCCGCAAGGACCGTGGCCGCGATCAGCGTAATCAGCCACGGGTTCATTCTTCGGCACCGTCACGCAAAAAGGGCATCGATCCAGATTCGCCCTTTGCCGCGCTTGGGGCCTTGAAGGATGCTTTGAAGGGTGCCAGCGGTAAGCCAGCAGGAGACGACAAGAAGCCATGACCCGGAATGGCGGCCCGATATCTAAGGCCTCTGATGGCACACCTGATCCTGGTGGTTTGCCGGGACAGCGTCTTGACAAATGGCTGTGGTACACGCGCGTCGTCAAATCCCGTTCACTTGCCGCAAGCCTGATCGAGGATGGTCGTGTCCGGCTTAATCGCGTCAAAGTGGATAAGCCCAAACAAATTGTGCGGCCCGGCGATGTGATTACGGCGAGTGTTCATAAGCGCATTCTGGTTTTGAAAGTGCTTTTGCCGGGTGTGCGCCGTGGTCCCGCTGTAGAAGCCCAAACGCTTTACGAAGATCTGACACCACCGGAGGTTCCCCTGCCTGGAACGCCTGCTCAGGATGGGTCCATTACGACAGGTCCGCTGCCCGTGGGACAGCGAGAACCTGGATCAAGCCGGCCAACGAAACGTGAACGGCGCCAGATTGACCAGTTGCGCGGACGCGACGAAGATTGAACGAGAAAACAGGCTGCTTATAGCGGCTGTGTTGGGCCTGCCGGTGTACCGTTGTTGGCGGTCCGTTGCCTAAGAGTATGTCACGGGACTTTCGTATCGTCGCGACAACCGGTCTCAACGATGCTGTCATATCGGTTGATTGCGTCGGTGGCGGGTTTCTGGCAAGCCTTGGGTCGTAAAGATGCGTTGCGGGTGTTTGCTATCGCAATGCAACTAAGTTGCCGACTGAGATGCTCAGGCAGGCGATAGTCCGGTTGGCTGTCGGGGTTACTAGACCTGCCGGCAGCTGGGGCGATATTTTCCAGCCTGCCACAACCACTACGGAGACACGCGCGGCGAATGACCTACATCGTCAATGACAACTGCATCAAATGCAAATTCACCGATTGTGTGGAAGTTTGCCCGGTCGATTGCTTCTATGAAGGCGAGAACATGCTCGTCATTCATCCTGACGAATGCATCGACTGTGGCGTCTGCGAACCTGAATGCCCCGTGGAAGCCATCAAACCTGATACGGAGCCAGGTCTGGAGAAGTGGTTGGAAGTCAATCGTGACTTCGCCGATAAATGGCCGAATATCACGTCGAAAAAAGAGCCGCCAGAAGATGCTGACAAGTATCGAGATGAAGCTGGCAAATTCGATAAGTATTTCTCAGAGAAGCCCGGTGAAGGCGACGGCTAGGCCCAGGTGAGGTCGAGCCTTGCACTCTTTGCTTTTCTCTCCCTGGTCTCAAGCGATTGACCATGGAATTGCTGTGTTTTCAGCGTGTGGTGCGCGGGCGAAAGAGTTTCACCGTCGCATGCGGTCTTTTGTTAACGTTCGGCGCGCTTTCTTTGAACCTACTGGCGTTTACTCTGCATTATTCTTGGTAAATTTTCGGCTGCGCGGATGAATATACGCGTCAATGGGCATTTTACTCTGACGTCACGGCTTTGACTCCGTCTGGATGAGTCACGTTGCCACTGGCCGTGCGTTGACCAACCTCCCTATGTCACCTTCTAAAACGGGGAAAACTATGATATGGTATTCGTTAGAGTGGTTTACTGATCAGAACATGCGCAGACGCCAGACAAGCACCATCGGACGCTAGAGCGTTTATCCGTCGGGGCTTTTGAATCGCGTTTACTGCGGCGAGGATATTAATCCGAACAGAGATCAAGCAATCATTCACCATGTTAACGGCCTGGTCAGCTTTGTTAAGCAGATGTGGTCCTGCGAATGGGCCGCGTCATTTCGGTGCCGTTTATGCATGAGACGATGGCAACTCCAAAGAGGCGCCAACAGTGGTGGTCAAGTTGGCTCGTATCGTAAAGGGCTAGGTTGGCCTGTGTCGTAAAAGATGTGTCGTAAAAGAGAAGGTGAGATAACGTATATGGCTCAGAAGACCAAAGCACAGAAAACCACTGAGACCAAGAAACCTTCAAAGACCAAGACAGTCAAATCAGCGTCCACGACGACGTCCGCTCGTAAATCCGCGCCAAAAGCGGCAGCGGCCAAGAAAACTGGCGTGAAGGCGGCTGCGGCACCTGCGAAAAAGCCAACGGTCGCCAAGGCCAAAACGACGGCGGCAACCAAGGCGGCTGCTAAGCCAGCGGCCGCGAAAGCTAAAGCTCCAGCTGCGAAAAAGGCAACGGCGAAGCCGAGAGCGTCAACCGCGGCTCCTGCACAGGCCAAAGCCAAAACGACATCAGCAACGCGTCGGGCGAGTGCTCCGGTTCGTGCTGCTGGTTCATCGGCGAAACCTACGCCTGCAGCTGCGAAGGCGGCCTCTGGTAAAGCTGCTCCGGCCAAAGCAACGCGGGCGGTTGCAGCATCTGTTACGCCAGCTGCATCCACCAAGGTGTCTGCGCCGGTTGCGAAAGCTAAAATTGGATCGCGCAAAGTGATGTCACCGAAGGCCGTTGCTGAAAAAGCCGTTGCGAACCGTGAGGCCGCGCATGCTGCCAAGCGGCCGCTGACGCAAAAGCACGGTTTCAAGACGGCTGAATTTGTCGTTTATCCAGCACATGGTGTTGGGCAGATCGTGGGCATCGAAGAGCAAGAAATTGCCGGGATCGCCCTTGAGCTGTTCGTCATCACGTTTGAGAAGGAAAAGCTCACGCTCCGGGTTCCCACTGGGAAACTTGAGAGTGTTGGCATGCGCAAACTCTCAGACGAAGCTGCCCTGAAGAAGGCGATGGATATCCTCAAGGGGCGTGCGCGCGTCAAGCGGACCATGTGGAGCCGCCGTGCCCAGGAGTATGTCGCGAAGATCACGTCGGGCGATCTCGTTTCGATTGCTGAAGTGGTGCGTGATCTTTATCGCTCAGAAGCGCAACCGGAACAGTCCTACTCTGAGCGTCAACTCTATGAAGACGCGCTTGACCGGATGGCCCGTGAATTGGCAGCCGTTGAAAAACTGGATGAGCGCGGCGCTGTCCAGCGGATTGTCGAAGTGCTTTCAAAGTCAGCAAAGGGCCGTCGTATTGCTGAAGAAGAAGCTGCCGAGGCCGAAGCTGCGAGCGCAAGCGACACACAGGCTGCTTAAGGGCTAAGTCCGACCTAAAGCCTCAACAAAGACCGACAGCGGTCGCTGGTGCAATTACCGGCGGCCGCTTTTTTGTGTCTGGGCCGGCGCGCAATGATGTTGTCAGCGCGCTTTTTGGGTCGGCTGAAGGATGCGCAAGGCCTGGGGGTGATTGACTGTAATGATGGGAGCGCGACGGCGTTCCAGCCAACCGCGAACGACGACGTCTTGGTCTATTATCTCTTTCAGCTGCTCAGCCCAGTCCGGAAATGCCGCGATAAGCCGTGAGGGGATGACAATGGTTGTGTCGGTCCGCCAATCCTTACCGAAATTGAGGAACATGCGGTTGCGGGATGTGGAGATGCGCGTTGGCTGCCCTTTGAGGGCAACAAATGTCCCGATGTGTTTCTCCAATGCCGATGGCTGACTGGCATCCAACGGGGGCAAGGTCCGTTCGGGTTCCAAGACTGATAGGGCTGTCAGGCAGTCCCAATGGTCACGGAACGGCTCGGAGAGCGGCGGTGGCAGCGGCTTGGCAGGAGCATTGACTGATGACGGTGGAGATTTTTTGCTTCTGAACGGATCTGGATCAAAGATCGCTTGGCCGGATTGGACAAGTCTCGCCTGGACCCAGTTGTCTGATGCTGGCGCTTCAGATGTACCGTTCGGCGATTGATTTTCATCCGCGAAAAAAGCGTGGGCGGGCAGGGCGCCATATCGGTTGGGCTGGGTGCTGGTTATGGCAAACGACAGGCGGCGGCCGATCAAACTGGCCGATGTGGCGGGCGCGACTGCTGTCGCCTGAATATCGGCCAAGCGAATCGACTGCTTGTTCGATAGCTGGAATGTTGCTGGGCCCGTCTGGGATTGGATCGTGGACGTGAACATGGGTTTCAGTGCGCACCCGCTGGGCGCCGGTGTTTGAGCGATTACGCTGTTCGTCGATGTGACCGCGATCGCGCAACCCAGAGCGAGCCAAGTCAATCGTACTGACGGCATTGCAGCTGTTCGATTGAAGCAGCCGTTTGTCATCCGTTCATGTGTCCTGTCTGACAGGCTCTGGTTCCAATCTTCGAAGGCTAGAATTCAACTGCCGCCCAGATCCCTGAGACTACAGCAGCAGGTCACTCGCGCTCAAGTCGGCGATGCTCGCCAGTGTGATGGTGATGCTGTTTGCCGTATCGAGTTGGATGACGATGTCGTTGCCAGATTGGGTCGTCAGTGCTGTCACCTCAGCTGAGGTGGCGAAGCCGTAAGCGGTCAGGTCAAGCTTGTCGGCGCTGTTCGCTGAACTGCTCGCAAAGCTGAAACCGTCGATCGTGTCGTTGCCATCGTTCATGGCGAACACGAACGTATCTGATCCCGAACCCGATAACATGAGATCGTTGCCGGTGCCGCCGATCACGGTGTTGGACCCTTCGTCTGCGGTCAGGGCGTCGTTGCCGGCACCGCCGTCCAATGTGTCGGAACCAGAGCCCGATGAGAGAGCATCCGCGCCATTTCCACCGCTGATGCTGTCATTGCCAGCTTCGCCCCAAAGCTGATCATTGCCTTCGTCGCCAGAGATGATGTCGAATCCGCCGCCACCGTAGATGTCGTCGTTGCCGTCGTTGCCGCTGATGGTGTCATTGGATGCTTCGCCATACAGGTAATCACGGCCACTTCCGCCAGATAGAACATCCGCGCCGGAGCCACCGTAGACATAGTCGGTGCCGCTGCCACCGTCGATTGTGTCGCCGCTGTTGTCGCCGTAGAGGACGTCCGTTCCGGAGCCGCCGTAGATCTCGTCCGCGCCTGAGCCGCCGGAAACGGTGTCGTTACCTGCATCGCCCCAAAGCTTGTCGCCGTTGTCGCCCCCGTAGATGATGTCGAACGCACCGCCGCCGCTGATTTCATCATTGCCGGCGCCGCCGTCCAGGATGTCCGCACCTGAGCCCCCGTCGATGCTGTCTTTGCCGTTGCCGCCGAACACGTCGTCGGCGCCGTTGCCGGCGGTTACGACATCGTTTCCATCACCGGCGTCGATTGCGTCCCAACCGGTTGTTCCATTGATGGTGTTGTTGGCGGCGTCACCGGTGATGGTGTTGACGGCAAAAACGGTCAGGTTGACGTTTGCTGTTGAGGATGCGCCAGACCCGTCGCTCACAGTGTAGGTGAAGGATGCAGCGCCGCCGTAGCCATTGGTTGGCACAAAGATGATGTCGCCGTTGGCGTCTATGCTGACGGTTCCGTTCGTGGGGTTTCCGACGGAAGTCAACGCAAGTGATTGTGGGTCCGTGGTCTGGTCGTTTGCGAACAGTCGGCCTGCTGATACGACAAGGGTGCCGATGTCCGCGGCTTCAAAACCGCTGTCGTCGACCGCTGTCAGGGATGCCCCGCCCACCACTGCGTCCTCGAAGAGCGTGAAGGATGTTGAGGCCGTGGACTGACCGCCTTGGCCATCCGAGATCGTGTAGGAGAACGTGATGGCATCTGTCGTGCCGGACGGTACGCTCACCTCAATGCCGCCGGAGGCCAGAAGCGTGGCGGATCCGATGGATGGGGTTGAGACGGATGTGATTGTGAGCGTATCGCCGTCATTGTCACGGTCGTTTGCAAGCAGGGCTGCCGCCTGGATGGTGAAGGTCGCTGTTGGGATGATGAAGTCAAGGTCATCGCGTGCAATCGGTGCCTCGTTGCCAGTGGCAGACAGGCTTCCGACGGCTGCATCCAGGGCGGTGCGATCCCACGCGTTGCCGGTGTCGAAGACGAAGGTATCGATGCCGGCTGCGGCACCCGTATAGTAGTCGGTGATGGTCAGGCGGTCTCCTGCCGAGGTGATTACGATGAGATCGTTTGGATTGCTGGAGGCCCGGTGGAAGGAAAGGTCGCTTGTCGTGAGGTCGCCGTTCAGGAGCAGCCTGTCATTGTCGGCCGCGCTGGAGGTATCGTTTATGACCGCGTCACCGGTTCCAGCCACGTAAAGGTAGGTGTCATTGCCATCGCCGCCGCTCAGGGTATCGTTACCGAAGTTCCCGAACAGGATGTCGTTGCCGCTGCCACCTGCGAGGACGTTGTCGCCTTCGTTGCCTGTCAATTGGTTGTCGCGTTCATTGCCGGTTCCCGTGGTTGCCGCGCCTGAGAGAAACAGGTTTTCCACGCCAGCTGACAGTGTGTAGCTGATGGAGGCGTAGACGCTGTCGGTGCCAGACGTTCCAGCCTCGTTGACGATGTCGCCGGTTGAATCGACGCGGTAGTCATCGTTCCCATTGCCGCCGTTTAAGGTGTCATTGCCCTGTCCGCCATCCAGGATGTCATCGCCGTTGCCGCCGGTCAGGTTATCGTTGCCGCCTTCGCCGATGAGTGTGGATGACGATGTGGTCGAGGTCAGGATGTCGTCGCCCTGGCCGCCGACCAGCTGATCTGACCCGGCAGAAGTGGGACGCTCAAGGTTTGGGTTGGTGGATGGGGCATCGGGGCGGGCATCAATTGGATCAAGCAGTGTGCCGCCATTGGTCATGGCCTGAACAGCGGCGTCGCGGCCGGGGAACGAAAACAGCGCGCCGCGGCTATCGGTACCGACTTGCACAGGGTCCCCGACTTCGTGGAACACGATACCGAGGTCGCCTTCGTCGAAGTCGGTGACGCGAACGGTGGTTTCACTGGTTGGGTCACCCACGACGAGTGTGATGGGGACACCGCCATCCTCGGGGTCTCCGGTGAATGTGTTCAATGTGGTGCCGCTTTGGAAGTCGATGAGAAGGTCCGTACCATCGAGTTCATAAGTGATGGATCCGAAAAACGGGATCAAGCCAACCGACAGGTCCGTAGAGTAGACGAGGGTGCTTTCCGGCCGCCATTCGAAGCGCAGGGTCTGACCGTCGAGGAGGTCGTCATAACTGCCGATCGCGCCCAGGACAGGTAGCAGTTCGGAGCCTTCAAAGCTGCCGCCAGACTGGTTGAACAGATTGATCGGGGCCAACAGGCTGTCGGTGCTTTCCGCATCTGAAATTGTCAGTTCCACGCTGCCGAGTGCGTCGGGGCGATTGTTCAAGGTTGTTAGAATGAAGGTGTCATCGCCTTCACCACCAAACGCCACGGACTGGCCATTGGATGCGATCAGCGTGTCATCGCCAGCACCGCCGTGGAGTTCGGCGCCATTGTCTTCCGGACCGGTGCCACCGCTGCCATCGACGAGGCGGGCGTCGATCAGGTCGTCACCTTCACCACCTTCAGCGCCGCGCATTTCGGCGGCAAGATAGATGCGGTCGTCGTCTGAGCTGCCGACGATCCATTCGGCGTTTTCGATCCACAGACCGTTTTCCTGGCCATGGTTGGTGTTGTCTTCCACGAAGAGGGCGTTCGACTGGGCGGCGTTGATCAGCAGACCGTCGGAGAATTCTTCAAAGAAGACGACGTCGCCCTTCTTTGCTTCTCCCGTTTCGTTTTGCTGCCCCTTGAGATCCAGGATCAGGCCATCGTCCAGGAGTTCCAGACCCGGGCCCAGGTAGATTTTGTCGGTTGAGTTCAGCCACTCATAGCGCTCGACCGAGAACACCCAATTGTCTTGCCCGTCGGCCAGCAGCAGGTATTGGGCCACAAGGTGTTCAATGTGGTCGGGGTTCTTACGGATGAAAGTGACGCCGACACCGTCGAGGACCAGTGTGTCCAATCCGTCTTCGGCATATGGCTTGTAGGATTCCCCGCCGTGATAGAGGTCGAAGCCGCTGCTGTGGTTGAACCTGTCGTCGTCCACGCCACCATAGAAGCGTTCATTGCCGCCGCCGTTGGTGCCAAAAAACGTGTCTTCACCCACGCCGCCGACGAGATTTTCGAACTGCCGCACGATTGTCAGCTCATCGTCATTCGTGGTGCCGATGAGGGTTTTGTAGCCGGGTGAAAACCGCAGACCAGATGGAAAATGATTGGTGAGATCCAGCCCGACCGAATTCAACACGCTGGCAATCACGGACGTGGAGTTCACCGTTGACACGCCGGTAAGCGGAATTCCAGATCCGATGTAGTTCAATTTCTGGTCGTTGATTTCGGCGCCGTACACGGCCATCGTCTGCCACGCCGTGAAGGGATCGCCAAAGGATATTGGTGTGCTGCCGCGGGACTGCGGTGTGCCGATGAGGTCGACCAGTTCTTCGGCGGTCGGGTATCGGATCCCTATTGGGTGGTTGGGGTCTTCGATGACATTGGCTTCGGACAATCGAGTTTGGCCATCCGATCCTTCGACGCCTAACGTGGCCTGGATCGCGCCAGCTGCGAGATCACGGGTGCCTTCGAGGACGAACCAATCCTCCTGGCCGGTTTGTCCAATGAGGTCATCTGGCTGGTAGACCAATTGCAGATGGTCGAGGCCGAAAAGGCCAAGATTTGCAACTTGGACTGGTATCCATTCGATCCGTACGAGCGCCATCGTTTAATTCCCCCAACCCCGTTTCGTTTCAGCCCTTGCAGTAGGATCTGTCGTCCTTCTGCTCTGGCTGGCGTGTTTTGATGACGGTTTTGCAATGTTTGACAGTCCGTCAAAAAACGATGCTAGGGCGATGCGCGCAGAAGTTGCAGTGGGAAAATCCGAGCCTGTGTAAAACTATAGGTTGTAGCACTTCTTGTAGCACACCAAGCTTTTGGAATTGTTAGGCTTTGTTTTTCTTGAACGATATTCAGATTGTGCTCAGTTTGAGTCTAATTCAGAGCCATGGCCTCGCGTTTGATCAGCGACGCCCACGTCATCTTGCCGATCGAAGCCCCTTGGGAAACGCTCGCCCCTCTAATTCGGAGATGTGCTGACAATGAGGTTTTGGAGCGAAGTTGCGGAAGAGGGATGCTGCCGTTTGATGCGTATGGGGCCGCGCCCTCGACATCGGCAGGTAACGCGCTGAAGCCCCTTGCGGCTCAGGCATTCCGTCTTTCCGCGGATTGTGCTTTGCTGCCGGGACGGCGAGATGGCGGGACGGCAGTTCGTATCCGTCATGTGCGCGGAACCAAAATGCGCCCGCCCATTCAGAACGGCCCCGTAGCTCAGTCGGATAGAGCGACGGATTCCTAATCCGTAGGTCACAGGTTCAAATCCTGTCGGGGTCACCAATGACTTTTGGTCCGTTCCGGAGACATAGGTTACGGTTTATTCCCGAGACATGGGTAACACATTGCGGACCGCGAAGGGGTTTGCAACGGGTTCGAGGCGGCAGGTTTCATCGTCGAAGAAGCCGAGATCGTAGGCCATGAAGCTGACCAGCCAGATTCGGTCGGCAACCTCCTTTCCGCCCACCGACTGTCCGGCGCGTTCGGCGGACGTCTGGAAAGTGCCTGTCTGCGTCGAATGACTGTCGGCTCAAGCCTCAAGAACACACGAGGTAGGGCGCTCAACCGAGGTCAGCAGAGGGCCAAAGGCTGACGGAATCTCGTGAGTGTGCACCGCGTTCGTCTTGGGACTGCTAATCCTACAATGATCTAACTACAGTGCGGTGTTGATGCCGTTCACGTTCAAGTATGAGGCGTTTCACCATTGAGAAGCCAATTACGTTTTGTGATGCATCCCGATGACGAATTCACGTTCATGGAAACGTTGCTCCGTGAGCGCGAAACTGTTCTGATAGATGGACCAAGATGGAAGTCTGAAACTCCTCCGGTGACGCGGAATGTCTCAGAAATCGGATCGCACGGCATTATCTGGTCCCCAAACGATCTAGCAGTCCTGCCAGCGAAGTTTATTTCCTCGTGCGGTGATTGGGCCTGCCGCGGAGAGCACGCAACTATCCAGTTCTTGCGATCGTCAATCGTTGATTCTGTAATCACAGAAGGCCGTCTGGCAATATCCACTGACCCTCTAAGACACGATGGCGCGGGCCAAGTCGAACGCCGATACAAGTTTCTATCTCGATCGATAAAAAGAACATACGAAAATGCCATCGTCCGATGGCGCAATCCGCACCTACCCCACCCTACATCAACTACGAAAAGAACCGCAAACCCAAGCAATCTAGATCGCTCGCTTTGGGTTGGACCATTTGCGCACCGTTGGTTGGCGGACGACTCCAGTCGCCGCATAAAGCAAGACCCATCATTTCGAGTTGAGGGCACCGTACGGATCTAGTGCAAGCATGGTTGTTATCCGTAGAACTTCTGCTGTGGGTCAATAACTGAAAGGCTCGAGTGTAGCAGAACGCGGCAGCAGTTCGCCCATGACCGGACGTCGGGCGTGGTCAGGTTGCGTGCTTAGCCTCGATGATTGTCGAACAAGGCGTCAGGTCTTCGAAAAAGCGATTCGATGTTTGTGTGATCAGGTCACCATTTGGCCGTGTCTGTTTCAGACGCATGGGTCTCAGAACAAAGCGGCGTCAGAGGATGTCGTCGACGTTCAGATTGGCGACGGAAACGTTCGACAGGATGGCCAGGGTTTGGCTCGCACCACCTGCGCCGTCACTCACAACCAGTGCGCTGTCTGCGGCTGAGCCGCCGACCAATTGCGCACCCAGGAATGTGGCTTGACCATTCGCAGTTCCGAATTCAAGGCCTGACAATGCAATCAGGTCCTGACCGTCTGTGAAGTCCGTGATGGTGTCGACCCCTTCGCCGAACTCAAATGCAAAGACGTCGCGGTCGGACCCACCTGTCAAAAGGTCATCGCCGCCGCGGCCTTCGAGCCAGTCCTGGCCGCCTCCGCCGATCAGGTTTTCTTCGCCGCTGTCACCGAAAATGCGGTCGCCGGCATCCGAGCCGATCACGCGTTCGACATCTGTGTCGAGACTGGATGTCGTGGCGTTGAAGGTTCCTGCGGTGATCGAGGCGTTGTCGAAGAGAGACGCGGCCCATGCGGTGCTGATTTCCGTGTGGCCGGTCGCATTGGGATGGACACTGTCATAAAGGTCGTTCACGCCGACGGCTGACATGTCCACCAACGTGACGTCGATACCGGAGGTTTGCGCCGACAGGACGAACTCTGGCAAGGCGGCGTTATAGGCTTCGATCACAGCCTGCAGCGCTGGGTCGGTGCGTGGTGTGACGGTCGCCAGATAGATTTGGGCATCGGGGTTTGCCAAATCGATGGCCTGCATGATCGTCAGGATTTCCGACTGCGTCTGCGGGATCACGTTTGGTCCGTTCTCAAACGCGACATCGTTTGTGCCCAGCATGATCAATGCAATGTCGGTCGGGTTGGCGGTCAATGTGGCGTTGATGTCAGCTGCGGCCGTCGTTGCCGAGCCGAAGGGGATGCCCTGGTGATCGGGGTCATGCAGGTTCGGGCCGGGGTTATTGGAGAAGTTTCCGACGTAGTCGAGCCATAGCCCATTGTCTTCAACGAGGGATTCCCACAGCAGCGCGCGGTAGCTTCCCGCGACTGCCAGACCATCGGTGATGCTGTCGCCGAGCGGGAGGACGCGAACGGCGTTGGCGACTGTGTTGTCGCGGAGATCGACGACGACGGCGCGATCTGTTCCGGCCAGTGAAAACTCCGTCGCGTCTTCGCCGGTGACGTTCAAAGTCACTTGGGCCGTATCGACATCGCCATCGAAGTCGGCCACGTCATAGGTCAAGGTCAATGTATCGGTCGAGCCGGCTGCGAGATCGTCGAACGCGCTGCCTGGATCAACGTCAAGCGTGCCATCGGGGTTGAGTGACACGGTTGCAGACCGGCCGCCCGTGGACGTCACCGAAACAGGGGCACCCAATGCTCCGCCGCTGTAGCCGGTGACCGTCAGAGCACTCCCGTCATCGTTGGCCAGAACGTTGAAGCTGGCGCTGCCACTGCCTGTGATCAAATTGAATGTGTCGTCGATGGCGTCAGCCGGTGTGTCGGTGGCGATTAGCGAAACGGTGTCGATATGGGTGCCGCGTCCGTCGCTTGGACCGATGCCGGCGAACGCGATGTCGACGGTGCCGGCTTCCAAGAACAGGTTGGTGGTGTAGGCTTGGTAGCCGGGCGTTGTTGGCTGGAGCGTGTCGATGACCTGGCCGTCGACGATGACCTGCATGCCGTTGGTCGCTGGGTTGTTCCATCCAAGCGCGAATTCGAAAGATAGGGCGTAGGTTCCGGCCTCGCTGATAGTCACAGTCTGTTGGATCGTGCTGTTTTGCGTT
>JBCBRH010000025.1:0-62420 GCA_039819785.1 Pseudomonadota bacterium | reverse complement strand
GAAGGTAACCTGATCAAGCGTTCGATCCGCGACCTCTACAATAAGGACGTCGAGGAAGTCGTTGTTGCTGGCGACCACGCTTACCGCGAAGCCAAGGACTTCATGCGCATGCTGATGCCATCGCATGCTAAGAATGTCGTTGCCTTCAAAGACCCCGAACCGCTGTTCACGCGCTATCAGATCGAGCGTCAGTTGAACGCGATGTTCCTGCCGCAGGTCACGTTGAAATCAGGTGGCTACCTGGTCATCAACCAAACCGAGGCGCTTGTCGCCGTGGATGTGAACTCCGGCCGGTCAACCCGTGAATTCTCAATCGAGGAAACCGCCCTTCACACCAACCTGGAAGCTGCCGAAGAGCTGGCACGCCAGTTGAAGTTGCGCGACCTTGCCGGTCTCATCGTTGTCGATTTCATTGACATGGAGGAAAAGCGCAACAATCGCGCCGTCGAACGCAAATTGAAGGATGCCTTGCGGCATGACCGTGCCCGCATCCAGGTCGGTCGTATTTCCCACTTCGGCCTGCTGGAGATGTCGCGCCAGCGCATGCGGACAGGGGTACTGGAAGGTTCGACCACACAGTGCAGCCACTGCCAGGGAACAGGCATCATCCGATCGACAGAATCAATCTCGCTCGCCGTCCTTCGCGGACTGGAAGACGCCGTGATGACCCGCCAACGCGGGTCGTTGACCGCCACCACCTCTGCGGCGGTCGCACTCTACATTCTGAACAACAAGCGCGACTTTGTCGTCGATATGGAAAACCGCTGCGGATATGCGATCACGATCGATGCATCCGACAAGGTCGTCGGCGCCAACTTCTCAATTGAGCGCGGCCCGGCCAACGTGGCGCCAAACCGCCGCGTTGCAGACAAGTCCGCTGTCAACATGGATTGGGGCTTCGAAACCGACGACGAAGAAGCAGCGAGCGCCCCGGTCGAGGCTGAAGCTGACGATGAAAACGTCAGCGCGCGCAGCAATGCCGATGAAGATGCGAACGGCCGCAAGAGACGCAGACGTCGGCGGCGGGGCGGTCGCCGCACATCTGAAAATGCCGGTGAAGAGTTCAATGGCGCAGACGACGGTGACGGCGAGGACGAAAACCGCGACGCCTCAGCTAGCGAAGCAACAGCCAACGATGGTGAAAGCGACGACGGCGAAACCAGTGACGATGATAAGCCACGCTCCCGCCGGGGCCGCAGACGCGGCCGGCGCGGCGGGCGTCGTAACCGTGAACGTCAGGCATCACGTGACGAAAGCGGTGAAGAAACGGAAAACGCCGGCCAGGATACGGACGGCGAGGAGGCCACCGCCGAAAACAGCGACGGCGCGGATATTCCAGGTCTTGGACCACAGCCATCGATCTCAGCGAGCGTCATCGAAATCACAACGCCGGGTGCAAACACCGAAGATGAGCAACGGCCCGAGGCCGGAACCGACGATGCGCCGGCTGCTGTCATCGCGGACGAGGTTGAGGTAAGCGCTGCACCAAACGCAGACGAGCTTGAAACAGAACCCGAAGCTGAAGCCGAAGCCGAAAAACCAAAGCGGCGCTCACGCGCACGCTCGACAACGGGCCGAACAGCGACACGCAGAGCAAAACCAAAAACAGACAATGACGCCGAACCGGCCAAAGCCCTAGACACGCCCGAGGCCTCGACAGACGCTGACACAAACGTGGACGACCAGCACGCGCCAGCCGAACCAGCGCCAACCGAACCAGCTAAGGTCGATCACGCAGACAGCATCGCTGCAACAGCAGGTGATATCGCCGATGCCGATGACACTTCAGCGGACCGCTCGAAACGGACGGCCCCCGTTATGGACAAACCCCGCGTCGAACGCGTCACGGTCGGACCACCGGGTAGCGAAAAATCTGACAGCAACGACACCGCACCGGCAGCCCCGACCGCAGACGACGACACGACCGATAAACCCTCACGCCGCGGTTGGTGGCAACGCCGCATCCTGGGCGACTAACGCGCGCGAGGCGTATCGTGGCTCTGGTGCGTTGGCGACATCGAACATCGCCGTCAGGCCAGACGCAGCAGGATCAAGAAACACGACGAACAAAGGCCTGGCAAAACTGCCGGGCCTTTGAGCCTTTCAGCTTGTGATCAAATCATGCGGACCCACGCCATGCAGTTTGAGGCCCAGTGAAACATGGAAGGGCATAGCAGCACCGCAACGCTTGCGCAGCACGCCCATGACACGTGTCTTACTTGCTGGAAGCTTCTGCCTACCTGTCGGCCCAAACCGGAATGATCTCCAGGACGGTCTTGTAGGCTCAAATTTTGAACACAGCCCGATCAAATCCGAAGTAAGCTCAGCCACGGGCCGCACTCTTTTCAGCGATCTCCAGGAGAACCACCATGAGTTTCGAAAACCTGAAAGCCGAAGTCGGCGTACTGATGACACAGATGCAAAACGAAGCTGAAGAACGCCACGAGATCTACCTGCAGTTGAAGGAAAAGTTGAATGAGATGAAGGCGTTCGGCATGCCATTGCCAGATGATCTCGTAAAGTTCGAAGCCGCACTCGAAGCGGAGTTCGCAGCAGACATGCGTTCACGCATCAAGTCCTGAGCCGGCGGATCTGAACTCAGAACAAACCATCAAGTTGGCTGTTTACTTGGACCATCACCGCCCGTGGCGCGCGCGCGCAATAAACGCAAGGATCAACTCCGGGTCGGCATCAGGTGCAAGCAGATCGAAGTCGGCTCTGATCTTCAACGCTGTTTCCAACTTGCGATGAAAGTCATCCCGCTCGACTTCAACTGTCCCGAATTGCCGGAGGTGCTCGGTCACAAATTGGGTGTCGAGTAAGGAAAACCCACCGGCAATAAGACGTCCACAAAGATGAATCAGCGCAATCTTGGACGCATCACGAGCCGAGGAAAACATGCTTTCGCCGAAGAAAGCCCCGCCCAACGCAACGCCGTAAAGGCCGCCAACCAGGACATCACCATCCCAGACCTCGATCGTGTGGCAGTGACCTAGTCTGAAGAGTTCGCGATAGAGGTTACGGATACGTTTGTTGATCCACGTTGACCGTCGGCCCGGCCGAGAGGCGGCGCAGCCGGAAATGACACTTTCAAAATCCGTGTCCACCTTGACGACCAACGAGGTCGTCCGAATCGTGCGCGAAAGCCTTTTGGGCACGTGCAGGGCATCGAGCGGCAAGATGCCCCGGTGCTGCGGCTCAATCCAGTAGAGCGCCGGATCATCGGAACTCTCAGCCATCGGGAAGATCCCACAGCTGTACGCCTTCAGGAGAACCTGAGGTGTAATCTCGATCATGATGTCGTCGCCAGTCGCCACGACCTCAATTCTCCTCGATCAAACCTTCGTCACAACGAAACGAAACCGCTTTCCGCCATGCGGTCAACAAGGTCCCAAACATTAATCGTGTGACAGACTAGGTCATGTCACGCCAGGTCAGTCTTGAATGGACATTTGCGCAATCCCCCCGGTGATCCCTTTGACAGGCAAAACAGGCATCCTGTGGGCACAGCAAGAGGTTAGGGCTTTCCCAGAAACTTTTCGAGCCAATGAATGTCATACATGCCGTTTGCAATATCCGGCTGTCGGATAAGTTCGTTGAACAAGGGAATTGTCGTCTCGATCCCGTCAATCACGAATTCGGATAGCGCACGCTTCAGCCGCATCAAACACTCGTTGCGGGTTTTGCCATGCACGATCAGCTTACCGATCAAACTGTCGTAATATGGGGGAATGGCATAGCCCTGATAGACGCCGGAATCGACGCGGATACCGAGCCCTCCGGGGGGATGCCAATAGGTGATCTGCCCCGGTGACGGACGGAACGTGCGCGCGTTCTCGGCATTGATGCGGCATTCGATGGCATGACCTGAAAAGACGATCTCATCCTGAACGAAGCTGAGTGGTCCGCCTGAAGCCACGCGGATTTGCTCCAAGACCAGGTCAATTCCAGTGATGGCCTCGGTCACCGGATGCTCGACCTGCAGCCGGGTGTTCATCTCGATGAAATAGAAGTTCCCATCTTCAAACAGAAATTCGACCGTCCCTGCACCGCGGTACTTCAGGTCGCGCATGGCCTTCGCAACTGTTTCACCGATTGCTGCCCGCGAGATTTCGTTCAGAGCAGGAGACGGTGCCTCCTCCCAGACTTTCTGGTGGCGGCGCTGCAATGAGCAGTCCCGTTCACCCAGATGCACCGCGTTGCCTTTGCCGTCACCAAACACCTGGATTTCAATATGGCGCGGCTTGGTCAGAAATTTCTCGATGTAGACCGCATCATCGCCAAAGGCCGCCTTGGCCTCTGATCGTGCCGTCTGAAACGCAACCTTGATGTCATCAATGCTGTGCGCAACTTTCATGCCGCGTCCACCACCACCCGATGCCGCCTTTACAAGCACGGGAAACCCCATCTCTGCAGCAATTCGAACAGCATCTTCCGGGTTTTCGACGGCCCCATCTGAACCAGGCACCACCGGGATACCCAATCGCTTGACGGTCTCCTTGGCAGCGATTTTATCGCCCATGATACGGATATGATCAGACGTTGGCCCGATGAATGTAATTGCGTGATCTTCGAGGATCTCGGCAAATCGCGAGCTTTCGGACAAAAACCCGTAACCTGGATGCACCGCGTCAGCGCCTGTGATTTCGCACGCCGCCAACAACCTTGGAATATTGAGGTAGCTGTCCGATGCAGGCGGTGGACCGATGCAGACACTTTCATCGGCGAGACGCACATGCATGGCATCGGCATCGGCTGTGGAATGCACCGCAACGGTCGCGATCCCCAGCTCCTTGCAGGCCCTTTGGATACGCAATGCGATCTCGCCTCGGTTGGCGATCAGGACTTTGTCGAACATGGCAAACTGCCCTTCTGATTGAACTTGGGGCCTATTCAACAATGACCATGGGCTCACCGAACTCGACCGGCTGCCCGTTTTCAAACAGAATGGCTGAGACTGTTCCCGACTTTGGCGCCGGGATCTGATTCATGGTCTTCATGGCTTCAATGATAAACAACGTGTCGCCTTCGCGGACCTTGCTCCCGATCTCGACGAACGCCGCAGCACCCGGCTCAGGAGCACGATAGGCTGTCCCCACCATGGGAGACTTCACCGCATCCTTGTTCTTGGACATGTCGGCTGCTTCCGCGCTGACAGCCCCGGCTTCACCGGCTTGCACCGACCCTGGGGCAACCGCAGCCCCGGCATGGGACACAACAGGCGCCAACTGTCGCGCGACGCGAATGCGAAAATCATCGTTTTCGATTTCAATCTCGGACAGGCCATTCTCGTCCAGAAGTCCGGCCAGCTCCTTGACCATGTCTGTCTCAAGTTTGTGGCGCGCCTTGGCGTCTTTAGCAGTCATCCGTCTTGGCTCTTTCTTGGCTGAAGTCATGTCCGGTGGATGCAATTCCGGTTGAAAGTTGGGCTCCAGTTATTCAACGGTCGCCAGCTGGTCCGCAAGTGCAAGCACGGCCAATTCATAGCCTTTTGCCCCCAGGCCGCAAATTACGCCACCTGCGGCCAGCGAAACATAGGAGTGATTGCGAAAGTCCTCGCGGCGGAAGATATTCGAAAGATGCACTTCAACGATCGGTACGGTGATGGCGTTAAGCGCATCCAGCAGCGCAATCGAAGTGTGCGAGTAGGCGCCTGCGTTAACGATCAAGCCACAGGCGTTTTCACGGCCCCATTGCACCCAATCGACAAGTTCGCCTTCAAGATTGCTCTGCCGGAAATCAATTGTGTGACCCCGGGCGCTGGCCACGGTTGTGACGGCTTTTTCGATGTCGGCTAGCGTATCATGACCGTAAATATCGGGTTCGCGCTGGCCGAGAAGATTGAGGTTGGGTCCGTTCAGGACCAGGATTGGTTTTTCCATTTTTTTGTGAGAACCGTGCCGCGGTTGAGCCCGGGCAGCCTGCTAAAGAGCCGTCGATTGCGGAGCTGATAGTGGTGATTGAACCCAGGGGATGGGATGTAACAGCTTTCAAAGCAACGCGAAAGCGGCTTAGCCATATGGATAATACGGCCGCGATATGCGTGCTGCATCCCGCCAGTTGGCAAAGATGACGCACCTCATAAGCCAACCCAAAGCACAAAGGTCGGCGATACGCTTTTGGATTGGCTGCTAGGTTCAGGTTAGACCGTTGGAGGCAACGGATGCCATCCGAGACGCCGACAGCATGTTCAGGAAAAGTTTCCGCCCGGAACATGCTCCAATTAAAAGTTTGGAGCCTGCTTTTCGAGGCCACGAAAAGCAAACAGGGTCTAGGTCAGCAAAGGCGCACTGGTTGGCTGAACCGAACCTACAAAGTTCCAACCACTCGCTGAAGCACCTGCGCCCCAGAGGTCCAGCGGCTCTCTCTGAAACTGAACTCAGCAGACCTTGCAACCGCCGTTCTTACGAATGTCGGCAACGTTGGTTTTGAACTGCTCCAGCAGATCCTCAGGCGCACCTGCAATGGTCCGGTCCCCCACGAGGAAGTGCGGCGTCCCGTTAATTCCCATCTTCTGCGCAAGCTCTCGCACAGTCGCAATTTCTTCGTTGACGGGTTCGGACGACATATCAGCCTTGAGCTTCGTCATATCGAGCCCAAGCTTTTCAGCAGCCGCTAAAGCGGACGTGCCATCAACCCGGCTTTCCAAGTTCAACAGCGCGCGGTGGACGTCCCAGTATTTTCCTTGCGCCTTTGCCGCCAAGGCAACACGGGCAGCATCTTCAGAGCCCTTACCAAAAATCGGGAATTCCTTGAGTACGACTTTCACGTTTTTGTCTTCGGAAATCAGACTGGCGATATCCCGGAAGCCGCGTTTACAAAAGCCACAGTTGTAATCGAAGAACTCGACGACAGTAACGTCGCCATCCGGGTTCCCCGCTATCGGTGCGTCAGCCCGTTTAAACAACGTCTGAGCGTTGTCTGTGATCGCACTCTTTAAACGAGCGGTTTGCTGTTCCTGCAGGCGTTGTTCCAACACACCCTGCACCTCCAGGAAAATCTCCGGATTGGCCAACAGATAGCTGCGAACGATTTTTTCAATCTCAGTCTTCTGTTCCGGGCTGAACGCTTCCGATTGAGCACGTGAGGAATGGGCGCTCAGACCAAGCGCACCAACAAGGAGGCCGAGGCTGGCGACACAGGCGACACCGAAACGGGTCCCACTAAATCGGGCTGAGCGTACGTTGCCTGAGACCGACTGAAGTCGCGTTGGCATCAAAGATGGTGTTCGGATTGGCATGTGGTTGGTGTCCTCCGTCGCGGCGCTCCGCCGCGGATCATGGTCGTAAACGCTCACACAGAGCATCGCGTATTGTCGTAAAGACCGAAAGGTGCGCGAGATCAAGCCGCTAAGATTATATCATAACTCAGGAACTCGGCTCGAACTTGATGATATCATCGTTTTTGATCCACTCGGGCGAGCCTCTTTTCAACCGCGAATGTGCCCTCTTGGCGAAAATCTGCGCCTGTTTAAGGTCGCCCTCAAGGAAGTAGGCCTGCGCCGTCACCGCATCAGCCTTCGGCGCGTTACCCTGGTTGTAGTAAGCAGTCGCCAACAACCGGAAGGCCCGTGGGTTCTTGTCGGTAACCAGTGAACGGCGCAGCAAGGAAACAGATTCAGACAATCCAGCCTTTCCCTTGGCCGACTGAATGGCGGCTGCAAGCTGCACCTGGATCAGCGTCGGTTTGCCGCCCACCAGTTGTATGGCTTTGCGCAAGAGCGGGATCGCTTCGCCGCTCCGGCCCGAACGCATCAGAAAATCGCCCTTGGTTTCGTAGAAGTAGCCATAGCTGGGCTTCAACGCGATCAGCTCATCCATCCCGGCCAGCGCTTGACCCAGCCCGCGGTTGCCGCCTTGAAAGAAGCTTGCGATCGCACGGGCGTACTTGGCAGGGAGCGAATTATCCGACCGAGGGTAACGGTTGAATACGACACTGGGGCTGTCGAGATACCCCGCAAGCTTGGCACGCATAAGATCGTGTCGAAGCTGCAAAGATGCCGGGTCGCGCGCCGTGTAATAGCGGCTGCTCTCCACGTTTTCACGCAGCCGGGCCAATCGGTCGGTCGCGACCGGGTGTGAGCGGACAAACGGGTCTTTGTAGGTATCTGAAATGTATTCCTGCTGCGCGAACCGTTCAAATGTCAGCAGCATTCCCTTCCCAGACTGCCGCGTAGCGTTGAGATAACTCAACCCAGCCTGGTCAGCCGCCGACTCCTGTGAACGCCGCTCGGACAACAGCGAACGCATAATCACGTCCTGGCCGCCATAAAGCACACCTCCACCAGCACCACCAAGTTCCTGATTGCCCGTGGTGCCGCCCAGTACCATCAAGCCGATGCCTAAGATTTGGGTCAGCAAAGCGCGGGTCTTATCCTTTGCGATGCGGGACCGGAGCGCTGCCATATGCCCACCGGCAATGTGTCCAGCCTCGTGCGCAATCACGCCGATAATTTCGTTCGGTGTGCGCGCCATTTGAATGGCGCCCGTGTGCATGAACACATTCCCGCCGTCGAGCACGAATGCGTTGAACACCGGACTGCGGACGATCCGCATTTGAACGCGTCCACCGCCCAATCCGGCCGCCTTGAAAATCGGCTGCGCGTAGTCGTTCAAAAGGTTCTCGATCTCGGTATCGCGAATGAGCGGAATACCTCGAGCGTTTGCAGGCACAATAGTCGACAGCGCCACGGCCGCGGCCACCGCTAGGGTCATCGCTTGACGAAGCAAAGTCACAACGATCGTTTGCCGACAGCGCATATCGTCTCCTTAAAACACCGGGACCGTCAAAACACCGGGATCGTCATATGGTTTGCTCGACCGCACCATACCGATTTCGGCAATGGCGGAAGCGGTGTGCCCGTTCGACCCGCCAAGCTGAATGAGCAAAACCCCCGGCAGTCAAACAACCCGCGAAATGCCGCCGATTGTCTTGAATCACGCATGCAAACCACGATGAGCCAATGACAATAGGGCACGACAAAGGCAAACTGCGCCAGCCAATTCACACCGGCCCGCTGGCCGGCCAGCCCATGAGTTTAGATGAGCAAACCGCCAAGCCATATTATGCCATCACCAAATACGCTTAACAAAAATTCGGATGTGCTGCCAGCCGACCAGGAATGCATGACGGCGGCCAGCCGCGCCAACGTCGATAGCTTTATCGTGATGGAGGTGATGAACCAGGCGGCCAAGCTGGAGAAGGCGGGCCACTCCATCATTCACATGGAAGTCGGCCAGCCCGGCACATCAGCCCCTCAACCCGCACGGAAAGCTGCTGCTGAAGCACTTGGACAAGACCCGCTTGGCTATACGGTGGCAGCCGGACTGCCCGAATTGCGGCAGCGCATCGCGCAACATTATGCCAATCAATACGGTGTCAACGTCGATGCAGAACGCATCATCGTCACGACGGGCTCGTCTGCCGGGTTTGTTTTGACCTTTTTGGCAGTATTCGAAGCAGGAACAAAAGTCGGCCTGCCGGTCCCAGGCTACCCCTGCTATCGCCAGATCTTGAAAGCTCTCGGACAAACCGAAGTCCCGATCCGGACAGACGCGGCCTCACGCTGGATGCCGACGGTCGAAGCAATTGCCCAAGCCAAGGCCGAACACGACATCGCAGGTGTCCTGATCGCCTCGCCCGCCAATCCCACCGGCACAATGCTCTCACCAGAACGCCTGGACGACATCTGCCAATACTGCCGCGTGAACGGATTGTGGTTCATATCCGATGAAATCTACCACGGTCTGACCTATGGCCGGGATGCCGTCACGGCACTCGGGAACTCGAACACCACCGCTAACGAAAACGTCGTCATCATCAACAGCTTTTCGAAATACTTCTCCATGACCGGGTGGCGGATCGGCTGGGTGGTCGTCCCCACGCAGCTCATCGGCACATTCGAACGCCTGCAGCAAAACCTCTACATTTCGCCGCCAACCATCTCGCAGGTCGCAGCCCTTGCGGCCTTTGATGGGACAGAAGAACTGGAAGCAAACCGCAGCGTATACGCTCACAATCGTGAGATTTTGCTGCAAGGTCTCAAGGACACCGGCTTTTCAAAATCGGTCCCCGCCGATGGGGCCTTCTACTTGTACTGCGATGTATCCGACTGGTGCAGCGACAGTCTCGCCCTGTCGACACAGGTTTTGCATGAAGCCCACGTTGCCATCACCCCAGGCATCGATTTCGATAAGCATGAAGGGCATCGCTACGTGCGCTTTTCATACGCACGCAGCACAGCCGACATCGAAAAAGGCATCCTCAGGCTGCAACATTGGTGGGCAAGCCAGACCGCGCGAACATAGTCGGACTGGGCCTGCCAGGGTTCCGGGCCACGCAACACGTGCCCGGTCCCTCGTCATCCTCAATGCGGTGATCAAAGGCGCGGACACGTTTGTCTGCCCGTAAGCGACCGGCTCAATCGCACTTCAGGTAGCCCTCATAGGCCACAACGTTGTTAGTCTCGTTCGATTCAGAGATCAGGTTGTAGGGGTCGACGACAGCAAACACGCGAATGCGGGTCTCACCGTTCGCGTTCTTGACGTTGGCGTATTCAATCGTCGTGGACACGCCAGCCAGCTTTTCGATCTGCTTGGCCGTTTCACGATCCCACTCACCAGTCGCATCCAGCCCGACGTTGGCCTGAAACGCCCTTAGAGCCCGCTTGGAACCTGAACCCCAGTCACCATCAACGGTGAGGGCATACCCTCGGCTTTGGAGAAACGCCTGAATTTTCTCCGCATAGATCTCATCGTCTTGGAGAATGTCGGGATCATACCCGCCGATAGCGGCCCCGGCAGCGCGGAATGCATTGTAGTTCCGGCCAGCCTTCTGCTTGCCGCGGCCCACCGAGATCTTCACCGTTCGCTGCTCGCGCGGCTCGAGCTTGGTCCGCTTGGCATCCTTGTCGATCAGGTCGATATTTTCGGGAACATAGACCGCCACAAAACTGCGAAACAGATCTTTGGCACTGCGCAGGTTGGCATCCGAGCTGCCTTCATTGCGAATAACAATGCGCCCTTCAACGAGCGGCTGGGACTCCTCACAACTGATGAAATCAATTTTGGAATCAGCCTTGTTGATCACAAGATCCGGTTGGGCCTGAGCCGACAGAGCGCTCACCGTCGCCAAGATAGTAACAAGACCCCCAGCGGCTCCAAACCGCTTGCAAAACAACAACATCTCTCAACTCCCCATCAAACAAATACTTTTCAGCATCCCAACCACTGTTACGTTGAGCGGGACACCATTGGCTTGTAGAGCGCAGGTCATTGAACCCCCAGCACCCTTTTCCTGATTTGGCAAAACCGTGTGTCTGCAGCGTCACAAAACCGGGGCGACGCCGAGGCAATTTTACGCCCGTAAGCGGATGATGGCATCCAGCGCATAGCCCGAATCAAGCTAGCATCCAGTCCTATGGAGCAGCGCAATCCCACATCACGTAACGCCAAAGCCCCAACAGCCGACACCGGTGGGCCAACGGGTGTCGCCAACGTCATTGATGCCTTTGAACGCATGCAATTCGGGGCGGCAGATAGCGCCCGTACGGGCCCAGTGCGCGATTCTGGGCATCCAGCCAAAAGCGAACCTCCGCAACCTGACCTGACCAAGCTGACCGATGACCTCTTGTCCGATACGACGATTATGAAGCGGGCCAGGTTCAACGCCGCACAACGCCTGCGAAAAAAAGACGAAGCCGGTCAGCTGGCATTTGCCATTTCAGGCATCTACGGATTTCTCGTGCCTCTGTTCACGCTGCAGTTCGGCGATATCCTGACGCCGTTGACCGCCAACATCATCGGGTTTGCAGCCGCATCCGCCGGCGCCATTTCGTTCATTCTCGCCATGCATTATCAACAGCAGCGTTTCGAGCAGCGTGCCGAACAACTGCACACATCGGGCATGCAGCTGAACAATATGCGTCGGGCCTTGAAAGCCACACACATCACCAACGCGCAGCAGCTGCGCAATTTCTACACGCACTACGATGCCATTTTGAAGCTCAGCGAAAACCACGACGAAATCGATTATGCCATGGCGCGGTCACCAAGAACAGGTTTGGGACTTCGAAGCCGGCTGTTTGTGGAAACCTATGCCGTCTGCCTTTTCATCTGGCTGGCGCCTCCGCTGATCGCATCAGCCATATGGGTCCTGCTCAGCTGACGGGGCAGGCACCTCTCTTTGCGACGAAGCCCCCAAATGAACCGTCGCATACGACGCGCACGACGCTTTATTCCCACTCAATTGTGCCCGGCGGTTTGGAGGTGATGTCATAGACCACGCGGTTGATCCCATTGACCTCGTTGATGATGCGGGTGGCTGTCCGTCCCAGAAAGTCGTGACTGAAATCATAGTAATCGGCCGTCATGCCATCGGTTGAAGTGACAGCACGCAACGCACAGACAAAATCATAGGTTCGCGCATCACCCATCACGCCCACTGTCCGAACCGGCAGCAAGACGGCAAATGCCTGCCAGATCTCGTCGTAAAGCCCCGCCTTGCGGATCTCATCGAGGTAGATCTGGTCCGCCTTCCGCAGAATTTCGAGCTTCTCAGCCGACAACGCCCCAGGACACCGGATCGCAAGCCCGGGCCCGGGAAACGGATGGCGGCCGATGAAAATCTCCGGCAACCCCAGTTCCCGCCCAAGAACACGGACTTCGTCCTTGAAAAGCTCGCGCAATGGTTCAACCAGTTGCAGGTTCATACGCTCTGGCAGCCCGCCCACATTGTGGTGCGACTTGATCGTCACCGACGGCCCCCCGGTAAACGAGACGCTTTCGATCACATCGGGATAAAGCGTGCCTTGTGCCAGAAACTGCGCACCGCCCAATTTTTTGGCTTCGGCTTCGAACACATCGATAAACAACCCGCCGATGATCTTGCGCTTCGTCTCGGGGTCGGACACCCCTTCAAGCTTTTCTAAAAACAGATTTCGCGCATCCACATGAACCAGCGGGATGTTGTAGTGGTCGCGAAACAACGAAACGACCTCATCAGCTTCGCGAGCGCGCAGCAATCCGTGATCAACGAAAATACAGGTCAGCTGATCGCCGATGGCTTCATGCAGCAAAACGGAAGCAACCGCGGAATCAACCCCACCCGATAACCCCGAGATGACCCGCCCGGTACCAACCTGTGCCCGGATCTTTTCAATCTCCGATGAGCGGAAATGGCCCATCGTCCAATCGCCTTTGAGCCCGGCGATGCGGTGGACGAAATTCGATAGAAGTTTTGCTCCATCCTTGGTGTGCGCCACTTCGGGATGGAACTGGACCGCATAAAACTTGCGGGCTTCATCGGCAATAGCCGCAAATGGTGCGCCTTGCGACGTCGCGACAACCTCAAACCCATCCGGCAGCTTTGTCACCCGGTCGCCATGGCTCATCCAGACCGCATGGGTTTCCCCAGGTTTCCAGACGCCGTCAAACAACGCGCAACTGCCTTCCACCGTCACATCGGCCCGCCCGAACTCGCGCGAATGCCCGGCTTCGACGCCACCCCCCAGTTCTTCAACCATGGTCTGCTCGCCATAGCAGATGCCGAGCACGGGCAATTCCGAGGTCCATACCCATGCAGGCGCACGCGGCGTATCCACATGTGTGACACTTGCCGGGCCGCCGGACAGGATGACAGCCTTTGGCGATAATCGGTCCAAAGCGTCTTCGGCACTGTTGAAGGGCACGATTTCTGAATAGACGCCGGCTTCACGCACCCTGCGCGCAATCAGCTGGGTGACCTGGCTGCCAAAGTCGATGATGAGAACGGTGTCGGTCATGGAACTCTTAAAGGTCAAGTGAACGGCCTGGAGAATGGACGGGCCAACGGTCGGGCGTGCAGCCCTGATCGCGCGAGAAGTCCCGCCTGCGCGCACAATTGTCAAATGCTTGTGGGGACAATCGATCCGATCTGGCAATTGACACGAGCCTTAACGACAAGGCATCGATCGCCTGCGGTTGCGCAACCTGCGCGTTCCTCCGTTCTTCGAAACAGCGCAATTCGCGATGGGGCTACACGATATATGCTGCAATCAGATGTCATGACCGTCTTCATCGCAGCAATGATCACAGCCATCGCCACCGGTCTGGGTGCACTGCCCTTCCTCTATTTCAAAAGCGTCAGCGACCGTGTCATCGCCCTGACAAATGCTGCGGCAGCGGGCCTGATGCTGGCCGCATGCCACGGCCTCATCGCTGAAGGCATTGCAATTTCGCCCGAACGCACCTTGCTCGGCATACTCGCTGGTCTCGCAGGGATCGTCATAGGTCAGCGCATCATTGATGGGTCCCATGCGCCTGAAATTTCGAATCTTAAAGGCCTCGATGCCAAGAAAGCGTTGCTGATTGTCGGCGTGATGACGGTCCACTCCTTTGCTGAAGGCGTGGGCGTTGGCGTGTCATTTGGCGGCGATGGTGAATTGGCCGGCTTCATCTCAACCGCGATCGCAATCCACAATATCCCCGAAGGCCTCGCGATCGCGTTGATCCTGGTGCCCCGCGGAACGACAGTGCTTGCCGCTGCTTTATGGGCCATATTCTCCAGCCTGCCGCAGCCAATCATGGCCGTCCCGTCATTCCTTTTCGTTGAGACATTCGAGCCGTTTTTGCCGTTTGGGTTCGGACTGGCTGCAGGTGCTATGATTTGGATGGTGTTTGCCGAGCTGATCCCAGAATCAAACGAAAACGCTGAAGCAACCAGTGTGGCAACCACGGTCACGCTGGCATTCACTGCCATGCTGGCGTTCCAATATCTGCTCTTAAAACACTGACAGACACTGCATTTTTTGCAATTGTGAAGTCGTGGCGACCATCAAAGGTCTGTCCGCGACGTGCAAATTGGGTCACGCATTCAGCTGCCAGATCCGCCAGTTCAAAGCCGCGGCAAATGACACCCATGCAAGATAAGGAACGAACAGCAGCGTAGCCTGTGAACTGACCGGCCAAGCCATAATCATGAACGCAATCATCGTCACGAGCATGGCGGTTACGTCGTACATCGCAAAATCGATGCGCTTGGCTCCGAACATAAAATACGACCAAGCCGCATTTGTGATCAGGTGAACGCCCCATAACAGCAGCGCCAGCTGAAATCCCTCGGCTTTCCAAACCAGCCAGCCAGCTGTCCCGATCATGATGTACAAAACGGTCCAGGCCACAGGAAAAGCCCAGTCCGGCGGGGTCCACGACGGTTTCGAAAGCGACTTATACCACTCCCCTGGCGCGAACACGGCCCCAGAGGCGGCGGCCAAAAAGACCAGCCCAATAAACACGCCAATGGGAACGTAGTCCGACATGCACGTATCCTTCCGTTGGGCTCAGGATCTTCACCTCAGCCAAGATTGACCAGTTGCGACAAGACCTCGTCGGTGTGGTCATAAACCCAGAAATGACCATGGCCAGCAAGCCTGATGGCGTCGCAGTTGGGCAACGTTTCGGCCAACGCCAAAGATACAGACGCAGGGACAATACGATCTGCGGTGCCCTGCCAGATGACCGTCGGACAGCCGATCTTGCGCGTTTCAACGCCCCATGGCGCAGAAAAGATCTGCAAATCGGTGGTCGCACCCCAGATACCTTGCCGCAACGCTTCGTGCGTCATGCGGATCAGGCTCGCTTGGTTCATAGGACGCGACAAAACTGCCAAATCAGCTTCACCCAGCCCACGGGCAAACATCCGGGCAAAAAATGTCGGCGCACGCTTGAACAGCCGCGCGGAAACCTTGCCGTTAACCGACAGAAGCCTGGATTTGTGGGGAAGACGCAGGAAAAACCAGCGGTGAAATGGATGGACCGTCCGCCCTCCTTGGTCAACGAAATCAGCAACGGGGCCAATCGGGCTCACCAGTCCCAGTCCGCGAACGCGATCCGGCATAGCAGCTGCCAAAGCGACCGCGTAGGGCCCACCGCCCGATATGCCGAGCAGATGAAACCGCTCCAGACCTAACGCCTCGACCAATGCCATGTGCATCTGGGTCCGCGACGCAAGCGAAGGTTCCGCATCGGGCGGCGTTAATCCATAGCCCGGACGGTCCGGACAAATCAGTTCGACCCCAAGGTCGCGCGCCGGGGTATCGGCCACGTCAAACATGAAACGACATGCGGGCGCACCGTGAAACGCCAGTATGGGAAGGCCGCCGGGTTGGCCATACCGCGCCAGGCCCACTTGCGTGCCATCCGGCAACCTCTCGAGCAGGTTCTCATGTGCGGTATCGGAACCCACGGTGACCTCGCGTGTGCTTAGTGATCAAGATTGCGGGGGCAGTTTTCGGGCAACAGCAATGAAAAAACCATCTGTCCCGTGCCGCCTGGGCGTCAAAAGAACGCTGAACGCTTCAGGGTCCACGCCCGCTGTCTCCGTGCTGATCCCTGGAATGGCTTCAGCCCATATGGGTCCGATAGGCAGTCGTTCAAAGTCAGAATGTTCGGCTGCAAACCATGTCATCTGATCTTCGTTTTCCTCAACGAAGACTGAACACGTCACGTAAACCAATCGCCCGCCCGGCTTGACCATCTTGGCAGCCGCACGCAACACGGCCTGCTGGTCCGCCTGGCGCAACGCAAGCCCCTCTGGTTTCAGCCGCCACTTCGCATCAGGTCTGCGCCGCCAGGTTCCAGACCCGGTACACGGCGCATCGACGAACACCACATCAAACCGGTCAGCCACCGCTTCCAGCTGGCTTTCCACCCCCGCATCCATGACTTGCACATTCCGCACACCCGCCCGCTTCAAGCGCTCGAAGATCGGACGCAGCTGAACGGCATCCCGGTCATAGGCATAGATTTGCCCGGTGTTCTGCATGTTCCCAGCCATGGCCAGCGTTTTACCGCCCGCACCGGCGCACAGGTCCAAAACCTGATCACGCGGCTTGACCCCGGCAAGCAGGGCAGCAACCTGACTGCCAGCATCTTGGACCTCAAACCACCCTTTCCCATGCGCGGTGTCAGCCTCCACATTGGGCGTCCGCTTGCCCGGCATCGGCACTGGAATACGCACCGCAAGCGTTGAAAACGGTCCAGGCTCCGCTGCAAAACGAGACAGCGCTTTCAACACCTTGGCCTGTGTGGCCTTGAGCGCGTTGACCCGCAAATCAACCGGTGCCCGTTGCGCTAACGCCATCCCTTCCAGAGCGGCGTCTTCTCCAAAGGCCCGCACCATGTTCGGGGTAAGCCACTCCGGAAAATCCCCGGCGATATGCGGCACATCCGCCGAAGACTCGCTCCATTCAGCCCCTGAGGCGGCTTCACCATCACCAGCGCCATCGACGTCTGCATCAGCCAGGGCAGCCGTTTGCGCACGCATCCCGGCCTGCAGACGCCGCAATGCCTCGCACTCATGCTCAGACAGCGCATCAATGGCGTACGTCGATCCATCCGCTGCCTTTGCAACACCCGCCGCATCAAGCCCAAGCGCCATCAACGCCGCCCCCAAAGCAAGTGCCCGGGAACTATCATCACCGAATGCCGCAGCAATCGAATGCTTCCGTCGAAGGGCCTCGAACACCAACGTGCCAATGGCTGAGCGGTCGCCAGAACCAGCATATCGATTGTTCCGCCCCCAATCCGAAAGGGCAACGGAGGCGGGGCGATGCCGCGAAAAGATATCGTCGAGGACCTCCGCGCCAGCCTTCAGCCGTGCTCCAGGTGTCATGGTCTTGAACTTTCAAAAAACGGTGGAGGCTGAAAACGTCAGCGAAGTTGTAGGTGAGGTTGCCCGTGATGCAATTCAAAAACCGGCTGCAACCATACGGACAAACAGCATGACCCACAAAACAACGAGGATGACAAACCCGGCGAGAAAAGCGGCGGCGCGGTTGGGCACTGCATTGGATCGGATATGCAAAACCGCATGGGCAATCCGCGAAACGGCGAAGGCAGCCGCAAGAACGAGAAACCAGATGTCGACCATGCGCGTGATCAGCGCAAACGCGCAGACCGCATAAAACAAAACCGGCAACTCAAACTGGTTTTTGTAGTTGTTCGAACACCTTCGCGCCGGGTCGTCCCAGAACACGTCTGTGGCAAGTGCCGCATCCTGAACGGACTGACCGTTCTTTTTCAAGGAAGACTGCCGCGCCACAGCCATTGCAATGAGAACGGCAAAAGTGAGGAGCACCTGCGCAAACACCGGCAACAGGATCAAGGTTTGAGACACACGCATGACTTTCTCGAAAAAGGATTGAGCTACGGAAGGGTTTGTTTAATGCGCGCAGCATCGAAAACGGCACGACACGCTTTTTTGACACTAGGCATCACCCACGCCGACCGGGTTAAGCTGACCCTCATTCACGAACGACGCAGGCCTCGATGAGCAGACGGGCGTGACGCAGGGCGCGCCATCCATCAAGGGCAGGCAAATGTCTAAATAAAGAGCTAGCCGCCACCGGGATAATTCGGGCTCTCGCGCGTGATCGCAACGCCGTGAGCATGGCTTTCGCGCATAGCCGCAGGCGAGATCCGAACAAACTGCGCCTTCTTTTGCATTTCCTCGATGGTCGCAGCACCCACGTAACCCATCCCGGCACGCAACCCACCAACCAACTGGTGCAACACAACATCGGCCGGCCCCTTATACGGCACCTGCCCTTCGACACCTTCGGGCACCAGCTTGAGCGTGTCTTTTACTTCCTCCTGGAAATACCGGTCAGCCGACCCGCGCGCCATCGCGCCAACCGACCCCATCCCGCGGTACGATTTGTACGTCCGCCCCTGATACAGATACGTCTCACCTGGCGCTTCATCGGTACCAGCCAGCAGCGAACCGATCATCACGATGCTGGCACCCGCTGCGACCGCCTTCGAAATATCGCCTGAGAACTTGATGCCTCCGTCCGCAATCACCGGGACCCCGTGTTTGCCGGCTTCAGCAGCACAATTCGAGATCGCCGTCAGTTGTGGAACTCCGACTCCTGCAACAATGCGCGTCGTACAGATCGATCCGGGACCGATGCCGACCTTGACCGCGTCCGCACCGACATCGATCAGCGCGCGCGTCGCATCAGCCGTCGCCACATTCCCGGCAATCACCTGCACGAGGTTGGACCGCTTTTTGATCCGCGCAACCGCCTCAAGTACGCGTGACGAATGACCATGCGCCGTATCAACCACGATCAGGTCGCAGCCCGCATCGATCAATCGTTCGGTGCGCTCATAACCGTCTTCACCGACCGTCGTCGCAGCCGCAACGCGCAACCGCCCCTCTGCGTCCTTGCAGGCATTTGGATGCTTTTGCGCCTTCTCAATATCTTTGACCGTAATGAGCCCGACGCAGTGGAATTCATCGTCAACCACCAGCAGTTTCTCAATCCTGTGATGATGGAGAAGCCGCTTGGCCTCACCCTGTGACACCGATCGCTTGACGGTCACCAGGTTGTCTTGCGTCATCAAAGCCGACACCGGTTCGGCTGGGTTGTTCGCGAACCTGACATCGCGGTTCGTAAGAATACCGACCAACTTGCCTTTTTGGGCACCGTTGCGTTGTGGCTCGACAACGGGGATACCTGAGATGCGGTGCATGTCCATAAGGCCAAGGGCATCTGCCAGCGTCGCATCCGGCGAGATCGTGACCGGGTTGAGCACGATGCCGCTTTCATATTTCTTGACGGTCGCAACCTGTCGCGCCTGCTCGGCTGGTTCCAGATTGCGGTGGATGACACCGATGCCACCGGCCTGCGCAATGGCAATGGCCATGCGCGATTCTGTGACGGTATCCATCGCAGAAGATAGAATTGGGATATTGACGGCGATCGACTTCGTAATGCGCGAGGCGATATTGACCTCACCCGGCATCACTTCGGATGCGCCAGGCACAAGGAGTACGTCATCAAACGTCAAGGCCAGCCCTGTTTCAGTTGCGGTCGGGCCTACGGCCATGGATGGTCTCCTTTGCTATGGATGCAGTTCAGCGTCGTCGATGGCGGACTGGCATGCAACGGGTCGGCTATCGGTTCCCTCATTGCGCCAGTCTGCTGCCGCCTGGAAATGCACGGACCGGGGCCGAACCGCCGGGACAGAAAGTGCCTGACGACAACCTGCACACATTCCGACGCTGAAGTCTTCGATAGGATGGCCGCCGCTATACCACCCCCGTAACGACACGCAAAGCCATTGTCTGGCATACAAGGCCAGACACGGAGCACAGCAATGAGACCTCAAGCGGCTTGAGTTCCGGGGCCCCCTGCGAAGGAAGGAGCATGAGGGCTGAAAGCCGGCAAGCGACCGCGCTATCCGGTCACAGGCACTGCCTCACGGATCAGCGGATGTGCCGTGTCTCCGCTATTGACCCAGTCACGTGTTGCTTCAGCCATGGCAGGAGCCAGCAGAAAACCATGACGATAGGCACCGTTTGCATGAATAACCCGGGATGACCGATCTCCCACCAGCACGCGAGGGACGTTGTCGGGAAACGCGGGACGGACACCAGCACCAATATCGAGAACTTCAGCATCTGCGAAGGCTGGATGAACGGCGTACGCTGCCCCGAGCAACTCCAGAACAGAGCGCACACTGGCAGAGCCCGCCTCTTCATTCTCGATCACCGTAGCACCGATCACGTAGCAATCATCAGGCCACGGCACGATATATATCGGGTGGCGGGGATGGAGGAGACGCACCGGCCGGTGAAGTTTCACATCCGTGGACCGCACAAGGACGCGTTCGCCACGCACCCCCCTGAGATCGCGAAGTACATTGCGGGCGGCCAGGCCACGCGCATCAACGAGCAGATCATGGTCGCGCTTCGAAAAACTTTCGACGTCGCGACCCAGCTGCAAATCGCAACCTGCAACAACGATGGCCTGCAGCAAAAACGTTAATGCATCCCGCGCAGACATGTGAGCTTCATCAGCAAAGAACAAAGCATCCGTAAACCGTTGCTCCAACGCAGGCTCGAGCGTGGCGATTTCGGCGGCATCAGCCCAGGTAAAGTTCGAGGTCCGTTTCGCAAAGCGGACAAGTTCTGGCTTATCCCGGGCAGGCGCGATCACGAGACTGCCATGCGCGACGATGCCGGGATAAACCTCCCGCCATTGCGACAGCCCCACAATGCCAAGCTCACGCACGACATCGGGGGCAGCCTCGGCTTCGCACCACGGTGCCAGCATCGCTCCGGCATAGTGGCTGGCACACGTGGCGTGCGGCGTTTCCGAGCTGTCACACAGCGTGACCCGATGACCATCGCGCGCCAAAACCAGAGCTTGCCAAAGGCCAACAACACCGGCTCCGGCAACGAGAATACGATGTCCCGTCATGGCGCCACCCCGCGTTCGTCAAAGCGGTTCGATGCAGCACGCCATCCAGCAGCCCACGACCCCAAGGCGCTTGCGCACACATGCGGCGTCAAGTCTTGGCGGCGCAACATGCCCTCACCAGACACGCGGTGCGAGCCAGCGGCGTCAGACCACACCCGCGTATGTTGGTCACTCACCAAGAGCAATCCCTTCGCGCCGCGGATCAGCCCCACCCTCCAGGTAGCCATCACGGCGAACAATAACGTGCAGTCCCGAGACCATTACATCCGGCCGCACACGGTGCCCCATGGCTTCTAGCCGCAACCCCATGGCGGTGGTGGCTTTTCCAACCTCCAATTCGAACCCGCGCCCGCGACTGCCAAAGTTGATGGTTTCAGTAACGGCTTGCGCGTCCAGCTCCCAGTCGATCAGCCCGACGATGGCCTTCGTCACATAAAGAATGATCCGGCTTCCACCTGGTGAGCCAAGCACCGCTTTCAGTTTACTGTCCGCATCGAGGATGATCGTCGGCGACATGGAACTTCGCGGTCGTTTTCCCCCCGCAACACGATTAGCGATTTTTCGTCCCTGAGCATCCACCGACCGAAAGGAAAAATCGGTCAATTCATTGTTGAGAAGAAAACCAGCAGCCCACAGCCCAGAGCCGAACGCACCCTCAATCGTCGTGGTCATCGACACCGCATTCCCACTTGGATCAACGATAGAGATGTGACTGGTACCCGCTCGCCCTTCTGTCGCATCAACGCCACCCGCATCGGTACCGCCGCGCGGCACACCTGGTTTGACGGGTCCGGTCATCGCGGTATCGGGAGATATCAACCTACGGCGTTCGTCGAGATAGACCTTATCGAGCAAACCTTCAGGTACGGGTACAAAAGCCGGGTCAGCAAGATATCGGTTGCGGTCCGCATAAGCTAGTTTCTGAGCCTCAGCGATCAGGTGCATGTCAGACAGCCTGGAACCATCAAGCGTGTCAGAGATACCAATCCGTTCAAACGGCGCAATCAGATTGAGTGTTTGCGCGATCGTAATGCCGCCCGATGACGGGGCCCCCATCCCGCAGACACGGTGCTGCCGGTATCGCGTACATACAGGAGGCCTGTTGATTGATTTGTAGTCCTTTAAATCTTGCAGCGTGAGATCGGCAAGTGTTCGCTCAGCCTGAGCAACGGCCGACACAATCTTGTTTGCAACAGGCCCGGTATAAAACGCTTCTGCGCCCTGCGTGGCAATACGTTCCAGCGTGTCGGCGAAGGCGGGGTTTCTTAGAATATGTCCGATGGCAACGACTGAACCATCCGGGAAGAAATAGTTCCGCGCAGCATCCGAAAAATGCGATTGCCCAACCCAGAGCAGCGACAAGTGCATCCGGCGTGACACAACAAACCCATCCCGAGACAGGGCGATCGCCGGCTGAAACAAATCTTTCCAGGGTAAGACACCGTGTGTTGCGTGGGCTTTTGCCAGCATCGCGACCAGCCCGGGCACACCGACACTCAGTCCAGAGCGAACAGCATCGCGAAACGACATGCGCGACCCATCTGGTGTGATAAAGCGATCGGCACGAGCCTTAGCTGGCGCGGTCTCACGGCCATCGAATGAAACGATGTCACGTTTTGCTTTGTCGTAGTGGAGAAGAAACGCACCACCACCGATCCCGGATGATTGCGGTTCAACAAGGTTGAGAACCATCTGTACGGCAATGGCGGCATCAACTGCGCTCCCACCACGTTTAAGAATATCGACACCAGCGCGGACAGCATAAGGGTTCGCGGCTGAAACCATAAAACGCTTGGAGGTTGCAAGAGTTTTGCGTTCCAACCCTGTAGCGGCTTCTGGACTGATACGTCCGTCCTGAGCGAGGACCTGAGCGCTGGCGGAGATGGCCGCGAAGATGACTGTCGCCAGCAACATCAAACGCCCCTTGGCGAAAACCGGCACTATTCGGTCACCAACAGGTCGGAGGAAGGAGTGAGCAGATGTCATCAATGGAAATCCCTGGACTTGGGAATAATCACCTCGTTTCGGGGATGGCCCGCCCAGCGTGGGTGATGCTGTGAACCGCGCGGCCGCACGTCCGCCCCAGGGTTAGGGCGCAAGACTTCATCGGCCCGTGCAATGGGAACGTCCATCACATGCGATGTTTCACTCAAGTCGGCCAGCCAATCACTGCGATCCTCCAGTTTTTGCGAAACGACATGGATAATATTTTCATGCCGCTGAACCCGCCCCTGAATGAATACCAAACGTGCACCCATCACAACTTTCCGGTATTTTTCGAGAGAGTTGGGCCAAACCACTGCATTCGCCACGCCCGTCTCGTCTTCCAGTGTCATGAACACGACACCTTTGGCACTTCCTGGTCTTTGCCGAACAAGCACGACGCCGGCAACGCGGACGAACGCACCATCTTTCAACGTCCCCAGATCAGAACACCGTGTCACCCATTCTCCATCAAAGCGTGAGCGAAGAAAACTGATGGGATGCGCCTTCAGCGACAACTTCAACGTCTGATAGTCATTGACCACATGCTCTGACAACGGCATGGCCGGCAAGCAAACAGGCGCTTCGCGACCATCATCACGCAAGTGTTGAACCGCAAACAACGGTAGAGTTTCGCTCGGCCCGAGCCCCCGGACAGCCCACAACGCATGCCTTCGGTCGAGCCCCATGGACCGAAATCCGTCAGCTGATGCAAGCCGTTCCAAAGCCGCCGCCGACACACCTGACCTCAATTGCACATCCCGAACATCTTCGAACGGGCGTGGTGCGGATTTGCGGGCCTCGACAAGTGCCTGCGCCACGTCGATTCCAAGCCCATCAACCTGCCGAAACCCGAGGCGAACTGCATAGGATCGTCCGCCGTGTTTCCCGTCATTTTCATAAGCCTTACCAGCCACCTTGCCAGCCACCTTGCCAGGATCGTCATCCCCACGGTGACACGCCTCCACCGGTTCCAGCGTACAATCCCACTCGGAGTGCATGATATCGACCGGCAGCACCTCAACCCCATGCTCACGCGCATCCCGCACGATCTGAGCCGGCGCATAAAACCCCATGGGCTGGGAATTCAAAAGCGCACAACAAAACACATCCGGGTAATGGCACTTGATCCACGAGGACACATAAACAAGCAGCGCAAAACTCGCCGCATGGCTTTCTGGAAACCCGTATTCTCCAAACCCTTTAATCTGATTGAAACAGCGCTCGGCAAACGCCCTATCATAGCCACGCGCTGACATTGCCGTAATCATCTTGTCCTGCAACAGGCCAATCGTCCCCCGCTTACGAAACGTTGCCATGGCTTTGCGCAATTCATTCACATCCGCATCCGAAAACTGCGCAGCCACCATGGCAATACGCATGGCCTGTTCCTGAAAGAGCGGAACGCCCTTGGTGCGCCCAAGAATGCGTCTCAGTTCATCAGGCGGGCCAAATTCAGGGGCAGGCGAGGGATAAACCTCAGGCTCCAAACCATCACGCCGCCTCAGATAAGGGTGCACCATGTCGCCTTGGATGGGGCCTGGCCGCACAATCGCAACCTCGATAACAAGATCATAAAATGTCTTTGGCTTGAGACGGGGAAGCATATTCATCTGCGCCCGGCTTTCCACCTGGAAGACCCCGATGGAATCCGCCCGGCACAGCATATCGTAAGTCGCCGGGTCCTCTTGAGGCACACGCGCCAGCGTCAAAGGTCTGTTATAATGATCAGCAATGAGGTCAAAAGCGCGATGCACACAGCTCAGCATCCCAAGCGCCAGCACGTCGATCTTCAAAAGCCCAAGTGCCGCCAAGTCATCTTTGTCCCATTCAACCGTTGTGCGATCCGCCATCCGCGCATTCCCAACCGGCACAACTTCTGACAAAGGCCCGCGTGTCAGGACAAATCCACCGACATGTTGCGAAAGATGACGCGGAAATCCGGTCAACTCGGCAGCCAATTCCAGAACGATCGCCAGGCGCGCATCAGCTGGATCAAGGCCTGCTTCCCGCACATGCTTTTCAGGCAGCCCACTGCCGGAGCTGAACCCCCAGACCATGCCGGACAGCGCCGCAACCGTATCTTCCGAAAGGCCCATAGCCTTGCCCACATCACGCACGGCCGAGCGCATACGGTAGGAAATGACCGTGGCAGCCAGACCGGCGCGATCACGGCCATACCGCGCGTAAATATATTGAATGACCTCTTCGCGACGCTCGTGCTCAAAATCCACATCGATATCAGGCGGCTCTTTACGCTCGGACGAAATGAAACGCTCAAACAAAAGATCAGATTGCGCAGGGTCAACCGCTGTAATCCCCAGGCAGTAACACACCGCCGAATTCGCCGCAGACCCACGCCCCTGCGCCAGAATATTCTGAGAGCGCGCAAACGCGACAATGTCGTGAACAGTTAGAAAATAAGGCGCGTAATTCAGCTGCGCGATCAATGACAGTTCTTTTCTCAAAGCCGCTTGGACTTTTTCAGGCACGCCATCTGGATAGCGCCACAGCGCGCCTTCACGGGTGAGCGCTTCGAGATGGCCTTGCGGCGTCGCCCCCTCAGGCACAGGCTCATCAGGATACTCATAAACCAGTTCATCCAGTGAGAAATCGCAGGCACTGAAAATTTCAGCCGTGCGTTCAACGCAATCCTCAAAACCCTTAAATAACCGCTGCATCTCTTGGGAGGATTTAAGGTGGCGCTCGGAATTGGATTGAAGATGATAACCCGCCTTGTCGATGGTGACGCCGTGGCGCACGCACGTCAAAACATCACATAGCAATTTGCGATGACGCGCATGACAGACCACGTCACCTGTCGCGACAAGTTGCACCCCCTGGCGGTCCGCCAGAGACTTCAACGCACGCAGGCGAGGCCGGTCATCCCCACGGTAATGCACATGGGCGGCCAGATAGACGCGCGTTTCAGTATGACCATGACCATGATCCAGACGCCCATCTTGATCACCGGCAAGTGAACCATCACCCGCTGCATTGAGACGGCGCAGCACCCGGCACAGATAGGCCACATGGTCGGCAAATGTATCACCGGGACACGCAGTGTCAGCATTAAGACACGCAGTGTTAGCACTCTGCGCATGCCAATCTTTCTTGGTGTTCCCAGTCGCCTCTCCCGTCTCAGCCTTCTCCGCATTCAGACCGTCAAGCGAATCATGCGGATTGGGAAACGGCAAAATATTGGACACAACCGGCTCAAACGCAGGCTCAGAAACAGCCCCCGCAAAAGCCGGAGCTCCGGCGGGCAAAGGGGGCTGCGCAGATGAGGTCACGCGACCTTCGTAAAGCACACTACTGCCACGCCAATCCCAATCTTCAGGCGGCAAGACGACAAACACCTGCCCTTCGCAATGCGCCACGACATCAGCCATATAAAGATGACATTCACCCTTTTCAGCCCGTCTCTGACCGAGCGTGAGCAGGCGGCACAAACGCCCATAGGCGGCGCGACTGCGCGGGAAACATAAAAGACTGGGGCCATCAATAAGGTCGAGACGTGCACCCACCAGAAACGGCAAACCCAGCGACTTGGCCGCCACGTGCGCGCGCACCACGCCTGCAAGCGTATTGCGATCCGTCAGCGCCAGTCCAGACAGCCCAAGCGCCTTGGCCTGAGCAACAAATTCATCAGGATGCGAACCCGACTGCAGAAAGCTGAAATTCGACGTGACCTGCAGCTCGCAATAGGAGGGCATGCCACTCTGTGTCATGGACAAATGACGCATTGCTTGTCTCCCTCACCCATAAAGGCCATGCAAAAACCAGCGTGGCCGGTCCGCCATACCGGACTGCTCTTTGTCTTCACGAGGCAAGCTGTCTTCAACGCCGAATGTGCCGACACGAAAGATCCAGAACGATGCACCGCTCTCAACAAAAACGCGGTAATAGTCCCGGGTCCGCATATTCAAAAATCTGTTTTCAACCCCACAATCGACACGTGAAACCTTTGAGCCACGCGCACCACCGTCTTTTTCAAAGGCATGCCACCATTCAGGCGTCAGCCGTTCAGGCCCAGTGGCGTGTGCCACATCGTGCACCACACGCCGCCAGGTAAACCGGCGCGGAGCACCTTCTGGAACTTCGGCAAGCACCATGACAGGCTCAGGTGCAGACAATAGGAATGATGGACGCTGAAGCAGCAGATGGGCTGGCATTGGCCAGTTGCAATCAACCGCTGCACTGACGGACGCACGAACAGAATTCCAAAGTGCACCAGACAGTGGGCGCCGGGTCGGATGGTGCGTGCAGGCATAAGGCTCATGGACCTGCGCACGTTCAGGGATATGACTTTCAACGGGCCTGAGCTGGGTCACGCACCCACCGCCCAAACGGTTCATCAGCTTATCGACAAGACAGGTAACAGCCATGTCGGATGCACCGCCACCTGCGGCTAAAAAAGCCTTTTGCTTACCATCGAGGTCGTTGGCTTCGACAACATCGAGGGCCAAGGCATCGATGCCAAAACCCGCATCAATCGACACCAGGCGCTCATTAAACAGGCGCATCATGTGATCAGCATCCCGGCATGGTGCACTCATGCCGATGGACACGTCCGCACATGTGCCATCCGTGCGATACAGCGACAACGTCATGCTGCGCGCACCCAGGCCGGCATCATCAAGGTCCACGATAACCCGATCCGCCAAGCGCCGGCTCTCGGCCTGGATCCCCTCAGTGGTCAGCAAAGGATCTCCAAAGGCTTCACAAACACGCAACACCGGCGGTTCGACCAACGGTGACAAGGGTTCGGGGACAACACCAAGTGCCTGATCCAAACGCAGCAACACATCATCGGCAACCGCAACCGCCTGCCCCTGTGCCAAGGCCTTCGCCTTAGGACGACGGCCACGTTTGGATTTGGTGCCCCGTCCCGTTGATCCAGCGCCTGCTTTGCCAGACGAGGTCGAAGCATCGCAAAACCGCCGCGCAAGGCCCGTACGCGGCAATCCGTAAAGCTGCCCGATACGAAACAAACCAAGGCGACGCAAAACGATTGTCGAATGTGACGACAACCGCAATGTCGAAACAGGCAGGTCATGAAGTGCGGCCCGCGTAGCATCTGGTTGCGAAATAACAGCACCAAAAATCCCGGCGGACTGAAGGCCACCTTCAGCAGCATGACGTCTACCGATATCACCGCCGCTGGCCACATGCCGGCTCGCACCACCACCACCAGCTTTGCCTAGCGAATGTTCGGCTGCACGTCGCCTGCTGCTCTGCTGATCAACGGCACGCGAGCGGGCCAACGCGAAGGCAGCCCCATGGGTATCGGCGATAGCAGAACGCACCGTCAGCCCTAGGCGCTCAAGCCGGGCGTGCAGGTCTTTCAAAAGCCCCGCCTCGCCGCCGAACAGATGCGCAACGCCGCTCACATCGACCCACAACCCGTCACGCCCAACACTTTGCCGTTGAGGACCATAGCGCCCACACCAGCGCACCAACGCCATCAACGCCGCATGATCGGCCTGCTCCTGCCAGACCTGGGTTTTCAGCGCAGGCAGCATGGCCCGTGCATCGGCCAACGGCTGACCCTCTTGAACACCTTCGCGCGCAGCACAAGCATTGATCGCAACAATGCGGATGCCGCGCCCACCAGATTGAACCAGGGCAAAGGGCTCAGCACCTGGAACGGCGCGGGGTTGGGCACGCGCGAGCCGCTCCATCGGCCAATGCGGAAACCAAACCGAAAGATAGCGTTTCATCGGACCACTCCAGAACAAGAGGTGGGCTGGCACCGGCAGACACATGCTGCCGGCACCGCTCAAGCCGCACCTGACAGAGACCGGCTCCTGAATATCGGCCTGCGTCTACGACTTGGGATGGGAACAGACCGGGACCAGCACAAGGGTCCGCAGCAGAGCCCGCTCCAGCATGTGCAGATTCAGATTCTAAACGAGATCGAGAACCGGAGAAGGCAACAGAGCCGACACGCCATCGCGAGGCTGTCGCCGCCATGCCGGAGGTATCGTGGCGCGTTACCATGAGACACGGTGTCTGCCCGCTTTGAGCCGCCAAACTCAATCGCCGCGCAGGCGTCAAATCGACATCGTCAAGATGGGCAATGACGGCACCGACAGCACCCGCACGCAGGGCCTCTTCAACGGCCCACAACACATCATCGGCCCGCCGCGCACGCACCACCAGAAGCTGAGCATGGTCAAACCCGCTTTGCACCAAGCCTGAACCATAAAAAAGGCCTGGACCATAAAGGCCGCCATACTCGGAACTGTGTGCCTGCGTCGTACACCACAAAACAGGTCGTCCAGCATCAGGGGCAGCCTGGCTGATGCCGCACGGATCAGAGCGCGAGAAATCACCTGTGCTCACTCGGCGCAGCGCAAGACGCCAGGCAAATGACAGTGTCGTTGCAACCACCCCTGCCAAAGCGCCAGGAGCTGTTCCCACATCAGGCTTGATTTCATGCACACCGCCAACATGAAGACCGCCAGGTCCCAGACGTTGATCAATCTGCGGTTCACCCAGACACCAGCCCCGGTGAGCATCACGCGGGATGGAAAGCTTGGAGTGCCCGGCCCCGCGAAGGTCAGGCGAACATGCAACTGCCCCAAACATCGGCGGGTGCGGCACGGCATCAGCAGAAATCGGCAAGGCCGATGATGGAGGCGGCGCCACTGCACCTGTCCCCACAACACCTGTGCTGCCCGCAGCCGTTCCGCACGCTCCCTCCGTGCACCCAGCGGTCGTCACGGCGTGCGAAGTTCTAACAGGTCGCGACCGCGCACCGCTCCCCTCAATGCGCTGAATGGCGGCACGCAGACGCTGTAGCGTCTCAGCCTGTCCTGAAAACGTGTTGTGAGAGGCGACGTCCTTTGGAGCCAGCAGAACCTGATCATCTGGTGGACCTGAAACAAATCCAATCTGTGAGGGGCCGGGCACATAGCCCAAGGGAGCTTTTGAAATATCAAACGACCTGAAAGCGTCCGATGACCTTGATTTACCAGACAGCTCCAGATTGCAGGACGAACGCACATCACCAGACAACAGACTGCCAGGAACATCAAAGGTGTCCGCGACGACGTCAGAGGCACCACACGCACCAGTCGTGTCACTGGGCATAGCCGGAGCAAAAGAGTGATGTGAAGCAGGAGAAGGGGGGACCGGAATGGTGAGGGGCAAATCACCATTCCGGTCAGGGCAGCAAGGCTTTGTCTTAAGACGGCGGGGAGACCTACTGGACGACAACAGCCTTGAAGGCGAGATCCCTTTTGAAGACAGAGGCGGAGGGCTGAGGGGAAGGGCCATCTGCTTCACAACGGAACGCTCTCGCAACAAACAGTGAGGGGGGCAAACAAAGACAAAGACGAAAACCAACGCGACACAGACGCAACACACGCCAACGCCCTACAGACACACACACAAGCGCAACAAGAACAAAGCATGACTTACTCAAACCAGGCCGTGAGCTGAGAGACGAAGCTTCCGTCCTGCGTTCTGTTTTTGTTCTAAATCAAGACATCCCCACCGTCAACAATTTAGAACGAAAAAAGAACAAAAATTTCCACGCATCAACAAGCAGCTCAATTCACCGAGCCAATTCACAGCTCCGTTTGAAGGCGCCTTCATCAGCAGATGCGGCACCTGGAGACCGATAAGGTCAATGAAATCAGACCAACACCGCTCTTCATCCCGCAGCCAGTAGCCCGCCAACCCCGGTTCCGCCGCCAATCACAAATACATCAGTGTGGCTTTGCTGCTCTGCACACCCGCGCCGCAGTGCGGTAAACATAATCTTAACGCCTGTCGCGCTATGCAATTCGCACTCGGTTTTCCTGACGACAGTAAGCGATCATGCGGCCGATCAACCCGGCCGTTCAACGGAGCACGTACCTTGATGACCGTTAAAACGATGAACCCACTTTCAGCCATCGCCGTGACAGTCCTATCCGCCGCCGTCTTCGTTAGTGCGACCGCACCTGCGGCCATGGCGCAGCAACGAGATGCCGGATGGGGTGGCACGTCTGAATATGGCGGCGACCGCCAGACTGTAAACTTCGCCAAAAGCTATCGCCGCGGCCAAATCATCGTCAGCTTCGCAGACCGCAGGCTTTATCTCGTGACCCGCCCAGGCGAAGCGCTCAGCTACCCCATCGCCGTCCCAAAGGAAGATGCCCGCTGGGAAGGCCGCACGACCGTATCCATGAAACGTAAAAACCCGGCATGGCGCCCAACGCAAAACATGCTGCGCAAGAATCCGCGTCTTCCAAGCTGGGTTCCAGGCGGACACCCCATGAACCCGCTCGGCGTACGCGCACTTTATCTTGGAACAAGCGCCTACCGGATCCACGGAACAGATGCCCCTTGGACGATCGGAACTGCAGCGTCATCAGGTTGCATTCGCATGTTCAACAAGGACGTCTTAGACCTCTACCCACGCGTGAACGTCGGGGCAAAGGTGCAGGTCACGTGGAAAAGCTATCGGCCAAAACAGCGCTACTCGAGCTACGAAGACAAGCCACAGCGCTCTAACCGCCGCCGCATGTTCATAAGCCGTTACTGAACCATCCGGTACCGGCGTGTCCTGACCAACACATCACACAAAAACGCAGCGTGCTCAGGAGCCTGAGACGCTGCGTTTTTTATTGTCTACGGCTCAGTCTGGTGACGCCATGAACCGATTTTGATGTTGCCGAAACACCTTATGCTGCCAAGACACTTGATGTGCGAAGCCACCTGATGTGCAACGGCACCTAAAGTCGGACCAAGTTCACGCTTCTGGCTTTAAACAGGTCGCAAACGTATCAGCCACGTCGCGCAGCATGGCGGCGTAATGCTCTGGTCCCGCACCAATCTTGGAGCCTAGCGGGTCGATCACGCCTTTCTTAGCACCACTCCCTTCGATTACGGTGTCAATGATCCGGGACTGGAACTGAGGTTCGGCAAACACACACACCACGTTGCTTTTCGCAACCCGCTCACGCAACTCGGAAAGCCGCCTTGCGCCGGGCAAAACCTCCGGGTTCACGCTGATTGCGCCGACGCTTCGCAACCCAAACCGCGCCTCAAAATACTGAAACGCATCGTGAAAGACGAGAAAAGACCGCTCGTTGACCCCATCAAGGGTTGCAGTAATAGACGCTTCGAGTTGTTGAAGCTCCTGATCAAGAGCAGCTGCGTTCTTCTTGAAAACGGCTCCGTGCTCCGGATAACGCGCAGACAGTGTTTCGGCTACATAAGCCGCAACCCAGCGCGCGTTTTGCGGATCGAGCCAGAAATGGGGATCACGGACTTCGGCACCGTCTTTTGACGCACCGTGGTCGTGCGCATGGTCATGGGAGTGCCCATGGTGGTCATGGCCATGATCCTTGTGATCGCCGTGACCCTTATGATCGTCATGACCTCCATGATCGCCGTGATTGTGCGCATCAAACGACGCTCCGCGGCGCATCGGAAGCACTTCAACGCCCAGCGCATCAATCAGCGGAACAACCTGGACCGTCTTCGGCAAAGACCGAGCCGCCCGAGCGATGGGCATCTCTAGTGTCTTGTCAGCCAGAAAAATAAAGTCGGCGCGGTTCAGCACAGCAGCTTGCGACGGCTTGAGCGCAAAGGAATGCGGTGATTGGGGCCCATCCAGCAACAATGTCGGCTCGGCAACAGATTTGGTCACAGCCGCCACCAACCCGTGCAGCGGCTTGATCGTCACAACGATAACCGGTGCCTCGCTCGCGATCACAACGGAGCGCCCCATAGGCGAAAGCAAGATGGTGACCGCAAGCAGCGCGCTCAGACCAAATCCGAAGAACCTGGAGCGAAAAACATCACCCCATGCGGTCGAAAGGCGATGACGTCGGTCGCAGTGGACAAAGTTAGATTTCAACGCGCACGTTCGCGTGACCCGAAAATCTGGCATCGTACGATCTACTGCCCGGCTGGTATCCATGACGTTCCTTTCAAATCGAGAGACAGGGATAAGGCTGACTCGTCGTATATTATACTGTACAGTCGATCGCCATAACATTTCCCGCAAATCGCACATGCGGCACTGGCATATCCCCTAGCAACGGCGACAGAGTAAGCGACTGTTTAGCCCCCGTTTCACGTCCGGCGACAATCGATCAGTGTGTGGTACATTAGTGATCCGATACCAAGTTCAAGAACATATCTGACGCGGTCTTGATGGCGACACCGGCTTGAACCAGGCTTTAAAGACACTCGAGACCTTGGGAACGCCTGAAATCGACACTATGTCCGATGCAATCGCGCGCTTGGGTCGACGCCTTGAACAAAGACCTGAGCCTGAGCCATGAAGACGTCAGGGACGCGACGATGCTCAAGAGACAATGCCAAAGATATGTCACAAAAAGAGGTGAAGCCGGAGAAATGATCCAATTAATGGGACGCTTCATGAAACCGTCACAGCCGCAAACCTGCGCAGCACTTGTGGTTGCAAGCCTTGTGACAACCGCCGCTTTCGCAACACCGGCAACCGCACACCCCCATGTGTGGGTAAATGTCCAAACCACCGTTGCCTATGATGTTGGCAAACTGAAAGGCATTACCCATCGTTGGACCTTCGACGATATGTATACCGCCATGGCGATCCAGGGCCTCGATAAAAACGGTGATGGCAAATACGACCGTGAAGAGCTGAAGGAGCTAGCCCAGGTAAACATCGATGGTTTGAAGGAGTTCGATTATTTCACCTATGCCAAACTCGGTGATCAGGATCTGAACCTCGACCAACCGATTGACTATTGGCTGGAACATACCGGCGGCATCCTGTCTCTGCACTTTACGCTTCCCTTGGCGGAACCTGTTTTGGCCGAGGCCGAGGGTTTCAACTATCAAGTGTATGACCCGAGCTATTTCATCGCCTTCGACTTGGCCGAGAAAGATCCAGTTAAACTTGGCGCGGGCGCACCGGAAGGCTGCACCGCAGATATCTCTGTGCCTCAAAGTGACATGCAGCAGGCACAAGATCTCAGCGATGCATTTCTCAGTCAGTTTGGTGGCGATTTCGGGGTGACACTGGCCAAAACCATCGCGGTCAAATGCGCTCGAACGTAGGGCGCCACGCAAATGTGCGGCTCCACGAATGACCCAAGCCCACTGACGCATCTCCAATTTGAAGCCGTGTCGGTATTGGCCGCGTAATGGCTGCCGAACGACAAGCACGAAGCCGGAACGAAACAGTCGACCGCCTCGGACCAAAAAACAAGCCGAACTGCATCCCCCCACCATCCCAAGCGAGCCACTGATGCCTAGACCTCACTCTGCGAAAGCACCGATGAACTTGCGTCTGATGGGATTGATAACCTGTATTGGACTAGCCGTGATGTGGGCGCTGCCGGCCAGTATCTCCCCGTTCGCAGCACCTCCGGCCAATGCCCAGCAGCTTGCACAAGCCACATCAAACTCTCCGTTTGGCGTGCCGGTGAGAACCGACAATCCACAGCAAGGCGCAGTTCAGCGTGACGTGGGCCCGATCGCGGCTGCATGGGGTTGGTTGATGCGCCAGCAGCAGGCCGTGAACCGTCAACTATCCCAGGGTGTGCGCAATTTCCAGACCATGGATCCATTTTCGGCAGCCGCCATTTTGGCGCTCATCAGTTTCACATATGGTGTCTTGCACGCAGCCGGCCCAGGCCATGGCAAGGCTGTGATTTCATCCTACGTCCTGGCCAATGAACAGACGGTCCGGCGGGGCATATTACTGTCGTTCATGGCCGCAGGCATCCAGGCCCTCTCAGCAATCGCCATCGTTGGCGTGCTTGCCATTGCGCTCAACCAGACCGGCATGCAGATCAAGGCGGCCGAGAATTGGATAACAACGCTGAGTTGGGCACTCGTCGCAGCGATTGGGATCTGGTTATTGACAACCCAGCTTCGTAAGCTCTGGCAGCGCAGTCCATCGGCGAAAGGGACATCCAGCCACACACATGACCATGGCCATGGCCATCATCACCACGATCACAGCCACGATCACGCGCATCATGATCATACCCATGCACCCGGCGCCGACGGCGTCTGCACATCCTGTGGCCACGCCCATATGCCATCGCCGAATCAGGTCAGCGGCGCATGGTCGTGGGGCAAAGCCCTGGCAGTTGCCTTCGCTGTTGGTATCAGGCCTTGCACCGGCGCTGTTATCGTCATGATTTTCGCCCTCACCCAGGGATTATTCTGGGCTGGCGTGTTCGCAACGTTTGCCATGGCCATTGGAACAGCCCTGACCGTGTCAGCATTGGCAGCCCTGGCCGTGGGCAGCCGGGAACTGGCCAAACGCCTCGCCGACGGCGGCAGCGGAGCCTGGGCCATGCGTGTTCAAACGGCAGCAGGGTTAACAGGAGCGAGCTTGATAACCGTTTTCGGCGTCACGTTCTTCGTCGCATCGCTCAGCACGCAAACCCCGTTCTAGAACGCCACGCCGTTAACGAATGTGCTGCCGCCGCCCAAAAAACCGGCCAAGCCAAACCACTGCGCAACCAGAGCGCTAGATTGTCCCGAACTGAACCGCCTGTTAACCGCTGCTTGATTTGGTGGCGCACGCACCAGACCACCGCTGATATGTTGGATTTAATACAAAACCCATCTTCGTCAGTGGATTTGAAATGCGTCATCTCTGGTCAGTCTTTTTAGCTGTGACATGCGCGTTCTGCGTGGCAGCTTTTCCATCGCATAGCCCAGCACGCGCAGCGGTCGACCCCACAATCCAGACCGCGCCAAAAAACCAGACCGAACTCGTTGTCGTCGAAACACTGGATTGCGCCTATTGCCGTTCGTTCCGCCAGAACCTGCTGCCAGCCTATGCTGCTTCGAGGCGCGCCAAGGAAACCCCCATCCGCTTCATAAACTACAAGGAAGTCAGAAAGTCCGGCATCTCGCTGAAACAGCCCATCAGCATTGTCCCGACGATACTTGTGCTTGATGACGGCCGCGAAATTGGTCGCATCCCCGGACTGACCGGCCAGGAGCTGTTCTTCAAATCGATCCAGCATATTCTTGGCCGCCCCTGATTTACCGAGCCGCTGGCGGACCGTCCCGATCCAACGCGTGTCGAAGACACAAATCTCCCCTGTCGAAGACACAATTGTTAGGTTAAACCAAAGCACTGCCGGACAATTGCAGGAGGTTTGGTGCGTTGAACCGTCGAGAATTCATTAAATCAGGCTCGGTCGCAGCCGCCACCGTTTCAGGCGCAGCCATCAGCGCCACCGAAGCTGCCGCAACACCTCTGCCCGTGTCCGCACAAGAAACCTCGGCGCAGATTGTGCTAAAGGTTGCATCGCCCTGGTCGGATGATATCGCCGGGCCAGGCGACCTATGCCGCCGTGTCCTGGGCCGTATCACAACGCTGTCGTCGGGCCGCATACAATTCGAACACGTCGCAGCGCCTTCAAACGCCGACGCTCAACCTGATATCGTTTTCGGGTCCGAGCATGAACATCTGGACCGGCATCCAGCGTTCGCATACTTCGCCGGCCTCCCAGGCGCCAGCGGACTGGAAGCCACCGCCTTTAAGGGCTGGCTTGAAACCGCCGGCGGTCAGGCGCTTTGGCGAGACCTTGCATCCGCATTCAATTACGTTCCGCTCGCCTGTGGCCACCTCGGCGAAAACCCGCCGCTCTGGTCGCATGAACCCATCACAACAGCTGCGGACCTGCGCAACCGTCGCATCGCCATCCCAGGACTTGCCGCCTCTGTCGCCAGCGGTATGGGCGCTAGGCCCATAACCTCAGCGGACAACGCAGCCGAGCCCGTTGAGCTTTTTGCCAGCGGCGATGCTGATATCGTGGAGACCGGCGGGCTTTATTTCGCGATGCAATCAAACATCCATAAGCATGCAAGGACCGCCACCACCAACGCGTTTTCCCGCGGTGGCACCACACTTGCCGTGCGGATTGCCCTGAACGTTTGGGAACACCTAAAGCCCGGCGACCAAGCGGTCTTTGAAAGCGCGGCTTCAGAGCTGTTTGCAACATCCGTCACGGAAGCGCGCATGCAGCAGGCGATGATCCGCAAGGCGTTGGAAACGGGTCACGGCATCACATTCCATAAGCTTGACGACGCCACCACACGCGCCATGGACGAAGTCGCCCGCGCGGTCATGGCCCACACGGCAAGTTTTGATGATGCAGCCCGCCGCATTGACGCAAGCGCCATGGCATTCCGCAGCCTTTCCAGCGCGGCCTTCACAAGCTGAAACCGAGGATTTCCACGACCAAAGCTTGATTTCGTGCAGGATTTCAGTTCACAGATGAGCGCCGCAATAACAGCACGTCAAAGGGCTGTAGGCCCACGGTCACTTTGACCGTCGTGATCGCGTAGAAAAATGTGAACACCAAAAGGAGACCCGCGAATGAGCATGGACCATAAGGCCGAAGTGGCCAAATACGCTCCAGATGCCGATGAGAAGGTGGTCAGCGCCATCATCAAACACCTGGGCATTGCCTTGCAGAGCCGTGATGCATCGTTGGTGTCCTGCTCAAGCAAGGATGAGCTTGCCCGTGTTCGCGAAAGCTGGCTGAAAAAGAAACTGGCCCTGACCGAGGATGACAAAGCGCTCGACGCTGCCATTAAAGACGTCTGCGAAACGATGAAGGCGGACAAGAATAAAAACCGCGTAGCGTTCTACTATCTGCTCGCCAAAAAATTCGACAAGACCAGCGCCCTGGCCTAAGCGCAATACATAACGGACGTGGGATGACACCCACCCGCTTCGGAAAACAACGTAGGGCGCACGCAAAAGCCCGTTCGTTTCATCTGAAACGAACGGGCGCAGACTGCGCCTCTGGCCACACATAACATCCGTGGCACCCGTTTCATTTGGCAGGCGCCCAACATCATTTCAGCGTCGCCAGGTACTGCGCAGTTTGCGCCACGCATCCCCGTTCGGCCAAATCCGATAGCATGCTCTCATCGCCGGGAACACCATCCAACACCCGCAGGCTCACCTGCCGCATCGGCGCTCCAGCCGCAATGATCGCATAGTGACCATCCACGAGCGGCAGATCATCTGGCCACGCCACCCGCGCCTGACCAGCGGCAAACGAAACCTTGGCCTTGGTCCCCGCTTTGGCGTTGAACACGGTCACGTCGCCCGCTGTGCCTGAACCACGCCGAACCAAAGCAACGTCGCCGCCCTGCACAACACAGACAGTCCCTCCATCATTCAACGGAACCGCATTGAATGACAACGTCGCAACCTTGGCCACTGGCTTTGGCGCAACCGACATCCCGCGCACAGCCCCGATACGGTCAGAACTCGACCCGCCTTTGGTTTTCAACGATGCAAGCACAGTCTTCCAGATTTTCTCATTCCGCGTTTGGTTCCGCGTCAGGACTGCCACTTCCGCCGACGCCGGACCCTTGATGACTTTGGTACGCCCAGACGGCAGCATCAAACGAAGGGTCTGCCCGTCGCCGACTTTCACGACCTGAGCTTTCGACAATAGAGTGCCCACTTTAACACCCGAAACATTGGAGCCGATCACCAGCGCTTCAGCGAAAACCGTCCCGGCAAGGCACACACTGAACACGACAGCAAAACCTGCCGTCAAAAGCCGTTTCCAGACCATCTCGACCAGCTTCATCACTCAACCTCACAACCACATCATTTTGACATCAACTCAAAGCCTGAGCGAGGGCGCAAACCGCACCAGCAGCCTGGCCACCACAACACTGCCAAGCAGAACCGACACAAACAGGGCAAGCGGCACAACCTCCCGGGTCACCCACAGTGCAGCCAATCCCGCCACCACGACACCCAGCGTCGCAATCGACGCCCCCCAAGCCAACATCTTCCCACGCCTGTGCAACAAAATCCCCGCAACCAAACCGAAAAAGGAAAGCCCGAACACCACCGCTTGGACCGTGCGCGGGCCCAAATCCGTCAAGAAGCGTCCATCAAGCCGTGCAGCCAGGATCTGTGCGTGAACTTGCACGCCCAGCATATCGTCATCACCATGCATCGTGATAGGCGTCGGATGGCGATCCCGTCCGGGAAAATCTCCACCCACGATCACGATCCGCCCGGCGATTTGCGGACCAAGCGCGACAGCCAAAAAACCATCAGGATCACGGGCTGCCTCGAGAACGGCTACCGCGTCCAACGCGAAAAACGTCTCACCTTCGGACGGTTGGCCAAGCCACGGAATACGCCGATTGCCTCCGATGCCATCTGACTTTGCCCCAGCTGACCTTGCACCGCCGGAGCCAAAATTATGACCCGCAGCTTCGGCTATTCGGTCTGCAAAGCTTCTTGGGTAAAGACCACCATTCTGAGCAGCCGCCCGGTAACGAATAATGGGATCACCCGATGCCTCCTGCGCATCGTACTGCAGATTCAGATACCCAACAGGTGACCCGGTTTTGGCTAGGAACGCTGCCTGCCAGGCTCGCGCCTGCTCCGTCATCCGATAGCGTTCATCCGCCGCCCCCAAAACAACCGGGATGTCGAGCGTGGAAAGCGTTTCGATCAGCAGCGCGTCTTTGGCAGGTTCGGTCGAACGGTCAAACAGCAGATCAAGCGCAATCACGCGTGGCTTGAGTGCGGCAATCGCCTTGACCAGATCACTCACCCAGGCGCGGTCAATCGGCGAGACATAGGCTAGCTCCGATAGCGCCTCTTCATTGATCAGGACAATCGCGATATCGGGGTGTTCGGCAGGAAGCACATCGGCCACCATCGCCACTTGCACATCATTTGATGTCTCGATGAGCTTCACGATCTGCTGCGGCATCCAGTTCGGCGTCAAAAGCTGCGTCGCAAACTGGCCAGGCATTCTGCCAACGGCAAACGCAAGCACTGAAGCGAACAAAAACGCAACGACACAGGCGAAAACTCCGGTCTCCAAAAAGTGATGTTTTCGCACGCTGGATGGTCTCAAATTCGAAAATCTTCAGCTGTCTGCCCGCACTCATCTGCATGTCGTAGGTAATCAACGATACGAGCCGGTCCTCCAAAAATACGGCGCGAGTGCGGCATCCTCCTCATTTTTGAGGCATAAAAGCTGCGCTCTCGTGAGCAATGGTGTAACCTTTAACTGGGTAAACTCGACCCAAGATTTTTGGAGAGTAAGACGCCTAGACTGCGTTTTACGGTAGCGCGTTCCAGTGAGGTCGACGGATATGACGGCAACATCCCTGAATGGCTTGAGAAACGGCAGTTCCGGTATGGATCTGGCGGATGAACGTATGGACCAGATCCGCGAATTACTGGTCGGAGATACAGTTCGGGAATTCGAGCACCGATTGTCCACCATGGAAGTGCGCATCCGCGAACTTGAGGACGAACTGGCGCGTCGGGTGGAAGCTTTGGACATGCGCCTGGAGGCCTTATCTGGCGAGGTGACCGGCGAACGGCGTGCCGCATTCGATGAGCTCTCGAAAGGCATCAACGATCTAGGTCAGCGTATCAAACAAATCTCGCGCGCCTAATCGCAACGCTTTTTGCGATTACCGTCAGGCCAAGAACCGTTTGCGCAAACCCCGAACCGGCCCCAGCTCAACACTCCGGTTAAGCATGCGCGCGGGACGTATGCTCCAAGAAAACCGCCGCCTCAGGACAGCGACTAAAACGGCCACCGGTTGGTCAGACACCTGCCGCAAGGCGATTGCAACCTATCGAACGCGAACGAGGACCAATGTCACAGGGTGTAATCAAATTAAAGCAATTGCTGTTCGATAGCGAAAACCAGACCCTATCAGAGCTACAAAGCCGCCTCGACCACCTCGGCAGCACCAGCCGCGAAGAACGCGACCGTCTGACGAAACACATTGCCGACGTCGCCAGCCGCGAAGCAGGCTACCGGCTCGAGCTCACCCAACGCCTGGACGATGTGTTTGCGCAAGCAGGCACGATGGAACGCTTCAAGACCAGCGTCGCCAACGTCCTCGACAGCGCCCTGCGCGACGCCGAAGTCGCCCGCCATGGCGAACTATCAGAAGCCATCGCCCCGCTTGTGACGAAGACCATCAAGGTTGAAATCCGTAATTCCCAGGACGATCTCGTCGAAGCGCTCTATCCGATGACCGGCCGCATGGTACAGGCCTACGTCGCCAGCGCCATCAAGGACATGATGGATGAGATCAACCGACGCCTCGGCGAAAATCCCGCCATGTTGCGCCTTCGCTCCATTACGACGGGACGGTCGGTTGCCGAGCTTGCCCTTGCCGAAAGTCAGAAGCTGCACGTCGAAGAGATGTATCTGATCCGCCGCGGCACCGGTGAGATCTTAGACCGCTGGCCAGCCTCGCCCTCGAAAAGCAATGTTGACCATCTGGTCAGCGGCGTCCTGACAGCTGTCAACGACGTCGCGACCGAAGCCTTCAACGTGAAGGGCAATGCGTTGCGGCGCCTGGAAGTCGATGACGACGCAGTCTACCTCAGAACATCGCCGAGCTACCTGCTGGTGGCAAAGTGCAAAGGCGTCGCCCACGATTCAGTTGAAAAGATCATTGATGAGGAATTCCTGCTCGCCCTCCAGCACAGGCTTGACACCGCCGACGGTGCAAAGATCACTGACGCCAGACCTTCATCCGAAAGTCCGATCGCCAGCGCTGACGCCAGCCTGAGCAAAGACGCCGATCAGGACCTGGAACATGACGGCGGTCTAGGCACCATGGCCGAGCGGATGCAAAACCGCATCGTTGAACGCCAGGAGCAATTAAGAACGAGCGGCTTCAACCCGGCCAAGCTCCTGCTTTGGATACTTGGGCTCGGTCTAGCGATTTGGTTGGCCTGGTTTGCCTATGAGCAGTATCAAACAGAACGTGTGCGCGGGATCGCCGCTGGGGTGATAGAGCAGACAGCCGACCTGAGGGGTTATCCGATCGAACTCGACGTCGCCGCTTACGGCGACAGCATCTCGGTCCGAGGATTAACGCCATCCAGCGCGACAAAGGCAGGTTTGATCAACGCGCTGAACGGGGCACTGCCACAGGTGCGCGTACAGGATGAAACCACTGTTGTTGCCTCGGCTGATGCAAAGATTCGACCTGAAGTGGATCGACTGCGCCGTGAGGTGACGGGCCTGAGCGAAAACGTCCCCTCTGAAGTCTCCAGACTTCGGAACGAATTGGCGAGCCTCCGACTATCCGTTGCACGCGAGACAATTTCCCGTGCCTTTACCCGTACAACCGGCAGGCTCTCCACCATAGGGACGGATTTGGAACAGTTGACGGCCGAACTTCAAACAGAGGCGCAAAAAACAGCTTCGCGGGACGTTTCCAAAACGCTATCGGAAACAACAAAAGCGCTGTCCCAGACAACTGTGACGGACACCACCCCGCTGTCGGACATCAATGACACAATCAAGAACGCCACCGCGCAAATCGAAAGCGCCACCGCGAAACTCACACAAGTGATCGCTCCTCGTTTGCGGTCAGCCCAGACACCGTCAACAGCGCAGTTGGCAACCGCGCTTGGTCGCAGCCCGCCCAGCGGAGGTGAAGCCGCCTCAGTCGCCGAACGAGCTGAAATCATGGCTTTGAAAGGCGAACAGATCGCGACGCTGATCGTGGCGATCAAACAGGCCATCGCTTTAAACCCCACCGCTGAGCTGAGCGAACGGGAAAAGCTGGTTGCCTTCGCCGATGCCAACGCAATCTTCTTTTCAACCGGCACGGAATACCGGAACCGCCAGCAGGCCGAAAAGACGATGCGCGAACTCATTGCAATTTCGCGAGGAGGAGAACTCCTCATCCGGGTTGTGGGCTACACCGATGAAATCGGCAATCGCGATGACAACGTCGTGCTCGGCCAACAGCGCGCCGAAGCTGTTTTGGCCGACCTGCTACGGTTGGGCATGCCAAGCGAAAGGCTGGTCGCCATCGGCCGCGCAGACGGCAAGAACCTCGCACCCAACACCGGTGAAAACAGCCCCAACAGACGGGTCCAGTTCGAAGTTGGCTATGCCGGAGAACGCGCCCGATGACAGCCCGCAAGGTCATGCTGCTGGGCGAAATCGGTGTCGGCAAATCGTCCCTGGTGAGGCGGCTGACGCTCAACCAGTTTGATTTCAACTACAAGCCCACGCTGGGTGTGAATATTTATACCTATGATGTGCCAGAGGACGTCCTGCAGCAGCGCACCACGCTGATCATCTGGGACACCGACGGAAACATGCGCCAAAGCATCTTCCGCCATGTTTACATGCGCGAAGCATCCGCAGCCCTCATCATCGGCGACGTCACCCGCCCCGGAACACTCGACGTCATGACCGAATTGGGCGACGGCTTCCGCGAAGCATTTCCGGGGCGCAAACATGGCTTCGTCATAAACAAGTCAGACCTCCTGCAACCAGGTGAGGCCCCATCCCTTCCAGAAAGCCTCAAAGCGCGAGAACGCGACGTGATCATCACCAGCGCGAAGACCGGCGATAACGTGGAAGCAGCGTTTCATACCCTTGCCGCCGCCATCATCCGCCGCGACCAATGACCAAAACGCATCGACCATGACGAACGAAAACCGGCTTTAGAAACGCCCAAAATCAATATCCAGGTCACATGACCAAACCCAAACAAGCACAGCCATCGCCAACAGCCATCCAACCAGCACCCCTGTTGTCAGTCGCCCACCAGATTGCCGATCGCGGCGTCTACGGCTTGGCGTGGCTGGATGCAGACCTGATCGTCACCGCGCGTTTCGGCCCCATCACAGAAGCAATCGAAATCGGTGCGCCCATTGCTGACAGCTTGCCCATGCTGATGGGCTACGAGCCTGAAATCAAACAACTGAGCGAGGTTCAAACAGGCGTCTTCAACTTGCCGGGCGTCAAGCGCATCTCCGCCGAACGTGAAGAACCGCAGCTCAACCTGACAATCTTCCCAGACAAAGACAGCACCGGATTTATCCTCCTCATTGGACAGGTTCTCGCCGCCACGGATTCCGAGCTGGAACTGACGAAACAAATGCGCGCCCGGCTGATCGCCGAAGAAGAGGTGGCCAGAAAGTCAAACGAGCTAGCTGAGGCCAATGCAGAACTTGAGTTGGCCAACCGCGACCTGGAAGACTACGCAGCCGTAATATCGCACGACCTGAAATCGCCCCTGCGCGCCATACGCTACATGGCCGACGATGCGGAAAAAGCCGTTGCGGCCGGGTCCACAACAGCAGCAAGCACCGCTCTTCAAACGCTCAAGACACAGTCGCTGCGCATGTCCTCAATGCTGGGCGCTCTGCTTGATTATGCGAGTGTCGGCCGCAAATCCGATGTGGCCGAAGTCATCGACACCGATGCGTTGGTCCGCTCCATCATAAAGGCCATGCCCCGTCCTGCCGGTTTTACAATCGCAATCGATGGCACATGGCCGACGTTGACAACAGCCCTGGCCCCCCTTGACGTCGTCATCCGAAATCTCGTGGACAATGCAATCAAGCACCATGATCTCGCAGACGGCACGGTTACCCTGACCGGCCAACCGGTGTCGGATACCGCCGGCGCTTTCGTCTTCACCATCCATGACGACGGCCCGGGCATCTCACCAAAAAACCAAAACGCGATTTTCTTGCCCTTCCGAACCCTTTCACGATCTGCGGATGTAGCAGCAGGCAGCGGCATGGGCCTCGCGTTCGTACAGCGCACACTCACGACGATCGGAGGGAGCATTTCAGTCACGTCAGACCCAGCTATAAAACGGGGCACCACGTTTGTTGTGACCTGGCCATCTGATCTGAGCCGTCCAGAATGAAGCCCCGAGCGCAAGGTCCCGGCAGAACAAAAAACCGAAACTTCAAACCGACGGCATGAGAGCCACAATGGGACACTTGGCAACGCCAGCCTATGAAATCCCACTCCGAGTTAAAGTTGCCACCAGCCCTGTTTTAGGCAAGACTGTTTGGCTTCTGAGGCACGTTTTAGGACACCGTCATGTCAGTCGAGAGCAACCGATCAGGCGGCGAACACCTCGAAAAACGCAGCGAACTTCTGCGCACCGAAGGCGGAATTCGCCAGCTCAAAGACATTCTGGTGGTGGAAGACGAAGAACGCGATGCTGACCGGATCCAGGGCACGTTGCGCCTCATGATTGGATATTCGGGCCTGGAGGTCCGGACAGCTTCAACAATCTCAACCGCCGTCGACGCCGTGTTGGAACGCCAGCCGCAGCTCATCCTGCTGGACGACGCGCTCAAGCCGTCCGACACCGCAACCGACACCATCCCGTTTCTTCACCGCGCAGGGTACGATGGCCCGATCGTCGTCATCAGTGGACAGGTGACCCGTCGGAGGCGCACGGAACTGATGGCCGCAGGGGCAACGGACGTGATCCATAAAGACGACGTGGAGAGCGTCAGAATCCGCGAATGCCTCGCGAAGATCTTCCCCGACGCTCCAGTTCCGGCCCCGCCAACCACCCAACCGGCCAAGGGCAAGCTTTAACGCCGGTCAACACACCTCAAATGCCCTTCCACAAGCGTGCAGCCATGAAAGTGGCCCCGCGGGCCTGTGAAAAGAACCGGGAAAATCAACAGGCTTGAGGCGCCAGAACGCATCCGCTTGAAACGTAAGGCCCCAACTGAGTCCCATTCGCCACGGCCAACACCGCTCGAATCAGGTCTTCTCCTTTAAATCGTTGGCATGCGAATTCGGGGGGACGTCGCAAATGACATGGTCATTGCGCGCAGGCTTTGGTTTCTTAAGCTTTGGTGTGGCAGGTCTTGGTCTGCTGGCTATCAATCCAGCCGCTGAAAGCGCCAATGATCCAGACCAGCACGGCTATGTATTCGCCATCAGCCATGGTCCAGGACTCTCACTTGCCAACGCGGAGCAGACACTCCCAACATCTGACGCTGGGTCTAGCGACGCGAGTGACGAAACATCGGGCCACATCACAGCATTCGCCCAAACCGCCAGGTCCCTTGCATGCGAGGTCGTGCTGACAATCGGTTCAATCGAAGTCGGATCACGCTGCGCATTCGACCTGCCGGAATTCACCGCCACCGAGCAGACGGCCTCCAAAGGGACGCCCATGACAACCGGCTCGATTTCCGGCTCCCAGTTTTAACCATCCCATTCCCAGCATTCGGGCGTTTGCCCCACGAGGAAACGCGCAAGCTTTTGGCCAGTTGACCAGCAACTGTGCATCGTGCCCTCTCACCAGCACATCCCCTGCAATTCTCACCGTGAAGTCGGGATCAGCCTTTGCGCAAACCTGCGCACTCAGGCACAACCTCAGTCATGACATTTACAACCGACCAACTCGCTATCCTGGCCCTCTTGGGCGCGGTCCTCACCATGCTGGTGTGGGGTCGCTTTCGTTATGATCTCGTTGCGTTCAGCGCATTGGTTATAGCCGTCCTCATCGGAGCTGTTCCAGGTGACAAGGCCTTCGAAGGGTTCGGCCACCCAGCCACGATGATCATCGCCCTGGTCCTCGTCGTCAGCTACGGGCTAGCCGCGTCCGGCGCGGTTGCACTCATTGCCCGCCACATCACAGCAGCAGGCCGTTCGGTTTCAACGCACATTGCGGTCATGGCAACTGTGGGCGGCGCGTTGTCGGGCATCATGAACAACGTCGGCGCGCTCGCCCTTTTGATGCCCATCGACGTCGAAGCCGCGCGCAAAGCCAAGCGGTCGGCGGCGGCAACGCTTATGCCTTTGTCATTTGCCACAATCCTCGGCGGCCTCGTGACCCTTATCGGCACGCCCCCCAACATTATCATCTCCACCTACCGCGAACGCACCACAGGCGAACCCTTCCAAATGTTCGACTTCGCGCCCGTAGGCTTCGTATGCGCTGCCGTCGGTATTGCCTTCATCGCCCTCGTCGGTTGGCGGCTCATCCCTCGCACCGAGAGTGAAGGCGAAGGCGATGGGAAGCTATTCGAACTCGATGATTATGTGGCCGAGCTTTCAATCACCGAAAACTCGCAGTTTGCCGGCCTGCCAATGGCCGAAGCCGAAGCCGCCAGCATGGCAGCGGAAATCACGGTTCTCGGGATCATCCGCGACGGAGAACATCTTCAACGCTCAGCTGGCTGGATCAAGCTGCGCGACGGTGACATCCTGTTTGTCGAAAGCCGCGCGGAGCAGCTGGAAAAATTCGCATCAGAACAAAAACTCGCATTCGTGGATGAAGACCACAGCCGCGAACATCTGAAAGGATCCGATCTCGAAATCGTCGAAGTTGTGGTTAGGCCTGGCGCATCAATCGAAGGCCGCACCAGCCAATCCCTCAGCTTCGTGGACAGCTACGGCATGTGGCTGATCGGCATCCAGCGGCAAGGCCGTAAGCTGCGCACCCGCGTCCGTCGCACGCCGATCCAGGCAGGCGATGTCCTGCTTTTGCTGGGCCCTTCCATCCGTCGCGCTGATTTTTTTGAACAAATGGGGGTTCTGCCGCTTGCCGAACGTGGGCTAGATGCCCCGAGCCAGAGCAAGGCCTTGCTGGCAGCTGCGATGTTTGCAGCCGCAATCGCCGTCTCAAGCTTTGGGTTTTTGTATCTGCCCGTCGCCTTGGCGTTGGTCGCCGTCCTCTATGTGGTCACCGGCATTGTCCCGATCAAACAGCTGTACGACACCATCGAATGGCCTGTCGTCGTGCTGATCGGATCATTGATCCCCATAGGTCTCGCACTTGAACGCTCAGGCGCAACTGGCGTTCTGGCAACCGGGCTGGTCCAGTTATCCGATGGCCTGCCACCCTGGGCCGTTCTCACCATCATCATGGCGCTGACCATGACGCTATCGGACGTGTTGAACAACACCGCTACGGCACTCGTCGCAGCGCCCATCGCCGTTGAAGTCGCCACCAAACTGGGCGTCGACCCGGACCCGTTCTTGATGGCGGTAGCTGTCGCAGCAAGCTGCGCATTCCTGACGCCGATTGGCCACAAGAACAACACGCTGATCATGGGACCTGGCGGCTATCGGTTCGGCGACTATTGGCGGCTCGGGCTGCCGCTTGAAATCCTCATCGTCGCCGTCGGCGTCCCCATGATCCTCATCGTCTGGCCGCTCTAACGAGAAGTACCAATCGACCGGACTGCAAAGGCTGCAGAACGTCTTCGGCCGCCGGGCAGCAAAGCGGTCATACACCCACGCCCGGCAGCCAAGCTGGATCAGCGAACCACCAATACCGGTATGTCGACATGCGTCAGCACCTTTTGTGTCTCACTGCCGAGAAAAAACGCCGATAACCCGCGCCGCCCATGCGAGGCCATGACGATCAAGTCCACGTCCTTCGCCTTGGCGGTGTCCACAATGGCGCGCCAAGCTTCGCCGCTTTCCACCTGGGCAGTCTCAACGGTCAACCCGGCCTTATCGGCCTTCGCCTTCACCTGATCGAGATTGTGCGCCGTCGCCGCGGCAAACGCTTTCTTGTCTTCTTCACTCACAGTGATCGCAACGCCCTCGGCAACAAAATTGTCCAAGAAAGGCTGCACCGTCATTGCGGTCAGCTTCCCACCGGTGAGCTTCGTCATCGTGATCGCATGGTCGACAGCCTTATTGGCAAGGTCGCTGCCGTCAGTCGGGATCAGGATATGGCTGTACATAGGTGTCCTCCAAGAGCCGCCGATTGCTGGACCGTAAGATCCTGTAACGCTTGCACTGAAAATCGGGCCGCGCCAAGCCGGTCAGCATTCAGACCTACATGTAGGATGCGAACTGTCCACCGCTATGACCAAGATCAACTCAAAAGCACGTTATATCTCAGTAAGGCCTCGGAGATTGCTCAAGACGCGATCGGGCGGTTGGGCAGGATACTCATCGGGTCTGCCAGTCCGGTTGATCCAGACGGTCCGAAACCCGAAAATATGCGCACCTGCGATATCCCACCGGTTGGACGATTGAAACGAAATCTGGTGGGCATGAAGGCCGGTTGCGGCGCACGCACTCTGATAGACAGCCATCGAAGGCTTAAAAACTCCGACAGGCTCGACCGACAAAACAGCATCAAACAAACCATCAAGCCCCGCTGCTTTGACGGCTTCATCCAACAGATCGACATCGCCATTGGACAAAATCAGTGTCTTGGCACCGCCTGCCCGCAACTCGGACAGCACGTCGCCGACGTCGTCGTAAGCTTCGAGCGAACGATATGCCCCCAGCAAAGCGGTGCGCAGGTCCGTTGAAACATCCGCACGGACGACAGCGATGGCGAAATCCAATGCCCGTTCCGTAATGGCCCAAAACGTATCGTGTTGTCCGGCTGCCGCCAGCACCCAGGTGTACTCCAACTGTTTGGTGCGCCAGATCTCACTCAGCCGTTCCCAGTCATCCCCCAGGTCCGCGGCGTATTTTTGCGCTGCGGAATGGACATCAAACAACGTCCCATAGGCATCGAAAACGAAGGCTGCAGGTGGGGTCATCACAGCATTTCCCAAAAACAGAAAACGGCGCCGAGGAGATCCCCGGCGCCGCATCCGTGTCATCAATAGTTACAACAGGCTCACGCGGCAGCCGATGTAATACCAGCTGATTTGTTGGCCTTGGCGAAGACGGCCATCGCAGCATTCAAACCATTCTTTTCATGCGGCACACCGGCAGCCTCAAGACCCAGCTCCACGCCAGCCAGTGCTCCCATGATCGTGAGCTGGTTCGTATCGGCGAGATGGCCAATGCGGAAGACCTTGCCAGCAAGACGATTGAGACCTGTGCCCAGGGCGATATTGTAGGTGTCCAGGGCGATCTTCCGGAACTTATCGGCGTCATGGCCTTCAGGCATCTTCACAGCTGTCACAGCCGGAGAATAATACTTCGGGTCCTTACAAAGAATTTCGAGGCCCCAGCCTTCGACGGCCGCGCGAACACCAGCTGCCAGCAAATCGTGACGCGCGAAGATGGCATCAAGCCCTTCTTCATGCATCATCTTGATGGCTTCTTCCAAACCGTAGAGCAGGCTTGTTGCCGGCGTATATGGGAAAAAGCCCTTCGGGTTCGCAACCAGCATTTCATCCCAGCTGAAATACGAACGCGGCAGATTTGCAGCCTTGGACGCTGCAATCGCTTTATCGCTAACTGCGGTGAACGATAGGCCCGGTGGGAGCATCATGCCTTTTTGTGAGCCACACACGGTGACATCAACGCCCCAGGAATCGTGCTGGTAATCCATCACGCCAAGCGAAGAAACGGTGTCGACCATCAACAAAGCAGGGTGCTTCGCCGCGTCCAATGCAGCACGGATTTCTTCAACCCAAGAACGGCAACCGGTCGCTGTTTCATTATGAACGATGCAGACAGCTTTGATCGTCTTGTCCGTGTCCGCATTGAGTGCAGCTTCGACAGCATTCGCGTCCACACCCGTGCGCCAGTCCGTTTCGATAACCTGCGTATCCAGTCCAAGCTTTCTCGCCATCGTTTCCCAGAGCAGGGAGAATTGCCCGGTCTCAACCGTCAACACGCGCTCACCAGCCGACATCGTATTCACAAGTGCGGCTTCCCACGCACCCGTGCCCGACCCTGGAAACACGACAACAGGGTTCTCGGTTTTGAAAATCGACTTCAGCCCCTCACCGATCCGCAAGGTCAGCGCGCTGAATTCAGGACCGCGGTGATCGATAATAGGAGCTGTCATGGCCTGCTCGATGCGGCCTGGAACAATCGTGGGACCGGGAATTTGCAGGAAGTGTTGACCCGGCTTGCGGCCAGGCTGTGAGTGGTGAGCTGTCATTGAGACGTCCTAAGCTAAAGCTGCAGGTAGGGTCGCCGGCAATGCCATTGTGGCCGACCAAACCCGGTTAAACGGATGAAGACCACACAGCGGTTGCTCCGCGACTGCAGCGGATTGCACGTCTTGCGCTGCCTTAAGCAGCATCATCGGGGAGGTGCAAAGTCCATGCGAGTGGATTTTCTTAGCCCGTGCGCAACGCTATGAGGCACCACGCACTTACTCGTCAAGTGTTGGGCATCAGGATGCGGCACCGCACCAATTCACACCGCGCCGCACAATAGTCCGCTAGCGCAGCAACTCATTGGTGTTCCTGGCAAATGAGTACGGCCAAACTGCAAAAAATCGGCGGACATTTCTGACGTTTACCTGATATACGAAAGTCCCGGGTCTGCCCGGCGCGGCATGGACCCGCAGATAAAACAAGATAACCCTATGGAGGAACTGCCCCCATGACAGAAACGTCGAACGCGAAAAATGTTTCACGGCGGAAATTTCTAAAAGGTGGCGCCATCGCAGCCGGTGCGGTTACCGCCGGAACGGTCGCAATGCCGAACGTATCGCGCGCCGAAACCACAACATTGAAGATGCAGTCATCCTGGGGCGCAAACGCGGTCTTCCAGGAAATGGCGCAACAGTACGTAGACCGCTGTCAGAAAATGTCCGGCGGCCGCCTGAAGTTCGACCTTCTCCCTGCCGGCGCCGTCGTGAAAGCCTTCCAGGTCCAAGACGCCTGTTCGGACGGCACAATCGATTGCGCGCACACCGTGACAGCCTACTGGTATGGCAAGAACAAAGCCGCCTCACTTTTCGGCACAGGTCCCGTCCTCGGCTGTGATGCAACACAGATGCTGGCCTGGATCCAATCCAAGGACGGTCGTGAACTCTACCGTGAATTGACCCAGGACATTCTGGGACTCGACGTCGTCGGCTTCTTCGCCATGCCAATGCCGACGCAGCCGCTCGGCTGGTTCAAAAAACAGATCAAGACCGCAGACGACATGGCCGGCCTGAAGTACCGGACCGTGGGCCTCGCAACCGACATTATGCAAGGCATGGGTCTGCGCGTCACACAGCTTCCAGGTGGCGAGATCATCCCGGCACTTGAACGTGGCGTGATCGAAGCCTTCGAGTTCAACAACCCAACCTCTGACCGTCAGTTCGGCGCACAGAACGTCTCCAAGGACTACATGCTTGGCTCATATCACCAGGCAGCCGAGTTCTTCGAGATCATCTTCTCCAAGCGCAAGTTCGACAGCATGCCAGCCGAACTTCAGGCCATCTGCGAATACGGTGCGGAAGCCGCGTCGACCGCCAACTACGGCCTCGCACTCGACAAGTATTCCGCTGACCTTCAAGGTCTGATGAACGAAGATGGCGTCAAGGTGCACCGCACGCCAAAAGCGGTCATGGAAGCACAGCTCAAGAGCTGGGACACGGTCCTTGCGAAGCTTGAAAAAGACGCCTTCTTCAAAAAAGTCGTCGATAGCCAGAAAGCCTGGGCTGAGCGCGTTGCGTTCTATTACCAGATGAACGCCGCCGATTACGAACTCGCGTTCGACCACTACTTCCCAGGCAAGATTACACGCGCCTAACGGCCAACAAGTGACCATGGCGGGCGGGACATCATCCCGTTCCGTCCGCCGCCTCAAGTCCTCCGCTCACATCAACCGACGGGACAAACGTCCGGTGAAATCCTTCATTTTTGCAATCGATAAGATCTCGACCTGGGTCGGCCACGCGTTTGCATGGTGCATCGTTGTCATGGCCGTTGGCGTTGGTTACGAAGTCATCATGCGCTACCTGTTTCGCGCCCCGACCACCTGGGCCTTCGACATCAGCTACATGATGTATGGCGCGCTCTTCATGATGTGCGGCGCCTATGCCTTATCCAAAGACAGCCACGTGCGCGGTGACATCTTCTATCGCAGTTGGGCTCCCAAAACCCAGGCACGTTTGGAGCTGTTCCTCTACATCATTTTCTTCTTTCCCGGCGTCATCGCGTTAATGCTTGCCGGCTGGAAATTTGCGGCCAAGTCATACGGCTGGCAGGAGGTCAGTTCCATGAGCCCCGCCAACGTACCGATCTGGCAGTTCAAATTGATCATACCGGCTGCCGGTTTTCTGCTGATGCTGCAAGGCCTCGCCGAAGTCTGCCGCTGCATCATTTGTTTGCGGGAAGGCAAGTGGCCCCCCCGCGAGCAAGATGTCGAAGAAACAGAGTCGGCCCTCCTTCATCAGGCCGAAGACCACGAAAAGCTGCAGGCCGACCTGGAAACATCTCGACCGAAATAACGTCATTAACCCGCCTTCAAGGTCACCAACCAACGAAACCTAATCATCTGGGGAATAAAACGAGATGACGGACCCACAGGTCGCCATCCTCATGCTGGCGTTGTTCATTATGGTCGTGCTGTTGGGTTTCCCGATTGCGTTCACGCTCATGGCGATGGGGGTCATCTTCGGGTACTACGCCTACTACGACGCCGAACGCATGCAGACCGTTTTCGACAACCGGATCTTCGACCTGTTCGTCAACCAGACCTACTCGGTCATGAGTTCGGACGTTCTGACGGCCATCCCGCTGTTCTTGTTCATGGGATATATCGTCGAACGCGCAAACATCGTAGATCGGCTCTTCTCAACCCTGCAAATCGCAGCGCGCCGCGTACCCGGCTCCATGGCCGTCGCAGCGCTGATCACCTGCACGCTGTTTGCAACAGCCACCGGTATCGTCGGCGCGGTTGTCACACTCATGGGCCTGCTCGCATTCCCACAAATGCTCAAAGCGCGCTATGACCCCAGCTTTGCCTCAGGCGTGATTTGCGCTGGCGGCTGCCTCGGCATTCTAATCCCGCCATCCATCATGTTGATCGTCTATTCAGCCACCACGAACGTGTCGGTCGTTAAACTGTACGCCGGCGCATTCCTGCCCGGCTTGATGCTGGCGGGCCTTTACATGGTCTACGTCATCGGCCGAGCCTGGTGGGACCCGAAGATTGCGCCACCCCCGCGCGACGAAGACATTCCCGACGTCTCCGGCGGCAAACTGGCGTGGATGGTCTTCACCTCATTTGTCCCGCTCGCCCTTCTGATTTTCTCTGTTCTCGGTGCCATCCTCTTCGGCCTCGCAACGCCATCCGAGGCCGCAGCGGTTGGCTCACTGGGCGGCATTGCACTCGCGGCTGCCTACCGGTCTTTGACCTGGGACCGGTTAAAGGAAAGCGTCTATCTGACAGCCAAAACGTCAGCAATGGTCTGCTGGCTGTTCGTCGGCTCCTGGACGTTCTCGTCCGTTTTCTCCTACCTGGGCGGCGAGCATCTCGTGAAGGACTTCGTCCTGTCACTGAACCTAACGCCATTCATGTTCCTCATCCTCACACAGGCGATCATTTTCCTGCTCGGTTGGCCGCTGGAATGGTCGGAGATCATCATTATCTTCGTGCCAATCTTCCTGCCTCTTCTCCCATACTTCAACGTAGACCCATTGTTCTTCGGCATCCTCATCGCGCTCAACCTGCAGACCTCGTTCTTAACGCCGCCCATGGCCATGGCCGCGTACTATTTAAAAGGGATAGCTCCGCCCGAGATCAAACTGACGGCCATTTTCTCGGGCTGTATGCCGTTCCTCGGAATGGTCCTGCTGTCGATGGTTCTGCTTTATAACTTCCCAGGCATCGCCCTGTTCCTGCCGGAATACTTCTACGGCCGGTAACGAAAAACGCGGCACAACCAAACACTGGAACAACGGAGCACGAACACAAAGACCATGGGCAATCCCGACCAGGACACACAACTGATCAACCTGACGGCGACCGAGGTAGCCAGCCTCATCGCCCAAGGCACAGTGACGTCGGAAGCCCTGGTCACGGCCTGTCTGAAACGCATTGCCGACCGTGACCCTGACATCAAAGCCTGGGCCCACCTGGATAGTGAAAAGGCCCTAGCCGATGCAAGCCGCGCAGATGCCTGGCGCGCAACCGGACAGGGTCTCGGACCACTCCACGGTGTTCCTATCGGCATCAAGGACATCATCGATACACAAGATTATCCAACCGAGAGCGGCTGTCCGCTCTACCAAGGCAACCAACCTCGCTCGGACGCCCTTTGCGTCACCGCATTGCGCTCCGCCGGTGCCATCATCATCGGCAAGACCGTGACGACGGAATTGGCCCTTCTCACCCCGGCTGAGACCAAAAACCCGGGCGCACCCGACCACACACCCGGCGGCTCATCGGCAGGTTCTGCCGCAGCCGTGGCAGACTTCATGGTCCCAGCCGCCCTCGGCACGCAAACGGCAGGCTCTATCCTGCGGCCAGCGTCCTATACCGGCATCTACGGCTTCAAGCCGACCTTCGGGCTCGTGCCACGCACCGGCGTTCTGATGCAGTCGCACACACTCGATACGGTCGGCCTGCTGGCTCGGTCATTGGATGATATCGCGCTGATAACCGACGCGATGAGCTGGCGCGATCCCGCCGATGACACCAGCTATCCCCGCAGCCAGACCCGTCTGTTTGATCTGGCACAAACGAAACCTCCAGCACCCCCGCTGTTTGCATTCGTGAAAACACCAGCCTGGGATCTGATCGATCCAGACAGCAAGGCCGCATACGAGGAAATCGCCGCTGAACTCGGTGAAGCCTGCACGACGATCGAACTGAAAAGCCTCGAACACGTCATCGAATGGCAACGCGTCGTCCAATTGGCTGAAAACGCAGCCTACTACGGCCCCTTGCAGGATACCGCGCGCGAGCAACTCTCAGATGGGCTCAACGCCCGCCTCGATGAGGGGGCAAACGTACCAGTTCGCGATTATTTGAAAGCCGTCCGCTCGCGCGACAAAGCCTATAACGCGATCGAAGAGCTGTTCGAAGACGTCACCGCGATCATCACGCCAGCATCACCGGGCATACCGCCACAGCGCGCCGAAGGCATCACCGGGGCACCGATCTTCAATGGCATGTGGACTTATCTCGGCATGCCCTGCCTGAGCATCCCCTTGCTGGAAGTTAACGGCTTGCCGGTCGGTGTCCAACTGGTGGGCCAACGCCGTGACGACGGGCGCCTGCTGCGCACGGCCCGCTGGCTGATCAACCACTTTGCAGCCGATCAAACACCACCCTCACCAGGAACGGCCTTCGCATGAACACCACATATGACAAAATCCTCGCCATCATCTCGCTGACACTGTTCGCAGCGTTCTGTTTCATCATCGCGCTGTGGGTTCAAGAATGGGATCTCAAGCTGGTCCTCATTCTCGGTGTGGGCATGGCCAGTTACGACTTTTGGATCGACGCCTTCAGGTCAAAAGCCAGCGCCCCGGCCACGAAAGACATCGATCCCTCCACGCAACACGACGGCATTTGATCGATATTTGGCAGCGCCGCCCCGGCAATCAGTCCAGGGGCACACGCGTCTGCAAACGCCGGGGACGCTTTTGAGCTGAATCGCTACAATCAATACCGGGGATAGCAGTGCGGCCATGTAATAAAGGCCAGTAAGAAAGGCCAGCACCCGTGAGGATCCTGGCCCGACTTCACTTCTCATAAGCCCAACGGCTGATCAACTCGCCCGCGCAGTAGTTCCAGGCGCCATGGCCTATGTGCGCTCTCGCCCCCCATGTGCGTTCTCGCCCCATGAGCGGACCCAGGCCAATGAGCGGGCCAAGGGCATCGAGCGCAACTGCATCGCAGCTTCGAACTACGCCAGCTTGTAGGGCATGTCGTTTCCGCTGAAGGCTGCATCCAGATTTTCGAGGGCTTCGAACCCCATCTGATTTCGCGCTTCGATCGCGGCTGAACCGAGATGTGGCAGCAAAAACGTATTTTCTAGGTCGTAGTATCCAGGATTGATATCCGGCTCACCTGCGAACACATCAAGCCCCGCATAAGCCAGCCGTCCGGACTTGAGCGCTGCAATCAGATCATCATCGTTTACGAGATCCCCACGGGCCGAATTCACAACAATCGCACCTTGCGGCAACTTCTCAATTGTCTCTGTGTTGAGAAAATAACGCGTCTCAGGCGTGGACGGCGCGTTGATCGAGAAGAAGTCAGAAACCGCCAGCAGGCTGTCGAGCGTCTCGTGGAAGATCGCGCCCTTTTCTTTGTCTTCGGGTTGGCGAACGATGTCGTGATAATGGATTTCCATGTCAAAGCCGCGCGCACGTTGCGCCAGCGCCTGACCGATTTTCCCAAAGCCATAAATGCCAAGCCGCTTGTTATCGAGACGGCGTCCGACAAGTTGCAGCGGCGCCCAACCGGGCCAGGATTTCGTACGGATCATATTTTCGCCTTCGGCAGCCCGCCGAGCAGACCCAAGGATCAGAAGCATGGCGATCTCTGCGGTTGCGACCGTCACACCGTGCGGCGCATTCCCAACCTGGATGCCACGCGCCTTGGCCGCATCAAGGTCGATGTGATCAAAGCCAATCGAGAATGTCGAAATTGCCTTGATGTGTTCGGGCAGCGCCATGATGACATCTTCACGCATTTTGTCGGTGATCGTGATCAGCAACGCATCAACGTCGGCAGCTGCCTTGACGATTTCGTCAGTCGTCATTTGCACGTCTTCAACATTCTGGGTCACGTCGTAATCACGATTAGCCCGATCTTCGGCAGCCTGAGGCAAACGGCGCGTAATAAGAATGCGCTTGGACATAGTCTGGATTTCCTTCCCTGAGGCGGCCCTTGAAACGGGCGCCATATGCGTCTTTCGTAGCAACACCCGCTTGTGCCGCATGGAGGGTGCGGTGACAACACCTGATTGCCTGAAATAGCCGCTCTTGGCTCATCGAAACGATTGGTTAACCATCTCACATCAAGCTTGGGTCTCGCGCGGGAGCATGTCATCGCGGGTTTGGAGATGCCGCGGTCAATCGCTTCGCAAACTGGTTGCCAATTCATCATCCAATCCTCGACCGCAGATCGGCGACCGGCTCGGGGCGGATCGCAACGGGTGTCTCGGCTGGCTTGGGAAGTCTTCGATGAGATGGATTGTGTATGGGCTGGCGGCCCTCGTCGCCCTCAAGTTTTACACCGAGGATGCGTTCTATCGCACCGGAACATCGGAAGCGTTGATCGACGTCTACCGCACCAAAGCCTTGGCCGCCTGCGAAAGCAATAAATCAAACCCAATCGCCGCCAAGGTACCCGGCATGTGGTCAAAGCCTCGCGAGGTCACGATCCAAATCGGTCGGAACGATCCAACCGTTGGGCTGTGGGACATCGACAACCCAGAATGGAAAGCCGATTACAAGCAACCCTACCTCGTTGTTGAACCAGCAGACCGCCACAGCACATTCGTATGCAAATACGACATCGTAACGGGGGTTTCCAAGGTATTTCAGAGGGGTTAGCAGCCCTCTCCAGGCGGCAGAAGGAAACCGCCAACAGGTGACTTGTCGACGCGCCCGTAGGCCAATTTCAGCGCAGCCCTCAGCCGCGCTTGCGTGCAATGATGCAGATCTGCGTCATGAACAGATGATCAAACGCACCACCGGTCAGCTTTGAAATCATCCGGGTGCGCTGCGACGGCGGCGTCACCGGCCCAGCCCACTGAACGACAAAGCCCGCCCGCTCAAACAACGCGCAATAGCTTTCCGGCGTAAACCAACGCAGATGGGTCCGGTCAAATACGCCCCGGTCTTCCTGCGGGAATTCTCCGCGCACCAGCTTTCGAATGACGCGCCAATGGGCAATATTGGGTGAACTGGCAAACACCAGCGCGCCGGGCCGCAAGAACCGGTTCAGCTTTTCCAATACCGCCGCAGGTTCCCGCAAATGTTCAACAACTTCAGACATTAACAGCGCATCGAACGCCGCTGGTTTCCAGTCAAACTCCAGGGTTTCAACATCGCCAACGACCACGTCACTCAATACGGCTTCCGCATCAGCCGCCGCCGATGGAAATAACTCGACCCCGACATAGTGTGAGGCCCGGCCGCAATTCAGCGCCAACTGGCCCGTTGCCCCTGTCCCACAACCGATTTCAAGAACCCGCGCACTTCCATCTTCCGGCAGACAGGCCACAAAATCCGTTCGCGCACCGGAGAAATAAGCACGGTCCTTTTCTGAGTACGCGACAGACGTATCATATGGAACACCAACCGTGGAAACTTGCATTTTCAAAACTCACTTAGACGCAAAACACGAGACTTCCTAAAGATATTGCGCAAAAACACTGAAGATGAAGCTAACATCCTCCAATAATTAAGAATGAATGAAGCGTTGAATTTGAAATATCGATTTAACTGCGCCCTAACCTCAATCGGTAATACTCCAGGTTGCAATCGTGCCGCAAATAAGAACGGCGCGTCAGGGTATGAGTAAGTGTCAGGCGTTCAAATTCATGGCTGCCAAAACAACAATAAGACAGGCGCACGCCGGTTCTTCCAGGTCCAGTGCCTCAATGTGGCGCGTGTCCCGGATGACCATGGCCGCAATTCTAGCCGCCTCCACCATCATTCCCGGCTGCGCAACATCTTCGGCTCCACTTTCCGCCCCAGGCTTCGCCGAAGAACGCACAGGCTCACTTGGACGTCAGTACCGCTTAGGGATCGGCGACAAACTCAAAATAACGGTATTCGGTGAACCCGACTTATCAGGTGATTTCGAAATCGATTCCGTCGGCCGTATCGCCATGCCCCTGATTGGTAACGTCCTCGCTGAAGGCAAGACCATTGCCGAATTCACAAATGACGCAAAGCGGAAATTCTCCAACGGTTATCTCAAAAGCCCACGCCTTAGCATTGAGGTTTTGAACTACCGTCCGATCTTCGTTCACGGCGAAGTCCGTTCCGGCGGTCAATTTACATTCAAGAACGGCTTGCGCATTCGCGACGCAATCGCCATTGCCGGCGGGTATAGCTACCGCGCGGACCAAAGCTATGTCTTGATCGCGCGAGACAGTCAGCCAGCTGTTCGCCTCCCCCTGGCATCCAACATTCCCGTTTTGCCAGGTGACAATATCCGCGTGCCCGAACGGTTCTTCTAATGTCCGGGCCCGCCACATGCGCCCCACAGACAAGCAGACTTTGCAATCTGCAGCGCAACCAACCTGCCCGCTACTTGGCTGTCCTTGTTACTGTTTTGGCCTCACAAACCCCCGCGGCTGCCCTCGATCTGACTGATGATGCAGATCTCATAACAAGCACCGTGGCGTCCCGAGAGCGCTTGAGAACGTACGATGCCAACCGCCGCTATGGCGCTGAAACGGTTCTAGAACGGGACCGCAGCTACGTGAAACCAGAAGGCATTCGCGCAGGCCGTTTCAACTTCTTTCCATCAGCTGGCGTCACCACACTGTACGACGACAATATTTTCGCAGCCCCTGAAGACACGGTCTCAGATCTGCGGACGGAGTTGGACGCAGGCCTGGAGATCAACTCAAACTTTTCACGTCACCAACTGAACTTCGGGTTCGGTGGCCGGTTCGTGGAGTTTCTCGACAACCCCGACCAAAACTATGTCGCAGGCGCCGCTGCCATGAAAGGGGCGCTTCACTTCGATCATGCCCACACACTGGCCGTCAGCCTGACCAGCGATCTTGGCTATGAGGAACGCGGCTCACAAACCGTCCCCATCGCAGCTGCAGAACCCGTGCCCGTCTGGTCGAATGAAGCAACCATCGGCTTCACCCGCGATGTCGGAAAACTGTACGGTACGATTTCGGGAAAATTCGTCCATCGCAACTACTATGACGTCGACGCCCTCGATGGTTCGAACCTGGATCAGGACCTGCGTGAGTCAACACAATATTCTACTCAGCTCAAGGCAGGTTATCGCTTTTCACCTGGATTTGAAGCCGTTGGGAAAATCAGATATGTCCGGCAGGATTCAATCGACAATGCCAATCCGTTTATAGGCTCCGACGGCTACGAGGCGTTGGCGGGCGTCAGCTTTGAAACAAGCCCTCTTTTACGTTGGCAGTTGTTAGCTGGCTACGGAATCCGCAATTATGATCATCCCGAGCTGGAAAACTTCGGTACAAGTTTACTTGAAGGTCATGTGGAATGGCTTCCAACAGAGCGCATGACAATCACCGGTGTACTTTCTCGAAAAGTCGAAACGCTCGATACCGCTGATACCGGCGGGCGTGTCGAAACGGGACTGACCGCAAGAATTGATTATGACATTGCCAACGATTTGGTTCTGAGCGTTGGTGGCGGAATATCGAATTCCGACTTCATCAACGATAATAGGGATGATTGGACGTACACGGGAAATATAAATCTCGAATATTTCCTAAATAAAAACTGGTCCTTCACCATTAACTACGATCATGAGTTCCGAGATTCAACCCAGGCTGCCTTTGACTACACCCGTCACCGCATCGGTGTCGGCGCAAAGCTGAAGTTCTAACCGGCAGCATCGGAACGCGATGAAACAAGACGAAGACATCGAAGACGGCGCAGGAGGCGGCATCCCCATCGGGCGAATTATATTCGCACTGAAGAAGCGGATGTATGCCATTTTCCTGTTTGCCGCACTTACGACCGCCTTCGTTGGATTCCTTACATTCCAATTGCCGAACCTCTATCAGGCAACTGCACTGGTGCAGGTCGAGGCCCGCGAGCGAACAATCGCAAACCTCAAGGACGTCGTATCTGACTTGAAGGTCAACGGTGCGACGATGGAAAGCGAGGTCGAAATCCTCCGGTCCCGCGCGATTGCTTTGAAAGTGATCGAACGGTTGAACCTGCGCAACGACCCCGAATTGTTCCAAGGCACGGGGTTTACATCTCTGCTGCCGCGGTTCGACATCTCGTACTTTTTTCCACCGGCCCCACGCCCGCCGGAGACCTCATGGGCCGCCAACGCCAAATCTGAAGCGGATCGATCAGCCCTCGGCATCGACAACGACCAGCCGCGCCGCGACTATGTGGCCGCAGCCTTCGCTAATCGCCTCAGCGTTCAAAGGGTCAGGACCACACTGCTGATCGCCGTGAGCTTTCGTGCGACGGATGCCCAAAAGGCCGCCAAGATTGCCAATACGGTCGCCGAGGTCTATCTGGAAAAACAGCTTGAAGACAAAAAGCGCCTGACCGGCTACGCAACCGAAACGCTAGACAAGAAACTCGACGAAATGCGCACCGCGGTCATGAACGCCGAGCGCCGGGTCGAAGAGTTCAAAGCGGCGAATGGTATCTTTGCGACAGAAGGGCAGATCCTGTCAGAGAAAGAACTTGCCCGCCTGATGGAACAAACGGTCATCGCGCGCAACGAAACCTCGCGCGCGCGATCGAAATACGAGCAGGCCCTGCGCGTGACCAAACAGGGCAGCGACGCCGGAACCCTGGCCGATGTGCTCGACAGCAACACGATCCGCTTGATGCGTGTCCAGCTAGCCGAGACCACGAGAAAACGCGCCGAACTTGAGACCAAATACGGTCCACGCCACCCCGAAATCCTGAAAATCCAGGCCAAAGTGAGAGATGCGCGCCAAGACCTCCAGGACGAAGTCAAACGCCTCGTTGCAGGCCTGAAGAATGTCTACACCGAAGCCCGCAACCGCGAAGCCGAATTGCAGGAGAACCTCACCGAACTCCAGACCATAGAGGTCACGACCAAATCCCAGACGGTTAAGCTGCGGG